>NZ_JBJXEN010000098.1:0-38589 GCF_046153165.1 Flavobacterium sp. | reverse complement strand
ATCGAAAAAGCAAGTATTCGCTTTGGTGAAAGCTTTAATCGTGAGGAATTTGTAACTACAAATGCTCGTGTAGTCGAATATCTTTCTAAAAAGAATGAAATTCTATCAAGAATGGCTCGTTCATTAGAAACTGAAAATTTGGCTGATGTAAAAGCACTAATTGAAGAATTAGAAAGTGCATGCCCAGATTCTGGATCAAGAAATTGGACAGAAGTAAAACAATTTAACTTAATGTTTGGAACAAAAATTGGAGCCTCAGCAGAATCTGCGATGGATTTATATTTGCGTCCCGAAACAGCACAAGGTATTTTTGTAAACTTTCTAAATGTTCAAAAATCAGGCCGAATGAAAATTCCTTTCGGAATTGCGCAAACTGGAAAAGCATTTAGAAACGAAATTGTAGCACGTCAGTTTATATTCAGAATGCGTGAATTCGAACAAATGGAAATGCAATTTTTTGTAAAGCCAGGAGAAGAGATGAAGTATTATGAATATTGGAAAACTACACGTTTAAACTGGCATTTATCACTTGGTCTAGGAAAAGATAATTACCGTTTTCATGACCACGAAAAATTAGCACATTATGCTAATGCTGCTGCGGATATTGAATTTAATTTCCCGTTCGGATTCAAAGAACTAGAAGGAATTCATTCTAGAACCGATTTCGATCTAAAAGCGCATGAGAAGTTTTCAGGTAAAAAATTACAATATTTTGATACCGAAACCAATTCAAATTATACACCATATGTGGTAGAAACTTCAGTTGGATTAGACAGAATGTTCTTGGCAGTTTTTTCAAATTCATTAAAAGAAGAAACGCTAGAAGACGGTTCAACAAGAACAGTTTTACAATTACCATCAGTTTTAGCCCCTACAAAAGCTGCCGTTTTACCATTAATAAAAAGAGATGGTTTGCCAGAAGTTGCCAGAAAAATTATTGAAGATTTAAAATGGGATTTCAATGTGGCTTACGATGAGAAAGATGCAGTTGGAAGACGCTATAGAAGACAAGATGCACTTGGAACACCATTTTGTATTACGGTAGATCATCAAACATTAGAAGACGAAACGGTAACTATTCGTCATCGTGATACTATGAAACAAGATCGAGTTAAGATTTCTGAATTACGAGATATTATTAACAATGAAGTTTCAGTTAAAAATTGGTTGATGAAGATGTAGTTTCTTAACGAATATAATTACTTAAAACGCCTTAATACATACAATATGAATTAAGGCATTTTTTATTAATCCTATCCAACTCACGATTAAACAAAAAGTTATAACTTTGCAAAAATTAATTTGAAAATAATGTCAACAATAGCACAACAATTCGGTATGACCGAAGCATTAGCACAGTTAGGTGTAAAAGCAATAAATGAAGGAACTTCAACAGGAAGTGAATGGTTTTCAAATGGTGAATTATTAGAAAGTTATTCGCCAGTAGATGGTCAATTAATAGGAAAAGTGAGAGCAACTACTGCTGCAGATTACGAAAGAGTAATGCAAAGCGCAACAGAAGCATTTAAAAGCTTTAGAGCTATGCCTGCCCCACAAAGAGGAGAAATTGTTCGCCAGTTTGGAAATAAACTAAGAGAATTAAAAGAACCACTTGGTAAGTTAGTTTCTTACGAAATGGGTAAATCTCTTCAAGAAGGTTATGGTGAAGTTCAAGAAATGATCGATATCTGTGATTTTGCAGTGGGTCTTTCTCGTCAATTGAACGGGCAAACTATTCCTTCAGAGCGTCCAAGTCACGTCATGAGAGAACAATGGCATTCTATTGGTGTTGTTGGAATTATTTCAGCATTTAATTTTCCTGTTGCCGTTTGGGCTTGGAATACCGCTTTAGCTTGGATATGTGGTGATGTATGTGTTTGGAAAGCATCAGAAAAAGCACCATTATGCTCTGTTGCTTGTCAAAATATCATTGCCGATATATTAAAAGAAAATAATTTACCAGAAGGTATATCTTGTATTATAAATGGAGATTACAAGGTAGGTGAAATGATGACTACTGATGTGAGAATCCCATTAGTTTCTGCAACAGGTTCAACTCGTATGGGAAGAATTGTTGGTTCGACAGTGGCACAACGTTTTGGTAAATCTTTACTAGAATTAGGAGGAAATAATGCTATTATTATTACACCAACTGCCGATTTAAAAGTAGTTGTTCCAGGAGCTGTATTTGGCGCTGTGGGAACTGCAGGACAAAGATGTACTTCTACAAGAAGATTAATTATTCATGAATCTGTTTATGATAAAGTAAGAGATGCTATCGTTGGTGCTTATGGGCAATTAACAATTGGTAATCCTTTAGATCAAAAAAATCATATTGGCCCATTAATCGACAAAGAATCGGTAAATACTTATTTAGCTGCTATTGAATCTGCAAAAGCAGAAGGTGGAAAAGTATTAGTTGAAGGTGGTGTTTTAGAAGGTGTAGGTTACGAATCAGGATGTTATGTAAAACCAGCCATTATTGAAGCTGAAAACACTTATAAAATTGTACAACACGAAACTTTTGCTCCTATTTTATATTTAATGAAATATAGTGGTGAAGTTGAAATTGCAATCGAATTGCAAAACGGAGTTGCTCAAGGATTATCTTCGGCAATTATGACCAATAGCTTGAAAGAAGCGGAAAAATTCTTGTCTTTTTCAGGTTCAGATTGTGGTATCGCTAATGTAAACATTGGGACATCAGGTGCCGAAATTGGTGGTGCTTTTGGTGGAGAAAAAGAAACTGGTGGAGGACGTGAGTCTGGTTCTGATGCTTGGAAAGTATATATGAGAAGACAAACAAATACTATTAACTATTCGGATGAATTGCCTTTAGCACAAGGAATTAAATTTGATTTGTAGTTTTATTTCAAAATACATAAGAAAATATAAATTTTAAGTATAAAGAAAAAGCGTTCAATTACTGAACGCTTTTTTATTTTCGATCTTAAATGATCTTATGTGGTAAATTGATTACTTCGTTTTCTTAACATATTGTGTCAAAATCACGATGTGTTGTCCTTCTACACGACCTTCAATTTGGTCAGCATTGTCCCAAACCAATTTAATGTTATGTACAGCTGCTCCACGTTTTGCAGTAAAAGTAGCTCCTTTTACATCTAAATCTTTTGTTAAGACAACAGAATCTCCATCTTTCAGAATGTTTCCATTACCATCTTTATGAACTATTTTACCTTCTTCATCTTCTCCTTCGCCAGTAGCAGCTGCCCAAACTAAAGTTTCATCATCAAGATACATCATATCTAACAAATCTTGAGGCCAACCTTCTGGACGCAATCTGTTCAACATTCTCCAAGCTACAACTTGTACTGGTTTGTTTTCATTCCACATACTATCGCTAAGACATCTCCAATGATTAGGATCAGTTGTTGTGGTATTTTCTATTTGATTTTTACAAACAGTACATACCAATACCGAATTGTCTACCGATATAGCTTCTTCTTTTGTTAAATGTATTCTTAAATCATCGTTAGAACCACATAATTCACATTTTGAATCGCTTCTTTCGTATAATTTTTTTTCTATTGGAGTCATATTGATTTTTTTATGAAAAACTATTAATTTGCAACTGTTTAATGTGTAAATTAATGGCTATTATTGTTTTTAAATTTATTATAAATTAAAAGAAACACCTACATTAAATGTAAATTGGTTGTTGTAATACTTAAATCCATCATCATTTTTGCTATATTTTGCAATAGGAATTCCAGCTTCGCCAAAAACTCCAAAGCCATCAGTAAAGAAATAACGAAATCCTGTATGTGCACCAAAATTTCTTACACCTAAATCTAATCCAGGATATATGTCCATTTTTTCGTCAAGACCAATAACATTTCCTAAATTTATATTAAAACGAGCTTTTGCATCGATTCTGTCTGTAAATTTTGGTTTGTTTTCTTCAAATACTAATGTTGTCGTGTTATATGATAAATAGGTGTTTTTTGCAGACAATAAGTAATTTGTAGAAAAACCAACAGACATGTTTTCGCCAACACCAAAATCTGCAGAAACAACAATTCCTGTTCCACCACTTTGGATATTTGCCCCAACTTGGGCTTTAATATCTCCTTTTCCTTTGTAAGCTTGTGCATTTGCAATACTTGCTGAAATAACAAGTAATAATGTAATAACTTTCTTCATCTTAATTATAAATTTTAAATAATATTGGCAAATATAATAAGTTCTATCTAATTCCTGCCTTTTTCGTTTGGATATAAGGAAGGTAATGAATCACTTTGCCAGAATTCTTTAGTGTCAATATCCATAATAGTTAGCGGGCCATTAAAAGCTGCTCCAGTATCTACATTCCAAATATTGGCTTTTTGAACAGGGATAAGTTTCCCAATTCTAGTAACAGGTGTATGACCTATGTATATTTCTTTATACAATGTAAATCGTCTAGGGTAAAATTTATGGGTAGTTTCAAAATTCTCGTTTAATGCTAATGCTGTTTCCCATAACGTTCTGTCCCAGTATAATAGTTTTGGGAAATATTCTGAATCTACACCATTCATATTTGTAAATCCAGCATGAAGAAATAATCGATTGTGAGAATCTAAATAATAGTTTTGTAACGATTTTAGGAATTCAATATGTTTTTGTCTCCTTTCACTTGAAACAAGTTGATATGCTAAAATGGAAGATTTTCCTCCGTTTTTGTACCACATGGGATTATCTTTACTATCTATGAGCCATTCACATAATAACTCATCATGATTTCCACGCATGAAAATACAGTTGTTTGTTTTTTTTAATTCAATTAGGAAATCTAAAACTTGTGGTGATTCGCTCCAGCCATCTACATAATCACCTAGAAAAATTAATAAATCATTTCCTGTGGTTTTACTTCTTTCTAAAATTTGTTTTAAAGCTCGAAGTCCTCCGTGTATATCGCCTATTATTAATGTTCTCATTCCTGAATATTGTAGGCGTGAATTTACATAAAAAATAGGTCTTAAATATGTTTTGTTTAATTAAAATTTTAACAAAATGTGCGGGAAAACCGTAAAATATATTTCTATATAGATTTTAATTTAGTAGGAATTATAATGCTAAAAATAAAATTTTTTATTTAAAAAAATAGTTTTAATCAAATACTATAAAAAATAAAGAGAATTATTTTTTACATATATAAGAATTATTACCAGCATCTAAAAAATAAAAAAAAATGAAAAAAAATCTACTTCTTTCTATTTTATTGTCGGGCTCGGTTGTTATGTCACAGTTAGGAATAGAAACTATGACGCCAAATTCAGATTCAATTCTTGATGCATTAAGCACAAATAAAGGTGTTTTATTACCTCGTGTTGCGTTATCATCAACAAATCTCGCTAGTTCTTTGTGTGCTTTTGTTGCGGGAATAGTTGTTTATAATGCAGCAACGGCTGGAAGTGGAAGTAATATTGTATTTCCAGCAATTTATTGTAGTGATGGTTTTACATGGATTAGTTTTAAAGTAAATGATATTGGTGATGTAAAGAATGGTTTTCAGGCTACAGATCACGAAGGATGGTGTCTTTTAGATGGAAGAATTTTAACAACTTTATCGGCTATTGCTAATAAATCTACTATGTTGTAAGTAATTTATTTGTCTATTTAGGAAGATAAATAAACAAGCATTTTAAAATGTGATTCATAAATTATATTTCATTTTTTCTTCCTCTTATTTGAAACTAATTAATAAACCAAAATAATAATAAATCCTCCTTTATAATTTATACCACATAGATTTTCTTTATCTCTACTAAACGATTACACAATAATTAATGTTACTGTCGAAGAGAAAAGTCTAATTATTTATGGAGATTCTCTAATTGTTTACATAATGAATAGAAAGGAAAAGTAACATCATTATTTTTTCTTTCTATTTATTATATAAACTTTCTTTCTATTGTTCTCATCCCTAAATAAGAGTTGCGAATAAGCATAAAATATTTTAGTAATTGCTTTTGTGGTTTAAAAAATTTTAACAAAATGTGTGGAAAAACCGTAAAATATATTTTTATAGAGGTTATAATTTTGGTTAAAATTATAAAGCTAAAAAGAGAGTTTTTCTTGTGAAGAAAACATTTAACAAATTAAGTTATTAATTAAATCCCGTAAAATTATGAAAACAATCATTTATTCATTAGCAGTTGTTACTTTATTACTAACATTTGCATCATGTAACGTAGAGGATGTTCTAGAAAATAATAATAATCAGGTAACAACATTAAATACAACAACCGATATTGATCCACCAATGCCAATGCCAAAACCGATGTAATTAGTAAAAGATAACTATGATAAGTCTTTATAGTAAATTCTAAAAAGAGTAAATTTGATTTTATTTATTAATATTGATTATCTAGTTTGAAAAAAATAATTTTTACAGTCTTGTTTAGTTTCCTTCTGTTAAATTGTAATCAGAAAGAAAGTGGTCGGTTATTGAGTTTAAATGATGATAATATAGATACATTATTATCTAGATCATATAATTATAAACTAGATAAGATACAAAGGGATAAGTATGCGGATCAAGTTTCATTTATTTTAAGTAACAGAATAAATGATTCACTAACCAGAAGTTATTATTTTAAACTTGCGGGAAGACATTATAATCTTAACGAAAGTGAAAGATATATAAATATCTCTAGGAAAGTTTATATTCTATCCAAAGAAAGTAACGACTCTCTTGGTATCGCAAAAGCATTGCAATATATTGGAGACTATCATTATGGGAAATTCATTAATGACAGTGCTTATTATTATTATAGTAAGGCCGAAAAAATGTATTTGCATATAAAAAATAATGAAGACATAGATAGACTTAGGCTTTATAAAGCTAATATTTTGTTTTATGAAAAAGATTTTTCAGGTTGTGAAACAGCTGTAGTAAATATATTAAAAACTATAAAAAATAAAAAAGATTTTAGATTATTATATGAATGTTATATTGCCTTGGGAAACGCACTTGAAGGGAGTAACAATACAAAACAAGCTTTGATTTATTATAACAAAGCAGATGAAGTTACAAATCAATTAAAAAAAGATTCACATTACTTATCGCTCAAAGCGCAGACATATAATTATTTAGGAAGGGTTTGCCAGAAAGAAAATAATCATAATGAAGCAATTTATTATTTTGAAAAAGCATTAGACATTTCAGATTCTCGTGCTAAGGAGCCGTTGTTATTTGCAAATTTAGTTAATAATTTAGGGTATTCTAAGTTTAAATTAAATGATAAATCTGGGTTTTCGTTACTATATGAAGCATTAAAAATTAGAAATACCCAAAATAATATTCCAGGAATAGTTTCTAGTAAAATTAATCTTTCAGAATATTATTTTGCAAAAAAAGACACTGTAAAGGCTCTATTATTTAGTACACAAGCAAAAATACTAGCTCATAATAACAAAATATTTGAAGACGAATTAAGATCACTAGATTTACTTGCTAAAATTGACCCTAAAAATGATTCTTATTATAATAATCGATTCATAAAACTAACAGATAGTCTTCAGAATAACGAACGTGCTACACGCAATAAATTTGCACGAATTGAGTTTGAAACTGATGAGATTTTAGATCAGAAAAAAAACATTGAAGCAGAGAAAGATAAAATTTCATCTCAAAGATGGGTAATTCTTGGTTTTAGCTTATTTTTTATATTAATTATTGCTTTGTTGTATCTCACAAAACGTCAACATTCTAAAAATAAAGAACTACAATTTGAGCAAGAACAACAAAAAGCAAATGGTGAAATTTATCAATTAATGTTAGAACAACAGGGTCGAATTGATGAAGGAAGGCAAAATGAAAAAAAGCGTATTGCACAAGAATTGCACGATGGAATTATGAGTAAACTAACTAGTACAAGACTAAATTTGTTTATTCTTAGCAAAAAAACTGATGAAGAAACTATAAAAAAATGCCTTTTGCATATTGCAGAGATTCAAAATATCGAAAAAGAAATAAGAGCCATCTCACATGATTTAAATAAAGACGTTTTTGCCGCAAAAGATAGTTTTAAAACAATTGTAACCGCTTTATTTGATGATCTAAAAACCACTTTACAAGTAAATGGGCACATCGAGATAGAGAACAATATAAATTGGGAAATGGTAGAAGCATCAACAAAAATGAATTTATATAGGATATTTCAAGAAGCATTGCAAAACATTCGCAAATATGCAAAGGCCAATCTTGTTATTGCCGAAATAACTAAACATGACAATAGTATCCATGTAAAAATAAGTGATGACGGAATTGGTTTTAATGTAAAAAAAGCAAAATCAGGAATCGGGCTAAAAAATATTCAATCAAGAACAACAATGATTCACGGAACATTAGAAATTAAATCAAACGTTGGAAAAGGAACGCAAATTAGCTTGGTTATTCCCATATAAACTTTATTAAAGAAGTTAGTAAATTTATGCAAAAAAAATTAAAAATTCTAATGGTCGATGATCACCCTTCAATGATTGAAGGGTATAAAATTATTTTGTCATATAATGATTTAGGGTTAGAAATTGAAACCACTTCAGCTTATAATTGCGAAAGTGCCTATAAAATAATTACAAATGAAAATGAATCTAGTAAAGTTTATTTTGATTTGATTTTTTTAGATTTTAGTTTACCTCCTTATGAGCAAATGAATATTACATCGGGTCAAGATTTAGCCTTATTGATAAAGAATTATTTGCCAGATGCTAAAATAGTGATGCTAACCTCACATACAGAAGCAATTTTGTTATACGATCTAATTAGAAAAGTAGACCCCAACGGATTATTAGTAAAAAGTGATTTTAGTGCTGAAGAATTACTGTTTGCTTTTAATAAGATAATGGGTGGTGAGACTTATCATAGTATAACTGTAAACCAGAATTTGAAAGAAATACTCTCTAAATCGAGTGTTTTAGATCAACAAAATAGACAAATTATTTCCTTGTTAGCACAAGGTATAAAAACTAAAAACCTTCCCAATCATCTAAACTTATCATTAAGCGCTATAGAGAAAAGAAAAGTTCAAATACGTGATTATTTCTGTATTAAAAACGGTGGTAATGATGAAGATATAATTAGAGAAGCTAAAACTTTAGGCTTGGTTTAATTTCATTTTTTAATACAAAACAAATAATATATTTTTCTTCTATTATTTGTTATTTCCCCCTAATTCAAAATTTTTAACAAAATGTACGGAAAAACCGTAAAACGCATTCGCTAAAAAGAAATAATTTTGGCTTATATATAGATAGATAGCCCCAATATCTTACTAACCTCAAGATTGTCTATTCTATTTAGAATTTTTTTCTAAAGGAATAGACAATTCTTATTAAAAATTTTAGCTATGATAAGAAACTTACAAAATTTAGATAAACAAACTAGATATAGTTTGTTTATTACAACATTTGCTCTTGCTGTATTTGTGATGTTAGTTCTAAATGCGGTTATATCAGTTGGGTATTTACTTGATCTTATAAAACAGCCAGGTTTTCAAAATATTTCATTATCTTTTAAAGAAGGATATTATGTTATAAATGATAAAAAAATGGGTGTTTCAATTGTTTTTAACCTTTTTGGAATTCTTGTTCTATGGTTTCTAATGCTTTATCACACAATAAGAAGCATATATGATTTAGATTATTTTTTGGATAATTTTAATGACTATAATTAGAATCAGGGCCATTATATTTCATTTTTCTTAGAACGCGCAATGCTTCTTTAAAACTTAAATATATTTGAGAATAAGGTTTTAATAAATGCTTGGCATCAATTAATTTTTGCTTGGCATTATCAAATCCATTTAAGTAGCATATCATAAGTGTTGATGGCAAATTCTCAAGATCTTTATTTTCTCTTTCTGTTAAGGTAAAACCTTTATCCATTTTTGAAATCAAAGATAAGTTTGAATTATAAATGTGATGTAGCATTTTTTTGCTAAATTCAGGTGGCTCAAACAACATTTTATTTTCTATTTTATAATAACCATTATCAAAAAATGTAATCATTACTTTTTCTAAAGGATAATAACTTGTTTTGTCATTTAATCCTAATGAAATGTACTCTGTAATTGCAAAATAGTTCTCAGTATACTCTATCAAAACTTCATCTTGTGCTGAGTAAAAGAGTTTAATCTGTTCATTTATTAATTCTATATCAACACGGGTAAAATAAATATTTTCTCTAATTTTTTTCTTATTTCCTGCCCAACAAACTACAAACAGTTCTTTAAAAACTTTATATTCAGAAACCATATCTTTATGGCGAAAATTTATAAAATCTAAAACACCATCTAAAGTATGAGCGATGCTGTTTCGTGAATTATTTTCGATGCTAATTACAGTTTCTACATTTTGTTTGGAAAAGGGAATTTTATCTTCGGTAGGGATTGTGTTGCTGCCTACTCGTTTAAAAATAGAATTAGCAACAATAGTATGAATACCTTTCTTAAAAAACGATACTTTATTATTAGGCTTTATAGTCACTAATCCTATAACTTTATCTTTTGGGAGATTGGGAAACGGAACATTTTCGTACTGAATTTTGGGAGGATTTTCTAGAAAAGCATTTACCAAATTCTGAATTCTACTATCATCAAAAAAATCATCTCCAACAATTTCATTATCAGCATCTTCAACCCCAACAACAATGTACGAATTATTCGTAGGATTCGAGTTAGACAACGCACAAATATGTTTCAAAAACTTGGCTTTACCTTCTCTAGAATGCAAGTTTAACTGACGCTTCTTGTCATAAAAACTGCACTCATCGTTGTGAGCTAGTAAATTCTTAATAAGAAGTCGTTTGTTTATCATTTTTCTAAAAATTTAAGGCACTTTATGACCAACGCTTTCGGTCCAAATAGCAAACCAATCTTCTAGTTCTAATTTTGTAGAAATTGCTTTAGTACTGTTTTTAATTCTTTCTGAATTTGTTGTGCCAATAACTGGCAAGATACCAGCCGGATGTTGCATAATCCAAGACAAAAGCAAGACGTCTTTAGTTACATTATATTTAATTTCTAATTGATCTAAAAGTATATGTAACCGTATCGTTTTTTCATTTTTTTCTTTAAAAATATTCCCCAAAGGATTCCAAGACATTGGTATAATATTATGCAATTGCATGTAATCTAAACTTCCGTCAAGCATCGATTCTAGATGAGTTGCCGAAAATTGAATTTGGTTATATTCAACTTTTGTTTTTTGGTTTATAAGCTCGGTTTGCATGGGCGAAAAGTTCGAAACGCCAAAAGCTTTAATTTTTCCTTCCTTTTTTAGTTTTCCAATCGCTTCGGCAATTTCATCTGCTTGCATCAACGGACTTGGTCTGTGTAATAAAAGTGCATCTAAATAATCAGTTTGCAAATTTTTTAATGAATTTTCGACCGACCAAATAACGTAGTTTTTCGAATAATTATAGTGTTTAATTTTATTATTTCTCCCTTCTGTATGTTCGATACCACATTTCGATATCAATTGAATTTTTTCTCGCTTTATTTGGCTTTCACCAAAGGCTTTACCAAAACTAGCTTCCGTGGTATAACTACCGTAAATATCAGCATGATCAAAAGTTGTAATGTTGTTTTCTAGACAACAATTTAGCATTTTAACCATTTGGTTTGTATTGTAATTTTCGCCCCAAATTCCCCAAGTCATGGTTCCTGCAATTATTCTAGAAAAGTTCATTTTTAGTAGTTTTAAATTTAAAATCTTAAAAATAGGCAAATACTATCATAAATCATCCTTAAAATAGTAGGTTTAAAAGAATTTTTAACCATTTTTTAACATCTTACTTATAAAAAAAAATTCAATTTGCACCATAATAAAATACAGTTTAAATTCACAGCTTTAAAAAAATAAAAATGGAAGAAAATACAACGACTTTAGACATTAGAGCGATTAATGAAAAAATTGAAAGAGAAAGTGCTTTTATAGACCTTCTCACCATGGAAATGAACAAAGTAATTGTGGGACAAAAACACATGATTGAGCGTTTGCTTATCGGTCTTTTAGGACAAGGACATATTTTGCTTGAAGGTGTTCCAGGTTTAGCAAAAACTCTAGCCATAAATACATTATCGCAAGCTATTCAAGGTTCTTTCAGTCGTATTCAGTTTACTCCAGATTTATTACCTGCTGATGTTGTGGGAACCATGATTTACAATATTAAAGCAAATGAATTTTCAATAAAAAAAGGACCAATTTTTGCTAATTTTGTTCTTGCCGATGAGATAAATCGTGCGCCAGCTAAAGTACAATCTGCACTTTTAGAAGCCATGCAAGAAAAACAAGTAACTATTGGCGATACTACTTTTAAGCTAGACAGACCATTTTTAGTGCTTGCAACACAAAATCCAATCGAACAGGAAGGGACTTATCCTTTGCCAGAAGCGCAAGTCGATCGTTTTATGCTTAAAACAGTTATCGATTATCCTAAAATGGAAGACGAACGAATGGTAATTCGTCAAAATCTAAATGGTGGCTTCCAAAAAGTGAACCCAGTTGTTTCAGTCGAACAAATTGTTCGTGCGCAAGAAGCAGTTCGTGAGGTTTATATGGACGAAAAAATCGAAAAATATATTCTCGATATTATTTTTGCCACACGTTATCCAGAAAAATATAAATTAGAAAGCTTAAAACCACTTATTGGTTTCGGAGCATCGCCTCGTGGAAGTATAAATTTGGCGAATGCTGCAAAATGCTATGCTTTTATCAAACGTCGTGGTTATGTTATCCCAGAAGATATTCGTGCTGTTGTTCATGATGTATTACGCCACAGAATTGGAATCACTTATGAAGCTGAAGCCGAAAATGTGACTTCAGTCGATATTATCAATAAAATCGTAAACGAGATAGAAGTTCCTTAAAAGCAATAAAGCAAAATTCTTTAACAATATTGCCTTTAAAAAATGGATACAAAAGAACTCTTAAAAAAAGTTAGAAAAATAGAAATTAAAACCCGAAGATTGAGCGATCATATCTTTTCGGGCGAATATCATACATCTTTCAAAGGACGAGGAATGGCTTTTTCGGAAGTGAGACAATATCAATACGGTGATGATATTCGTGCCATCGATTGGAATGTGACGGCAAGATATAACGAAGCACATGTAAAGGTTTTTGAAGAAGAACGAGAACTCACGATGATGCTTATGGTGGATATTTCTGGTTCAGAAAGCTTTGGAACTAAAAACCAACTCAAAAGTGAAATAGTAACTGAAATTGCTGCAACTATGGCGTTTTCTGCTACTCAAAATAACGACAAAATAGGATTGATTTTATTTACAGATGAAATTGAGTTGTATATTCCTCCTAAAAAAGGAAAATCACACGTGCTCAGAATCATCCGTGAACTAATAGAGTTTAAACCGAAGAGTAATAAAACAGACATTTCGCAAGCATTAAAATTCTTGTCTGGAACACAAAAAAAGAAAGCCATAGTTTTTATGATTTCCGATTTTATTACAGATGATGATTACGAAAAAACATTAAAAATAGCTGGAAAAAAGCACGATATCACGGGTGTTCGTGTATATGATGTTCGTGAAGAAAAAATGACAAATATAGGGTTGGTTGCCATGCAAGACGCCGAAACAGGTGAAACACAATGGATAAACACAAACTCTAAAAATGTACGTTTTGAATATGAAAAGTATTATAACGAAAAAGTAAGTTATTTTAAAGACATATTCTCAAAATGCGGTTCAGGAACTGTAAGCACAAGGGTTGACGAAAGTTATGTTACAAAATTGTTAGGATATTTTAAATCGAGATAGTTTAACCGCAAAGCACACAAGGTTTTTCGCAAGGTTCGCAAAGCTTTGCGCCCTTTGCGCTTCTAAGCTAAAATGAAGTGAAAACTTTGCGCCCCTTGCGGTTCAAAAAAAATTAAAATGAAATTAAAACTATACATATTATTACTTATTTCGACTTCACTTTTTGCTCAAAAAGTCGAAACATCTATCGATACTACTAAGAATAAGATTGGTGCGCAATTTACATTAACACTAAAAGCTAAAGTAAAACCAACCTCGAAAGTTATATTTCCAACGGCTAAAAACTTTGGAAGTTTAGAAATTATCGAATCTTATCCAATAGATACTATCAAAGAAAACGATAAATTCGAGCTCATTAAAAAATATGGTTTAACACAATTCGATTCTGGAAGATATGTAATTCCTAGAATTCCAGTTTTAATAGATAGAATTCCAGTTTTTTCAGATAGTATAAAAGTGGAAGTTTTTAATGTAAAAGTAGATACATTAAAACAAAAAATGTACGATATCAAACCTATTATTTTGGTCGAAAAACCAACAGGGGATTGGTGGAAATATCTTTTAGGATTTATATTATTTTTAGGTTTAGGATTTTTAGGCTATTTCCTTTACAAAAAATACCGAAAAGTACCTGAAAAAGCGATTGTATATAATTCTCCTATCGAAAAGGCAACGAGTTTATTACAATTGCTAGAGAAAAAAGAATTGCTTGCCAAAGGCGAAATCAAAGAATATTATTCGGAACTCACAGATATTGCTCGTGATTATATCGAAGAAGCAATTGAAATTCCTGCAAAAGAAAGCACCACTTCCGAACTTATTCTAGCACTTAGAGCAGCATCGGCCAAGAAAAAGATGAAACTCTCTAAGGAAACGCTTTTGGGTTTAGAAAAAATATTAAAACAAGCCGATTTGGTGAAATTTGCCAAAGTGAAACCCTTAGATTTCGAAATTGCCGATGATAGAGAACGAATCGAAAAAACTATTGTAATACTTGACAAATCGATTCCAGTTGTAGTCGATGAAAATAGTAAAAAATGGGAATTGCTACAACAAGAAATTAAACTTAAAAAAGAACAGAGAAAGAAAAGAATGACTTTTGCGGGTATATTAGTCGGAATAATAGCTTTCTTAATAACATATACGATCACAACCAAAGGTTTCGATTATGTAATAAACGGATTTTCAGGATATTCTACCACCGAATTGCTAGAAGGTGATTGGATAAAAAGTGATTACGGAAATCCATCGGTAATGATAGAAACTCCAAAAGTATTAACGCGTTTAGATACTAAAAAAACAATTCCAAAGGATGCAATGGCACTTATAAAAGACATGCAAATGTTTGGTTATGGAAGCTTAATCGGAGAATTTAATATTATTGTTTCAACCATTCAATTCAAAAAAGAAACACAAATAGATTTAACACAATCTCTCAACGGAACTATTCAAACATTAGAATCTCAAGGTTGTCAAAACATTATTGCAAAACAAGAAGAATTTACTACCGATAAAGGTATTAAAGGAATAAAAGGCTATGGAACATTTAGTAATAATGGGCATAAAATGTATTACGAAATCCTCTTATTTAGCCAATCTGGAGGATTGCAACAAATTATGATTGCACACAAAGAAGGTGACGAAAATGCAGAAAAAATTTCAGAACGAATGTTGAATTCTGTCGAATTACAAATTACAAATTAGTATGACCAATATCACTTTTTTAAATCCAGGATTTTTTTGGTTGTTTTTACTACTTCCATTTGCTATGGGTTGGTATTTCTTTAAACGAAAAGAAGAAAAACCAACATTAAAAATAAGTTCATTGCAAGGTTTTAAAACATCACAATCGGTTCTACCAAAACTAAAATCAGTATTATTTGCCATGCGATTACTGGCTTTGAGCGCATTAATCGTTGCAATGGCAAGACCAAGAACAGTCGATGTGAGCAATAAAAGAAATACTACGAATGGTATCGATATTGTCATGGCAATTGACCTTTCGAGCAGTATGCTTGCTAAAGATTTTAAGCCAAACAGAATGGAAGCGCTAAAAGAAGTAGCAGCTAGTTTTGTTGAAGCCCGCCCTAACGATCGCATAGGAGTTGTAGTTTACACGGCCGAAGCTTATACAAAAACTCCAGTTACAAGCGACAAAGCTGTTGTGTTAGATGCTATAAATACAATCAAATACGATAATGTTTTGCAAGACGGAACAGGAATAGGGATGGGATTAGCAACCGCTGTAAATCGTCTAAAAGATAGCAAAGCAAAAAGCAAAGTTATTATATTGATGACGGATGGGGTTAATAATGCAGGATTTATAGAGCCAGTTACAGCTGCAGAGTTTGCAACAGAATTTGGTATTAAAGTATATACAATTGGAATTGGAACAAATGGGAATGCACTTTTTCCTTATGCAATAGCACCAAATGGTGGATTTTTGTATAAGATGTTACCTGTAGAAATAGATGAGCAACTCATGAAAGATATTGCTAAAAAAACAGGAGGAAAATATTTTAGAGCACAAAGCAATTCTAGTTTAGAAAGTATTTATAATGAAATAAATAAATTAGAAAAAACTGAAATTGAAGATTTGAAATTTGTTAATTATGATGAGAAATACAGACCATTAGTTTGGCTTGCTGGTTTGTTATTATTAATAGAAATTATATTACGAAATACTATTTTTAGAAGTTTTATATAAAAGAAAATGTACGAATTAGACGAATCAAAATATTTATACTTATTATTCCTACTGCCCATTTTGGCAGCAATTTTCTTATATGTTGAATTCTGGAAAAGAAAAAAACAAAGAGAATTTGGCGATTTAGAATTAGTAAAAAAATTAAGTCCAGAGAAATCAAATTTCAAACCTGCGTTAAAGTTTGGTGTTCTTTTATTAGGAATATCAATGCTTATTTTAGGATTGGTTAATCCAAAAATTGGAACTAAAGTTGAAAAAGTAAAACGAGAAGGAATAGATATTGTTTTTGCAATCGATGTTTCTAAAAGTATGCTTTGCGAAGACATCGCGCCAAACCGATTAGAAAAGAGTAAGCAAGTTGTCTCTCAAATTATCAATAATTTAGGAAGCGATCGCATAGGAATTATTGCTTACGCAGGAAGTGCGTTTCCAGTTTTACCTATCACCACCGATTATAATGTGGCTAAAATGTTCTTGCAAAGCATGACTCCAGATATGGTCTCTTCGCAAGGAAGTAATCTTGATGAAGCTATAAAACTTTCAGGAAAATATTTTGAAGGAAGTCCAAACACAAGCAAATTAATGATTATGATTACCGATGGTGAAGACCATTCTGAAGGAGCAGAAAGTGCAGCCGAAGAAGCTAAAAAAATCGGAATGAAAATCATTACTATTGGAGTTGGAACAACAGCTGGTGGACCAATTCCAAACAAGAAGAATGGTGTGATAGAAAGTTTTCATAGGGACAAAAGTACAGGTGAGGTTGTAGTTACTAAATTGCGTCCAGAAGCATTAGAAGCTATTGCAAAAGCAGCAAAAGGAGGCTATATAAATGGGAACAATACAAAAGAAGCAGTAAGTTTTATCAAAAAATCACTCAATAATATTGAGAAAACCGAATTTGATGCTACAGAAGTAGCTAGTTTTCAAGCACAATTTCAATGGTTTTTAGGGATTGGATTTTTCTTGTTATTATTAGACGTTTTTTTATTGGAAAGAAAAACAAAATGGGTACAAAAATTGAATTTATTTAACGAGAAAAAGAAAGATTAATATGAAAAATATCATTTTAATATTGATGTTGTTTTTTTCTATATCAATATTTTCACAGAAAAAAGATTTCGATTTGCCACAAGCTAATGAAAATTATATAAAAAAAGAGTATGCTTTGGCAGAGTCAAATTATAGAATTTCTAAAGCAAATAATGAAAAAAGAGCTACAGCTTCTTATAATTTAGGGAATGCGATTTATAAACAAAATCAACCAACAGAAGCGAAATATGCTTATTCAAAAGCGATAGAAAACGCAAAAGGAAAGCAACAAAAATTTAGTGCTTTTCATAATATTGGTAATGTTTTTATGAAAGAAAAAGATTATTCAAAAGCAGTGGATGCTTATAAAAATGCGCTTAGGAATAATCCAAAAGATGAGCAAACAAGGTATAATTATGCTCTAGCTAAAAAAATGCTAAAAGACAATCCTCCTAAAAAAGACGACAAGAAGAAGGATGATAAAAAAGATAAAGACAAAGATAAAAAGGACGAACCAAAAGACGATAAAAAAGACAAGCCAAAAGAAGGAGACGATAAGAAAGATGATAAAGGAAAACCTAAAGACGACAAACAAAATGAGCAACCAAAACCACAACAAGGTGGTGCAAATCAAGAAAGAATGAAAAATTTGTTGGATGCTGTGAATAATGAAGAGAAGAAAACACAAGAAAAAGTAAACGGAAAAAAAGTAAAAGGTAAACCTGTCGAAACCGATAAAGATTGGTAGATTTAGCCCAAAATCTGTTAAACGATTAAATAAAAAATGAAAAAACACCTATTTATATTATTATTAACCTGTCAAGGGATTTTTGCCCAAGTGCAATTTGTAGCACAAGTCAGCAAAAATTCATTGGGTATCAACGAACGTCTTCGCATCGATTTTGTGATGAACGATGATGGTGATAATTTTAGTGAACCAGCATTTGAAGGGTTTAAAATCATAGGAGGTCCAAACCAATCAACAAGCTATCTTTGGGTTAATGGTCGAAAATCATTCGAAAAAACATATTCGTATTATTTATCACCTACAAAAAAAGGAACTTTTATAATCAAACCAGCTTCTATCGAAATAAACGGACAGGTTTATAAAACCAATCCAATTAAAATCACAGTTGGAAATGCAGTTGCCGAAGAAAGGGATCCTTATAATCCATATTATCAGCAACAACAGCAACCTCAGGCTTATGCCGGAAAAAGTGGTGTACAATTAGTTGCAGAAATTTCTAATCCAAACCCGTATTTAAACGAACCAATCACGGTGGTTTACAAAATATATGTCAGCAACAGGTCGGCAGTAGGCGGTTGGCAAGTAACAGACAATCCAAAATATAATAATTTTTGGAGTCAGAATATCGATGTAAAACAACTTCAAATTCAGCAAGGAAAGTTTAAAGGAGAAGATTATCGATATGCTATTCTTAGGAAAACAGTTCTTTATCCACAAAAATCAGGAAAACTAGAAATTGAACCATTAACTTTAGATGTTGAGGTTGAAGTTCCATCAAATGAAGTTGACTTTTTTGGAAGGCCTATTATGACTACTTCAAATAAGAAAATATCGGCTGGTGCCAAAGTTATTAATGTTAAACCATTGCCAGAAGCAGAAAAACCAGAAGGGTTTACCGGAGCAGTTGGAAGTTTTGATTTTAAAGTCATCCCGTCGAAAACGAGATTAAAAAACGGAGAATCTCTCGATTTGAACGTAGTAGTTTCTGGGAAAGGGAATCTAAAGTTATTTACTTTAACTAAACCTATTGTGCCAAGTTCATTAGAAATGTATGATCCTGTACATAAAGAAAATGTAACGACACCACTTACTGGAATGGCAGGAAGTATTTCGGATTTATACACTATAATTCCACAATATAAAGGCAATTATCCTATACAGCCACTTACTTTTTCTTATTTTGATTTAGTAACTAAAACTTACAAAACAATTACTTCTAAAGAAATAAATATAGAAGTTCTTGATGGTCCTACAGCAGCAAATAGCAATGCTGTTGTAAGTAATAATATAAATAAAACAAAAATTGCTTCGAATGCTACTTTTGGATTTATAAAATTAAAAACAGTTTTGTCGGATGTTAAAAATACTGACTTTTTAGATTCCGGATTGTTTTATGGATTGTTGTTCTTACCGTTTTTATTAATTCCAATTATAATGGTAATTCGAAAGAAAAAAGAAGCGATAGATAGTGATATTGTTGGAAACAGAATTAAATTATCTAACAAATTAGCAAAAAAATATTTATCGGAAGCTAAAAAACAAATTGCAAACAAAGAACCTTTTTATATTGCTTTAGAAAAAGCCATGCACAACTTCTTGAAAGCAAAATTACATATCGAAACTTCGGAAATGAGTAAAGATAAAATAACCGAAATCTTATTGTCTAGAAATGCCAGTCCAGAATCGGTAAGTAATTTTATATCTTTGACAGAAAATTGCGAATTGGCAAGATATGCGCCATCAACAACTGTGACCATTCAACAAGATTATGATAAAGCAGTTGAAATAATATCAATTTTAGAAAAGCAAATTTAGTAATTGATAAAGCATAATTTATAAAATGAAAAACATAATCTATATATTCCTTCTTATCACCCAAACATTTTGGGCACAAACTGCTTTCGATAAAGGAAATAATTTGTACCAAAAAGGAAATTATCAAGAAGCAATAAGCGTTTACGAAAGTGTTGTAAAATCAGGACAACAATCGGCAGAGCTATATTTTAACTTAGGAAATTGTTTTTATAAATTAAATAAAGTAGCGCCCGCAATTTTTAATTTCGAGAAAGCATTATTGCTTAATCCTAATGATGCAGAAATTCAAAATAATCTCGCTTTTGCACAAAAAATGACCATCGATGAAGTTGTAGAAGTGCCCAAAGTAGGTTTTGCAAAAATAATAAGAGATTTCACCTCAAGTTTTCATTATGATACTTGGGCTTGGATAGCTATTACTTTTTCAGTTTTATTTTTAGCATGTTTTGTAGGTTATTATTTTTCTAATACTACAATGCTAAAAAGAGTTTTCTTCACTAGCATGCTTTTTGTATTATTGTTTACAATCATTAGTATTTTTGCAGGATTTTTTGAGAAAAGCCAGAGTAATAATGACAGACCAGCTATTGTTTTTGCAGATGTCACATCTGTAAAAAGTGAACCAAAATCATCATCTCAAGATGCTTTTGTTTTGCATGCAGGAACCAAAGTTTTTGTATTAGAAAGTTTAAATAATTACAAAAAAATACAACTTTTAGATCTAAAACAAGGTTGGATAGAAAAAAGTGCAATTAAGGAGTTGAAGTAAATTTATTTATGAAAAAGCTATTACAAACCAAAGGTAAATATATTCTTGAATAATAGCACATCCTTATATTTTTGTAACAACAAATTTAGAGCTTTAAGTTTGTCGTTGGTTTTATGCTTACATTTTAATATTACTAATCGTTTTTTTAATTTTAGAAATAAAAGAAAAAATTATAAATAAGCTGGATTTATTAGAAAATATATTATATCAGTTTAGGGATGTTTTTAAAAGACAATAACCTACATTTTCTTTCTCATTCTCGCTACTGGAATATCCAATTGCTCACGATATTTTGCAATGGTTCTTCTAGCAATTGGATAGCCTTTTTCTTTTAATATTTCAGCCAATTGGTCGTCTGGCAAAGGTTTATTTTTGTCTTCTTCTGCAATAACTGTTTGAAGAATGTTTTTAATCTCTATGGTAGAAACTTCTTCCCCTTGATCATTGGTCATGGCTTCCGAGAAAAATTCTTTGATTAGTTTCGTCCCATAAGGTGTGTCCACATATTTACTGTTAGCAACACGTGAAACAGTCGAAATATCCAACCCAATCATGTCGGCAATATCTTTAAGAATCATTGGTTTTAGGTTGGATTCATCACCATCAAGAAAATATTCTTGTTGAAAATGCATAATAGCATTCATCGTAACATACAATGTTTC
Source organism: Flavobacterium sp. (assembly GCF_046153165.1). Classification (GTDB taxonomy): domain Bacteria; phylum Bacteroidota; class Bacteroidia; order Flavobacteriales; family Flavobacteriaceae; genus Flavobacterium. Next base: position 17,072 of record NZ_JBJXEN010000098.1, on the reverse strand, counting down.
TTGACGCTGTTTTATAGCATCTATAAACCATTTTGCAGAATCTAATTTCTGTTTGATAAATTGAACAGCATCTTTCTGTGCATTCGATTTATCTTTAGAATCTTTGTAGGTTTTCATCATGTCTTGATAATCTTTCGAAACATGAAGTTCGGGTGCATTTCTTCCGTTTAGAGTCAGTTCTAATTCGTCATCAACAATTTTTATAGCAAAATCAGGCACTACGTGCTCCGTCATTTTGTTACTTCCCGTATAAGCTCCTCCTGGTTTTGGATTTAATCTTTCAATTTCATCAATTGCATTTTTGAGTTGTTCTCTAGAAACAGAGAATTTCAATATCAATTTGTCATAATGCTTTTTAGTAAAAGCTTCAAACTGATCCTGAATTATATTCATTGCTAAGGCAACAGATTCTGTAGGTGTTTTGTGTTTTAATTGCAACAATAAACATTCTTGCAAGTCTCTTGCGCCTACTCCGGAAGGCTCGAGTTCGTGAACGATATTCAGTACTTTTTCGACGGTTTTTTCATCAGTATAAATACCTTGTGTAAAAGCCATGTCATCTACAACATCTTGAATACTTCGTCTTATATAACCCATATCATCGATACTTCCTACTAGAAATTCGGCAATATCACGTTGTTCATCAGTCAGAATAAAAGTATTTAACTGATTGATTAGGTCTTGATGAAAACTTACTGGAGCAGAAAGTGGTGATTCACGATCTTCGTCATCATCACTATAATTATTGGCTTGTGTTTTGTAATCTGGTGTTTCGTCGTTACTTAAATATTCATCTATATTTATGTCGCCAGAATCGATGCTATCATTATCGTTATAATCATCGTATTCGTCATTGTTATCAAACTCATCTTTTTCGTAAATTTCCTCTTGGTTATCGTCTCCACCTTCAAGCGCTGGATTTTCGTTCATTTCTTCTAATAAACGAGCTTCGAATGCTTGCGTAGGCAATTGAATTAACTTCATCAACTGGATTTGTTGTGGAGATAATTTTTGAGATAATTTAAGATTTAGAAACTGTTTGAGCATTGAGTTTGTTTAAACAAATTTTTATTAAAATTCCGCATTCATTGGTGTTCTAGGAAAAGGAATTACGTCACGAATGTTTGTCATTCCAGTTACAAATAAAACCAATCTTTCAAAACCAAGTCCGAAACCTGAGTGAACTGCGCTTCCGAATCTTCGAGTGTCTAAATACCACCATAATTCTTCTTCATCTATTCCTAAGGCTTTCATTTTTTCGACCAAAACATCAAAACGTTCTTCTCTTTGTGAACCTCCTACGATTTCGCCAATTCCTGGGAAAAGGATATCCATCGCACGAACTGTTTTTCCATCTTCATTCAAACGCATATAAAACGCTTTGATATTCGCTGGGTAATCAAATAAAATTACAGGACATTTGAAGTGTTTTTCTACTAAATAACGTTCATGCTCACTTTGTAAATCGGATCCCCATTCGTTAATAATATAATTGAATTTCTTCTTTTTATTTGGAGCGGAATCTCTCAAAATATCAATCGCTTCTGTGTAAGAAATACGTTTGAAGTTGTTTTCTAAAACGAAATTCAGTTTTTCTAACAATGTCATTTCGCTACGTTCCGCTTGAGGTTTCGATTTTTCCTCTTCAGTCAAACGACCTTCTAAGAATTTTAAATCGTCTTGGCATTTATCTAAAGTATATTTTATCACATACTGAATAAAATCTTCTGCCAAGTCCATATTGTCATTCAAATCATTGAAAGCTACTTCTGGTTCGATCATCCAAAACTCAGCCAAGTGACGAGAAGTATTCGAGTTTTCGGCTCTAAATGTTGGTCCAAAGGTATATATCTGACCCAAAGCCATTGCGAAAGTTTCGCCTTCTAACTGTCCTGAAACTGTTAGATTAGTTTCTTTTCCGAAGAAATCTTTTTTATAATCTACTTTTCCTTCTTCAGTTCTTGGTGTATTATCAAATGGTAAAGCGGTCACTTTAAACATTTCTCCAGCACCTTCAGCGTCGGAACCTGTAATAATGGGTGTATTTACATATACAAAACCTTTTTCCTGAAAATAATTATGTACCGCAAATGATAGTACAGAACGGACTCTCATAATTGCGCCAAAAGCATTGGTACGCACACGCAAATGCGCATTTTCTCGTAAAAATTCTAACGAGTGTTTTTTAGGTTGCATAGGGAATTTCTCGGCATCAGAATCGCCAAGAATTTCTAATTTCACCACTTGTATTTCATATTTTTGTCCAGCACCTTGACTTTCAACAAGATTTCCAGTTACAGAAACTGCTGCTCCAGTTGTAATTCTTTTTAAAGTTTCTTCGGGTGTGTTTTCAAAATCGATCACACACTGAATATTATGAATCGTCGAACCATCATTTAACGCAATAAACTGATTGTTTCTAAAAGTTCTTACCCAACCTTTTGCATTTACTTCGTGAAGTGTTTTTGTACTATTTAGTAAGTCTTTAACTCTTGTATGTTTCATTGTAATTTGATAATTGTAATATATAGTTGCAAATATAATCGATTTGTTTGAAAATCTAGCAATGAGATAATGAAGTGTGAAGCTATTTTAGGTAGTTTTTTACACAAAATAGTGGCTCAAATTTTTTTCAAACCTTTATTTTAAAATTATTGGTAAAATAAATTGAGATTTAACTTTAATTCCTCTTTTTATCGCAGGTTCTACAGAAGGGAAATTCGACAATTTTGACTGTAAAATACTATCTACTTTTTCTGTATCGTAATCTGAACTGTATTTTAGTAAATCAGTTTCAAAACTTAAAGAAGCATTTGCAAAAACTGTAACTTTTACGGGAATTGTATCTAGTTTAGGATAAAAGATTTTAATTGAATCGGTAATTAATTTATCTTGAATGTTTTGCGTCATAAAATCGAAAAAGCATTGTTTTCTAGTTATTTTATCATCAATTGAATCGCAATGTAAAGTGCTTGGAAACTCATCGACTTCTAACCAGTTAATTTTTTTTAACTCTTTATTGAGTAGCTCTTCTTTTTTAGGCACATTTTTTTCAAAATACTGACAACCTTGTAATAAGATAATTAGAAAAAGGAATATTATTTTTTTCATTTATTATTTTTGAATGAAATATAGGTCTAAATGTTTATTTTTAAGGACAAAAATACTAAATTCTATTTTATGGATACACTATTATTAATCATAGGTTTTATTTGTATGATTGCTGGAATTTTTGGTAGTTTCTTGCCTGTTCTTCCAGGTCCAAGTATTAGTTGGATGGGATTGTTGTTATTATATATGATTGATGTTGTTCCTGATAATTATTGGATTTTAGGCATTACTTTTTTTGTAACGATCACAATAACCGTTTTAGATTATGTTATTCCTGCAAAAGGAACAAAAAAATTCGGCGGAAGTTCTTATGGAGTTTGGGGAACAAATATTGGGTTAATAATAGGGTTTTTATTTATTCCAATTCCTTTTGGATTTGTAATTGGTGCTTTTGCTGGAGCCTTTATAGGGGAAATAATATATAATTCTCAGGATAAAAAAAGGGCTCTAAAGGCTGCGACAGGATCTTTATTGGGTTTTTTAGCTTCTGCTTTTGTGAAATTTATGGTTTGTATATTGTTTTTAGGGACTTTTCTTTATGTGGTTTTTCAAAATTCAGAAAAGCTATTTCGCTAAAATCAAAAAAGCCATCCACAAAAGTGGAAAGCTTTTCATTGGTCTAACTACTAAACCTGCTACGAGTTACAAAGTCGTAGCGTAAACAACACAACTAATCTTAAAAACCTTTATCGGGCAAAAAAGGTTTCTATTTCTAGAAACCTTTCCCAATTTTAGCGGTCTGGACGGGACTCGAACCCGCGACCCCATGCGTGACAGGCATGTATTCTAACCAACTGAACTACCAAACCTCTGCTTAATTGCGGTTGCAAAGATACAATCTTTTTTATCTTTCGCAAGTGTTTTTTAAAATATTTTTATCACTATTATCCAAACTTTTGTTTTTCAACTAAATAGGTTGTCATTATTTTTTCAAAATGTTCATCGACAGAGACAGGAACGTATTTAATTTTGTATAATGCACAAGTGTTTGCTACTTTATCAAAATAGGTTTTTACTGCTTTTTCATAGCCCATTTTAATATTCTCAGCAAAAAGGTTCACTTCATCTCCTGTTTCTAGATCTATAAATTTGCGTGGTGCATTGTCATAGTCTAAATTCAATTCTGTTTTTTTATCTATAACATGAAACAAAACAACTTTATGTTTGTTATGCTTTAGGTGTTGTAAGGCTTTAAATAAACGTTCGTTGTCTTCAGACTGAAACATATCTGTAAACAGGACTATCATCGAACGACGGTGCATTTTTTCGGCTATTTGATGTAAGAAAGTAATAGTGTCTGTTTTTTTTGATTCTTTCGAAGTGATTAAAGTATTTTCTAGTCTGTTAAGCAACATTCTATGATGGCGTTCGCTTCCTTTTTCTGGGGCATAATATTCGTATGTTTCAGAAAATATACTCAAACCAACAGCATCACGTTGTTTTTTTAATAAATTCATTAAAACTGCCGAAGCCAATACCGAAAAGCCAATTTTGTTTTCATAAAAAAACTGGTTTTCTTTTAGTTTTGGGTAATGCATTGATGATGAATTGTCGATAATTAAGTGACAACGAAGATTTGTTTCTTCTTCATATTTTTTAGTGTACAAACGGTCAGTTTTCGCAAATAATTTCCAATCGATGTGTTTTGTACTTTCTCCGACATTATAGACTTTATGCTCAGCAAATTCGGCCGAAAAACCATGAAAAGGGCTTTTGTGCATTCCCGAAATAAAACCTTCAACAATCTGATTGGCTAATAGTTCCAGATGCTGAAAACTCGATATTTTGGCTATTTGTTCGTTTATATTCATATTCAATCTATTGCTGCTTAAGCTTTAGTCAAATGTATTAAAGTTTTTAATAATTTGATGGAAATATTTTATACAAAAAAAGAGCTGCAATTGCAGCTCTTTTTTAATTCAGATGTAAACGTGGAAATTAGTTTACAATGATATTGTCTATATCAATAGTAGTTGTTACAGCAGGACCAGTAGCAATATTTGTTCCTACATATTCGAATACGAAATAACCATTACCGGTTACCGCAGCAGGAATGTTGTAAGTAACAGCTGTTAAAGTAGCATTAGCTGTTGGAAAAGCTTGGTTACAAGCTGTTGAAATATCCGTTAAAGTAGCATCTTGTATTTTCATGCCAGGAACATAATCTGTAGTTCTGTATAATTTAAATCCTAATGAATTAAGGAAGAAAGTAGATTTAAGATCAAATTTAATTGAGCTTGCAGCCGTCATGTTTACAGGAACAATGAAATATGCTTTAGTGTTTTCTATTGTGCCGCCAAATGCTGACATTTCTAAAAATCCACCTGTTTTTACAAACCATTTTTTATCACCTACAGGTGCAAAATTTAAATAATTTGGAAATGCTGTTGGGGTAGTAAATACGTTGTAAGAACCACTTGCAGTATAGCTGGTGAAATTTTCATTCAATGTGCTAACAAAATTATAAGTTCTAGGATTTGTTAGTTTGAAATCAGATTCGCTTCTCACTAAGAATTGATAATCACTATTGTATTTAGTCATTACGCCTCTAATAGTCCCTCTTCCTGTTGGAACGTTACCTGTAGAAAATGGAGCAAATTTACTGATTCTGCAATAACGAGATCTACCAAAACTAGTGGCATCTACGATATCCTGATTTGTAGCTACACCACCAGAATCTACATCAAAATAGGTTCTTGCTAATGAGTTGTCAGAAAACTGTACATTATCTATTTCTATTAATGTATTCTGAACAATATCTGTAGCAGCAGCTGCCAAAGTCATGTGCCTTACTAAAGTACTTTCATCTACAATTGTTGCAGATGGGAATAAGAAATTAGACATCTCTAATCCTTCAATTCCGCTTATTCTAGTATTGTTAGTAGGATCAATATGACCAATTTGTAGGGTGCCAAAAATTTTAGCAATAGCCAAGCCTTTTAGTTTGATATATACTTTTCTTCCAGCATAAAATCCTCTTTCAAAGAGCATAGACTGATTTACTGACACACTAAATCCTAGTGGAGCAGGTCCTCCAGTTTGAACATCCTGAAATGAGATTGATTTATAGAAATTACCACCAGCATCGTTTGAGGTTACGTAAGCTTCTATAACATCGTCATTAGTATAAACAGTTGGCGTTGTAGTTGCAGTTGCAATTACTGTAGCTACTGTTTTCGTTGTTGTAAGTTCATAAGTTGGAACTTCTTTACTTACCGAATCATAGCCATTGTCACTCTCAGTACAGCTTGTAAAAGCCGTTAAAAGTGCAAAAGCGAAGATTGATTTTATTATACTTGTTTTCATATTTATCTTATTTTTTTAGTAAAAAAGCTTCACGTTATCTATTTGGTATCCACCTGATAAAGACGTAGTCCCTTTCATTTTGAAGGCGAAATGTAATTTCCCTTTATAAGAAGACAAATTGATAATACCTGAATTTACATATAGAAACTTCTCTGTGTTTGGAGTAGCAACATTAAAGCTTACTTTATCCCAACTAGCGGCAGCAAAATTTGTTCCGTCATAATCAGTAGAAACAAATAGCTCTAATGAGTTATCAGCGTTTTTAATAAAACCATCTTGACAGGTTTGGAAAGTTAATTTTTCACTTTCTTGATTGTCCATATCCACTTCAGGAGAAATTAACCAAGCTGTGTTTACTGGTTGCCCAGAAGAAAATGAAGTGAAAATTGCATAGCCGTCTCCACTGTAGCTTTTATTTAACCATAATTTAGTTCCTTGTTCAGCATAAGATGTCCAACCTTGAGCTACTAAGGTATATGGAGCTACATTTGGATTGTCAAATTTCTCAGACAACAAAATGTTTGCTGGAACTGGGTATTCAACATCACTGTCTTTAGTGCAACCAGCAAACATCGAAGCTGCTATGGTTATGATGAATATTGCTTTTAATTGTATTGATTTCATAATTAATTGAATTAGAAATTAAGATATAAATTTACAAAATATGTTCTTCCGAAACCATAAAAATATTTAGGTGCAAAAGCAGGTGTTCCGCTGCTTACATCTTGGTTCATTTGTGTGAAGTTAGAATTTCTAGCTTGTTCGAAACCACCTGTTTTATATAAAGTATCTAAAACATTGTTTACGCTGGCAAAGAAACCAAAAGTTTGATCTCCCACTTTCCAAGATTTACCACCTGTTACGTTTAATAAATTAAAATCGTTGAATTTTTCTTGTTTCAACAACTCAGCACCTCTTTCATAAGTAGCTCCATCTACTGGAGTACCTGGCGTTAATAAAGGGGCATCATAAAAGCGAGAAGTTCTTGTAATAGGGGCTACATCAATGTAATTACTTCCTAAATAATTGATGTTAGCACCAATGTACCAAAACTTAGGATCTCTATATTCTAAACCTAATGAAGCCGCTGTTTGAGGCATTCCAGCTTGTTTATAGTTTTTTAGTTTTGCTTCACCAAAATTAAATACAGGATTAGTATTTGTTTCAGTTGCTCTACCATCAATTGTAAGTGATACATTAGGATTGTTATCATAAATATATTCGCCATAAGCAGCACTTCCATTTACTTTTAACGTAGAAGTGATAGGATATTCAAAACCAAACTCCAAACCTAAGTTTCTTTTGTTGATGTTTGTTATTGTTTCAGATACGAAAGCATTACTTTCATCAACTGAAGTTGTAGCATCATCTACACCAGCACCGTCTCCAAAGAAGAATGCACTTTGAGTCTGGTTTTGAATTTTAGAAAAATAAGCAGTTAATCTTGTTTTTAATTTAGGATTATTAATGATATAACTAACATCAGCACTTGTAACTTGCTCGCTTCCGACACCATCTACTGCATTGTTGTTTACACGTGCGTTGTTGAATACATTTCTTAATGCAGGAGCTTTAGTCATAAAAGCACCATTCACAACAAAAAATTGTCTACCAGTAATTTTGTATGTAATTCCTCCTTTGAAACCGAAATTGTCAAAAGAAACTTTTTCACTTTTTCCTAAAGAATTTCCAGGGTAGTAACCGTTTTTGTACAAACCTTCTCTTTGGTATTGAGCGTGAGTATAACTTTGAGCTACATAGAAATCAACTTTTTTGTATACAAATTTAAATTGTGTAAAAGCATCAATGTTATTAGACATTAAATTATAGTTATAACCAAAAGTATCACCAACTCCAATTTTTCTGTTTGGATTGTTCAAATCCTGTTGAATTTGATCTGTGTGAAACCCATCAGAATTACCAAATAAATTCACATCAAGGAAATAATCACCTCCTAAAAGGTCTAACATATTTTGGAAATTGTGAGATTTCAGGTTTCTGTAAGTTGCTCCTGCATTTAAGACAATATTGTCTGCCAATTGAGAGTTTAATATACCGTTTGCAGTAAGCAATTTGTCATCTGTTCTTTCTTCGTAAGAAGTATAGTAACTATGTCCATCTCCAGAGTGTGTGTTTGCATAAACTAAACCATCCCAGTTTATTTGACCGTCAGCAATAAAAGCAGTTCTTTTTGCTTCAGCTTGAGCATAGTTAGGAGTTAAATTACCATTGTCATCATATAATGAAGTCTCGTAACTTGGTAAGTTTCTGTAGTAAGTAGGATCTGGATTGTCCGCACCTTGATAAGTTAATTTTGAGTTACCAATTTTTCCAAACTGATAAGCCACATTTAAATTCAAGTTAGTTTTTGGTGTAATTTTCCAGTAATCACTCAAGATAAACACTGGTTCTTCAACTGTTTTTTCTCTTGAATTTCTTTTTTTACCATCTTGCCATCCCCAGTATGAATTGTATTTTTCATCTTTTAAATTCGTAACTTCATCAGTGTTTGGAGAATTTTTACCTCTTGTATTTTGTCCGAAGACAGTTGTAAGGTTTAAGCTGTTATTTTCTGACAGTTTCTTTTCAATACTTGCGAAAAATGAATTAGCACTATATGTAGTACCGTCGAAAACACCTTCGTTTGCAAAACGTCTGGAAGCAGAAATAGTATATGCCCATCCGTCGTTACGCATTCCTGAAGCAATGGTTCCCATTAATCTTCCTGTATAGTTACTGTTTGTTCCAGCTACAGAAATTCTGTTTCCTTTTCTGTATCCAGAAGCTCTTGTATTAATTTCGTTAGTTCCTAAAATCCCTCCAAAAGTATAATCTGACGGAGCAGAACCGTTAGTGAACTCTTGATTACGAGTAGCGTCATTTAATCCACCCCAATTACTATATTGTGGTCTTCCATCATAAATTTTATTCATTACAATACCATTTATCATGGTAGTTCCATACTCGTTGTCAAGTCCTCTCATTTTAAATCGAGCCTGGCCCCAGTTAAAAGCAGCGGCTTGTTGAAAAACGTCGCGAGAAGCTTGTAGTAAGCTTGAAGTGCTTTCTGAGCCACTATTGTCATCACCTAAATCGTTTTCGGTAATAGCAATTAAGCTTGTTTGCTGTTCTTGTGTAATATCTTCTTCCAGAACTACAACACCTAAATCTAGCATTTGATTTGCTAAAATTTCAATCATAAGCAATTGGTTTTTGTAACCAACACTCTTAATCTGTAACATTTGACTACCTAACGGAAGTCCAGCAAACGAAAATTTACCTTCAGCATTTGTAATCTGAGTGAAATTTGTGTTTTGAATCGAAGCAACAACATTTTGTAATGGCTTTTGCGTTTTAGCATCAACTACTTTACCAGAAATACCAGCAGCAGTTTGAGCGAAACCAAAAAAAGCTTGTAATACAAATAGTGTACTAATAACAAGTTTTTTCATAAATTAAATTAAAGTTAATTCCATCTTTAAGTTTTGAAACAAAATTAAATGGGCGACAAATTTACAAGATTAAATTACATTTTGAACATTTTTTACAAAACTTATGTTAAAATTGATGATAAGTTAATGTTTGTCCCATTAATTTTATTGTTTTTTTGTCTCATTTATGAGCGTATAGTAAGATTTGGCAAGAGTTTTGTATTATTATTTTAAAATATGCATTTCTTAACAAATGAAAATTAGGCTATGTCTAATATTATTTTACATTTGTAACCCCAAAAGCAAATTTAGCTTTTGTATTAACTAATTATATGTTTTTATGAAAATTAGAAATTTTTTCACAATTTTATCACTTTTGTCACTTACGATAAGTGCAAATGCACAAGCCAAAAAATTTGCAATTCACACAGTTGCATTTTATAATTTCGAAAACCTTTTTGACACGATTAATGATAGTAGAATTAATGATGAGGAATGGTTGCCAAATGGAGCTCAGAACTGGACTTCGAAAAAATACAAACAAAAAATACACAATCTTGCAAGGGTTCTAAATGAAATTGGAACTGGGGAAAATAATAAAAATTCACCTGTCTTAATTGGTGGTTCTGAAATAGAGAATAGAGGTGTTCTCGAAGATTTAGTAAAAGATCCACAACTAATAAACAACGACTACGGAATTGTACATTTTGATTCTCCTGATCATCGTGGGATTGATGTTGCTCTACTGTACCAGAAAAAACATTTTCAGCCAACTAGTTATATAAATATACCTTTATTAATATATAAAAAAGATACTAAAGCTAAGGATGAAAAAGAAACAGAGGAAGATAAAGCCGATAAAGATAAAATAGAAGTTGCACAAGACAATAGAGTTTATACAAGAGATATTCTTTTAGTAACTGGATTACTTGATGGTGATGAAATTAATGTGATGGTAAACCACTGGCCGTCGCGTTCTGGAGGAGAAAAGAAAAGTAGCCCGTTTCGTGAGGCAGCAGGAAGGTTAAATCGTAAAATAATGGACTCTATTTATAAAGTAAATCCGAATGCAAAAATAATCTCTATGGGAGATTTAAACGACGGAACTTATAATAAAAGTGTGAAAGAAGGTGTTGGAGCGAAACTAAAAAAGGAAGAAGTAGAACGATTTGGAGTTTACAATCCATTCGAAGAAATGGCAAAAAAAGGAAATGCATCTTTGTTTTATCGTGATGCAGGAGATATTTTTGATCAAATAATGGTATCAGAAACATTAATAGAAAAAGACTACTCTTCATTTAAATATTGGAAAGCAGGCATTTATAATAAACCATTTATGATTACCACAACAGGACAATATAAAGGTTATCCGCTAAGACATGGTAATAATGAAGTTGGATTTAGTGATCACTTTCCAGTTTATATTTACTTGATAAAAGAAGTGAAATAATTGTATACAATCTTAAAAATCGAATGACTTAGCTTATAAGTCATTCGATTTTTCATTTATAATTTATTGAATCATGAAAACTTTTTTTATTCTATTTCTTTTTGTCTCTTCATTAAGTGGTTTTTCACAAGACACTATTACAACTGCAAAAGCAAAAGATTATATAAATAGTTTAGCTTGTGTAACAGGAAAAGTAATGTCATATAAGCTAGCTTCCGAAGGAAAAAGCACAAACTATATTAATATTGATGCGGCATATCCCAATAATATTTTTACAATTGTTGTTACAAATGAATATTTACAAACATCAAAAGTAAAAATTGAAGATTTAAAGGATAAAATTATTTTTGTTTACGGAAGAATAACAACTTACAAAAATGACCCAAAACAAATTCCACAAATTTTTAATCCACGGTGGATTGAAGTAAAAAAACAGTAATTTTATACTTTAAAAATAAAATTATGGCAATTGCAAAACCATTCAATATTAATAAGTGGGTAAATGAAAACCGTCACTTACTAAAACCACCTGTTGGGAATAAAAATTTATATGTTGATTCTAATGATTATATAGTCATGGTTGTTGCTGGTCCGAACGCCAGAAAAGATTATCATTACAACGAAACAGAAGAATTATTCTATCAACTAGAAGGTGATATCACAGTTTATATTCAAGAAGATGGTCAGAGAAAAACCATGAAACTTTCCGCTGGGGATATGTATTTGCATCCTGGCAAAGTACCACATTCTCCTGTTCGATCTGAAGGGTCTATAGGTTTGGTAATAGAAAGGAAACGTAATGACATAGACGCTAAAGACGGCTTATTATGGTTTTGCGATAATTGTAACGAAAAACTATATGAGGTTTACTTTAGCTTAAATGATATAGAAACTGATTTTCAAAAGCATTTTAAGCACTTTTACAATTCTAAAGCATTAAGAACTTGTAAAAATTGCAATCACGAAATGGAAGCAGATCCAAAATTTACTAACGATTAGTTCTGATAAAAAATAATATACATAAATGATTACAAAACCAAAATTTGCCGTAATAGGTGGAGGAAGCTGGGCAACAGCCATAACAAAAATGTTGTGTGTAAATCTAGACGAAGTAGCGTGGTATATGCGTAATGTAGATGCTATTACTCATATAAAAAAACACCACCACAACCCAAATTATTTAAGTGCTGTAGAATTTGACACAAAAAAATTAAGATTAACTTCCAATATTAATGAGGCAGTAGCTTATGCAGATTATATCATTTTTGCTATTCCATCGGCATTTTTGAGTGGTGAACTCGAAAAAATGACTGAAAATCTAAAAGACAAAGTAATTTTCTCTGCTATAAAAGGTATTGTCCCCGAAACTAGTCTTATTGTGGGCGAGCATTTTAATAAAAAGTATGAGATTCCTTTCGAAAATATTGGGGTTATTACAGGTCCTTGTCATGCTGAAGAAGTTGCTCTAGAAAGATTATCTTATCTAACTATTGCTTGTGGTGATGCTAATAAAGCTAAAGTTGTAGCCAAATATTTATCTGGGGACTTTATAAAAACAAAAATATCTGATGATATTATAGGTACAGAATATGCCGCAATGCTAAAAAATATCTATGCAATAGCAGCAGGAATGGCTCATGGTTTGGGTTACGGAGATAACTTTCAATCGGTTTTGATGAGTAATGGGATTCGTGAAATGAAAAAATTTATTAAGAAAGTGCACAAAATGAAACGTAACATAAACGATTCGGCTTACTTAGGGGATTTATTGGTTACAGGATATTCGGTGTTTTCTAGAAACAGGATGTTTGGAAATATGATTGGTAAAGGGTATACCGTAAAATCAGCTCAAATGGAAATGAGTATGGTTGCTGAGGGTTATTATGCTACAAAAAGTGCTTGGAAACTAAACCAAGATTACAAAGCCAAAACACCTATTATTGATGCTGTTTACGAGATTTTATATGAAGGGAAAAACGCTAAAAAAGTATTTGAAAAACTGACTAATAAGTTGGATTAGAGAATAGAATCAAAAAAAGGCACATGAATCAAGATTTTTATAATCTTGATTCATGTGCCTTTTTTTGATTATCCTTTATATTTTCACCTCACAATCACGCCGTCTACAAACAAAATAGGCACTTCTTCTAGCGGATTATTGTTTGCGAAATTAGTTTTGAAAACAAACTTTTTGTCATATAAAGTATTTCCGATAAAGTATGTAACCATAAACTCATTGTTAAGTTTTAGGACACTTTTTTCTATCATTTCAACTTTTTTTACCGAAACTGGTGGTATTTCTACAAAAGCGTGACGAAGAGATGAAGTTTTTTTCATTTCACCATCAATAGTTCCAAAAGCTTTCGAAACTAACATAACACCATCGAGCTGAAAATCAGAATCATTTATGAGATAGATATTCCAGATTTTTTCCATAAAGTCGTCGCTCCATTCTTGGACTGCGGCTAGGAAAACGTTTTCTACGGTTGGGATATTAATGTCTTTTTTCATGTTTGATCATAATATTATAAAGTCGAATGTCATAAAGTCTAACAAACAGTTATTTGACTTTATGACATTAGACTTTAGACTATTTTATATATTCGATTTGAATTGCTCTAAGAAACGAACGTCATTTTCGTAAAACATTCTAATATCACCTATTTGATAAAGTAACATAGCTATTCTTTCGATTCCCATTCCGAAAGCAAATCCGTTGAATTCGTCAGGATCAATACCACAGTTTTTTAAGACATTTGGGTCAACCATTCCGCAACCTCCTATTTCTAACCAACCTGTTCCTTTCGTGATTCGGTAGTCGGTTTCGGTTTTTAATCCCCAATAAATATCAATTTCTGCACTTGGTTCTGTAAACGGGAAATAAGATGGGCGTAATCGTATTTTCGATTTCCCAAACATTTCTTTAGTAAAATATAACAATGTTTGTTTCATGTCTGCAAAAGAAACATCTTTATCTATATATAATCCTTCTACTTGGTGAAAAATACAGTGAGAACGTGACGAAACAGCCTCATTACGAAATACTCTTCCAGGAGAAATTGTTCTTATAGGTGGTTTGTTGTTTTCCATATAACGCACTTGAACTGACGAAGTGTGTGTTCTAAGCAAGATATCTGGATTAGTTTGTATAAAAAATGTGTCCTGCATATCTCTTGCAGGATGGTATTCTGGCAGATTTAATGCGGTAAAATTATGCCAATCGTCTTCAATTTCTGGCCCTTCGGAAACATTGAATCCTATGTTTGAGAAAATATCAATCATTTGATTTTTTACCAATGATATTGGGTGACGAGATCCTATTTTTATTGGCTCTGAAGGTCGTGATAAATCACCATAAATGCTTTTTATTTCTTCCTTGCTTTCTAGCTCCTCTTGTATTGTTTTTACCTTGTCTTCTGCAATGGTTTTAAGCAAATTAATTACTTGTCCAAATTCTTTTTTCTGGTCATTTGGTACGTTTTTGAATTCGGCAAAAATATCTTTTACCAATCCTTTACTTCCTAGGAATTTGATTCGGAATTCTTCGAGTTTTTCTTTGTTTTGAGTCGAAAAAGCTTTTGCCTCAGCAATGTATTCTTTAATCTTGTCTGTCATCATTCAGGTAATAAGGGTGCAAATTTAATGTTTTATTCGCTTTGTACATAATTTTTTAGACCACGGATTTCACAGATTAAACAGATTTTTATTTATTTTTTTCTATACCAAAATATAAAATCTGTACAAATCCGTGTGATCTGCGACCAATTTCGTTATTCAATCAATTTTTTCTCTAAAAAATAATTTACAATAGCATCTTTCATTAAAACAGATTGTTCTCCTGCTTTTAGTGGTGGTAACTCTTCTTTTACCTTGTAATGTGGCCAACCATCATTGTCAAAGAACTCGAATTCGTAGTAACCATAAGGTTCTAGTAATCTGCAAATTGCAATGTGCATGAGGTTTAATTTTTCATCTTTTTTATATATCTGACTAAATTTCCCTAACTCCTGTACTCCTATTAAATAAATAATAGCGTCTAAATCTAAATCTTCTCCTTGCGAAAATTGATTTGATAATATGTTTACAAGCTGTTCCCAGCGTTCTTTAAGTTGTATATCTCTTGACATCTTGAATATTATACTTTAGATTTTAGATTTATCCTAAAATCAAAATTATTGGCAAAGATAAGAAGTTGAAAAGGGATTATTCCTTTATATTTGTTTTAAAAATTAAATTAAGAAATCATGACCTTTTTAGATATTGTTTTAGGTGCCTTGCTAGTTTATTCTTTATATAAAGGTATAAAAAATGGTCTTTTTGTAGAATTAGCTTCGCTAATTTCGCTTGTGGTAGGAGTTTTTGTATCGATTAAGTTTTCTTATTTAATTAAATCTGCTTTGGAAGGGGTTGTTTCGTGGCAACCCAAATATATTGAGGTTACTTCCTTTGCGCTTACTTTCTTTCTAGCTATTATTGGGATTCATTTACTTGCAAAATTTTTTACTGGAATTGCAGATTTTGCTTATTTAGGTTGGTTAAATAAACTTGGAGGAGCAGGTTTTAGTTTGTTAAAAGCTATTTTGGCTTTGAGTATTGTTTTTAATATTTTTCAGAAAATAAATATCAATAATTTTATTGTGAAAGAAGAAACGTTAAACAAATCGATGTTTTACAATCCTATTCAAGAAGTTTCAAAATTTATTTTTCCAACTTTAGAGGAATGGTATAATGATTTTAAAAATGAAAATACTTCAAAGGAATAATTCCTATACTCGTTTATAATGTTATAAAATTTCTATAATATCATGTTGGCGTATGAAATTATAATATTGTAATCTTTTGCTGCAAAATAATCAGACGGATTGTTTTTAGAAATTACCATTGCAAAATCTCCGCCCCAAGCCCCAAGACTTTTTATAGTGCCATCAAAATCTGGAAATAAAACTTCTTTTAGAGTTTGCATTCCTAGAATTTCGCTCATTAAGATTTCGTGTTTTTCTATTTGTTTGGTAAATTCGTTTAATTCGGTTGTATTTATTAAGACTTCTGTAATTTCGTTTATTATTAAAATTGAATTCGCAAAATCTCCTTGCTTTTTTCGGTAATTTGCAATAGCAGTTTTGCTGTTTTGCTTTTTGTTAAGGTAAACAAAGTAAATATTTTCTTTGAATATTGGATTAAAATTAATGGCTTTTATAATTGGTTTTTCATTTACCAATTGATATAAAATAGCCGAATCATTTTGTGCACAAGCAATATCGTATCCACTTCCGCCGAAAGCATTTTTTAATAAAGTAAAAGCATCAATCTGCAACCAACTAGCAATGTTATTTATTAAAGTAGATGAAGTGCCCAGTCCCCAAAATTTAGGAAAAGTAAGATTTGTAGAAACGATATAACCGTCAGATTCATTAATAAAACTAGAATTTAAGCGGTATGATTCATGTAAAATTTCAACTAAAGTTGTTTTAACTGAATTGTTTTCAAAAGCTTTTTTAGTTGTAATGTCGGAAAATAAAATCGTATCATCAAACCAAATACTTCCATCAAAATCATAACTTTTCCAAACAATTTCTTTATTAAAACCATCTTCTATAATTAAATTCTGACCCATTTTTGTAGGCAAAGCCAAAGCAATAGCACCGTCTAAAACGACATATTCGCCTGTAATGAGTAATTTTCCGTTACTGTAAAATGTTTTTTTCAAATTTCTTTTTTTAGCCCCGCTATTCGTTGCAATCTTTTGCTTTTTAAAGAAAAAAGCAAAAGATTGC
>NZ_JBJXEN010000075.1:0-24975 GCF_046153165.1 Flavobacterium sp. | reverse complement strand
GCAGAGTTAAAAATACCAGCAATGTTTAACGTAGGAAATCTTTTGGCATACGATACAACTACAAGCCTATCCATCTCGTCATCGTCAACTATTATGCAGTCAAAAGGTTTCATAAAAGGAATATTTTTAAAATCAAATATAAGAATTTTTACTGCAAAAGTGTTGTTCGTGTATTTAATATGTCGTTCGTCCTTTTGTGGTTTTATGATGCAAATGACTTTTGCAACTTTGCTGTATTAAAATTAAACATTCAAAAAAAATATTATGAAATCAACTATTAATGAATATCAAAAAAGTAAAATTTCAATGGTTATTAAAACCCTAAAAACAATTTTTACAATTGCAACGCTAAGCCTTTTTACTATTTCCTGTAACAAAGATGATGAGCCAATTTTAGAACAATCAGTGGTTTTTAATTCTAATGATTATTCAGAATATCTAACTTGTAAAGCGGGTGATTTTAGTTATAATACGGGGAATAATGCAGGAAATACTGCAAGTATTCAAGCTTTCAAAATTGGGTCAATTTTATATTTAAATACATCTGACGGTAATTTTGTTTCAGGTTCAACGCCTTCAATGGAAATAAACATGCAGCTTAAAAATTTTGATGCAGTGAACTTGAAATCATATGAAGTATCAGGAACTTATCCTACAGAGATATTAAAATATAAACATGTTAGTGGCGATAACTATGATACAAATAATGGTGTAAACACAACTCCACAAATAAATGCGGTTAACATCACTAAAATCGAAAACGGATATTATACAGGAACATTCTCTTTTACAACTTACAAAGTGTCTAATCGCTCAACGACTTTACAGGTAAGTCAAGGTAGTTTTAAGTTCAAGTTTGTTTAATAATTGAATCAAAAAATAAACGACTATGAAAAAATTAGCGATACTTATTCTAGTAATTACAATATTTATTTCTTGTAAAAAAGAAGATACAACAACAGTTAATGATGTGGTAAATGAGGCAAAGGCAAACACAGAGGTTGTTGCCAAGGAAGGTACAGGAAAAATAACATTAACCTGTAACGGCAAAGAACTGATAACCGAAGGGGTTTGTGGCGCTCTAGTCTCGATGGACGAACTTACTATTGCCGTAAAAGACAAGACCAATCCAGCGAAAGTATTTACGATGACTTTTAACGGTGAAGATTTTCCAAAAAGTGGAATCATTTATAAAATAAATGCAAAAAATTATTTAGCCGAAGGCAAAAGTCCAAAAGATGAAGTTGCCGTAAGTTTTGCCGAAGGTTTGCCCAATAACAAAATGAATGCTTGGGGTTCTGAAAACACCAAAGGCAATTTACAGTTTACCGAAAGCGGAAACGAAATTAAATGTGTCTTTAAAGATGTTGTGCTGACCGCATCAGAAATGTTTAATGCCGATGATTTAAAAGGCAAAGGAATCGTCTCTGGCGAATTAATTTTTTATAAAGACTAATTAAAATTCAATTTAAAAATCAAATAAATCACAATGAAGTTATTAAAATTAATACTCGTAATTACCATTTTATCATTTTTCACAATCTCTTGTAGCAAAGATGAAACACCAATAGTCGAAACAGCTAAAACGATAAAAGATATTTATATCTGTGGGTCAGAAGCTAATGGTTTAATAAATGTTGCTAAAATCTGGAAAAATGGTGTTGCAACAAATTTAACTGATGGTACAAAAAGTGCAAGCGCAACATCGGTTTTTGCTGTAGACAACGAAGTTTACGCGGGTGGTTATCAATATAATGGAACAAATGGCATTGCTACAGTATGGAAAAATGGAGCGACTTCAACCACTTATGGTTTAACAAACGGAACAAAGAATGCATCTATAGAATGTATTTATGTGTCAGGAAATGATATCTATGCAGCAGGATATGAATCTAATGGCGTGAATAATATCGCTAAAATTTGGAAAAACGGAACGGTTCAGGTTTTAGGAAACGGATTAGAAGCTTCTATTCCAAGAGGAATTACAATGTCAGGAAATAATATTATTGTTTGCGGTAACGAATTAATTGGCACAAGATCTATAGCTAAATACTGGGAAAATGGTTTTGCTCAAAATCTTTCGGATGGCACCAAAGATGAAATAGCTACTTCAGTATCCGTTAGTAATGGTATAAAATACTACTCCGCTCGAGAAAACACAGGTTCTTTTGGAATTTACAGAGCTAAGTACTGGAAAGAAGGGTCTGGTCCTACCTATCTAACTGATGGAACTCGTAATGCTTCTGCTTCCGATATAAGTGTTATTGAAAATGATGTTTATGTATCTGGATATGAAGCAAATGCATCGGGCAGAACAGTAGCTAAAGTCTGGAAAAACGGCGTAGCAACAAATCTTTCAGATGAAACTAAAAGTGCGAGTGCAACCTCAATATTTGTTGTAAATAATGATGTTTATGCTGTAGGATATGAATACGATACTTCTGGAACGATCTTAACAGCAAAAATGTGGAAAAATGGTATTGCAACAAATCTAACAGACGGATCTAAAAATGCAGTTGCAAACTCAATTTTTATAACATTTAATTAAATTTTTAAGAAAACACTGAAATCAATACTCGTAATTACAATTTCATCAACTTCTTGTAGCAAACCAGAAGATGGTTAAACGCAAAAGGCGAAACAGGAACTTCCCATCTTATTTATAGTTATTGGACTACTGCCTCTGCTACGACCGCAACAATAATTGATGGCACTAAAATGATGTTTTTATCAAAAATAAGAAATTTAAATTAATAATTGTTGTCTGTCTATTTAAAACGTCGTTCGTCTATTAGGGATTTTCTAATATATAATTCAAGCGCATCTTTGTCTAAATATTAAACAAATAATACATTATGAAAACAATTAAAACAACAATCGCAATTTTAGCAATCGCAATTTTTTCAATTTCTTGTAGCAAACCAGAAGATGGTGCTATAGGACCAGTGGGAGCAACAGGTACTGCCAATGTTATGTATAGCAACTGGGCTAGTGCACCAACAGCGACAGCAACAACTATTGATGGTACAAATGGTAATACTACATCAATTACTGCCACGCAACTAACGCAAGAAATTTTAGATAAAGGAACTGTTTTAGTATATGGAAAATTTTCTACAACAGTTTTTCCATTACCCTATGTTTCTTATGCAGGAGGAAGTGCAAACACATTGACTTTTTTTCCAGAATTAAACAATATCAAATTATTTCGATTTAAACACGATGGTTCCGGAGGTGTTTCAATTCCAACATCGCTTCAGTTTCGATATATTCTAATACCTGGAGGTGTTTCGGCCAAAACAAGCCAACCTAATTATAAGTTAATGTCATATAGTGAAGTGTGCCAACAATTGAATATTCGCGAATAAAGTTTATAATCATAGGATTTCTACTACTTTCTTTTCAAGGTCAAGCCTAGTTAAAAATTCGGGAGATAAAGCTATCGATGCTATATCAAGAACTGTGGAGCGTAAAGTAGAAGAAAAAGCTGAAAATAAATCAGAAGATGGTAAAAAATTAAATCGAAGAGTTGAATTTAATATTATAAAGTAGGTTAAATTTTTTAGTTTTCACTTTAGGTCTGGCGAAAGCCAGACTTTTTTATTTAAAACTCAACACAAATGTTGTTCCTTGATTCAATTTAGATTCTACTTTAATTTCACAATCAATAGCTTTTGCTAAATCTCTTATTAAGTGCAAGCCTAGTCCAGTTTTGATACCTACAACTTCTGTTTCATCATAAAGTGCTTTAAATTGTTCGTTAGACGCGCCTTTACCATTATCAGAAATAGATAAGAATATTTCGTTTTTCTCTTGCCAAGCTTTCCATATTATAGTAGGATTATCTGTTTTATATAATGCTTTTATAGCATTTCCAGTAAAATTTCTGATAATGGTTTTTAGATAATTTTCATCGGTAATTAGTTCTATTTTTTCAGGATTATCAAAAATAATTGTTGCTTTTTCTTCGCTTTCAAAATGTTTTTTTGTGTCATCAAAAATGGAATGTATAGTAATGTTTTTAGATTGTGGTTTGAAACTTTCCATTTGTCCTTTGCTCCAAAGTAAAATATCTTCCATCGAATTAAGTAGATTTTCTGCTCCTGCAATGGTTTTATTTTCCATTCTTTTTTTACTTTCTATATCAAGTAATTCGGGGTTGTTTTTTTGAATATGTAAGAAATGAATTAGGTTGGAAACCGGACTTCTTAAATCGTGATTTAAGATACTGAAAAATCGTGCTTTTGTTTTATTAGCTAGGTCAAGTTCGGTATTTAATAGTTGTAGTTTTTCATTTGTTTTTTTACGATTTCTGCTTTGGTAAAAAATCAAAAACCCTATAATGGTTATGAGTAATATTCCTGAAATATAAAAAAAACGTTGCCGATTAGCATTTTTTATTTGTAGGTTTTTAAGCGTATTTTCAGTAGATAAAATATTTATTTTTTGTTGCTTGGTTTTATTCTGGTATTTAGCTTCAGCGTTAGCAATATTTTGTTTTGAAGATTCCATTTGTATCGAATCATTACTTTGACTATAAATATTGTTATAAATGTATGCTTTTTGCCAAAGGCCTAATGCTGCATAACTTTTAGAAAGTGTTTTGTTTATGTCTGCATAATATTCTCTATCGAAGCTTGATGCAAATTTTGATGCTGAGTTGAGTGTTACAATCGAGTTTTTATAATCTCTTTTTTTGTAAAGAACTTTCCCCATTATCATATTTGCCTCCATGAGAATTTCTTCATCATTGGATTTCTCAGCAAGAATTAATGCTTTTTTAGAATAACTGTAAGCTTTTTGAATCTGATTATTCTCTAAATAATATTCTGCGATACTTCGATTCGCAAGACTTATATTTAATCGTAGTGAATCATTTTTGCTCACCAGATTGTAAATGTCTCTGTAGTATTTTTGAGCACTATCTATTTTTTTGAGCGCTACATAACATTGTATGTAGTTGTTGTATAAAAATGCTGTTGCATTAGAAGAATTATTAATATATGATTTTGCATAATTTGTATATTCTATCCCTTTCTGATAGTGTTTCATTTTTATATAGCCACCAGCTATTTGTTCGTAAGAAATTCCAATATTATCGTTGTTATTTGGATCGCTTTTTGGAAATAATTTTCGATATTCGATTGCTTTTATTTTGTAAAAAATAAATTTTTCGTAAGATGATTTGTCTAAATAATACTCGCCCAAACTTCCGTTAAGAATACCTTTAGTATAAATGTTTTTTGTAGTATCTAATATTTTTTTGATGTAATTTATTAAGCTATCTCTTTTACTAAATTCTTTTGTAGAATAATACAAATAATTAAGACGCATGATGGCAAGCGTTTCAGATTTTAATTGTTTTGATTTTTTTGCATATTTCCAAGAACTCTCATAACAACCTACAGCATCATTGTAGTTATTATTGTCATACTCAAACCCATATGCTTTATAGTAATAAAATTTAGATAAAAAAGAATCGTCGTTTTTAGATAAAATAAGACCTTGATTTGCAATAGTAACTAGTCGCTTGTATTTTTCATCATCAATTAGTTTCTTACAGTAATCTTCCCAAATTTGAAGTTTTTCTTTTTGAGTTTTATATTTTGAAAGATTGGGTTCTTGTTGTGAATAAGAAATCAATGAAATTATCATTAATAACGAAAATATAAATTTTCTCATAGAATAAAATTCAAATTATCTTTATAACTTCTTCCTACGGGAATTAAAATGTTATTATTTAATAAAATTTCTTGTGAATTTATTTTTTGAATAAATTGTTTTTGTACAGCAAAACTTCTATGTATTCTTATAAAAGATTGAAAATGGTTTTCTTTTAATAACGTTCCAATACTTGACAAAACACAATGTCTTTTCTGATTAGTTACTATGAGAGTATAATCTTTTAAAGCTTCGAGATATAAAATATCATGTAATTTTACTTTTGTTTGTTCATGACCTTCTTTTATATAAATAGTATCACCACCAATACTTGCTTCAAAGAGTTGAGCTTTGTGTTTTATTTCCATAAACTCTTCAATACGGCTCATGGTTTGGGCAAAACGGTCAAATTTTATTGGTTTTACAATAAAATCTAATGTTTCTAATTCAAAACTTTCTACAGCATGTTCGGGATGAGCAGTAATATAGACACAAATAGGAATATCGAGTGTTTTTTTTCTTAATTCGAGTCCGTTCAAACCAGGCATATCAATATCAAGAAAAAGAATATCTACTTTTTCTCTTTCAATAATTGCTAAAGCATCTTCCGCTAATTCGTAACTGCCTAAAATATTTAGGTTAGAAAATCTTTTTGCATAGGAGACTACCGTCAATCTGTCGATTTCGTCATCATCTATAATTATACAATTTAATTTTTTCAACCTGTAATTGATGTTTTTATCAAAAATAAGAAATTTAAATTAATTAATTGTTGTCTGTCTATTTAAAACGTCGTTTGTCTATTAGTGATTTTTTAAGAAATAATGCAAGCGCATCTTTGCCTAAATATTAAACAAATAATACATTATGAAAACAATTAAAACAACAATCGCAATTTTAGCAATCGCAATTTTAGCAATTTCTTGTAGTAAAGATGATGAGCCAACACCAGTAGTTGTTATTCCAGAACAAAATCCCTTAGCAGGTTATTTAACTGCTTCAGGATTTGATCAAAAGTTAACAAATCGTGTAGATTCAGGAGATTATGAATTTGGTTATTCTTTTACTCCTTTAGTAAATGGTACAATGACTGCTATTGTTGCAAAAATTCCAGATACTCATATTGGAATGAGAGTTACTATATGGGATAAAATAGCAGGAACAGTACTTAGAACAGAAACTATAGATGTGGCAACAGCTGGAGTAGAAGTGACTAAAGTTATTACTGCTTTAAGTCTTATAAAAGATAAAGAGTATTTTATTACTTTCAATAGTAATGACTGGTATGATCACAGAAAAACAGATGGTACTGCAGTTACTTATCCTTTTACGGTAGGTGATATTAAAGTTACAGGGTATTCTTTTGCATCAGGAACTGCTCAGGCAATACCTAATTCTCCTCAAACAACTTATTATGCAGGAGATGTAAGTTTTAAATTTCAAAAATAAAATACTTGATTTACAAGTAAATGTTTTGGGGAATATTTATTTGTAAATTTGTTTGATTTAGTTTTTAAATAAAAAGGGTTTGGTGTAATTGCCAACCCCTTTTTGTTTAAAAAACAAACTTGTTTATTTTACTCTTAGAACAAAATAGTTTTTCTTGCCACTTTGTAATAATACAAACTGATTATTTATCACATCTTTTGATGTAAGTATAAATTCCTCCGTCACTTTTTCTTTATTTACCGAAATAGAATTAGCCGTAAGTGCTCTTCTCGCTTCACCATTAGATTTCATAAATCCAGATTTTTCATTTAGAACATCAACAATGTTTATTCCAGACTCAATATCAGTTTTTGAAATCTCAGCTTGAGGAACACCATCAAAAATTTCTAGAAAAGTTGCTGCGTCTAATCCTTTCAAATCATCAGAGGTAGAATTGCCAAATAAAATATTGGAAGCTTTTATTGCTTTTTCTAATTCTTCTTTCCCATGAACTAGGATTGTGATTTCTTCAGTTAATTTGCGTTGCAAAACACGTAAATGTGGTGCGGCTTTATGTTCTTCAATCAAACCATCAATCGTATTTTTATCTAAAAAAGTGAAGATTTTGATGTATTTCTCAGCATCTTCATCGGAAGTATTTAACCAAAATTGGTAAAACTTATAAACCGAAGTTTTATCAGCAGTTAGCCAAACATTTCCGCCTTCCGATTTTCCAAATTTAGAACCATCAGCTTTTGTAATTAGTGGCGTAGTTAGTGCATAAGCTTTTGCTCCTTCACCATTCATTCTACGAACTAATTCGGTTCCTGTGGTAATATTTCCCCATTGGTCTGAGCCACCCATTTGCAACAAACAATTATAATTTTTGTACAAATACTGAAAATCATAACCTTGTATTAACTGGTAAGTAAACTCTGTAAATGACATACCTTCTCCTTCTGCTCCCAAGCGTTTTTTGACAGAATCTTTACTCATCATATAGTTTACCGTGATTCTTTTTCCTATATCACGAGCAAAATCTATAAACGAAAAATCTTTCATCCAATCGTAGTTATTTACTAAAATTGGGGCATTTGTATCGGTAGCATTAAAATCTAAAAAACTAGATAAAACGGCTTTTATTCCTGCAACATTTTTATTTAAAGTGGCTTCGTCGAGCAAATTTCTTTCGTCGCTTTTTCCTGAAGGATCTCCTATCATTCCAGTCGCACCACCTATTAAGGCAATAGGTTTGTGTCCAAAATTTTTCAAATGAACTAAAAGTATGATTTGAACCATGCTTCCTATGTGTAAGGAATCGGCAGTGGGATCAAAACCTATATATGCGGTAGTAGATTCTTTTGTTAATTGTTCTTCGGTTCCAGGCATCATGTCATGAAACAAGCCTCTCCATTTTAATTCTTCAACTAAATTCTTCATTTTAAAAATCAATTTTGGCAAAGATAAAGTTTTATGTTCATTTGTTTAATCGGTTAATCGAAAAAAAGCGTAATTTGTAATTCGTAATTTTATAAAATGATTTTAGTTACAGGAGCAACAGGATTGATAGGTTCACATTTGGTTTTGCATTTATTAGGGCAAGATCAAAAGGTGAAAGCATTATATAGAGATGAAAACGGAAAGCAAAAAGTAAAAACAGTTTTCGAATATTATAATAAACAAGAATTGTTTGCCAAAATACATTGGTGCCAAGCTGATATTTTAGATATTCCTTCTCTGGAAGTTGCTTTTCAGGATGTTAATTATGTATATCATTGTGCTGCTTTAATTTCTTTCGACCCGAAAGATGAAGAAAATCTTAGAAAAATAAATATAGAAGGAACTCAAAACATTATTAGTTTTTGTATTGATTTTAAAATAAAAAAACTGTGTTATGTGAGTTCTATTGCTGCTTTGGGAGATTTAGCACCTCACGAAACGATTGTTACAGAAGAATGTGAATGGAATCCAGAAATGCAGCATAGTGATTATGCTATTTCTAAATATGGTGCCGAGATGGAAGTTTGGCGTGCACAACAAGAAGGACTTGATGTAATTGTTGTAAATCCTGGTGTTATTCTTGGCCCGCTTTTTTGGACAGAAGGTAGTGGAGAAATTTATACCAAAGTAAAAAAGGGTTTGCCTTTTTATACTAAAGGGAGTACCGGGTTTGTCTCGGTAAATGATGTAGTAAATATTTTGTTATTACTAATGCAAAGCAACGTTGTAGGAGAAAAATTCATTCTGGTTTCTGAAAACAAAACCTATCAAGATATAGTTTTTACTATTGCCGAAATGCTACAGGTAAAGAAACCAAAACTGTATGCAGGGAAATTTTTAACCAATTTTGCTTGGCGAGCTGATTGGTTTTTGGCAACTTTTTTTGGTAAAAAAAGAACTTTGACTAATGATTTAGCGAATTCCTTGCATTCCGTCGATTTGTATTCAAATAATAAAATCCTAAAAGAATTAAATTATCATTTTGAAGATATAGGAGATTATATAAAATCTTTAAAATAACTATCCTTTAGCAATTATTTTAGTTTCTTTTTTAGATTTTTTAGATGATTTTATTATCGAATCACGTATTTTTTTAGCTTTAATTTTCGATTCTTTATTTAGAATTGTATCTATTTGACTTTTTTCCTTTTGTAGTCGATTAGATACATTTTCGAACATTAGTTTATAGGTTTCAATATTTGAAGCGAAGTACTTATTGTTTTCTACAAACTGTACGCTATCTATTTTGTACTTTTTAAAAATATATGTTTTTGAATCTATACTATTTTTTGTCAATTTATCAGGACTATAACTTTTTAATGCCTGCAATAAAGCCAAATCATATAAAATATTTTCCATTACCGCTTTGTCTATTGGTTTTGCAGGTTTTGGAATTTCATTTTTATTAGAACAAGCTCCAATAATAATTAATACTGATAGTAGTAAAATAATTTTTTTCATATATTATCTGTTAAATTCTAGTCGCTTGCCGCAATGAATTTCTTTGGTTTTAAAGTTATGAAAAACTAACTCTCCGTTTACAAAAGTATGTGTAATTCTAGACTTAAATGTAAAATCTTCAAAAGGAGACCAACCACATTTGTAGAAAATATTGTCTTTGTTTACACGCCATGGCATTCCTGTGTTTACAATAGCTAAATCTGCATAATAGCCCACTTTTATAAAGCCACGACGATCTATCTTAAAAATTTTAGCAGGATTATGTGCCATTTTTTCAATAATTTTTTCAATCGAAATTTTTCCTTGATGAAAAGCTTCAAACATAGCCACAACAGCATGTTGAACTAACGGACCGCCAGATGGTGCCGTAGTATAAGTATTGTGTTTTTCTTCTAATGTATGTGGTGCGTGGTCAGTGGCTATAACATCAATTCTATCATCAAGTAAAGCTTTCCATAAGGCATCTTTATCTGCTTGAGTTTTTACCGCTGGATTCCATTTTATAAGTGTGCCTTTTTTTGCGTAATCATCGTTAGTAAACCACAAATGGTGAATACAAACTTCGGCGGTGATTTGCTTATCTTCAACGGGAATGTGAGAGAAAAGAGTTGTTTCTTTTGCTGTTGAAACATGAAAAATATGCAATCGTGCTCCTGTTTTTTGTGCTAATGCTATTGCTTTTGATGAGGATATGTAACACGCTTCCTCGCTACGAATAAGATGGTGATATTCCATAGGGATATCATCTCCATATTCTGCTTTGTATTTTTCTAAATTGTTTTTTATAGTTGTTTCGTCTTCACAATGTACGGCAATAAGCATTTTTGTACTTGAAAATATTTTTTCTAATACGGCTTCATTGTCAACTAGCATGTTTCCTGTAGAAGAGCCTAAGAAAATTTTAATTCCTGCTACATTTTTTGGATTTGTTTTTAATACCTCTTCTAAATTATCGTTTGTAGCACCCATCATAAAGGAGTAATTTGCATATGATGATTGGGCTGCAATTTGATATTTTTGCTCCAATAATTCTTGGGTTACGGCATTGGGAACAGTGTTGGGTTGTTCGATATAGGAAGTGATTCCGCCAGCAATTGCCGCACGAGATTCTGAAGCGATATCGCCTTTGTGGGTTAGTCCTGGTTCTCGAAAATGCACTTGGTCGTCTATAGCTCCGGGAATCAAATAATTTCCTTCGGCATCAATAATTTTGCAATCGGACGATTTTGGACTTATATTTTCTCCAATTTCAATAATAAATTCATTTTCAATAAGAACATCGCCCTCAAATATGATTCCTTCGTTGACAATTTTTGCATTCTTAATTAAAACTTGTTTCATTTTTTTTGGGTATTTAATTTTTGATAAAACTCAGAACGCTCTGTAATTTCTATTAATTATGAACTTATAATATCTTAAAACAGAATATTATACATCATGTTTTTTTTATAGAATGCATGATTTTTTCTCCTTTTTCATTAATATTATTTAGTTTATAGCTACTTTTTAAACCTTCTCCATCTATAAAATTTATTTCCACACTATTTTTCAAAAAGATTAATTCTGTTATTTTTTCTAATGGAATTTTAAATTTTGCTCCAATTTCGGTTTTCAAATATTCATATAGTTTATAACCCATACCAATTGTTATAAAAATAAGAGCCATTCCTGTTTTTCCACTTAATGTATTTTTATAAATTAAAAATCCAAAAAGGCAAAGTATAAGAATTATAAATTCTATAATGGAAGAACTTTTCTTGTTGTTTTTATTCGAAATTTTTTTTGTCTTTTCTGTTAAATTTTCAGTTTCGCTCCAATTCCCTGAGTTTGTTAAAAACAAATTCTCTGAATTAATATTTACGTATCCAAATTCATATTTGAACCATTCTTTCATAAATTTTTAATTTTTGTTCTATTTTGTTTTTTCGAATGCGGTATAGAACTTTTTAATTTATTTTTATAATCGATTGAAAATTCTTCTTACTCGAAGCATAATTACTCCAAATATAGCTTCCTTAATAATGGCATTGCTCATTTTTGATTCACCTTTAGTTCTGTCTGTAAAAATAATGGGCACTTCAGTGATTTTGAAGTTGTTTATAAAGGTACGATACTTCATTTCTATTTGAAACGCATAACCAGTGAATTTTATTTTATCTAAATCGATAGTTTCTAGAACTTCTCTTCGATAACAAATAAAACCAGCGGTAGCATCGTGAATTTTCATTCCAGTGATAAATCGTACATATACCGAAGCAAAATAAGACATGAGTACTCGATTTAATGGCCAGTTTACAACATTTACACCGGTTACATAACGAGAGCCTATTGCCATTCCTGATTTATCAGTATTACAAGCATTGTATAATTTTTCTAAATCGGCTGGATTGTGTGAAAAATCGGCATCCATTTCGAAAATATATTCGTAATCATGTTGTAATGCCCATTTAAAACCATGCACATAGGCTGTTCCTAGTCCTGATTTTTCTTTTCTTGTTTCAAGAAATAATCCGTCACCAATTTCTTGTTGCAACTCCATCACTTTGTTAGAAGTTCCGTCAGGCGAATTGTCATCAACAATTAAAACGTGAAATTTTTTGGGTAACGAGAATACTGCTCGAATGATTGTTTCGATATTTTCTATTTCGTTATAGGTTGGGATTATTACAATTCCGTCTCTCATAATGTAAAATTCTGATGCAAAAATAAGCTTTTTCACAAATGAGTTTCTTAAATTATTTATAATTAAATAATAGTTTAAAAAATTTGTAATTTTGCAATATGAGTAAAACTGAACTTATTCCTAGAATTGTAGAAAGTAAAGATTGGGTTACAATATTATTTATTGTTGCTTTATTATTACTTGCCGTAACAAAAACTGCGTTTGAAAATCGTTTTAGAGATTTTACAAACTTAATAGTTAATGATAAATATTTGAAAATTTATAAAGACAGCAGTAACTTAATGAGTTGGTTTACAGTCTTGTTGTTTGTAGTGCAGCTTATTTCGCTCTCATTTTTTTTACAATTGGTTTTAAGTTATTTTGGCTATACATCTAAAACAAATTGGATAACATTTATACAAATATTTACCTTTTTAAGTTTTTTTATACTTTCAAAATTTCTGATAGAAAAGATAATTGCTACTTCATTTAATATTGAAAATTTCACAGAACAGTTTAATTTATTCAAAGTTAGTTATCGAACTTACATAGGATTGCTGCTTTTACCAGTCAATATTGTCATGTATTATACTAATATAATGAATACTTATGCGATAATTGGCGTTATGATTATGTTATTGATAATTAATGCGGTAACATATCTAATATCTTTAAAGAATTATCAAAACTTATTATTAAGTAAGTTGTTTTATTTTATTTTATATATTTGCGCACTCGAAATTGCGCCCTATTATTTTATATATTATGTTATTATTAAAAGGTAGTGCATTAGAAAATGTTTAAGTATGAAAGTGAAAACAATTTTAGTATCTCAGCCAGAACCAAAAGTTGAGAACTCTCCTTATTTTGAGTTGCAAAATAAGCATAAGGTAAAAGTTGATTTCAGACCATTTATACATGTGGAAGGAGTCTTGGCAAAAGATGTTCGTACACAAAAAATAGATTTGAACAATTTTACTGCAATTATTTTAACCAGTAAAAATTCAGTAGACCACTTTTTTAGGGTGGCTGAGGAAATGCGTTACAAAGTGCCAGAGGATTTGAAATATTTTTGCCAATCGGAAGCGGTGGCATTTTATCTTCAAAAGTATGTTGTGTACAGAAAACGTAAAATATACGTTGGACAAAAGGACTTTGTAGATATGACTACTTTATTTAAAAAATATAAAGAAGAAAAATATCTTTTACCATCGTCAGACCAACTAAACGCTGATATACCTCAAACTCTAAATAATCTGAAGGTAGATTGGGTTGCTGGAACATTTTATAAAACAGTAATGAGCGATTTATCCGACTTAAAAGATGTTTATTATGATGTATTAGCATTTTTTAGTCCAACAGGAATAAAATCATTGTTTAAAAATTTTCCAGATTTTGAACAAAATAATACTCGAATTGCTGTTTTTGGAAGCACAACTCAAAAAGAAGCTTTAGAGCATGGTTTAAGAATAGATATTTTGGCACCAACACCAGAAACACCTTCTATGACAATGGCTTTAGAAAAATATGTTTCGGAAGCTAATAAAGGAAAATAAAAATACAACATCTGCTTCGGCGGATGTTTTTTTTAGGTTTAATTTTTATATTTACAGCTTTAAAGAAATCAAATGAATGCATTAAGCCAAAACGGATTTATTACAACTACAATTGATAATAAAATAGCAATAATTACTTTTAGCCATCCTGCTAGTAATTCTTTCCCAAGTAATTTATTAAAGGATTTAACAGGAGAGTTAAACTTATTGAGTGAAAACGAATCTGTTTCGGTAATAATCCTAAAAAGTAGTGGCAACGGTGCTTTTTGCGCTGGCGCATCATTTGATGAATTACTTTCGATAGATAATTTTGACGATGGGAAACTTTTTTTTAGTGGCTTTGCTAACGTTATAAATGCGATGAGAACTTGCAAAAAAATAATTATTGGTAGAATACAAGGTAAAGCTGTTGGGGGAGGAGTAGGTCTTGTTTCTGCTTGTGATTATGTTTTTGCTACCGATAATGCTTCAGTAAAACTATCTGAAATCGCTATAGGGATTGGTCCGTTTGTAATTGAGCCAGCAGTTTCTAGGAAAATTGGAAAAACAGCCATGTCGCAACTTACTCTAGCGGCGCATGATTGGAAAAATGCTAAATGGGCTTTCGAAAACGGATTGTATTCAGAACTTTTCACATCGATAGAAGATTTAGATTCAACATTAACAGTATTTGCTTCTAAATTAGCTTCTTATAATCCAGAAGCTTTGCAAGAAATGAAGAAGGTTTTCTGGGAGAACACCTCTCACTGGGATGTTTTATTGTACGATAGGGCTGCCATTTCAGGAAAATTAGTCTTGTCAGAGTTTACTAAAAATGCTTTGAGTGCGTTTAAGAAATAAATTTAATCAAAATCAGGTTTCTTCCTATTATTTTTAACTTCAGAAATATTTTTCTTGTCTTTTATCCTTTTTCTAATTACAGATTTTGGAATTTTAGTTGCTTTTCTGATTTTTGGTATGATTAAAGCATTTTTAACTAAATCTAAAAATCTTTTCGTAACAATGGCTTTGTTTTTTAGTTGGCTTCTGTCTTCATCACAGTTTAAAATCAGTATTTTTTCTGAAGTTAATCTTGAAGATAGTTTTACTAAAATTAATTCTTTCTCTTCTTCCGAAAGGGATTGAGAATTTAGTAGGTCAAAACTTAAAACAACTTTAGAGGAAACTTTATTTACATTTTGACCACCAGCACCTGAGCTTCTTACAGCTTTGTAGATTAATTCAGATTTTATTTTTTCCGTTTCCATTATTCTAGTTGATGAGTAGGTTTTAGTAAATCGTTTACCGTTTTTACAGGATTGAAAGTAATAAGTGGGACCTCTACAAAAACAGTAAGCCAATTTGCCATGGCGCCGTTCCATAAGCCTGGTAATTCATAAGCCTTTATATCTTTTCCATTTTTATTTTTCACGACTATAAAGCCACTGTTTTCATCAATAAAGTTGTGCAAATTAATTTTTTCTCCCTTATAATTCTTAACACCACAAACAATATCAACTGGATTAAAATGAGTAGCCGATTCAAATAATTGCAATTGTTTTTCGTCTTGTAAATCTATTTGGGAACTTTCTACAATCTGTAAGGAGCTATTCCCATTAGTGTCACGAACCCAAAACGGGCCACCACCAGGCTCGTTCTCATTTTTTACCATACCACAAATGCGAATAGGTTTGTTGAGAATTTCTTTTATATAAGTGATTTTATCATTAAATGGGATTTCATTAAAATCACTTGTAATTGCAATGTTAAGTTTGTTTTTTGAAAAAGAAATAATGGTTTCAATATCTTTTTCTGAGATAGAATTAGTATCAATTTGTTTTAAATGAGTGAAAACCTCATCCTGTAATGCTATTAAAATTCCTGCTAATGCTTTTTTGTAAAGAGAAATAGATTCAATATGATTTTGGATGACATTGTCGATGTTTTTTATAAAAACAATATCAGCTTCTATGTTATTTAAATTTTCGATCAAAGCACCATGTCCGCCAGGTCTAAATACCAATTTATTTTCGTCATCTCGAAAAGGATTGTTTTTCAAATCAACCGCAAGTGTATCTGTTTTTTTGCTTTGATAAGAAAAACTAATATTTATTTTAGTATCATTATTGGACTCTATTTTATTTTTTACGTTTGATAAGATACGTTCAAATTGCTTTTGATGTTCTTCTGAAACTGTAAAATGTAAATTGGAAATTCCGTTTGATGAAGCGTAACTAGCACTTTCGTTTAGATGTTCTTCAATAGGAGTTGCAATATGATTTTCGTACTTATGAAAGGGCAAAATACCTTTTGGATTGTTTGCGAAATTAAAATTTTCTAACTCAACAAGAAATTTTATAAAGTAATAATTTTTCTTGTCTCTATTCCATAAAGTAAAATCTGAGAAAGAAGTCTTTAATTTTTGATGTACATCATCAAAAAAAGGAAATTTTTCCATTCCGGCTAAAAAAATAGTAAGACTTGAAGCTTGATTTTTATTAATATAACCATTTATGGTATCCTTTTCGATATCAAAATCATTTAAGAATTCATTTAAGAATTTAAACATTCTACTGGCTGCTCCAGATGCTGGAACAAATTTCTCTAACTTTAGAGATGATTTTTTTGTATCAAAAAAAAGTGCTTTTTCTGTAAATTCAGATTCGGATAATTTCCAAATTCCATTTTGTAAAGTGGCAGGACTTTGTAATGTTATTTTTGGGATTCCACTTTGAAAAATATTTATTTGATTTTCAATATTTGCTAGAGGAATTCCTTGCTCATATATTTGAATAAAATCATGAGAAGAAAATCCCATTTCTTTAGCTTTGACCAACTCATTTACTATCGAAATTGCTTTTTCTAATCGTTGTTCCTGATTGCCTGAAATTTTTATATATGGTTTGTTATTATCAATTAAAGCCTTTTCGAAAATAATAAAAAATTTATCTCGATTCTCCTGACTGTCTCTTAGATCATCTTGCTCGAAAGGCAAATCGATATCAGTTAGGAAAAACAAATCATATTCGTGTTCTTTGGCTGCTTTGTCAAGAATGGGATCACAAAAACCATAATATGCCTCAGAATATACTTTGGTAACCAATAAATTTGTATCACAAAAAAGAAATTTATTAGCAGTTAATAGCGCTTCATTTTCTAATTTGGTCTGTCCTATAGCTATTGGGATTAAATCTTCGGCGAGACAAATTTCACCTGTTTTATCTAGCTTTTCTTGAAGATAATCACGAGCAAATTCGGGAATCCAAACTGTATTATAGTGTTCGGCGAGTTGTTTAGATAGAGTTGTTTTTCCCGTGCTTTCAGGACCAAACAATGATATCTTTATGATGTTACTTTGTTGCTGTTTAAGATTTTCTTCCATTCTAAATAGCCAAAAACGGCAATAATTGTAAATACTATATACTGAAAACTTGTAAATGTATATCCTTTTGCAAAATACAAAGGAATTGAAATTAGATCTCCAATAATCCAAAAAATCCAATTTTCTATTTTCCTTTTTGCCATGAGCCACATTCCAACAAAGAATATTGCTGTTAAAAAAGTGTCAACATAAGAATACCAAGTGGTAAATTTACCAAAATAAAGATATACAATAACAACAAAAATGATTGTTAAAGCAAAAATAATAAGTGCTATTATCTTCTCCTTATTTGTTATTACCGAAACAGGAAACTCTTCAAGGTCTCCTTTTTTTCGAGTCCAGTGATACCAACCATAAATACTCATGATAAAATAATACCCATTAATCATGGAGTCTCCTAATAAATCCCATTTCCAGAGTAAATAAGCATATATAAATGTGCTGATCAATCCAGTGGGAAAAACCCAAATATTGTCCTTTTTTGCACACCAAACACTCCATAGTCCAAAAAATATTGCAACTAATTCTAGAGTGATTTGATAGGTTGGATAGTCTTTATATTGAGAAAATAAATATTCTAGCATCTTTAAGATTATAGGTTCTGGTTAAAAAAATTAATATCATTTTCAAAAGCAGTTCCTATAACTACTAAATCGGCTCCGCTATTGTATGCTTTTTTAATTTCAGATAGAGATCTAATTCCGCCACCAACAATTAATGGGATCTTTATGTTTTTTGAAACCAATGTGATGATTTCTTTAGAAACAGAAAATCTAGCGCCACTTCCTGCTTCTAGATAAATGAGTTTGTTGCCTAACATTTCGCCAGCTTGTGCTGTTTGAAGAATATATTCTGGATTGTTTTTGTCTAATGGTTTTGTTTTGCTCACGCGTTCTACGGCTGTTTCTGTGCCACTTTCAATGAGAATATATCCTGTCGGGATAATTTCGAGATTGGTTTTATTTAAAATTGGAACTGAATTTACCTGATGTTCTATTAGATAATCTGAGTTTCTTCCTGATATTAAAGACAAAAATAAAATTGCATCCGCTTTGTTAGATATTTGCGAAGGATTTCCTGGAAAAAGCACAACAGGTAAATGGCAATTTTCTTTAATTTTTAAAATTAATTCGTCAATGATATTAATTGTAACGATACTTCCGCCAACAAAAATATGTGTCGCTGGCGATTGCTTGATTTTTTCGATTAATTGTTGAATGCTATCTAAATCGATTTTGTCAGGATCCAGAAGAATAGCAAGTAATTTTTCGTTTTTTGCCTTAGCTTGTAAGATTTGATTGTAAATAGGATTCATTTTATTTACTTCTAATTTTCGAATGCATACACTAAAGTATAATTTTGACTATCATTCGAGTCTATTTCTTCAAAAAATATATTGAAAGATTCAATTAGATTATTAAAAGATAATTGAGCTGTTGCTTTTTTGTCAGATAATAAAAATGTGTTTTCGAAAATATGATCTGGAAAACTAATGCCTTTTTCGTTTTTAATTTTAAAGACGGACTCTTTAATTCCCCAGATAACTGTTGCTTTTCTAATTTTATCTTCTTCTGATAAACCTTCTAAATGGGAAATATCCATAAAGCGAGAGGCGATTTTTAAGACTTTTTCTTTAGCCAATTCGATATCAATTCCTACAGGTTTGTCGCTTATTATAATCGTTGAAAATTCGAAAGAATGAGATATAGAAATAAATTTTTCGTTTTGAGTTTTTTCGAAGGAATGTTTTATATGCGGTTTTCCGTCTTGACCATAATGGAGATCAAAATCAGAATAACCTGCTTCTTGTAATAGTTTTCTAACGCTTAAAAATCCTCGCTGGTGCATTTCGGATTTCATCGTGTTTAACCTGATGAGGTTTATGTCGTTAAGAACAACTTCATCAAATAAATCTTCGAAGGATTCTTCGATTTTCCAAATATAAATTTTGGTTGCCGAATCGTGTGTTATTATTTTATGTAAAGGCATGTTATGTAATTGATTTTTAGCCCCGATAGCAGTGAAAATCCTTTTCTTTTTTTCTTTAAAAAAGAAAAGATTGCAACGGATAGCGGGAAATGGCTCCTGAAAAAACAGTAATTAGTGGTCTATAAATTAGACCGTTAAACAATGTATAAATATTCCTGAAATTAGTTTTTTTATAAACTTATTCCGTAAATTTGCAAAAATTTTATAATACAAATATACTATAAATATGAGTACAGCGACTATGCCTTATGTGGCTTTCAAAGTAAAAGACATTTCTCTAGCGGCTTGGGGAAGAAAAGAAATTGAATTAGCAGAAGCTGAAATGCCAGGATTGATGGCGCTTCGTGCGGAATACAAAAACGAACAACCTCTTGCTGGTGCTCGTATTGCTGGATGTTTGCACATGACAATTCAAACTGCGGTTTTAATTGAAACATTGATCGCTCTTGGAGCTGAAGTTACTTGGTCTTCTTGTAACATTTTCTCTACGCAAGATCAAGCTGCTGCTGCAATTGCTGCTGCAGGAATTCAAGTTTATGCTTGGAAAGGTTTGAATGAGCCTGATTTTGATTGGTGTATCGAACAAACATTATTCTTTGGTGAAGATAGAAAACCATTAAATATGATTCTTGATGATGGAGGAGATTTAACTAATATGGTTATTGACCGTTACCCAGAATTGGTTGCTGGAATCAAAGGTTTGAGCGAAGAAACTACTACTGGAGTTCACAGATTATACGAAAGAGTAAAAGCTGGAACATTACCAATGCCTGCTATTAACGTAAATGATTCGGTTACTAAATCGAAATTTGATAATAAATACGGATGTAAAGAAAGTGCAGTTGATGCTGTTCGTCGTGCAACTGATATTATGTTGGCTGGAAAAAGAGTAATCGTTTGTGGATACGGAGACGTAGGAAAAGGAACAGCTGCTTCTTTTAGAGGTGCTGGTTCTATTGTTACAGTTACTGAAATTGACCCAATTTGTGCTTTACAAGCAGCTATGGACGGTTTTGAAGTTAAAAAATTAGACACAGTTATTACAACTGCTGATATTATTATTACTACTACTGGAAATAAAGACATCGTTTTAGGTTCTCATTTTGAAAAAATGAAAGACAAAACTATCGTTTGTAACATTGGGCATTTTGATAACGAAATTGATATGGCTTGGTTGAACAAAAACCACGGTGCATCAAAAATTGAAATCAAACCACAAGTTGATAAATATACAATCGCTGGAAAAGATATTCTTATCTTGGCTGAAGGTCGTTTGGTAAACTTAGGTTGTGCTACCGGTCACCCAAGTTTTGTAATGAGTAACTCATTTACAAACCAAACTTTGGCTCAAATTGAATTATGGAAAAACAGCGCAGCTTATAACAATGACGTATATATGTTACCAAAACATTTAGATGAAAAAGTAGCAATGTTACACTTAGCTAAATTAGGTGTTGAATTGGAAACTTTACGTGTTGACCAAGCTGATTATATTGGTGTTCCAGTTGAAGGTCCATTTAAACCAGAATATTACAGATACTAAACCATAATTGTCATTCCGACGAAAGAAGGAATCTCAATTTTAGATAATAGAACCCTTGCAGTAATGTGAGGGTTTTTTTGTTGGCAGAGTGACTTCTATTTATCCAATTGTTTGTCAAAATGATTTTTCAAAAGCGGGATTTGTATAAATAACATTATAGTTGTTAAAACAACCGTATATGTTGTTATTTTAGAAAATTTAAATATAGAAGCCAGCTTGTTGTTGTAAAGTAAATTGAAGTCTAAATGACTAAACCATCCATTTGTTTGTTGGGCTCCGCTAATGAAGAGATAAATAAATAGTGCAATAATACAGCCAAAAATTGCAATGAAAGTTGTTCTTGAAATTAATGGTTTATAAACAGTCACATCACTAGTTTTTGTAGCCAATACTTGTGACATAATTTTTGAGGTAAAATCAAACGAAGGAGATTCTAATACAGCATCCTTCATGATGTGATCTACTAGTTTTTCTATGTTTTTATCTTCGTTCGCTTTCATAATATTCTACTATTTCTGGTTCTAATCGCTCTTTTAAAATTGAAGCCATTTTTTTTCTGCTTCTAAAAAGTTTTACTTTAATATTATTAGCATTACTATCAACAACTTTTGCAATTTCTTCTATAGATTGATCGTCAAAATAATATAAAGTTAGTAAAAATGCATCTTCGCTGGGTAATAAAAGTAAACAATCTTGAATTCTTTGATTCCTTTCTTTTTCGTCGATAGTATCAAAAACGGTTTCAATTGCTTTAACTTGATGTTCACTGAAATCTTCTATATAAACAACACTATTCTCTTTTTTGTTCTTTTTTAAACGATCCAAACAAGTGTTATAAGTTATTTTATAAACCCATGTTGAAAATTTAGATTCTCCTTTGAATTTGTTCAGAGATTTAAATATTTTTATAAATGTATCTTGAGATATTTCTTCAGCTTCCTCTCTGTTTTTTACCATTTTGTATGATAAAGTAAATACTAAATCCTTATAACGATCTACCAACACAGCAAATGCATTCGAGTTTCCTTCGATTATTTGATTGATGTAATATTGATCGTTTATGATGGCCATATAATGATAAGACGACAAGAGTTACATTTAGGTTACAAGTTAGTGTAAAAAAAATATTTTGATAATTGTGTAACCTAAATGTAACTCTTGTCGTCATAGCCTATGAATACATTAATTATTAATCAATTTAAATCAATCAATCATGAGCGGAGACATTTTAGTACCAATGAGTTTATTTTTAGCAATTTTCGGAGTTGTTTATCTTTATTTATCAACTAGAAACAAAGAGCGTTTAGCGCTTATCGAAAAGGGAGCCGATGCCAGTATTTTTATGAGTAGTCGTCAAGGTGGCGCTTCGTTTTACAAAGTAATATTATTAAATCTTGCACTTTTATTAATGGGAATTGGAATAGGTGCTTTTATCGCACTGATACTAACTACTTACACTTCATTAAATGAAAACGGATTGTATCCAGCAACAATTTTCACAATGGCCGGAGCATCACTATTTGTAGGTTTCAATATGACTAAAAATTTAGACAAATAAATTACAAATCTTTATTTAGAGGATTATTTTTAAATAAAGAAAATCAATCATCAATCAAAATTAATCAAATCATGAAAAAACAATTTATTGTTTCGGCTTTCCTATGGGCTTTATTTATAGGAATGTCATCAGTGCAAGCTCAAGAGCAACCCGTAAAATCACCAACAAAATACGATTATCAAGCGGCTTTTGCACCTAATTTTTATTCAAAAAACGGAACAGATACTCATTCTGCTAGCGGGCAACCAGGTGCAAAGTATTGGCAAAACAAAGCCGACTATCAATTGACTGCAACGTTAAATGAAAAAAAAAATGAAATTATAGGGTCAGAAATTCTTACATACACAAATAATAGTCCGGATAAAATTTCTTTTTTATGGATGAATGTGGATCAGAATTTATTTAAGAATGATTCTCGTGGGAAATCTGTAATTCCAGTAACAGGAAGTCGAAACGGAGATAAAGGACAAGTTTTTGATGGCGGCCATAAAATAAAATCAATAAAAATTGTATCGACACAAAATGGAAAAGTAATTGAAACTGATGCTAAATTCGAAATTTCGGACACTAGAATGCAAGTTTTCTTGCCACAAGATTTAAAATCAAATGGAGGAACTGTTAAACTTAAAATAGAATTCTCATTTATATCTCCAGATTTTGGTTCTGACAGAATGGGTGTTTTAGAAACTAAAAACGGCAAAATTTTTACTATGGGGCAATGGTATCCAAGAATGTGTGTCTATGACGATGTAAAAGGGTGGAATTCATTACCATATTTAGGTGCGGGAGAGTTTTACTTAGAATATGGTGATTTTGATGTCACAATAAATGCACCTTCTAATCATATAGTAGTTTGTTCGGGTGAGTTAATAAATCCTTCAGAAGTTTATACAACAGAACAACAAAAACGTTGGAAATTAGCTTCACAAAGTGATAAAACTATTCAAATTCGTTCTGCTGAAGAAGTAGCAAATAGTTCTTCAAGACCAACTGGAAAATCAACTTTAAATTGGCATTTTAAAATTAAAAATTCTCGTGATGTTTCTTGGTCCTCATCTTCGGCATTTGTAGTTGATGCGGCAAAAATTAATTTGCCAAGTGGTAAAAAATCAATAGCAATTGCAGCTTATCCTGTCGAAAGTTCAGGACAAGAGGCTTGGAGTCGCGCTACTGAATATACAAAAGCTGCTATCGAAAATTATTCTAAACGATGGTTGGAATATCCTTATCCAGCAGCAATAAATGTAGCAGGTAACGAAGGAGGAATCGAATATCCAGGAATCGTTTTTTGTGATTGGAAGTCAAAAGGAGAAGAATTATGGGGTGTGACAGATCATGAATTTGGTCATACTTGGTTTCCAATGATTGTGGGATCTAATGAACGTTTATTTGCTTGGATGGATGAAGGTTTTAATACTTTTATCAATACGTTAAGTTCTAATGAGTTTAATAATGGGGAATATAAATCTCGAGTAAGAGATTTGCAAAGAGGCGCAAATATGCTAACTAATTCAGATTTAGAATCTATCATGACTGCTCCAGATGGAATGAAAGAACAAAATTTAGGTTTGTTGGCATACGAAAAGCCATCCATTGGATTGGTAATGTTGCGTGAACAAATATTGGGCAAAGAAAAATTTGACAGAGCGTTTAAAATTTATACAGAGCGTTGGGCTTTCAAACATCCTACACCAGATGATTTTTTTAGAACAATAGAAAATGTTTCTGGAGAAGATCTGAATTGGTTTTGGAGATCTTGGTTTGTTAACAATTGGAGATTAGATCAAGGGATTACTAAAATAAAATACTTGAAAAATGATCCAAAAAACGGAGCGCTAATTTCTATTGAAAATTTAGAAAAAATGGCTATGCCAGTTGTTCTAGAAATTAAAACTAAAACAGGTAACGTGAGTCGTATGAAGCTTCCTGTAGAGATATGGCAACGCAACACGTCTTGGGTATTTAAAACTAATTCTACTGAAGAAATTGCAACAATTACACTAGATCCTGATCACAAAATGCCAGACGTAAATCCTTCAAATAATGTTTGGAGTGCTGATAAAAGTGAATTAGAAAAGGAAGTGATTTTAACTAGCTATCTTGGCGCTTTTTCAAGTAAGCAAATCCCAATAAAGCTCGTTTTTACAGATGAAAACGGAGTGCTAATAGGAACTCCACAAGAAGGACAAGTGCCACCACTTTAATTCGAAAAAAATGGTAAAAATCAGTTTAAATCAGAACAAGCAGGAGTAGAGC
>NZ_JBJXEN010000060.1:0-4711 GCF_046153165.1 Flavobacterium sp. | reverse complement strand
TTGTAAATTAACAAATATGGTTTTACCTAAGAGAAAAATTTAAAACCAAAATGAGTATTATTTTTAATAAAGGAAAGGATTTTCTCAACAAAAAAATGCCTTTTGTAATTTATTGCAAACCCAATTCTGATAA
This sequence comes from Flavobacterium sp., assembly GCF_046153165.1. Lineage (GTDB taxonomy): Bacteria > Bacteroidota > Bacteroidia > Flavobacteriales > Flavobacteriaceae > Flavobacterium. Next base: position 4,578 of record NZ_JBJXEN010000060.1, on the reverse strand, counting down.
GTTAATTGGTATTTTTCAAAAAAATGACAACCTATTCGAAATAGATAATTTTGAAGAAGTTGGATTTGCTTTTGTTTCTTTTGATGGAAAAAAAAAATATTTAATTCCTAGAAATGAATCAGATGTTTACATAGAAACCATAAGCGAAATTAATTATTTTATAGAAACTAAAATTGATTCAAATATTAATTCGAATACAAAAATAGCTTTTGAAAATTTAGTCAAAAAAGGAATAGCTTCAATACAAAACAACCTATTTGACAAAGTAGTTTTATCCAGAAAGGAAAGTCTTGAAATTGAAAATTTTGATTTCGAAAAGTCATTTAATAAATTGATTTTTAATTATCAGAATACATTTAAATATTGTTTTTATCACCCAAAAATTGGTTTTTGGATGGGAGCAACACCTGAACAATTTTTGCAATCATCCGAAAACAGAGTAAAAACTGTTTCTTTTGCGGGAACTCAACCTTATTCCGAAAGCGAAAAATACATTTGGGAAGAAAAAGAAGAACAAGAACAACAATTTGTAACCGATTTTATTTTAGATAATTTAAAAAAATATAGTACTGAAATTTCATTTTCAAAACCATATACTTTTCGAGCAGGAAACATTGTTCATATTAAAACTGATATTGAGGCAGTAATTAATTTTAAAAATGATTTTAAGAATATTATAGAAAAATTACATCCAACACCAGCTGTTTGTGGTTTACCTAAAGAAATAGCCATGCAGTTCATCATAGAGAATGAAGGGTATGACAGAACTTTTTATACTGGTTTCTTAGGAGAATTAAATATAGATTTTGCAACTTTTAGAAATAACAAATCTGATTTATTTGTTAATTTGAGATGTATCAATATCGAAAACAATTTGGTAAACATATATATTGGTTGCGGTATTACAAAGGGTAGTGTGCCCGAAAATGAATTTATAGAAACGGTAAATAAATCGAAAACGATGAAGAACGTTTTATTATGATTTTTATCACCTTTTATATTAAATATAGCTTTTAAATTTGTTTAAACATTAAACTAATTTACATTATGCAAGTAGAACAAATATATACAAATTGTCTTGCAGAAGCTGCATATTATATCACCTCAAACAATGAAGCAGCTATTGTTGATCCACTTCGTGAAACCAAGCCTTACCTAGATAGATTACAAAGAGATGGTGTTAAACTAAAATATATTTTCGAAACACATTTTCACGCAGATTTTGTGTCAGGTCATATAGACTTAGCGAAAAAAACTGGTGCAACTATCGTATACGGTCCCACAGAAATGAAAACTGGTTTTGAAGCTCATATTGGGAAAGATGGCGAATTATTCTCCATTGGTAAAGCTACAATAAAACTAATACATACTCCTGGTCACACTATGGAAAGCTCTTGTTTTCTTCTAATTGATGAAAATAAAAAAGAACAAGGAATTATAACTGGAGATACTTTATTTATTGGTGATGTAGGAAGACCTGACCTTGCACAACACGTAATTGCAGATTTAACTCAAGATAAATTAGCCCGTCACCTGTATCATTCATTAAGAAATAAAATCATGCCTTTATCAGATGATTTAATAGTATATCCTAATCATGGCGCTGGAAGTGCTTGTGGTAAAAACATGAGTAAGGAAACAACGGATACTTTAGGCAATCAGAAAAAAACAAATTATGCTTTAAACCCAAACTTAACTGAGGATGAATTTGTAATAGAATTGCTAACAGGACTTACTCCTCCTCCCGCCTATTTCCCAAAAAATGTAATTATGAATATTACTGGATATGATAGTTTAGACAATATACTATTACGTGGCAAAAAACCATTATCTCCAACTGAATTTGAGCTTAAAGCCAAAGAAACAAAAGCTATAATACTTGATACACGACCAGCAGCCGAGTTTGCTAAAAGCTTCATGCCAAACAGTATTAATATAGGTTTAGACGGAAGCTTTGCACAATGGGTAGGTGAAATAATAGCTGATATTAAACAACCTATTTTATTGGTAGCAGAAATAGGCAAAGAAGAAGAATCTATAATTAGATTATCTCGTATAGGTTATGACAATACTATAGGCTATTTAGATGGTGGATTTGAAACATGGAAAAATACCAACCAAAACACTAATCTCGTAAATAGAATTTCTGCAAAAGAATTAGAAGAAAAACTAACTAATAAACCATACACCATTATAGATATTAGAAAACGAAGTGAATTTAATTCGGAACATCTTATTAATGCAATAAATATTCCACTTAATGAGATTTACCAACACATTACTGAGTTCCCAAAGAATGAACCATTCATTATACATTGTGCAGGAGGTTATCGTAGCATGATTGCCGCATCAATATTAAAACAAAAAGGGTTTGATAATTTTGTAGATGTAAGCGACGGGTTTTCTGGCATAAAAAACACATTATTACCAATAACCGATTATGTATGTCCCACAACCTTATTATAATATCTAAAATATAATTCCTAATAAATGTTATAATTTTCTTAAGGTTTTTTGTATTGTAACATAAGTCACCGCAAATAGAAGAAATATATCTTATTTTTGTATCTAAATTAAAATAGATTACTATGCAAATAGAACAAATTTATACAGGATGTTTAGCACAAGGAGCATATTATATAACTTCAAATGGTGAGGCCGCAATAATAGATCCCCTTCGTGAAATTCAACCTTATCTTGACCGATTAGAAAGAGATAAGGTAAAGCTTAAATATATTTTTGAAACTCATTTTCATGCAGATTTTGTGTCAGGTCACGTAGATTTAAGTCAACAAACTGGGGCTAAAATTGTATATGGACCAACAGCTAATCCAACTTTTGATGCTATAATCGCCGAGGACAATCAAATATTCAAAATAGGAAATATTACTATTAAAGTGCTTCATACTCCAGGTCACACAATGGAAAGCACAACATTTTTACTTATTGATAAAAATGATAAAGATTACGCCATATTTTCTGGAGACACATTATTCATAGGCGATGTAGGAAGACCTGATTTAGCACAAAAAGCGGCTACAATGACACAAGAACAACTAGCAGCGATTCTTTTTCATTCGCTACGGGACAAAATAATGACTTTAGGAGATGATGTAATTGTATATCCTGCCCATGGTGCTGGAAGTGCTTGCGGAAAAAACATGAGTAAAGAAACGGTATCAACAATTGGAGAGCAAAAACAGCATAATTATGCATTACGAGCCAATATGACTGAGGCTGAATTTGTGATCGAAGTAACTGATGGTCTGTTGCCTCCTCCTGCTTATTTTGGTATGAATGTAGCCATGAATAAATCAGGAATACCTAGTTTCGAAAATGTTCTTAATAATGGTATGAAAGCACTGAATGCTTCTGAATTTGAAGTGGCTGCAGATGAAACTGGAGCACTTATTTTAGACACCAGAAATAGTTCTGATTTTTATAAAGGACATATTCCGCAATCAATCAATATAGGAATATCAGGAGATTTTGCTCCTTGGGTTGGCGCGTTAATTGCCGATGTAAATCAACCTATTCTCATAGTATCTGAAGTTGGTAAAGAAGAAGAAACAATTACTAGATTAAGTCGAGTAGGTTTTGATAACTTACTAGGTCATTTAAAAGGTGGTTTTGAAACATGGATAAACTCTGGAAAAGAAACAGATACCATAAAGAGAATTACTGCCGAACAATTTGCAGGCGAAGTAAAAATAGGTGAAAGTAAAATTATTGATATTCGTAAAGAAAGTGAATATAGCGCAGAACATATCGAAGAAGCATATAACAAACCACTAGCATATATCAATGATTGGATAAAAAATATAAACCCTCAAGAACATTTTTATATACATTGTGCAGCTGGTTATCGTAGTATGATTGCCGCATCAATATTACAAGCTAGAGGATATAGAAATTTCAGTGAGATTGAAGGAGGTTTTAACGCTATCTCTAAAACACCTCTTCCAAAAACCGATTTTGTTTGCCAAAGCAAAATTTTAAAAATTTAATTAAAATAAATTAACCATGTTTGAATTTCTAAAAAATATATTTTCAAGTAATAATGATGATTTGAAAAAAATTGTCAATGAAGGTGCTTTCTTAGTAGATGTTCGTTCTCAAGGAGAATATTTATCTGGTCATGTAAAAGGTTCCGCAAATATTCCTTTAGACCAAATAAAAAGTCAAATAGCAAAATTTAAAGGAAAAAATAATATCGTAGTATTTTGCAGAAGCGGAATGAGAAGCAGTCAAGCCAAATCTATATTAGAACAAAATGGTTTTACAAATGTCATTAATGGCGGTACTTGGAACAAAATAGATCAATTACTAAACAAGTAAAAATGAAACAATTATTATTTACAAATTGGCATTTAATGCGATGGGTAAGATTAGTATTTGCACTATTTTTATTTAGCCAAGCTTACACAACTGGTCAATGGTTTTTTATTGCTTTTGGGATTTTTTTCTTGTTTCAAGTAATTTTTAATTTAGGCTGTGGCCAAAGTGGTTGCACAATTCCTAATAATAAATCCAGTAAAAATGAATGATACTTTTCACGATATTATAAATTCTGAAAAA
>NZ_JBJXEN010000056.1:0-2716 GCF_046153165.1 Flavobacterium sp. | reverse complement strand
GTACAACTATTGCATCTTCTTTGTGGGCTACTGGTAACTTCAGAGAAGAAACAAATGAACTGCATGGTAATTGCTGATCTGAACCTACGTCTTTGGAAATATCTTCTTCATGAAGTACTAGAATCTCGTGTGATGATGAAAAATTCAAACTGTCTGGCAACTTTTGATTGGAAAGAGCGTGTATATCTAAGTTTGTATCTTTTCTTTCTGTGACTCTTTTACCAAGTTGTTCAATTTTTTTTTTTTTTTTCCACATCTTTTATTACTTCAACATAACGGATTTAAGATACAGCATATACAAAATATCATAACTTGGAAGTAATAAGGACAAGCAAAAGAAGAAACTAATTCTCCGAGGTAACCCAGTGAGCTGGTCACAGGGTTACATGTTTGTCCATGATCATGCATCTGATGACGACAACAATATAAAAAACATACAATGCAACACAAAAAGATAATTGACGAATAAGCCAATAAACGGTGTAAATTTTACGAAACCAATATATGCATTAAAGTTCGATGACTTTTCGAGGTGCAATTATGCAATATTAGGAAAAACATAAAAGATAAAAATTTAGCTTACACATTTTTCTGAAAACGAATAAAAAGATAAATAAAAAAAAAAATGAATTATTTGCTCAGTAACTCATTTATCAGTGCGATTGATTTAGCGTCTCATACGATGCGACTAAGTGTTTTAAAAGTCGACGCTTAAAAGAAACTAGACTGTTTGATTCTTGGATCTCTTTGGTAAGAGAATCCCAAATCCTTGGACCACGTATACTGATACCGTTTTCACGAATAACCGTGCGAAAACCAACCATAGAGAAAAAATGAACATTACGAGTTTCATAATACCGTTTAGAATCTGTAACCGAAACATATCGCAAGCAAGATACAGGCAAGAGACAATGCTTAACTTTGAACATAAATTGCGCATTTTGGTAGATATTAATATCAAATAATTTCAGCAGTTTAAGAGATACAAACAATGGATTACTAGGCGATCGAAATGTTGAAAGTGTAATTAGTCTCAGGGCACGTTTTTGTAAACAAACTAGTCTTCGCAGTGCAGTGGCGCTAGCAGAACCCCAGATTAAGTTACAGTACGTTAAATATGGGTAAATCATTGTATAATACAACATTAACAAAGCATTTCTCGGAAGAGTATTTCTTAAACGTCCCATCACCGCAAGTCCTCTTGAAATCTTTAATGCAATATAATCAATATGTTTTTTCCAGTTTAGTTTATCATCTACAAAAACTCCAAGGAATTTTGCATTATCAACCTGTTCAATCGAATAACCGTCAATCATAATATTAAATTTGGTGCCAGATCTAGTGTGTTTATTTCCAAATAGAATAAAATTTGTTTTTTTAGTATTTAGCGACAGTTTATTTGCTTTAAGCCAATCTGAAACTTTTGCTAACTCTACATTTATAGTTTGATTAAGCTGTAGCAGGTTTTTGCAAGAAAATACCAGAGTGGTGTCGTCGGCAAATAATATGAATGATAGCAAATCAGAACAGTTTACGATATCATTGATGTACAAGATAAATAAAAGAGGTCCAAGGATGGAACCTTGTGGAACCCCATAAATAATATTCTGTATACTTGAAGTTGCACCGTTCAAAGTAACACACTGTTTGCGATTAGATAGGTAACTATTAAACCACTGTAGCGCTACACCTCGAACTCCATAATGCTCAAGCTTTCTTAATAGTATGCTGTGGTCGAGCGTATCAAAAGCTTTTGACAAGTCAATAAACACTCCAATAGAAAATTCTCTTTTATCAATGGCCACACTAATTCTGTCATACAAATCAATCAGAGACATATAGGTAGAGTGGTTTCTACGGAAACCATATTGACTATCACAAAGAATATGTTTAGAGTCAAGATAAGCTAGCAGTCTATTAAAAACCACTTTTTCATAAATTTTTGAAAAGCTAGGCAATATTGAAATCGGCCTGTAGTTCAAGAAATCGGACATATCACCACTTTTAAATATGGGACAAACTCTAGCAATTTTTAATGCATCTGGGAAAACACCAGTGCGTAAAGATTGTTTTATAACAGCGGAGATTGGATGAGCAATAGCATGAATAGATGCTTTCATGATTTTGACAGGAATATCATCATGTCCTGCACTTGACTTATTATCAAAATTGGAAACAATGCTAAAAATTTCTGCAGGATCTGTGGGATAAAACACAAATGAATCCTTATAGGAATTTTTGAGATAATCTGCAAAATGTACAGGTACAGGTAGAATGGAAGCTGCAAGCCGACTGCCAATGTCCACAAAATATTTGTTAAAGTTTTCAACAATTTCAGATTTATTAGTGATAGTGGTACCATTAACATTAAATGAATCAGGAGAGTTTTCAAAGCTTGCCCCACCCATCAGGTTATTAAGCAGTCTCCAGGTTTGACGTAGGTTACCGGAAGCTGCTTTAAATGTTTCAAAATAGTACGACTTCTCTGCCACCTTCAACAAATGATTTAATTTCTTCCTGTAAACTAAGTATCGTTTTTATTAAATGCCGTTCCAGTTTTTTTTTATTTTTTGTAAAGTGTTGACTTCTTTAAGCAAGAGCGAATTAAGCTTTTCGTCATCCAGGGATGCCGAGGAGTAAGTCTATGAGAAATTTTCACAGCATTTCATGGAAAGTGCTTATTAAAGATGAATTTATAACAAAATGATTCATATGC
>NZ_JBJXEN010000050.1:0-79412 GCF_046153165.1 Flavobacterium sp. | reverse complement strand
AAACGCATTTCGTCCATTTCGTTAAGCGGAATAAGATGTACGTGAGCGTGAGGAACTTCTAGTCCTATCACTGCCATACCAATTCGCTTGCACGGAACCGATTTTTCTAAGGCGATTGCGATTTTTTTGGCAAAAGCCATCAATCCCAAATACAAATCATCGTTTATATCGAAGATCTTGTTTATTTCTTGCTTCGGAATACATAAAGTATGTCCTTTTGCATTTGGATTTACATCTAGAAAGGCTAAAAAATTGTCGTCTTCGGCAATTTTATAACAAGGAATTTCTCCGTTTACTATTTTGGTAAAAATACTAGACATGACTAATCTCTTGTAATTTCTAAAACTTCAAATTTCAGAGTTCCATTAGGAACAGTAATTTCGGCAATTTCTCCAACAGATTTTCCTAGTAATCCTTTTCCAATAGGAGAAGTTACAGATATTTTACCTGTTTTAAGATCTGCTTCACTTTCGGCAACTAAATGGTAAGACATTTCCATACCGTTAGATTGATTTCTAATCTTTACATGAGATAAAACCAATGCTTTAGAAACATCTAACTGAGATTCATCAATTAAACGAGCATTAGAATATACTTCTTCCATTTTTTTGATTTTCAACTCTAAAAGACCTTGTGCTTCTTTTGCAGCATCATATTCGGCATTTTCAGACAAATCACCTTTGTCTCTAGCTTCTGCAATATCTGCCGACGCTTTTGGGCGTTCGATTGCTTTAAGTTGCTCTAATTCGTCTTTTAGTTTTTTTAATCCTTCGGCTGTATAATAAGATACTGTACTCATAATTTATTCGTTTATATAAATAGAAAAAATCCCATCGCGACGGGATTTCTTTCGGCAAAGATATTATTTTTTATTTCAGTTTGTAATTTTATATGACAATCATACTATTACAAAGTTAATTAAATTAAATTTGTTCTAACAAAATAGACTAAAATTTTTTAAAAATGAAACGATATTTCCTTATAATAGTAGCAATTCTTACTTTGTCTTGTCACAAAGATAAAGTAGTAAACGAAAATCCTTACTTGCCAAACTATTCTTTTTCGGTAGTTATAAATACGAGTTTGCCTTCATACAATAACCTTCAGTTTCCTAGCAATCCGGTTTTAATTACTAATGCGGGAGCTGGAATAAAAGGGATTATTATGATGAAAGTAGGCACCGATGATTATCGTGCTTATGAGGCCAGCTGTCCGAATCAATATCCGAGTGATTGTTCACAGCTCACCATAAACGGAATTAATGGAAAATGTCCTTGCGACAGCAAAGAATACAGCTTATACACTGGAGTTGGAGTTAGCGGTGGTCAATATCCTTTAAAACCATATAGAGTTGAAATTAGCGGTGCTAATTTGAGGGTTTATAATTAAGGGTTTAACTACAAAACTAACGCAAAGCTACAAGTTAGAGCGAAATGCGCCTTCCAGCCCACTTTGCTCTAACGACAAGCGCACTTCGCCTAACTAGCGCTTTGCAAAAGCAAAGCCGCCGCAAAGCGCGCTTGTCGTTAGCAGATATACTATGGAGAAAATTGCATTTAAAATATTACTTCTTATCGTAAGTCTAAATAGTTTTGGACAAACCGTTTATGATAAATCAAAAATATCAAAGAAAACAAACCAAATAGTTCTAAAAATTGAAAAAATAAACCAATTAATGGGCGAGGCGGTTTATGAATCTGGAATGCGACCAAAACAGTATGATAACTTTGAAGAACTAAAAAAAAATACGTCAAAAAACCAGTTAACTATTCTAACAAAGCATCCAAACGGGGTTGTTAGATGTTATTCTTTTTGGGCATTGTCAACTCTTAAAGATATTGATATATTTTCAATAGTAAAAGAACATTTAAATGATGAAACTTTAATAAAAACTTTATTTGGTTGTATTGGTAGTGATGAAAAAGTTGGTGATTTTTTTATTAATGTTGCCACTCCTAATTATATCGATTTGGACTCTAAGAAATTAAGCGAAATCGAATTTAAAAAATTAGATAGTATTTTAATTTATAAAGAGAATAATCTTGATTCCAGATATAGAGCAATTGAGAATGCAGAACCAACAGAATTTCTTTACCCTAAAATCAGAGAACTTGTTGTAAAATTCAATAATCAAAGTGCCTTAGTAACTTTATCTAAATATCAAAAAGAACAAGATATTGAACTGATTTTAAATAGTCGAGATAAAACTGAAAAAGAAGATAACGGTTATTTTTTCATTTATCAGGCAATACAAAATTTCCCTAACCAAAAGTTCATTCCACTATTAGATGGAAATTTAAGAAAAACATTAGATAACACTCATTATAGTCAAGAATGGAGACAATTATATAAAGCCATTGCAACATATAAAAATGAAAAAGCATTAGAATTGCTAAATGTTCCATTTACACAGGTAACTCATGAAAATATAAAAAAATATCATATTGATTTTGTTTACGATGCTATCTTAAGTAACAAGAGTTCTATTTATGATGCATTATTATGGAAGATTTGGGAAGATGAGAAATTAATTACTATGGACGGATTTAAATATCTTTTACAATTAAATCCATCAAAAACTTATGAATTAACAAAGAAAGAATTAATAGAAAATTATCAAATTAAAAATACTGAAGTTATTCCAATCATTAGTGAAAATATGTTCAATGAAAGTTTAGAAGAAACAATGCTAAATTTTATCATAGCTAATGATAAATCGTTTGCAGATATTATAATTATAGATAAAATTGAAAATGCAGATGTCCATCAATTTGAAATTTACTCAAAAAAAATTCAAGAATCAAAAGATATAAATTTTATTGAGCCTCTTTTTAAGAGATTGTTAGTTGATGATAATCCACATGTCTATCTAGATATAGTTCAAACCTTAATATCTTTTAAAGATGAAAATATCAATAAGAAAATTATTGAAACTAGAAAGAAAAACAAAAGTATGAATGAAAATTGGGGAAGTAATTCTTTAGACAAAATACTAAAAGATAACAACATCAAATAAAAGTACATCTGCTAACAGCGGTTTTAAGCAAGTGAGGATTTAGGCTTAATTTAGTGTTGGTCTTGTATTTGTTTGTTCAGTCTTTAATCTATACATTTGGCTAACAAAGTCATCACATGCTTAAAGCCTGCGGGACGTTATAAGAAACCTTATTCTAAGTTTATGCAGAAAAAAGGGTTATATTAAATCAAACATGACTCCCCTCAAATCGAATAGGTTTCTGTTCGAACCGATAAGACTTCTGTTCAACTCAAACATGACTCCGCTCAAGTCGAATAGGCTTATGAACAAACCGATAAGATTTCTGTTCAACTCAAACATGACTCCGTTCAAGTCGAATAGGCTTATGAACAAACCGAGAAGACTTCTGTCCAACTCAAAGTTGACTCTGTTCGACTCAAACCTTAATCTATCATTGTCAAACAAGGCTTAGTCCAAAATGAATAAAAAAATCACCCCTAATTTTCACAAATAAATTAGTGAAAATTAGGGGTGATTAAGAGTCGTTTTTAAATAAACTCTAAAACTTCAATGTTATTCCTGTTAGAAGATTAATTCCAGCCTGTGGATAGTAAAAATTTTCTGTTATAGCATCGTCGTTTGAATTTTGTGGACGATAGTAATAGCTATATGTATATCCGTTTGAAACATATTTTTTATCAAAAATATTGTTAACTAATACATTGAAAGCAATTTCAGAAATCCATTTTGGTTTTAGCTTAAATGACGCATTCAAGTTGTTTACAAAATAAGCTTTCATACTTCGGCTTTGTGTTGATGTATTGTCTAAAAATTGTTTGTCTACATATTTAGATACAAATCCGATGGCTAAATTATTAATAGGAGAAAATGTTAAGCTACTTCCTATAATTGTTTCTGGCGAAAAGGCAATATCTGTGTTTTTGTATTGTGTTGTAACTGCTGCATAAGAAACGTCGTCGTAAGTAATTGGGTCATATTGCGTATCATAAACCAAATAATCGAATTGTTTGATTTTATTTTGACTCAAAGTTGCATTAGCATCTATTCGCAATTGTTTGATTATTTGATAACCTGCTTGTAGTTCTATTCCTGCTCTGTAACTTTTAGCTACATTTTGACGAACACCATTCCCAACATCATCTAACTCACCTGTTAATACTAATTGGTTGTTGTAATTCATATAGTAAAGGTTTGCTGTAGCAAAATACTTTTCTGCTTTTAGTTTGTAACCCAACTCATAGTCTATAAGTTGTTCAGGCGACGGATCGGTAGGGTTTTTTGTAATATCGTCACCATTTGGTTCACGATTTCCCACAGCAACTGATCCATAAATTGTGTTTTTAGCGTTCAAAAGATAAGTTAAACCTGCTTTTGGATTAAAAAAACTATATTTTTTATCAACATTAATAGCGCTTACACTAGATGATATTCCCGAAGATGTAAAGTAAACATCCCTGAACTGAACATCGGCAAAAGCAATAAGTTTTGGACTAATTTCGTATTCTCCTTTGGCATAAACATTAAAATCGTTTTTAAGTAAAGTACTTTCGTAATATTTGGTTTGATAAGGTAGTGGTGTTGGAAAATTACTCCAAATAATTTCACCATAATGCAATCCGTCATATTTGTTGTAACCACCACCTACATTAAAGCCTAGTTTGTCTTTGTGATAGTTTAATGAATAAACCAATGCGTAAAAATCGCTTTTTGCCCATTTTCTTCTAATCACGTCGCTTTTGTCGCTTCCGTTTGGACTTGTTGGGAAGTATTTTTTGAATTTGTCCTGCGTTTTATACTCTTCATAATAACCTTTTCCAGGGGAGAAATTTCCTGAAATATTTGCAGATAAATTATCGTTAAATCGATGAGAAAAATGCAATTGATAATGACTTTGCTCGTAATTATCTGTTTGATTGTCGTAAGTATAAAAATTATACGTTCGCCCTGAATTAAGTAAATTCTGAGCTTCGGCTCCAGTTGAATAATTCCTTGCTATAAAAGCATTAATTCCTTCAATATCTCCATTTACAACTGCTTCTGGAGTTCCGTACCATGATTGGTATGTTTTTTCTTTTCCTCCAAAAACAATTGCTTTTATAGCTGTTTTTTTACCAATATATCCAGCTTCGGTATAAAAAGATTTCAAATCCGATGAAGCTCGGTCTATATAACCATCGCTGGCAATTTTAGACAATCTTCCTTCGGCATAAAATCCGTTTTTAATACCAGAACCAATACTTAAATTATGCTTTCTAGCACCAAACGAACCCACGCTATTAGTTATTGTTGCATAACCGTTTGTAGAAGGTTTTAAAGTTTTTAGATTTAAACTTGCTCCAAAAGCACCTGAACCATTAGTCGATGTTCCCACACCACGTTGCAACTGAATATCTTCAACCGAAGAAATAAAATCTGGAATGTCTACAAAATAAGAACCTTGACTTTCAGCATCGTTGTACGGAATTCCGTTAATCGTTACATTAACACGGGTTGCATCGCTTCCACGAACACGAATACCTGTATATCCTACACCTGCACCGGCATCGGAAGTGGTTACCACAGATGGCATTTGATCTAACAAAATAGGCAAATCTTGAGCTAAATTAGTCGATTCTATTTTTTGTTTTGTAATGTTGCTAAAAGCAAAAGGAGACTTGTCTTTTACTCTGGTCGAAATTAATAATACTTCTTCGAGTGAGTTGGTTTTGGTTGTGTCTTTAACAATTTCTTGCGAGTAAGAAAGGCTAGAGCCGAGTAGAACGATTGAAAGCAAAAAGCTTTTGTAACTAAATAAATTTTTCATCCGTAAAGATTTTACGAATAAAAGGGGGAATTATTCTTTTTTAAATTAATAAATTGATGTTTCAATGACTTGGATAACGTGCACATTATCTTTTTGTCATTATTCCCTTGGCAACATTACTTGCCCAGGTTCTTTGGGTATAATCTCAGCTCGTTATTTGGAGCACCCCTTTGAGACGGTGCAAAATTAGTTTTTAAAGACAGATTACACAAATTTCTTTTAATATTTCTTAAGTTCGAAAGTATTTCCGTCGAAAACCCCATAAGTAAAATAGCCAATCCAGTCGCCGAGATTAATGTATTTTGAGTTTTCTCCTACTTGAATTTCCATAGGTAAATGACGATGCCCAAATACAAAGAAATCATAATGTTTGGTTTCGAGTTTGTATTTAGCATACTGTACCAACCATTCGTTGTCTTCGCCTAGAAAACGAACATCTTCGTCTCCTGAAATCAATTTGTTTTTTACCGATAAGTATTGCGCTAGTTTTACGCCAATATCAGGATGCAACCACCTAAAAATCCATTTTGAAAATGAATTGGTAAACACTTTTTTCATGCGTTTGTATCCTTTGTCGCCGGGACCCAAACCATCTCCGTGACCTATTAGAAAGGTTTTATTATTGAAAGTAAATTCTTTAGTTGTGTGATAAACAGGGATATTGAGTTCTTTTTCGAAATAATCTCCCATCCATAAATCATGGTTTCCTACGAAGAAATAAATTGGGATTCCGCTGTCACGAATTTCGGCTAGTTTCCCTAAAACACGAACAAAACCTCTTGGTACAACTGTTTTGTATTCGAACCAAAAATCGAACAAATCTCCTAACAAAAAAATCGCTTCGGCATCTTGTTTTACTTCGTCGAGCCAAGCAACAAATTTTTGCTCTCGAGGAAAACTAGATTCGGGTGTTGGTGCGCCTAAATGTTGGTCGGAAGCAAAGTATATTTTTTTAGAGGATGAAAGGGTCATTTGGTTTTGTTTGAAGCAAAGATAATAAATGTAACCATTTAAGTTAAAGATGATAATAAATATTATCTTTGATGTCTTAAAACTCGTTTTTTATGAAAAAAATACTACTTTTTTTACTTGTTATTTCTTCTTATACTGTTTTTTCTCAAGTTACTAATATTGAAAATTGTTTTGGGAACACAACATTTAATTTAACAACTCGTAATGCTCAATTAATAGGTGCTTTTCTTCCAAATGAGACAATTGTTACCTATCATCTTTCCCTTGCTGACGCTACTAATGGCATAAATGCAATTGCAACACCTACAAACTATATTCAAACAACTAATCAGCAAATAATTTATGCTAGAATAGATCATCTAGGTAGTATTACAACAAATTTTTTTAGTCTAATTCAGAAGACTCCAGTTGCAGTTAGCGCTGTTTTAGGGAGTCCACTTACTTGTGCAAGCCCTGCAATGGTATTAACGAATGCAAGTGGGGGATCAGGAAGTTACACTTATTCTATAACACCAATAGGATCTGTGATTCAAAATGGAAATATGTTCCAAATAATAATTCCGGGAATTTATACTATTACGGCTACTGATTCTATGGGATGTATAGCTATTTCAAATAATATTTCAATAATTCAAACACCTCCTATAACCGCGACTATTTCATTAGCTAACCCAATATGCAATGGTTCTACAGGAACTATTTCAATTAATGCTATGGGAGGAACTCTACCTTATACTTATTCCTTAGTTGGGGCGGTAACGATTGGACCTCAAAGTGGCAATGTTTTTTCTGGATTGCCGGCAGGGAATTATACTGTTCAAGTTATAGATGCAGGAGGGTGCTTATATAGCACTAGTATTACAATTACTCAACCAACGCCATTAACTTGTAACGCAACAATTTCGGGAAACACAGTGACTTTAAATGCAACAGGAGGGAATCCTCCTTATACTTTTGGAGTAAATGGAGGTGCGTTTCAATCAAGTACTGTTTATAATAATCTTACACCTGGAATTTACACTTTTCAGGTTAGAGATATAAATAATTGTATTTGTACAAGTAATGTAACTATACCCAATAATGGTTTTTCTGTGACATTAGGGTCTACTTTAGATATTCCAGTAAGTACCTTTTTTGCAAATGTTTCGGGTGGAGTACCCCCGTTTAGTTACCAATGGAGTTATAATGGAGTTGCCATTTCTGGAGAAACTTCTCAAAACATAAATACTCAACATGTATGTGGGCAGTTTTCTGTTTTGGTAACTGATGCAAACGGGTTACTTGCAACCGCTAATGCAACTTCTGGATGTCTTCCAATTTCTGCAAATAACGATGCATTCAGTGTTTATTCTTCAAATATAGCTACAGCAACTTCAACTGTTTCTGTTTTATCCAATGATTTTTTTAACGGACTTCCTGTAAACTCACCAACTAATAATGTGACACTAACACCACTTACTATTCCTGTTGGTTTTATGATAAATGCAAATGGCACCATTAGTGTTTTATCTGGAACACCATCTGGAATTTATACGCTGAGCTATCAAATTTGTCAAAATACCAATCCAAACAATTGCTCTACTGCAATTGTAGCCATCACTATTCCATCAAACGGAATAATCTTGAAGGCTTTTATAGATTCAAATAATAATAGTATTCAAGATAATGGAGAAACCAATTTTATACAAGGTCAGTTTGGCTATGAATTAAATAACAACGGAACCATAAACCATATTACTTCTTTAAGCGGAGAGTTTTCGATTAATGAATCAAATGCTACTAATTCTTATAATTTATCATACTCTATAAATCCTGCGGTTGCTGCTCAATATTCATTGTCAACACCTTCATATAATAATATACATGTTTCAGGTTCTGGGGTGACCATTTATAATTTTCCTATAACTGAAATTCCTTTTACAGATTTAGCAGTCTATGTTTATAATTATGGCGCACCTCCAAGACCAGGTTTTACCTATGTAAATCAAATAAATTATAGAAATAGTGGAAACCAAACAATTCCTTCAGGAACGGTAACTTTTGTAAATAATAATGTTGTAACCATAACTAATGTTTCTCAATCTGGAACGATTTCAATTGCAAATGGCTTTACTTATGATTTTACCAATTTATTACCTGGAGAATCAAGATACATAAATGTAACTATGCAAGTGCCAACAATTCCAACAGTTACTTTGGGACAATTGTTAACTAATTCAGTTTCTACAACAATACCTTCAGGAGACATTAATATTGCAAATAACAACAGTAGTATATCGCAAATTATAGTTGGTTCATACGATCCAAATGATAAAGTAGAATCTCACGGTGGAAAAATTGTACATTCTACATTTAGTTCAAATGATTATTTAACCTATACTATTCAGTTTGAAAATACGGGTACAGCAAATGCTGAAAATGTTAGAGTGAATGATATACTTGATACTAAACTTGATGAAACATCGGTAAAAATGATTAATGCTAGCCATTCATACATTTTAAATAGAGTAGGAAATACTTTAAATTGGAATTTTAACGGTATAGAATTGATTCCAAACGGAAAAGGATCTCTTACTTTTCAAATAAAGCCTAAATCAGGATATGTAGTTGGTGATATTATTCCAAATACAGCTTCAATATTTTTCGATTTTAATCCAGCAATTGTAACTAATACATTCAACACAGAATTTGTTTCAGCGTTAGGTATTTCTGAATTTGAAAATAAAGAATTTGTTGTTTATCCCAATCCAACCAACGGAATAGTTGTTATTTCACTAAAAAATAATTCCAATATAATTGATTCAATAATTGTAAATGATGTTTTAGGAAAAACTATTTTCTCACGAAAGATTAATAGTTTTAGTTCAGAAATTGACCTGTCAAATGTTTCAAAAGGTATTTATTTCATTAAAATAAAATCAGGAGAACAAGAAAAAGTTCAGAAGATAATAAAAAATTAAAATAAAAAAAGAGGTCAAAATTTAATACATTAAATTTTGACCTCTTTTTTTATTTATTCTTCCTAAACGAAAAGTAGGCAATAATTGTACTTATAAACATTAATACGCCACCTAAAACAAATGGTGCGCCTGGAAACTGAAAAGGTGCTTCTTTGTGTGTAAAAAAGTAAAAAACACTAGACATAAGAGGCGGTCCAATAATAGAAGAAGCACTCATTAGACTAGTTAATGTTCCTTGTATTTCTCCTTGTTCGGTAGCTGGTACTTGGCTGGAAACGACTGCTTGTAATGCTGGTCCAGCGATACCTCCTAAACAATACGGAATTAAAAATAGAAACATCATCCATCCTTGTGTTGCCGATGAAAATAAAAACATTCCAATGGTATACAGCGCCATTCCTACATAGATGCTTTTTTGATTTCCTAACTTTGGGTTTATCCAACGAATTAATCCGCCTTGTACAATTCCTACTAAAAGACCAATAACTCCTAAAGAGATACCCACCATTCTTTCGTTCCAGTTAAAACGGAGCATTGTAAAATAACTCCAATTACTTTGTACAGCATGAGAAGCAACATACAATATAAATATTGAAATTATTAATCCGATGAGGTTTGGATGTTTTTTTAAGTTTAAAATAGCGCCAACTGGATTTGCTCTTTTCCAACTAAATTCTCTTCTATTTTCCTTGCCAAGTGATTCTGGTAAAATGAAAAAACCATATAAAAAATTAACCATACATAAAATTGCAGCTGCATAAAATGGAACACGAGAACCATATTGCCCTAAAAATCCGCCAATAACAGGACCAATAATGAATCCTAATCCGAAAGCAGCTCCAATCATTCCGAAATTTTTAGCTCTGTTTTCGGGTGTGCTCACATCAGCAATGTAAGCCGATGCAGTTGTAATACTGGCGCCAGTAATTCCAGCTAATATTCGCCCTATAAAAAGCCAAGTGATTGTTGGCGAAAATGCCAGTAAAAGATAATCTAACGAAAATCCTAAAAGTGAAATAAGTATAATGGGTCTTCGGCCAAATTTATCACTCAAGTTACCTACTAATGGAGCAAAAATAAATTGTGTTATTGCATACGCAAAAGTAAGCCAGCCTCCATATTTTGCAGCCTCACTAATGTCACCATTTATTAGTTCTTTGATTAATTTTGGAATTACAGGAATAATAATTCCCCATCCTGTTATATCGATAAGCATGGTTATGAAAATAAAACCTATAGCTGCCGATTTTTTGTTTTTCATTAATTTTTTGAGTTTAATTTTACAATAAATTTGATTTTATATTTCGTCGTCTTTTTCGATAGCATCTTTGTAATCTGGATACAAAAATTTATTATATGGAAATCTTGTAATGTGAATTTCTCTTACGGTTTCATATACTTTTTCGCGAAATTCTTCAAAATTTTCTTTATTGGTTGCTGAAATGAATAATGTATTATTTTTACCTAGTTTATTCATCCAAGTGTTTTTCCATTCTTCGAGCGTATAGTGCTTAGTGGTTCTTTCGGTCATTAGATCATCCTCATCAATAGTAAGATGTTTATAAGCATCAATTTTATTAAAAACCATGATTGTAGGCTTGTCGGCGCTTTTTATATCTAATAAAATTTTATTTACAGCTTCAATATGATCTTCGAAATCTTCGTGAGAAATATCAACCACATGTAATAGCAAATCAGCTTCACGAACTTCGTCGAGCGTACTTTTGAAAGAATCTATAAGTTGTGTAGGTAATTTTCTAATAAATCCTACAGTATCTGAAAGTAAAAAAGGCAGGTTTTTAATTACTACTTTTCTAACGGTTGTGTCTAAAGTAGCGAAAAGTTTATTTTCGACAAATACATCACTTTTTCCAACAGCATTCATTAAGGTTGATTTCCCAACATTGGTATAACCAACTAAAGCCACGCGAACCATTGCACCACGATTTCCCCTCTGAGTTGCTTGTTGCTTGTCTATGATTTTTATCTTTTCTTTAAGTAAAGCTATTCTGTCACGAACAATTCGGCGATCGGTTTCTATTTCGGTTTCTCCAGGACCACGCATTCCAATACCTCCTTTTTGACGCTCTAAGTGAGTCCACATTCCGGAAAGTCTAGGTAGTAAATAAATACACTGGGCTAATTCTACTTGAGTTCTTGCATAAGAGGTTTCGGCTCTTTGAGCAAAAATATCTAAGATAAGGTGTGTTCTGTCAAGGATTTTGCAATCTATGATTTTGGAAATATTTTTTTGTTGGGAAGGAGTTAATTCATCATCAAAAACAATAGTCGAAATATTATTTTCTTTAACATAAAGATTAATTTCCTCAATTTTTCCTGTCCCTAAAAAAGTTTTTGGATTAGGGCGTTCCATTTTTTGAGAAAAACGTTTTACCACTTCTCCACCTGCAGTAAAAGTTAAAAACTCTAATTCATCTAGGTATTCTTTAAGCTTTTCCTCACTTTGGTTTTGAGTTACAATACCTACAATGATACTTTTCTCAAAATTTATAATTTCTTTCTCTAACATATTTATAATAAAGCACAAATTTACACATTTGAAATTAAGAATACGTTAATTATTTTTATCATAACGCATATTTCGTCGATAAAAAACAACATTTTGTCGTTTATTGTTATACGATTGTTAATTTTTTCTATATTTGGGGATTGAATAAACCAGTTAACCGAAATATTAATAACTATGAAAAAAATTATTTTAGCATTTTTCATGATAATTCTTCCTTTTTTGGGTTTTTCCCAAATAAATGAAGGATTTGAAGGAGCTACATTTCCACCTACAACGCCAGGAAACTGGGCGGTTTTAGACAATGGAGTTGGTACAGCAGTTAGCTGGACCGAAACGACTGACCCAACAAGAGTTCACTCTGGTCTAAAAGCGGCCATTGTAGATCGCGAGAATGTAGGGCCAGGAAATACCTCACAAGATTGGTTGGTATCTCCTCAAATTACAGTGACAACTAACGCACAGTTACGTTTTTTTACTAGACAAACGATTGTGCCGGACAATGGTACTACTTACGAAATTAGAGTTTCTACAAACGCAAGTCAAACCAACCAAGCTGCATATACTACAATAAAGACTTGGACAGATTTAACACTTAATGCATCTCCTCTTGTTTATGAGGAAAAAATAGTTAGTTTAGCTGCTTATCCAGCAGGAACCCAGCTATATATTGCATTTGTTAAGGTTAATACGCAACCAGCAGGACCAACAACTGGCGACAGATGGTTAATAGATGATGTTAAAGTTGCTGAACAATGTTTAGATCCAACAACTTTAAATGTAACTAATTTAGCTTCCGTATCTGCAACTTTAAATTGGACGAATGTTGGAAGTGCAACACAATGGGAAATAGAAGTTCTTCCAGTAGCTTCAACACCAACAGGGGTTGGAGTGGTTACAGGAGCACCAACTTATTCTGCAACAGGGCTTACGCCAGGAACTGATTATATCTTTTATGTTCGTTCACTCTGTTCAGGGGGCGTTAATAGTGCTTGGGTTTCGTTCCTTTTTTCTACAAAACCTTTAGGGTCAATCTGTGTGTCGCCTATTGTAATTGGTGCTTTGCCATATAGTCATACAAGTGATACTATTTTATATGGAGATGAAGTAGATGTTCCACAAGGTACAGGATGTGCTGGTGGAGCAACAAATTACCTTCAGGGATATGAGGTGTTTTACTCTTATACAGCTACAACAACTGGGAATATAAGTGTAACAATGACACCTACAAATACAAATTCTTCTATTTTTGTTTATAATGGTTGTGCAAACGTTGGTGTAACTTGTTTAGGAACAGGTGTTGCTAATACAACTGCTGCGCCTAGGGTTATACCAAGTTTAGCGGTTGTTGCAGGTCAAACATATGTGTTTGTTATTTCAACAAATGCTACAACTCAGTCAACACCATACTCATTAGTTATTCAAGAAGTAACATGTACACCCCCAACAGCATTAACAGCAGGGAATATTGGGACAGCTACTGCTAGTTTGTCTTGGACTAATCCTACTGCAACATCTTGGCAAGTTGCAGTACAACCAGCAGGGTCAGCAATTCCATCAGGACCAGGTATCACGGCTAATACAAATATTAATTTTGGTGTTTCAGGATTAACATTAGGTACAGCTTATCAATATTGGGTAAGATCTGATTGTGGAAATGGTACTTTCAGTCCTTGGGCTGGACCTTATTTATTTAATACTAATATCTGTGAAGTTGTAGATCAATGTACTTATACATTTAGATTAGCATCAACAACTGCTCAGTGGTCTGGTGCAAGAATGGAGGTTAGACAAAATGGTTTTGTTGTAGCGACTTTAGGGCCACAATTTACAACAGGAACTGTTCTTAATGTGCCAGTAACTTTATGTCAAAACTACCCTTTTCAATTAGTTTGGACAGTAGTGGGTACAGTTCCTACTAGAGTTAATATTTCAATAATTAATAACGCTCCTTTTTCACAAACAATATATACAAAACCAACAACAGTATTGTCTTTGGGTCA
This sequence comes from Flavobacterium sp., assembly GCF_046153165.1. Classification (GTDB taxonomy): domain Bacteria; phylum Bacteroidota; class Bacteroidia; order Flavobacteriales; family Flavobacteriaceae; genus Flavobacterium. The sequence continues at coordinate 65,149 of NZ_JBJXEN010000050.1, read as the reverse complement.
GTTATATGCGACTTCATTTAATTGCGGCCAGGCAGCATGTTTAGATCCAACAAATCTAACAAGCACACTGATAACTACAACCACTGCAAGATTAGGTTGGACACCAAATGGGTCAACACTTTGGGATGTTTATCTAGTTCCTACGGGTTCTCCGGCACCCACAGCAGCATCAACCCCAACTTATGCTGGGATAACAACAAATCCTCTTGATGTTACTTTACTTACACAAAATACAACTTATGATTTTTATGTAAGAGCAGTTTGTGCGACAAGTAATAGTAACTGGTCTATAGTTAAAACGTTTACAACATTGCCAACGTGTTTGGCACCAACAGCACTAACGACTACGGCGATTACAGCAACTACCGTTACTGTAGGATGGACAAATGCTGGAGCTGCAACTTCATGGAATTGTATTGCCTTACCTTGTGGTTCTCCAGCTCCAACAGCAGCATCGACAGGATGGGTTCTTGCTACTACAAATTCTTTAGTAATGACAGGATTAAACCCAGGTACATGTTATGATTTTTATGTAAGAGGTGTTTGTTCTGCAAGCGATACAGGGCCATGGTCATTAGTAAAATCTGCAATTACACTACCTGGTTGTGGAGGAGGTTTCTATGATACAGGAGGACCTACTGCAATTTATGGAAATAGTGAAAATTCGATTATTACAATATGTCCAACTAACCCGGGTGATATTGTCACTGTAACTTTTACAGCATTTGATACTGAAGCAACATGGGATGGATTATATGTTTTTGATGGGAATACAGTTGCTGCGCCACAAATTGCTAGTACAAATCCAGCAGGAAATGTTCCTGGAGGATTAGCTGGTTCTTATTGGGGTACTGCAATTCCAGGACCATTCACCTCATCAAGTGTAGATGGTTGTTTGACTTTTAGATTTAGAAGTGATACTAGTGGTACAGCAGCTGGTTGGAGTGCTAATGTGACTTGTGGGCCACCACCACCATGTGCTAAACCAAAATTGTTAACAGTTTCTAATATAACACAAACAACAGCAATATTAGGTTGGAACCAACCATTAAACCCTAATGGTAGCCAAGCTACAACATGGCAAGTATTAGTTTTGCCTTGTGGATCACCAGCACCAACTGCTGCATCTACTGGTTGGGCTACTGCAACGGCAAATTCTTATATTACAACAGGATTACTTCCAGGGACTTGTTATGAATATTATGTGAGAGCAAGCTGTTCTGCTACAGAGGTTAGTCTTTGGAACGGACCTAAAAGCTTTACTACATTACTTATAAATGATGAATGTATAGGATCTATTCTTGCACCAGTAAATCAAAACACAAATTGTTTACAAACAGTGGCGGGAACAGTTAATGCAGCTACTGCATCACCTGAAGCCAATTCTTGTGGAGCAACTGCAGATAATGATGATGTTTGGTACCATTTTATTGCTACCGCAACAACACACCATATTTCATTATTAGGAGTAAATTATGCCACAAATCCTACAGGGCTGCAATATACTCTGTATACAGGTAGTTGTGGAGCAATGACACAATTTGGAGGTTGTGTGACAGCTACAGAAGCAAATAATACAACAGGATTAACTATTGGGCAAACTTATTATATAAGAGTGTATTCGACAGCAACAACTGCTTCAACAATACAGTTTGAGTTATGCATAGGAACAACTCAAATTACGTGCCCTACTGCGTTGCCATTATGTGCTATAACTCCAGTTATAATCCCTAACAATGTGGGGGTTCCTACATTGCCTAACCCAGTTAGCCCATACTCTACAACTAGTTCTAATGTAGGATGTTTGGGAAGTGCACCAGCACCTACTTTTTATTATTTAACAATACCTACAAATGGTAATTATACCTTTTTCCTAGAGCAAAATAGCAACAATACATTTACAGGAACAGGTTTAGATGTCGATTTTGTAGCTTGGGGACCTTATGCTAGTACATCAGCAGCATGTGCTTCTATAAGTACAGCTAATGCATTCCCTACTGGACCTTCTGCTTTTTGTAGCTTTTCTGCAGCATTTACAGAAACATTTACTGTAAATAGTGCTGTCGCTGGACAAGTCTATGTGCTTATGATTACAAACTATTCTCAAGATAAAGGTTTTGTAAGAATTACACAGACATCAGGGCCTATTCCATCATTTTGTTGTCCTTATACTAACTTTAGCTACCCAGGAGCATTTTTCTGTCAGAATGGTGCGAATATTTTTCCAACATTGCAATCAGGTGGTACAGCAGGTACATATTCCTCTACACCAGGTTTGGTTATAAATCCTGTAACTGGAGAGATAAATATTGGAGCAAGTACTATAGGTTCTTATACTGTTACTAATACAATTCCAGGAGTAGGTAGTTGCACAACATCAACATCAACATGGCTTATTAAAATAAGCGCACCAGCAAATGCTACTATAGCATATAGTGCACCAGCTTATTGTAGTAACGATGCTGTAATAAAAACTGTAACACAAACTGGTACAGCAGGCGGTAATTATTATGCCGTTCCAGCAGGTTTAACTATTAACAATACTACTGGAGCAATTAATCCAAGTACAAGTACACCGGGTACTTATACTGTAAATTATGCTATTGCATCTGTTGCGGGTTGTCCAACATTCTTAGCAACTACAACAGTAATTATAACAAGATTACCAATTGCAACATTCAATTATGGTTTATTACCATATTGTCAAAACGGAGGAACTGCTTCACCTACATTTACAGGTGGTGGTGTTGCGGGAGTATTTACTTCAACAGCAGGTTTAGTAATTGATCCTACAACAGGTGTTATAGATTTAGTAACTAGTACACCAGGCACTTACACAGTTACAAATACAATAGTTGCTTCTGGAGGTTGTAATAATGTTGTTTCTACAAATACAATTACAATAACAACATTACCAATAGCAACATTTAATTATGCGGGATCTCCGTATTGTCAAAACGCAGGAACTGTTTCACCTACATTTACTGGTGGTGGAGTTGCGGGAACGTTTACGTCTACTACAGGTCTTACTATTAATAGCACTACAGGTGAAGTTGATTTAGCTACAAGTACTTCAGGTACGTATGTTGTAACAAATACAATTCCTGCGGCAAATGGTTGTCCTAGTGTTATTGAAACTGCAAGTATTACAATTAACGTAAATCCAACAGCAACAATAGCTTCATCAGATGCAGATGATACAATCTGTAGTAATGATTCAGCGACTATAATTGTAACACCAACAAATTATACTACCGGTGCTACATATTCTTGGACACTAGGCGGAAATCCTATTGCAGGAACAACAAATACTGTTCCAGTAACTACGACAGGAACTTATGCTGTAACGATAACGCTTAACGGATGTACAAATGTTACACCATTATCACTAGCGTTTACAGTTAATCCACTTCCAAGTTTTACATTATCTGGAACAAATATTGTTAAATGTCTTAATGAAACTGCGGTACTTTCAGTAGTACCTACGAATTTTTCATTAACTGATCCAACGATAACATATTCTTGGACTTTAGATGGCAATCCACTAAGTAATACCACAAGTTCAATTAATGTATTAGCTTATGGAACATATGCGGTAACAGTTAACAATGCGGGTTGTACTACAACGCATCAAATAAATGTTACTTTAGATACGGCAGATATTCCAATTGGAACAAATGGGGAATGTGTAGGTATAAATTATATCTTGACAGCATCTCCTGTAAATGGATCATTTACACCAGGTGTTGGTAATGTTTCATATGTTTGGACAAACGGATCGGGTACTGCGGTTGGAACAAATGATAATACATTTAATGTTTCTGAGTATGTTAGAAATAATCCATCTACAACTTTCCCATCAATATTCACGGTAACAATTACTACGATACCTGAAGGTTGTACAGATTCGCAATCATTTGTTGTTGAAAGTTCAGTGTGTACTATACAGAAAGGTATTTCTCCAAATGGAGATGGTGATAATGATTATTTTGATTTAAGAGGCTTAAATGTAAAACAACTTGAAATCTTTAATAGATACGGTAAGAAAGTTTATAGTTTAGCTAATTATACTAACCAATGGAAAGGGCAATCTGATAAAGGTCAGGAATTACCAGACGGAACGTACTATTATGTAATAGATCAGAATAATGGGGAAACTAAAACAGGTTGGATTTACATTAATAAATAATTAAGAAATAATGGCAGACTGTTTAAAAAACAGTCTGCCATTTATTAAAATAAAAACAGACTAAAATGAAAAAATTATTTTTCACGTTAATTCTTGCTTTAGTAGCTTTTTTTGATGCTCAAGCCCAACAAGATCCACATTATACGCAATATATGTATAATATGAATGTTATAAATCCAGCTTATGCAGGATCAAAAGAAAATTTATCTATAGGACTTTTATTTAGAAAGCAATGGGTTGAAATAGAAGATGCACCTACAACATTTACCGCCACAGGACATTCTCCTGTAGGTAAAAACGTAGGAGCTGGACTTTCTATAATTAGTGACAAAATTGGACCAGTTGAAGAAAACAATGTCTACGGGGATTTTTCATATACACTAAAACTTGGAGACGAGGCTAGATTAGCTATGGGTATGAAAGCAGGAGTATCTTTATTAAAAGTAAATAATAGTATAATATCTCCAACATTAGCAGTTCCAACAGATGGTGCTTTTTCAGCAAATACATCAACGGCTAATCTAAATATTGGAGCAGGATTATTTTATTATACAAATAAATATTATTTAGCTTTCTCTATTCCTAATATGCTAAAATCAGCACATTTAGATTATAATGGAGTACAATATGGATCAGAAATTCAACATTATTTTTTAACTGGAGGATATGTTTTCGATTTGAGTCCAACATTAAAATTCAAACCATTTTTTATGGTTAAATCTGCTTTTGGAGCACCAGTTTCTTTAGATTTATCGACAAATTTCTTGTTTTTCGAAAAATTTGAAATAGGAGCAAGTTATAGATTGCAAGATTCATTTGGAGCTATGGTAAATTATAAAATATCTGATGGTATTCGTGTGGGTTATGCTTATGATCATATCGTTTCGGATTTGAAAGTAGACACACCATCATCACATGAATTTATTTTATTATTCGATTTGAATTTCCCTAAGAAAGTATCAACATCACCACGTTATTTCTAATATAAACGAACTCAAAATGAAAAATATATATATAACTTTAAGTTTTGTCCTAGCCTTAACAAGCCTTAAGGCACAAAATAAAGACACAAAAATTGCAGATAAACTTTTTGAACGTTACGAATATGTAGATGCGACTAAAGAATATTTAAAATTAACAGATAATGGCAAAGCCGATAATTATGTTTTTAAACAATTAGGAGATTGTTATTATAATGTTTTTAATTCGATTGAGGCAGAAAAATGGTACGCACAAGCAATTACAAAACAACAAGATGCTGAGACCTATTTTCGTTATGCTCAAATGTTAAAAGCAAATACAAAATATAATGATGCCGCAGAGCAAATGAAAAAATTTGCATCTTTAGCACCAAATGATAAAAGAACCCAAAACTTAAACGAAGAGGGTAATTATTTAAATAAATTATTAGGAAAAGCTAAGTTATTTGATTTACAGTCATTAGAGTTTAACTCTAAATATTCAGACTTTGGAGCATATCTAAAAGATAATGTTATTTATTTTGCTAGTGCAAGAAATACATCTAGAAAAAGTTATCAATGGAATGACCAACCGTTTTTGGATATTTATAAAACCGATTATAAAGATGGTAAAGTAAATAGTTTGTCAGTTCCTGCGGATGATTTAAATACTGCATATCATGAAGGACCTGTTACTATTAGTAGTGATGGGAATACATTGTATTTTTCTCGTGAAAGTTTCTTTGACAAGAAATTTGTGAAAACCCAAGACAAGAAGTTAAAATTGGGTAAAATGAATATTTTTAAAGCAACTAAAGAAAATGATAAATGGACAAACGTAGTACCGGTATCATTTAACTCAAAAGAGTATAATACAAGTAGTCCTTCCTTAAGTAGCGATGGGAAAACATTATACTTTATTTCTGATATGCCAGGAACATTAGGAAAAACAGATGTTTGGAAAGTTGCTGTTAATGAAGACGGAACTTTTGGAACACCAGAAAATTTAGGAGAAAATGTAAATACAGAAGGAAATGAATTATCAGCATTTATAGCGGATAACAACACGCTATATTTCGCATCTAACGGGAAAAAAGGATTAGGAGGATTAGATGTTTTTGCTTTTGACACAACTAAGAATAGCGAAGCAGTAAATCTAGGTAAGCCTGTAAATAGTGAGAAAGATGATTTTGGTTTTACATTCAATCAATCTCAAAATATTGCTTTCTTATCAAGTAATCGTGATGGAGGAAAAGGAGATGATGATATTTATCTTGCATTGCCTGTTTGTAACGTAGACTTAATAGCAACTGTACATGATAAAAAAACAGGATTGGTTTTATCAAACGCAAAAATCACTATTGTTGATGAAAATAAAAATGTGGTTGCTAATCTAACCTCTAACGATATGGGAATTGCTAATTCTCAATTAGAATGTAACAAAGCATATTTTCTTAATGTAGATAGAGATGGTTATGTAAGTGATGTTTTTTCTATGGACAAAGCAAAAGGAGGAGAATTGGCGTTAAATGCTGATTTAAGCCCTACTGAAGCAATTGTTACAGAAACGGAAGTAATACTTAACGATATTAATTTTGAGTTCAATAAAAGTAACATAACGCAACAAGGAGCTTCTGAGTTAGATAAGTTAGTTGCTGTGATGAATCAATACCCAGAAATGGTAATATTTGCTAAATCTCACACAGATTCACGTGGTGATGATAAATATAATATGAGCTTATCTGATCGTAGAGCAAAATCTACAGTGCAATATGTGATTTCTAAAGGAATTGCAGCCGAAAGAATTTCTGGACAAGGTTTTGGAGAATCTGAGCCAAAAGTAAATTGTGGAAATGATTGTACTGAAGAGCAATATGCACAAAACAGACGTTCTGAATTTATGATTATTAAGAAATAGTTTTTATATAATTAAAATAAAAAACCATTTAAGAAGTAATTTTTAAATAGTTTTTTATTGAAATTTAAAAAATAAAAGCCCGAAATAAATATTTATTTCGGGCTTTTTGTATGATTTTAGGAATGAAAATTACAATTCCAAAGCTTTTAGAGCATTTCCTCCCATTAATAATTCTAATGGATTCTCTAAAGCTTCTTTAATAGCGACTAAGAAACCAACAGACTCACGACCATCAATAATTCTGTGGTCATAAGAAAGTGCTACATACATCATAGGATGAATTTCTACTTGACCGTTTACAGCAATTGGACGCTCGATAATATTATGCATTCCTAAAATTCCTGATTGAGGAGGATTGATAATAGGAGTAGACAACATACTTCCAAAAACACCACCATTGGTAATGGTAAATGTTCCTCCAGTCATATCGTCAACCGTAATTTGTCCGTCACGTGCACGAATAGCCAAACGTTTAATCTCAGCTTCTACGCCTCTAAAAGTTAATAATTCTGCATTTCTAACTACAGGAACCATCAAACCTTTTGGGCCAGAAACGGCAATCGAAATATCAGCAAAATCATAAGCTACTTTATAGTCACCATCCATCATCGAATTAACATCTGGATATAACTGTAATGCTCTAGTTACGGCTTTTGTAAAGAAAGACATGTAACCCAATCCAATACCATTATGTTTGGCTTTGAATGCATCTTTATACTGATTACGAATATTGTTTATAGGTGTCATATTAACTTCATTGAATGTAGTTAACATAGCGGTTTCATTTTTAGCAGCAACTAAACGTTCTGCTACTTTACGACGCAACATAGATAATTTTGTGCGTTCTGAACCACGTGAACCACCAGTTGGCGTTCCCATAGAAGGCACTGCATTTACAGCATCTTCAGTAGTGATTCTTCCACCTTTTCCTGTTCCAACAACGTCAGACGGTTGTATATTTTTTTCGTCTAATATTTTTCTAGCTGCAGGAGATGGTGTTTGTGCAGCATATGTTTTTTCAGCAACTGGAGCAACTTTCGGAGCTTCTACTTTTACTTCTGCTTTTGGAGTTTCAGCAATAGGTTTTGCTTCTGTAACTGGGGCTGAACCTGATGATTTTACACCGTCTGTGTCGATATGACAAACTACAGCTCCAACAGCAACAGCGTCGCCTTCTTCTGCTTTTAGCGTAATAATTCCACTAGCTTCTGCTGGTAATTCAAGTGTAGCTTTATCAGAATCTACTTCAGCAATTGCTTGGTCTTTTTCTACATAATCGCCATCTTTTACTAACCAAGTTGCGATTTCAACTTCTTTGATTGATTCCCCTGGTGATGGGACTTTCATTTCTAAAATCATTGTATATTATTTTAAATGATGAATTTATATTTTAAATTATTGAAACAAATCTTTGTCAAAAACCATTCTTATTGCATCAGCATGACGGCGTTTTGCTCTTGTGTAACTTCCTGCTGCTGGTGCTGCATATGCTTTTAGAGAAGCTAATCTCCATTTTATGAAATCGAAATTCATTAACATAAAACTATAAGCTCCCATGTTTTTAGGTTCTTCTTGTGCCCAAACATAATCATCTGCATTTGGATAGCTTGCTACAATAGCTTTTAGTTGCTCGACTGGCAATGGGAACATTTGTTCGATTCTTACTACCGCCACATCGTTTCTTTTTAAATTTTCTCTTTCGGCAGTAATATCGTAATAGAATTTTCCAGTACAGAAAACCAATGTTTTTACATCAGATTTTTTTACTGAAATATCATCGATGGTTTCTTGAAACTGACCATTTGCAATTTCATCTTGAGAAGAAACGCATCTTGGATCACGAAGCAAACTTTTAGGTGTAAAAACAACTAATGGTTTGCGGTATTTAGTGACCATTTGTCTTCTCAATAAGTGGAAGAAGTTGGCTGGCGTCGTACAATCTGCAACGACCATATTATGTCTAGCACAAAGTTGTAAGTAACGTTCCATTCTTCCTGATGAATGCTCGGCTCCTTGCCCTTCATATCCGTGAGGTAACAATAAAACAATACCGTTTTGGTTGTTCCATTTGTCTTCGCCACAAGAAATGTATTGGTCTATCATGATTTGTGCTCCATTACTGAAATCTCCAAATTGTGCTTCCCAAATTGTTAATGCGTTAGGATTTGCTAATGCATAACCATAATCAAATCCTAAAACACCATATTCTGATAATAATGAATTGAAAACATTAAATTTTCCTTTCTTATTTTTTATATTATTTAGTAAAATTACTTCTTCTTCCGAATCTTCTACTTTTACAACTGCATGACGGTGAGAAAAAGTACCACGTTCTACATCTTGACCTGATATTCTAACATCGTAACCTTCAGTAAGTAACGATCCGTAAGCTAGTGCTTCGGCTGTTCCCCAATCGATAGTATTGTTGTCATACATTGTTTTTCTATCTGTAACAATCTTTGAAATTTTATTGATAAATTTCTTGTCAGATGGTAATGTTGAAATCGTTTCAATAATAGAATCTAATTCTTTTTTGTCAAATTTTGTATCTACTTTTTGAAGCATCACATCATCTGAAACCTGAACAAATCCTTCCCATTCATTTTGCATAAATGGTGTGATTACAGTAAGTGATTTCTTGCGAGAGGCTTCTAGATTGTCATCTAAATCTTGTTTGTATAGTGTTTCTAATTCTTTTACAAAATTAGCGTCGATAATGTTTTGCGCTAATAATTTCTCAGCATAAATATCTCTTGGATTTTCGTGCTTTGCAATGATTTTATATAACAACGGTTGTGTAAATCGAGGTTCATCGCCTTCGTTATGGCCATATTTTCTATATCCTAATAAATCGATAAAAACGTCACGACCAAATTGCATTCTGAAATCTAAAGCAAAAAGCATAGCGTGTACAACAGCTTCAGCATCATCAGCATTTACGTGTAATACAGGTGATAGTGTTACTTTTGCCACATCAGTACAATACGTTGACGAACGAGCATCATGATAATTGGTTGTAAAACCAACTTGATTATTGATGACAATATGAATCGTTCCGCCAGTTTTGTAACCGTCTAATTGTGCCATTTGAATAATCTCATACAATATTCCTTGTCCTGCAATTGCAGCATCACCATGAACGGCAATAGGCAATACTTTTGAGAAATCATCTGGAAAGTACTTATCTTGCTTCGCTCTTGTAATTCCTTCAATAACCGCTCCAACAGTTTCAAGATGTGAAGGATTTGGAGCAAGGTTGATATTTATATTTTTTCCTGAACGTGTTTTTCTATCAGAGGTTAATCCTAAGTGGTATTTTACGTCACCATCAAAATATTCTTGATCGTAATCTTTTCCGTCAAATTCAGAAAAAATATCTTGAGTTGATTTTCTAAAAATATTGGCTAAAACGTTCAAACGACCACGGTGAGCCATTCCCATTACAAATTTTTCGACACCTTTGTCTGCTGCTGCCTCAATAAGTGCGTCTAATCCTGCAATAATAGTTTCTCCACCTTCTAATGAAAATCGTTTTTGACCTACGTATTTAGTATGCAAAAAGTTTTCGAACGAAACAGCTTCATTTAGTTTTTCGAGGATAATTTTCTTCTGATTGTCATCGAAATTTGGAAGATTATCATTAATATTTAATTTATCCTGAATCCACTGAATAATTTGTGGATTTCTCATATACATGTATTCTATACCAATGTGTTGGCAGTATACATTTTTAAGATGAGTAAGGATTTGTTGAAGTGATTGTGGTTGGTGTCCAAGTATTTTAGCGGCATCAAAGACAGTGTTCAAATCTGCGTCAGAAAGCCCAAAATCTGAAAGTTCTAATGTTGGCAAATAATGTCTTCTCTCTCTAACTGGGTTAGTTTGGGTGAATAAATGACCACGAGTTCTATAACCATCAATTAATTTTAGAACATTAAATTCTTTAAGAATTTTATCAGAAACTTGACCATTATCTACGTTCGCTACAGCGATATTAGACATTTGCGAAACAACATTTTCTTCGTTATAAGTTGTCATTCCAAAATCAAAACCCTGAAAGAAACTTCTCCAAGAAGGCTCTACGCTATCTGGGTTTTCGAGATATTGATCGTATAATTGTGCGAAAAATTCAGTGTGAGCTGCGTTTAAAAAAGAAAACCTATCCATATTGTCTATTAAATGAACATTATATTAAATCTGTAGCAAAAATATAACATTTACAACAAATACATTCTGTTTTTTTATACTTTTATGGTGTAATATTTAAGACATTTACAATATGATTTTTAAAAGCTTTAAAAATACCTCAAAAATCTATTTAGTTTTAGGCTTTTTTGCGATTAGTTTAAGTGGTTTTTGTCAGGATTCTACTAGTGTTAAGAAGAAAAGTGAGTTTTGGAAAAAAGTTCAAATTGGAGGTGGTTTGGGTCTTAATGTAGGCGGAGGTTTTACAGATATTACAGTTGCTCCAAGTGCAATTTATAATGTAAATGATTATGTTTCTTTAGGTATAGGTATTCAAGGAAGTTATGCCTCTGTTAAAAATGATTATAATTCATTCATTTATGGAGGAAGTCTAATAGGATTATTCAATCCAATTGAACAAATCCAATTTTCGATAGAGTTGGAACAATTAAGAGTTAATAATACTTATGAAACAATTCCAAATTCAATTAAAAATAGTTTTTGGAACACAGGATTATTCATCGGTGCGGGATATAGAACAAATAATGTAACAATAGGAGCACGTTATAATGTTTTGTATAACGAAAAAGATAATGTGTATGCTAATGCCTTTATGCCATTTATTAGAGTTTATTTTTAATGATTAATTAATGTTATAAATTAAAATTTAAGAGTTTCACTTTGTTATTTTCGCATAAAATAATTTACATTAAAAATGAAAAAAACATACAGTTTCCTATTCATAATCTTATGTAATATAACATTTGCTCAGAATTCTATTTTACAATCTGGCCCCATGGTTGGTTATTGTGAAATGAAAGAAGCTGTAATCTGGTTGCAAACAAAAAAGAATGCATCAGTTAAAATTGAATATTTTACGATTGATAAACCTTCGGAAGTTTTCTTCTCAGATAATTATACAACAACCAAAGATGTTGGATTTACTTATCATATCGTTTTAGATAAGTTGCAACCGGGGGAAAAATATAAATACAATGTTTTTATTGATAATAAAAAACAGGTATTGCCTTATGAAACTTCATTTTCATCAAAAAAATTATGGCAATGGCGTGAAGATGCTCCCGATTTTACAGTAGCTTTCGGTAGTTGTAATTATGTAAATGAACCAGAGGTTGATCGCCCAGGAAAAGGTTATGGAAGTGACCACGAGATTTTTGGAGCAATTGCTAATAAAAATCCAGATATTATGATTTGGGGAGGAGATAATATGTATTTGCGTGAGGTAGATTGGGATAGTAAAACTGGAATCTATTATCGAAATACTCATTCTCGTTCTATAAAAGAAATTCAGCCTTTGTTGGCAAAAACTCAAAATTTTGCTATTTGGGATGATCATGATTTTGGTAATAATGATAGTGATCGAAGTTTTTATAACAAGTATGTAACTCAAAAAGCATTTCGAGATTTTTGGGCAAATAAAATGTACGGTTCAGATTCAAGTCAAACAGAAGGCACTTATTCGACTTTTAGTTGGGGAGATGCACAGTTTTTTATGCTTGACGATCGATTTTTTCGTTCGCCAAATGATAGGATTACAGGAGATCACACTATGCTTGGAGCCATACAATTTAATTGGTTGATAGATGCATTATCTGCCTCTACAGCTAGTTTTAAGGTTATTGTGATTGGCGGACAAGTTCTTAATTCGATTGGAGATTCAGAAAATTATGGACATTATCCAGAAGAAAAAGCCAAGCTTTTAAAAGAGCTTTTAGATAATAAAATAAAAGGAGTTATATTTCTAACTGGTGATAGACATTATGCCGAATTGGCTAAAATGGATAGAGAAAATACTTATCCATTATATGATTGGACAGTTTCTCCATTTACATCTGGCGTTGCAAAAGAGCGTGAAACGAATCCTCTAAAAGTTCAAGGAAGTACGTTTTTTAAACACAATTTTGGTTTAATTTCATTTTCTGGTAACAAAGAAAACCGTCAAATGAAACTAACCTTATTTGATAAAGATGGCGTTGAGCTATGGAATAAAGTAATTTTAAAAAAGGAATTAGAATAATTTTAATATTTATTTCTAAACCAAACCTTCATCCATTCTCGTTTTAAGATAAGAAATGCGACTTGGGCAGAAAGCTCCGAAATATCTGAGCCATCAAGTTTCTTAATTTGATCTTCAGGAACATCTATTATGTATAATAAATTGAGATACTCAGCAAATTTATATTGAATTAGTCTGTAAATTTTTTCGTGCAATTGTATTTTTAACTCTTCAGGAGTTGTACTCATCGGGAAATCTATTGCTTCATTTGCTAAATTAAAATCTTTATTAATTTGTTCGATCAATTTTAGATATAAATTCTCTGTTTCCGCTTCAGAAAGTAACAAATCAGTCGATATAGGAGTTATATAATTAGACATTTCTACTCATTAATTTTTCGCCAAAAGCTCTTAATATCATCTTTTTTTCATTAGAGACGTTCATTTTTTCTAAAGTTTCAAAAGCTCTAAAAGTGTAATCATGAATTGCTTTTTGGGTTGCTTCAGATGCTTTAGTCTGATTGAAAATTAGTTTTACAGAATCTATCTTATCTGAATTATCGTTAGGTTGAATAGAGAATAAATGTAAAAGTTGTTCTTTTTCTTCTGTCTTTGCAAACTCAATTGCTTTTAGATACAAATAAGTTTTTTTATTTTCAATAATATCACCACCTACCTGTTTTCCAAAAGTTTCAGGATCACCAAAAGCATCCAAGTAATCATCTTGCAATTGAAAAGCAATACCTAAATTAAGTCCAAAATTATAAATTAGATTTGCATTTTCTTCGGAGGTTTCTGCTACAATCGCACCCATTTTCATGGCCGCACCCACTAAAACTGCCGTTTTATATTCGATCATTTTTAGATATTCAGGAATGGTAACGTCATCACGAGTTTCAAAATCAACATCATATTGCTGTCCTTCACAAACTTCAAGTGCCGTTTTGCTAAACAATTTTGCTAAATCTCTAAATATATTTGGTTCATATTCTTCAAAATGTTGATAGGCTAATATTAGCATGGCATCACCAGATAAAATACCAGTATTTATATCCCATTTTTCGTGAACAGTTTCGTTTCCTCTTCGTAAAGGAGCATCATCCATAATGTCATCGTGAACTAGCGAAAAATTATGAAAAACCTCAATTGCCGTAGCTGCTGCCAATGATTTTTGACAATCTACATCAAAAATTTCGGTTGCCATTAAGGTCAAAATTGGACGCATTCGTTTCCCACCAAGAGATAAAATATATTCTATTGGTTTATAAAGATTTTTAGGCTCTTTTGTTAAATGCAATTCTGAAAAATAATCTGAAATAAGTTCTTGATAATGAGAAATTGGGTGCATTAATTCTGAGTTTTAAATTTAAAGTTTCAGGCTGTACAAAGTAACTCAAAAAAGTTTAAAATCTGAAACTTAAATATTTTTATGTTAAATAAATGTAAATACTTTGGAAACTATTATAGTATTTAAAGTTTCCAATATATATTTGCATCATAGTTTTAAAAAAATAAAAGAATGATAATTACATTAATTATAGTTTTAGCATTCGTTGTGCTAATTTATCTATTTCTTCAACAAGCTCAATTTGGAAAAAGGCCAAGTGGAAATAGATTAGAATTAATAAAAAATTCACCTAATTATAAAAATGGTACATTTCAAAATCTTAGTCACACACCAGATTTAACAGAAGGTGTCTCCTTTTTTTCGGTTATGAAAGAGTTTTTATTTAATAAAAATGAATTCAAAAAACCAAACCAAATTATTCCATCCACAAAAACCAATTTACTAGAACTAGATTTATTAGAAAACGTAGTTATCTGGTTTGGACATTCGTCTTATTTTATGCAAATCGATGGGAAAAAAATATTAGTCGATCCTGTTCTCAGTGGTTCAGCATCGCCACTTTCTTTTACAACAAAAGCCTTTAATGGAACCGATGTTTACACAACCGATGATTTTCCTGAAATTGACTATTTGTTTATATCACATGATCATTGGGATCATCTTGATTACAAAACCATTATGAAAATGAAGCCAAAAATTAAAACAGTGATTTGCGGATTAGGAACTGGAGCTCATTTTGAACATTGGGGTTTCAATAGCGATTCAATAATCGAAAAAGATTGGAATGAAACTATTATACTTGAAGATGGTTTTGAGGTAAATACAGTTCCTGCAAGACATTTTTCGGGTAGAAGTTTTATTAGAAACAAAGCACTTTGGACCTCTTTTGTATTGCAAACACCAACATCAAAACTATTTATTGGCGGTGATAGTGGTTATGATACTCATTTTATTGAAATAGGAAAACAATTTGGACCATTTGATCTGGCTTTTTTAGAAAATGGCCAGTATGATAAAAGTTGGAAATATATTCACATGACTCCAAATGAAGTTCTTCAAGCAGCGATTAATTTGAATGCAAAGGCATTGTTTCCAGTACATTCATCAAAATTTGTATTAGCAAATCATGACTGGAATGAGCCTTTGAAAAAAATAACCGAGTTAGCAAAAGCGACCGATATTTATTTAATTACTCCAATTATAGGAGAAAAAACAACACTGAACCACAAAAAAGTGTTTCCAAAATGGTGGGAACTTTCTAATGAAGTAATTCAAGAATCCATTTAAGCTAAAATTCTAAAAAAATAAATCATGACAGCAGCAAATTGGGACATAGATTCTCGTCAATCAGATGTTATACTTAGAGCCAGACATTCAATAATTGCTTATTTAGCAAGTTCAATAAATAAATTTAAGGGTTCTATTAATGTTAAAAATGATGAACTAGAAGATGCATCAGTAGAATTTGAAATTGATGTAAATCACAAAATCGGGAAATTAGAAAAAATGGAAACCAATTTTAAATTGAAAGATTTGTTTGATACAACACAAAACCCAATCATCAGCTTTAAATCGACTTCATTTGAAAAAGTGAATGCTAACATCAATTTTATAAAAGGATATTTAAGCATAAATAACGTTACAAAAATTGTAGAATTTGACGCTGTATTAATTGATTTAGAAACTTACAATGGCACTTCAAAAGCAACATTTGAAGTTGTAGGGAAAATAAACCGCAAAGATTTTGGTCTATCCTACAATTTATTTAGTGAATCTAACGGAATAATGATTGGACAAGAAATAACCATAAATGCCAATTTAGAATTTTTAAGTAAAATTAATTAATGTTAAATTTATGTAAATACCATGGAAACTATTTTGGTATTTAAAGTTTCCGTATTACATTTGCATCCGAAATATTAAAGAATCTGAATTAACAGATTCTAAAATAAATTCAGAAAAATGAAAGATAAAATCATCAAAAAAGCAACAGATATGTTTTTGAAACTAGGTTTCAAGAGTGTAACTATGGATGATATTGCTTGCGAAATGTGTATTTCTAAAAAAACAATTTATAAGTATTTTAGTAACAAGGAAAAACTTATCGAAGAAGGAACGGAAGTGATTCATCAAAAAATTCATGCCCTTATGGATGAAGTGGTTGCTAGAAATTATAACGCTATTGAAGAAAACTTTGAGATGCGTCAAATGTTTAAAGAAATGTTTCAGTCTTTTGATCATTCGCCAGCTTATCAGCTAAAAAAACATTATCCAGAAATTTATGAAAAAATGATGGCTAATGAAATAGAAGATTGTAATCATATGTTTACTCAAAACGTATTTAAAGGAATCAAACAAGGACTTTACAGACCTGAAGTTGAAGTTGAAGTAGCAGCCCGTTTTTACTACATACTTATTTTTTCAATAAATGAAAATACACAGTTAGAAAGTGAAGCTTATGAAATTGAAGGAAAAGCATTAGAGTATCACACAAGAGCTATTGCAACAACAGAAGGGATCAAAGAACTAGAGAAACAATTATCAAAAAACCTTAATATAATATAATCATCAATCCATGAAAAAAACACTTTTAATAATCACACTTCTATATCTTGGAATCCTGCAAGCCCAAGATAAGAAACAAAGCTACTCATTTAGTTTAGATCAAGCCATTTCACATGCATTGACTAACAATAGAACTGCAATTAATGCTGGAAAAGATATTGACATTGCCAAACAAAAAAAACGTGAAACAACCGCAATGGGTTTGCCACAAATAAATGGTGCAATAACTTATCAAAATAACTTTAAACTACAAACTTCATTGTTACCAGCCGAAATTTTTGGTGGTCCAGCTGGGGAATTTGCAGAAGTTACTTTTGGAACTAAACACAATGGTGGCGGAAGTTTATCATTAAATCAATTGATTTTTGATGGTTCTTACATCGTGGCGTTGCAAGCGTCTAAAACGTATTTGAAATTTTATGAAAATTATAAAGTTAAAACAGATACCGACGTTAAAGAAATGATTATCAATTCGTACGGTAATGTTCTATTAGCAAATGAAAACGAATTAATTCTTCAAAAAAACAAAACTATTTTAGAAAAAACACTTTTTGACACTGATCAAACTTATAAAAATGGATTGATTGAAGAAGAAAATGTAGAACAACTTAAAATAACGTTAGCAACTATTAACAGTAATATCAATTATGTAACTCGTTTGAAAGATATTAGTTTGAAAATGCTAAAAATAAATTTAGGTTTAGATATTGATGACGAATTGGTGCTTACTGATAAGCTGGATGTTTTAGCACAAAGCAATTTAGATTTGACAATAAAATCAACCGAATTTGATCCTTCTGGAAACATCAATTATTTAATGTCACAAAACTTTGTTGACCAACGAAATTTAGAATTAAAACTTCAAAAAAGTAAAGCATTACCAACGTTAGCTGCTGGAGTAAACTTTGGTTACAATTCTTTTGGAAGCACTTTTAATTTCTTTAATTCAAATCAACGTTACTTTAATTATTCTAATCTTGGTGTTAGTTTGAATGTTCCAATTTTTAGCAGTTTTGCTAGAAGTGCTAGAACTCAACAAGCCAAAATTGCATTAGAAAAAGCCAAAACCGATTTGGAAGACGCAGAACAAAAATTAAAATTGCAATATCAAAATGCTAAAAGCGATTACGAATACAGCGTTGAACAATACAAAAGTTCGAAAGAAAATTTAAAACTAGCCGAACGCATTGAAGGAAAGCAACAAATCAAATTTAAAGAAGGGCTTTCTAGCAGTTTCAATTTAACAGAAGCGCAACGTCAGTTATATTCTTCACAACAAAGCTATTTACAAACAATGGTAGATGTGATTAATAAAAAAGCAGCATTAGAAAAAGTAATCGGAAACAAATAATAAACTCATAAAACCAATAAAAATGAAGAGAATAATCACAATACTAACACTTTCATTAGTTCTTTTTTCTTGTAGTAAGAAGGAAAACAATGCATCAATAGATGATTTAATCAAATCAAAAAACACTAAAGAACTTCAAGCAAAAAAAGCTGCAATTCAAGCCGATTTAACCAAAATTGACGATGCTTTAGCAACATTAGAAGTTAAAAAAGACGAAGAAGCTTTGGTTTCTGTTTTAACTGTAAAAGACACTTTATTCAATCATTATCTTGATATTCAAGGAAACGTAAACACAAAACAGAATATTTTGGTTCAACCAGAAGTTCCGGGAACATTAGTAACGTTGAATGTAAAAGCAGGTCAACATGTTGCTGCAGGTCAAATACTTGGTCGTGTTGATGATGGTGGTTCAAGCCAACAAGTTGCTAATTTAGAAACACAATATCAATTAGCTAAAACAACATTTGAAAGACAAAAAAATCTTTGGAATCAAAAAATTGGCTCTGAGATTCAATATTTACAAGCACAAACACAAATGGTTAGTTTGTCTAAATCGGTTGCACAAGCCAGAGCTCAATTATCTAAAACATTAATTAGAGCACCATTTTCTGGAACAATTGACGAAGTTTTTGTAGAAAGAGGACAAGTAGTTGCTGCAAGTCCACAAGGATTAATGCGTATTGTAAATTTAGGAAGTATGTATGTTTCGACTACAGTTCCTGAAACTTATATTGGAAAATTAAAAGTTGGAACCGAAGTTGACGTTGTTATTTCATCAATAGGAAAAACTTATAAAGGTAAAGTACGTCAAATTGGAACTTTTATTAATCCAAGTAACCGAAGTTTCGGAATTGAAGTTGCCGTTCCAAATCCTGAAAATTTATTGCGTCCAAATCAAGTTGCCAAACTTAAAATCATTGATTACATGAACAAAAATGCCGTTGTAGTTCCAACAAATGTTGTTCAAGAAGATGGAGAACATAACAAATTTGTATTTGTAGCATCAGAAATCAATGGTAAAAAAGCAGTTGCTAAAAAAGTATTAGTAAAAATCGGAAAATCATCCGACAATGTAACAGAAATTTTAAGTGGTTTGTCACCAAAGGATGTTATCGTTACGGAAGGTGTAAATACGATTTCTGATGGAATGAAGTTGAATTTCTAAAAATAGTTTAAAAGATTAAAAGTTCCTTATAAACCTTTAAACTTCTAAACTCATAAACTAAAATATATGAGTCACACAAACAAAGAATTTAGTATATCAAGTTGGGCTGTAGACAATCGCGTTACAGTATATATCTTGACGCTTTTGATTGTAATATTAGGAGTAACTGCCTACATTACAATGCCACGTGAAGATTTCCCAGAAATTATTGAAAATAAAGTATATATCTCATCTGTATTCCCTGGAAACTCGGCAGAAGATGTTGAAAAATTAGTGATTAAACCACTCGAAAAGGAATTTAAAAACATTAGTGGTGTTGGCAAAATAACTTCAAGTTCATTTCAAGATTACGGAATGATTATCGTTGAATTTGACGATAAAGTAAAAATCGAAGAAGCAAAAACCAAAATCAAAGATAAAGTTGATTTGGCAAAAGCAGATACCGATTGGCCAAATTTGGATAACGGAAGTAAAGTTGAACCAAGTGTTTTTGAATTAAATATTTCAGAAGAAGTACCGATTTTAAATATCAACTTACAAGGAAATTATACAACTCAACAACTTAAAAAATATGGAGAATTACTTCAAGACGATATTGAAGAAGTACCTCAAGTTAAAAAAGTAGATATTCTTGGAGTTGACGACAAAGAAGTTGAGATTGCTGTAGATATATATAAAATGACCGCAGCGCAAGTAACATTTGACGACATTCAAAATGCTGTTAAATATGAAAATATGACGCTTTCTGGTGGTAATTTAATTTCTCAAGGTTCAAGAAATAACATCAGAATTGTTGGTGAAATCAAAGATCCGAAAGAGTTAGAAAACATTGTCGTAAAATCTTATGGAGGAACAGTTTACCTTAAAGATATTGCCGTAGTAAGTTTTAAAGAAAAAGAAAAAACTACATATGCTCGTGAAAAAGGAACTGAAGTTGTAATGCTAAACGTGAAAAAACGTTCAGGTGAAAATATGATTTCGGCTATTGAACAAGTTAAAGAAAAAATTGAAAAAGCTCAAAATACCTATTTGCCATCTAATTTAAAATTAAAACTTACCAATGATCAATCATCAAGAGTTGAACACGAAGTAGATGAACTTTCAAACCACATTATTTTTGGTATTGTATTGGTAATGATTGTATTGATGTTCACAATGGGATTACGAAATTCGTTATTCGTTGGAGCAGCAATTCCACTTTCGATGTTAATGGCGTTTAGTATTTTGTCAGCATTTGGTTTAACCTTAAACACAATGGTGCTTTTTGGTCTTGTAATGGGATTAGGAATGCTTGTTGATGATGGAATTGTAGTGGTAGACAACGTATTTGCCAATATGAAAAAAGGAATGGATAAAGTTTCTGCTTCTAAAATTGGTATTGGTGAAATCGCTTGGCCTGTAATTTCTTCAACAGCAACAACACTTATGGCATTTTTACCATTTGCTTTATGGCCAGGAACTATGGGTAAATTTATGAAATATTTCCCTATTACTTTAACCATAACTTTATCAGCATCATTATTTGTGGCGATGGTTGTAAATGCTGCTATGACTGGAGGTTCGATGGCAATTGAAGATAAAAATGTTTCTAAAAAATCAGCAAAATTATATTCAATTATTTTTACAATTATAGGAGTAATATTTGTTTTAATTGGAAACATTTATGATTCTAAATTTGCAAGAGCAATCGGACATTTAGCAATAATTTCATTAGGATTAATGTGGTTATATAAAATCAAATTATACCAATGGACGCAAGATTTTCAACACAGTTTCTTCCCAAGAATGGAGGATAAATACAAATTATTTTTAGCAAAAATATTAACCGGAAGAAGAGCTTGGTTAGCCTTGATTGGAATAATTGGAATGATGTTTTTCTCTTTTGTTTTATTGGGTATTTTCCCAAGACAAGTGTTGTTTTTCCCAGAAAATATACCAAAACAAATTATCACTTATATAGAGTATCCGCAAGGAACAGCAATTGACAAAACTAATAAAGCAACTAAATTTGTTGAGAATCAAGTGATTTCTATAATGAAGAAATACATTGATCCAAAGACAGATGAAAATTTCCTGGCAGAATCAATTGTTTCACAAGTAGGAAAAGGTGCTGGAAATCCAAATGTTGATGCTGGTTCAGCTTCTGAAACACCATTTAAAGGAAAAGTAACTGTCAATTTTTCTGAATTCAAATTCAGACGTGGAGTTAATACCACTGATGTTTTAGAAGAAATTAGAAGTAAAGTAAAAGGAATCGCAGGCGCTAAAGTTACTGTCGAAAAAGATGCAAATGGTCCACCGGCAGGTTATCCAATTAGTATTCAATTAACAGGATCTGATTATGATGTAATGCTGAAAGAAGCACACAAAATGATTACTTTTATCGATTCTAAAAACATTGGTGGAATTGAGCGTTTGGATGTTGATGTAAACAAAGAAAGTCCTGAATTAGAAGTAAAAGTTGACAGAGTAAATGCAGGAAGTTTAGGCGTTTCTACTGGTCAACTTGGGTATAATTTGCGTCGTTCTATTTATGGTCAAGAAATTTCTACTTACAAAGAAGGTGATGATGATTACAATATCACTATGCGTATGCAAGATGATCAACGTAAAAATGAAAATGTATTATTCAATCAGTCATTGACCTTCAGAAATCAAAACAACGGACAAATTGTTCAAGTTCCAATTTCAGCGGTTTCAAAAACTGAAAAAACAACTACTTACAATCAGATTAAACGAAAAAATCAAAAAAGAATAATGACCATTTATTCTAATGTTTTAACTGGTTTTAATGGTGATGCTATTACTAAACAAATAGAAGCAGACCTTAAAGGATATAATTTAACTAAATCAGTAAGTTATTCGTTCTCTGGAGTTCAAGAAGAACAAGGTAAAAACCAAAGTTTCTTAATGTTAGCTCTGTTTTTAGCTTTAGCAGGAATTACAATTATTATTGTGTTACAATTTAATTCGGTTTCTAAAACAATGGTAATTTTATTTACTGTAATATTGAGTTTTAGTGGTGTTTTCTATGGTTATGTAATTGCTAATATGGATTTTGTTATCTTAATGACCATGATGGGAATTATATCACTTTCTGGAATTGTAGTAAAAAATGGAATTGTATTAATGGACTTCTTTGTTCTCTTATTAGATAAAAAAGTTGCTGATAAACACTTAACAAGTCATGATGATTTATCTTTAGAAGAAATAAAAGAAGTAATCATCGAATCCGGAAAATCTAGATTACGTCCAGTATTACTAACGGCATTGACTGCAGTTTTAGGATTAATTCCATTAGCAATAGGATTAAATTTTGATTTCTTCTCATTAATTACCGACTTAAATCCGCACTTATTTATGGGTGGAGATAATGTAATGTTTTGGGGACCATTAGCATGGACTATTATCTTCGGATTAACTTATGCAACCGTTTTAACTTTGGTTATGGTTCCAGTTATGTTTTATTTAGTAAAACGAATGAAATATTGGTTGCGTGACAGACGAAATGCAAATAAAGTTATTGCTGAAATGTAATTTCGTCGAACATAACAAACACTTAAGCGATTTTTTTAAAAAGAAATCGCTTTTTTGTTTTAAAATCGTTTACTTGTTATAAAAATTATTTGGAGGTTGCCAATAAAGAATTAATAGATGATGGTGTAAAATTATTAGAGAAAATTTTAATGATAAAATACTTTTTACAAAAATGGAAAGACGCTCTAAATATAGGGCGTAAAGATAATTTGCATTATTTAGAAAGACAGCGAATAGCAACGTTAAATGCGATTTCATTATTAATAATTTTTGGAAGTATTTTTATAACTATAATTTATTGCTCATTAAATTTTGACAACCGTTTTATAGGATTAATAATTTTGCCGGTTTCCCTAAGTGTTTTGTTTTGTAATTATAAAAAAAAATACAAAGCAGCTCGTAATATTGCTTTAATTGGGTTTCTAGTTGTAATTACAATTTGGGCATTTTATACCAGAAGGACTGGAGCTCAGTTACTTTATATTGCTTTAGCTAGCGGTAGCGTTTCAATTTTTAGGCAAAGAAAAATTGCTTATACTTCTATGATAATTTGTTCTATATTATTTTTTGCTTACATATATTATGATTCTGTAACTCCCTTTGTACCCAATAGTAGAATAAATTACTTTGTTATAAATGCCATTTTAGCTTATACAACAGCTGGAATGATGTTTTTTCAAGCTATGGTAAATGTTGATATCAGTTTGTCTGTTTCAAAACGTTTAGATAAAAATTTTCAAAAGTTAAATATATCACTCGAAAGCCAAAAAATATCCGATGAAAGATTAAAATCTGCTAATAGCGAGTTGTATGATTTTAATAAAAAATTAGATTTTTTGGTCAAAAAATCTAGCGAAGAATTGTATTCTTATCAAATGGCAATAAACGATAATTTAAGTTCGATTGTTACCGATTTTGAAGGGAAAATTTTAAAAATAAACGATTTATATCTCGAAAAAACAGGTTATACAAGAGAAGAACTCTTGGGAGAAAATATAAATATTTTAAAATCAGACTATCACGATGATCAGTTTTATAAACAAATAACTTTAACCATTGCATCAGGTCAAGTTTGGCGTGGTGAATCGAAGATTAAAACTAAAAACGGAAGCGATTTCTGGATTTCTTCTTCAATACTTCCCATCAAGGATTCTGAAGGAAAAATCACTAAATTTTTAACCATTTCAGCTAATATTACAGATAAAAAAATAGCAGAAGAAAAAGAGAAATATGCAATCGATAAATTATCGAAAAGCGAAAAAAGGTTTAGTTTATTGATAGAAAATCAAACCGATTTAATAGTTATTACAGACAAA
Organism: Flavobacterium sp.; assembly: GCF_046153165.1. Taxonomy (GTDB): domain Bacteria; phylum Bacteroidota; class Bacteroidia; order Flavobacteriales; family Flavobacteriaceae; genus Flavobacterium. The sequence goes on along the minus strand of NZ_JBJXEN010000050.1, from coordinate 40,600 downwards.
CAAGGAAATAGAAAATACGTAAATAAAGCTTTTTGTGATTTCTTCGGAAAAGACAAAGATTATTTTATGGGAACTAATTATAGAACTTTACAACCCGATAATGTTGATAATTTTTACTTAAGAATATTCGATTCTATATCATACGAAAATCCCAAAATCACCATAGTTCTTCTTAGAGAAAATGCATTGGGGCAAAAAAGATGGATAAAGTGGGATGAAATTGCTTTTTTTGATACAAATAAAGAAGTAATAGAAATACTTTCTATAGGACATGATATTACTGAAATGAAAGAAAATGAGTTTCAAAATGCTAATTATATTGCTCAATTTGAAGAATTAGCATTCAAAAACTCACACCATTTCCGTAAACCTTTAAGTAATATCATTGGTGTCATAGATTTAATAGATGGAGATACTAGCAAAGATGAAACAAATGAATTGTTAAGTATAATAAAAAATGAAATAAACGATTTAGATTCTTCTTCGAAAGAGTTATCTAATTTTATAAATACACATTCTAAAAACCGTAAACATCATGAAGAAATTTTTAATGTCGATTTTATAGAAGCAAAACTAAAACACCTAAAATGGAAATATAAGATACGCCATTTTCTTGATGGAGAAGGAAGTTTAACGGAAACTCAAGCGGTTTCTCATTATCACTGCGATTTTGGAAAATGGTATTATAGCGAAGGGAAAGAAAAATACGGACACATGGAATCTGTGCAAAAACTTGAGTTGCAACACGAAAAATTGCATCATTTAGTTAAAGATATACTAGATTTAAAAGCGAAAGGAAAAATAGAAGAATCCGAAATAAAATATAGAAAGCTTGTTGCTACATCCGACAAAATAATAATATTGTTAGATGAATCAGAACAAAGTATAAATAACGAAAACGCCTCAACTTATAGTTAAGGCGTTTTGCTTTTGGTTTGGTTTTATGGTTTTATGGTGGAGAATATCGGATTCGAACCGATCACCTCTTGCCTGCCAGGCAAGCACTCTAGCCAAATGAGCTAATCCCCCAATATTTTCCCAAATATATTGTTTTTATTGAATAATTTATACTTTTGTGAAAAATAAAAACAATGCAAGACATTACCATAAAAATTACAGATCGTGAAGGCACAATACACGAAGTGCAAGCTCCAACAGATATGAACATGAATGTCATGGAGTTAGTACGTATGTATGAACTCGCTCCAGAAGGCACTATTGGAATTTGTGGAGGAATGGCTATGTGTGCTTCTTGCCAATGTTATGTTCTCAATGATGTTGTATTGCCAGAAATTGGTGATGATGAAGAAGCTATGCTGTCTGAAGCATTTAATGTAAAACCGAATAGCAGGCTGGGTTGCCAGATTCATATTACTGATGAGTTGGAGGGATTAGAGATAGAATTAGCTCCAGAATCTTAAGTCCTACTGTAATTGCTTAGTTTTTGCGGGCTTTCTAAATATTCTTTAACAATTTGCAAAACACCATTGTCTGTAGTGTCAATAAACCATTTTATTAAGGAAATATTTCCGTCTTCAATTTCTATTCCTGTAATACTTCTTGGGTGAACACAGCTTCCGTCATTAAAGAAACTAAGTTCATTTTCTTGTGGTTTGGGAAAATGAGGTCTATGTGTGTGACCAACAATAGTGATGAGGTTTTTATTGTAGGCAATCCATTTTTTTATTCTTCGTTCTACTTTTACGAGTTCTGTATAATTTTTAGCAGGACTAGTAGGGTCTTTTATTCCCCAAATTTGTAAAGGTTTCCATAAAATACGAACAAAAAAACGATTTATCTGCCAACCTACATAATTCATAAAATCTGCTTGATGACCATGGGTTAAGAAGATTTCTTGCTTTGTTTGAACGTTTTCAAGTACAATTCCTTCGTGAAATTCAAGATTTGGCATTAGCGGAAGCTTCTTTCCTTCTTTGACATCAAAATAATCAGAAAAATTCTTTTTTACAACTGCTGGATTTCTATAAACCATATCATGATTGCCATAAATCATGTGTAATTTGTTAGTATTGTAATATTTCTGAAGTTGTAAATAAACGCTTTTGTTGGCTTCTAAAACATCTTTAAAAAATAAGTTCTCCCATAATTCATCTCCGTCACCAATCTCGATATAAGTAAAATCGTTTTCAAAATAATATTTTAATGCGTGTTGGTATATATTTCTATTATTTGCAAAATCATCAGCAAAACTTCCGTCTCCACGATGGCAATCGGAAAACAAGATAAACTTCGATGAATCGTCGAAGGAAATTCTTCTCGCCTCTTTATAAGCCCTAGTTAAACGATCTTGAGATGAAAACATATTAGTTGGATGAGTTAACCAAAGATATTTTTTTTTGCGTAATTTGTTCTTCTATCGCATCCCAAAGACCTATTCTTTTTTTAAGCGCTAGAACCGAAACCTCTTCGACTTCTTTCCATTTTTGTTCATCATTTTCGCATAATTCGGTAATCATTTGCATAGCCATTGGTCCGTGTTCATCGGCATCTAGCTCAATATGTCTTTCAAAATAATAGATTAGTTTTGATAAATCAGTTTCAGGGAAATTAATTTTAAAATTTTTCAGAATTTCGGTAAACATAGATGGAATAAGATCTTCTCTTCCAAAAGTAAATGCCGCAGCAATTTTATGTGGTTTCCCTTCTTCAATTATTCGGAAAGTAAAGTCTAAAAAAGATTTAATATTAGTATGTAAATTACTTCTTTTTATCGAAATAAAAACATCATTTGTAACCGTAACATTTTCTAAAAAAGATTCAATTTCTGATGTGTTTGCGCCACAAGAATTCATGGATTCAATATACATTTCAAAATGGCTTTGTCTTTTTCCGTCTAATGAAATATCTGTTTCTTCGGCTAAAACAATTTCATTGATTAGATAGCGAATTTTAGGATTTTTTGTTGCAAACCATGGCGTTGTAGTACAAGTTAATTTTGATTGCAATGCTTTTAGAAGTGACATAAAATCCCAAACTGCATAAATGTGTGTTTCAAGAAAACAATGAAGATCATTTATGTTTTGTATTTGATGATACAAAGGATGTTGTAATAAAATATTTTTTTTGGGTTCGATAACTTGATTGATATTTTGGATAGTCATAAATATGTAATTTAAGTTTTTTAAAAAATAATAGATACTTTATTTGTAGTAAATATTCCTTCAATAAAATGGATGTCTTTTTCTATTTTTAGATATTCTTCGGTCGATAATCTTTCCTTAAAAAAGGTTTTTTTTAAATCTAAAACCAATTCAAATTCATATTTATCTTTTTCGTCTAGATAATATTCTAAATCATCTTCTTTAAAATAACGTTCCTTGTTCCAAGAAGTTTTTATCACAAAAGTTTTTGTTTCTTTTTGTTTGAAAGTGATTTTAGATTCAAGTAAATGATGGTTTTCTATTATCCAGTTGTCATCAGTGCTTTTCCCGCCATTTTTTGTATAATTATCTACAATAATTTTATTTTTTGCTGTAAATTCTTCTAAAGATTTTTTAATTATTTCCTTTGCTTCGGGAGAAGTATAATCTTTAATTCCTGTTAATTTTGTTTCCCAATCGATGCCATGTTTCTCAAAAAAAGGACCATCAAGTGGAGTGAAAATATCATTATGATATATTTTATAAATTGGAAACAAAGTCATCGAACTCGCCGCATTCGCTATCAAAGTATTTGGTATAAGGAAGAAAGAAATCGAATTGTTTGATAGGTTTTCTATATGATAATTGATAGTGTAAACTCGTATTTTTGGATTTGAATCATCTGAAATAATAGAATCAATTTTTACATCAATAGCTTTGTTTTGAGAAAAAACAGAAAGAGAAAACAGAAAGAGTAAGACTACTATTTTTTTCATTTAAAATGTATAATAATTTTATAAAACCATCAAATTACAACCACGAATATCGGAATTGTCGAAACGGCCTAAAATCTCAAACGTATTATTTTTGTATTTCTTGCCCAAATCTTGAGTGGCAATAAAAGCACAAGAATTAATATTAGCTAAATCGATAACATTAATTCCACCTGTTTTTCCGCTTTCAATATAGGTTAGAGCATCTTCGGTATCGCGAACTAGTATTTGCATCCAATTTGGACATTCAAATATGCCATTTCCAAGAGAATAAGCCTGAGATAATAATTCAGTCATTCCGTATTCAGAATGTATCGCATTTACACCAAAACCATCGCAAAGTTGTTCGTGTAATTCTTCGCGGATCATTTCTTTTCTTTTACCTTTCATACCACCAGTTTCCATGATAATGGTATTTTTTAGATTAAATTTTTGTTTTTCGACCAAATCTAACAAAGCGTAAGTAACCCCAATGAGAATGACGTTTTGTCCTTTATTGTCTAAAGCGATAAGCTTTTGAATTAATTCTTCGTGGTTGTGAAGGTAAAAACCACTATCAGGATTATTTGTTTGTTTTATTAAATCATCGACCATATAAATTAGCGACGAACCTTCTCGTTCTAAATAGGAAGGAAGTAAAGCCAAAATTACATAATCTTCTATGTTTCCGTAAAATTGAGAAAAGGCATTGCGATAACTGTTTTCGTACAGAGAAACATTTGTAACTAAATGTTTGCTGGTAATCACTCCTGTGGTTCCGCTACTGGTAAAAGTAGCTTGAATGACTTCTTTAGAGCTTAAAATCTCATGGGATTTAAAAAACTGTATGGGCAAAAAAGGAATGTCTTCAATTTTTTTTACATTGGTTTTATCCTTGTTTAAAAAATCACAAAACTGCTTATATACTTCGTTATTATCGTATTGAAAACGAAATAATTTGAGAGAAATTTTATCGAATTCTTTTTTGGAATCGATTTGAAATATGTCGGAGGTATTAAACAATTAATTTTTTTGTAAAAGTAAGGAAATAAAAAAAGTCCCACAATGTAGGACTTCAAGATTTGTTTGGTATGTGCTAATTTATTGCAAATTCTTTTATTTCGGTTTTATCATTTTCAACAACTTTAATTGTATATACTCCTTTTTTAAATTTTGAAAGGTATATAGGTGAACCAATAGTAGAAGTTGTAAAAACCTTTCTTCCTTTTTTATTAAAGAACGAAATTTTTTTCATAGTATATATGTCAGAGACTATATAAATATGTTTTCCATGTTTTTCAGAATCATAACTTATAATCTTCAACCCTGAAATAGAATCGCTCTCAGATGCGGGTTTTTTAATTATTTCGCTATTGTAAAATGCTTCAATTGTAGTCTTCGGTTTTGTGTTTATACCGTTTTCTTCGTTAGTTGTATTCGCTATAGAATTAATGCTTAGTAATAATAATAAATAAATAGTTTTCATCTCGTTGTTTATATTTAGTGATTTAATTTCGAGACAAAACTAGCGAGAAGCTTTTTTATAAAACAATATAATCGTTAACAGCGTTATTTTTTTCGATAAAAAGCATTAACTTGCTATAAATAAGGTATTTACCCTTGTTTTTTCTAACTAAAATTAGTGATATAAATCTCATTAATTTCGTGCAGTTCTATTATTGTAAAAGGGTTGTTTTGTTATTGTGATTACACAAACAATCAAATTTTGTTAGTATAAGGGAATGATATTAAACAAAGAAACCGTCTCGTATAAATATTGAGACGGTTTCTTTAAATATTTTTAAAAAATAAATTACTCGATAACTAACTTTCTAGTAGCTGTTTTACCTTCTTCAGTAATTTTTACTACATAAACACCTTTGCTTAATGAAGCAACGTTTATTGGCGCATTAGTTACATTTGCAGAAAGAACTTGAGCTCCTAATACATTATATATTGCTACAGTTTTTGTTTCAAAACTATCAGAAGTAATGTTTAATAAGTTTTTAGCTGGGTTTGGGTATATTTTTAATCCTGAAATTGAATTTTTTTGAGTTCCGAGAGTACCATTTGTTACATATGCCCAGTTGTCTGCCACTCTAAGATTTGAATACTCGATATTACCAGTTCCTGAAAGTGATCCTTCATACTGTCTGAATGCAATTGCACCAACCGTTGTTTGTATGCCTATTCCTAAAGAGTTTACTGCTGTAGGCGTTGGCTCATTAGAATTTAATATTGGATTAATAAATAATGAGGCAGTATTTGTTGCCACTTCATATTTAACAACTACGAATAAATTATTGTTTATGCTAAAATCTGTAGTTGCATAAGTAGGATTGTCATAAATTGTATTGAAAATGTTATCAATATAATTTACCCCATAATTATAAACTCCTATATTAAATGTTCCTAAAGTTGATCCAGTTTTAAAATATAATTTCCCAAGAAATGGTAGTGGTAAAGCATCTGGAGGTCTAGCTTCAGTGTTGGCAAAGTGCAAAGAACAGCTGCCAACTGTAGTTAGCCCATTGGTATTTGGAACATTAACTACTACAGAATAATATGCGGTTGTGTTTATAGGTGTTCCAATGCTTTTATTTACATCCTCAGTATTACCTGATATGAGAGAAATTTTATTCCCCGTAAATGTTGTTAAGCCAGAATAGTTTAAAGAGCCTGGAGAAATCATTATTTGCCCTGAAACTCCATTGTGATTATACCATCCATTAGTAATTAATGAACCAGTTCCAGTAAAGGAATCAGTAAGTTGAGCAAATGATATATTGTAAATAAATATTATAAATATAGAGAAGGATGTTTTCATAAGGTATTAAGAACTTTAATATAAAGGCTTTGTGAAAGTTGATAAATAAAAAAGCTCCAAAATATTTGGAGCTTTAAAGATATATAAATTCTTGTTAAAGATTACTCGATAACTAACTTTCTAGTAGCTGTTTTGCCTTCTTCAGTAACTTTTACTACATAAACACCTTTGCTTAATGAAGCAACGTTTATTGGTGCATTAGTTACATTTGCAGCAAGAACTTGAGCTCCTAATACATTATATATTGCTACAGTTTTTGTTTCAAAACTATCAGAAGTAATGTTTAATAAGTTTTTAGCAGGGTTTGGGTATATTTTCAATCCTGAAATTGCATCGAAACTGCTTCTAGATAATGTTAATTCTGCTAACGAACGAGCAACAACTTTAAGAACACCTGTGTTTTCTGAAACAATTACCGCAATATTTCTTGCGCCAGTTGGTATTACAGCACCTATGTAGTCAACTTCTGTAGCTGGAAACATTGGTCTAAAAAGAGAAGCTGTTCCGTCATTAATAGCAGTATCAGTGTTTACAACAAATACAGCAGTACCATCAGCAGCAGTAAAATTAACTCCGTTTATTTGTACTAATTGGCTTTCGTAAGCATCTATGTTTCCTGCAATAGTTGCAAGAGATACAACTTGCGGTGTGATTGTATTTCCTGTAGATGGTTTTGTAGCATCTTGGTTAGGAACAAATTCCATAACACCACTAAAATTTATTAATTGTCCTTTTATGTTAGAAATACCATCTCCAATAACAAATGGAGTTGTAATTAAACCAGCACTATCGTCAACTAATATTCCAGCTGTAGCATCTTGAATGTATTTTTGATTACGTCCTCCTGTAAGTGGTCTTGAAAAAGAAACTACAGAAGTTCCAGTGTAATTTACCCAAGCATTTATTCCAGCAGCTCTAACAGCAGCTAAAGTTGCGGCATTTGTATAACTTGCTACTGTAAATGTTACTGTAGCATTTTTTGCTGGAACAATAGGAGTATGAGTATTATCTACTAACTCTACATAAACTGTATATGATCCTGGAGTTGTAGGAACTGCAATAGGAGTTGTGTCGTATTTCATAACAGTTGCTCCACCATTTATTGTGTAGTGAATATGACCGTTGCCTGTACCGTTTGCAACATTAAAATTGTTTACAGACAAAACTACATTTACAGTTGTTGTCTCTGGAGAAAATATTGTTGCATTTGCTGGTGAAGTTATTGAAATAGTTGGTACAGTACAACTATAAGCAGCTACTGAAGAGTTTCTTGGATTTACACTTCCTAAAGCAAAATCTGTTGAATTGTTGTTTGTGTCATTACATCCATTGTTTCCTCTTTGAAAAGAAATAGTATTGTTGGTTCCTGTTGTTGAAAAAATTGCAGTTTCAGATGAAGTTGCAGTTGATCCATAACCTAATAAATCTATATATCCAGTTGTAACAACAGCTCCTGATAAAGCAGTAATGTTATTTACTAATGCAACCTTACCAGCTGTTCCAGACAAATTTGAAGGCGATGTTGTTATATCCGCATCAGGAGTTGGCAAAGCAATACCTACTGTACTTCCAGCTAATTTAACTAAAAAATATTTTCCAGCTCCAATTGATGAAGCAGCAGGGATTGCGTTAACAGCCCAAGCAGTACCAGTTGCACTTGCATACTGAACTGACCAACCCGAAATATCCACAGATGCAGCTCCTTTGTTGTATAATTCAACAAAATCGTTAGTGTAAGTTGCGCTTGCGTTTCCACCACCACCATATACTTGGCTAATTACTACTTGTCCAAAAGACATTGCACTAACTAAAGTTAATGCTAATAAGTAAATTTTTTTCATTTTTCTATTTGTTTAAAAATTGGACTACAAAGGTAATAGTAATTTCTTTATGAGAAAGAAACTAATGTAAATAAAATATTAAATTAAAAAATAATATTAAAAAATCAATTACTTGATAATGAGTTTTCTAGTGGCGCGTTGCTCGCCTTCTTTTATTTTTATAATGTAAACTCCTGGAGATAATGTAGAAACATTTAGCTCCTTAGTAGATATTGTGAGTTGCATTACACGTTTTCCTAAAACATCAAAAATCTCGATATCTTTAGGAGCACTAGTTTTTGAGGTGATATATACACGACCGTTTCCTACTGGGTTTGGGTATACGTTTAGATTGTCAAACTGTTGTTCTTGGGTTTTTGCTGACAATGAAGATTGCTTCCCGTCTTGAGCTAAGGCGCTCAACGAAAACAAAAGGCTAAATAATGTAATATAAATGTAGTTTTTCTTCATCGAAATCAATAATAGGGTAAAGATATAAAATTAATTCAAATACCGTACCAAAAAGCAAATCAAATCTTTTTTAACATTTCATTATGTTTCAATTTCTATTGTGTAAGTTTTAAATCCGTTATATTTTTTGTTTATATTTGTTTAAACTAAAAACAAAAAAATGTACGATTTTATTCAAAAATTTCACTCTGGCTGGGCATATTTAGCCTTGTTACTGCTAGTTGTAGCTGTTGCAAACAGTACTTTAGGATTCTTATCTAAAAGAGAATTTTTCGCAAAAGACAAGAAAATTGCATTATTTGCGCTTATAGTGACACACATACAACTTACAGTTGGGTTGGTATTATATTTTCTGTCACCTTTGGGGTTGTCAGCTTTTGGTGACATGAAAAATGCAGCTTTGCGACTAACCTCGTTAGAGCATCCGTTAACTAATGTTATAGCCATCATACTAATCACAATAGGTTGGTCTAAACATAAAAAAGCATTAGAAGGTAAAAATAAGTTTAAAGCAATTGCAATATTTTATGGACTAGGATTGTTACTTATATTAAGTAGAATTCCGTGGTCATTGTGGTTCTAATAATTTAAAAAAAGTCTTATTTATTAAGGCTTTTTTATTTTTGGGTATGGTATTTGACAAGTGTGTAATAATAATTAATTAAAATTATGATGAAAGATAAATTTTTTCTGGTAATTACCACAACAATAGCAGCGATACTAATTTCTAGTTTTTCGTTCAAAAAATTCGATAAACAATCTTTTTCTATAAGACCAGTTCAAGATACAGTCAAGGTCGATTCGGTAGCGATAGACAGTTTGCTTATAGAAGGCAATTTTACCTATAAATTATACAAAAGAAAAGCCCACGCCTCGTATTATGCCAAAAGATTTCACGGAAAGCGTACTGCAAGTGGCACCCGTTTCGATAATAACAAACTCACAGCAGCGCACCGTAAGTTCGCTTTTGGAACCATGTTGCGTATTACAAATGAGCGAAACGGAAAACATGTCATAGTTACAGTAACCGATCGTGGTCCATTTGTAAAAGGAAGAGAAATAGATTTATCACGACGTGCTTATATGCAAATGACCTCTAACAAAGGTGGCGGAGAAACATTAGTGACCATCGAAGTGATGAAGAAAAAGTAATTTTTACCAGCTTCCAAAAGGATTATTGCTCAAATAAGCATTGTAATATCTATTATCACCCGTAACTTCTTGACCTAACCAATTTGGTTTTTCGAAACTTTCGTTTTCGTCATCGAGTTCTATTTCTGCAATAATCAAACCGTTGTTTTCTCCAGCAAAAACATCAACTTCATAGATGTGCTTTCCTAAAGGGATTTCATATCTGATTTTGTCAATCACGCCATTTTCGCAAATAGATAATAATTTTTCAGCTTCAGCTAATGGGATTTCGGTTTCCCATTCTAATCTTGTTGTTCCTGAGTCGTTACCTTTACCTTTTATAGTCAAAAAACCTTTACTTCCCTTAATTCTTACACGAACCGTTCGCTCAGGATTAGAATTTAAATAACCTTGTACGATTCTATTTTTGGCAACAGCCAAAGCAATAAAATCATTATTTAAAACTAAAAATTTGCGTTCTATTTCTATCATTTTTTGGAAGCTATTCCAGCTTTACACTGCAATCTTTATTTTTTTAAAGAAAAAAACAAAGGATTTTCGTTGCAATCTGGGCTATGGGTTTCGTTACCAAAGATATGATTTTTCAGAAAGCAAACTTTACTAATCTTAGTTTCATCTCTACAAATCTCGAGGTAATTTTTTTAAATTTGTACCATGTCCGATAATATACAGCGAAAAATAATTCATATCGATATGGATGCCTTTTATGCATCGGTCGAGCAAATGGATAATCCTGACCTAAAGGGAAAACCATTGGCTGTTGGCGGAAGTGAAATTCGTGGTGTCGTTTCGGCAGCAAGTTACGAAGCGCGAAAATTTGGTGTTCGTAGTGCGATGAGTGGTGCGCAAGCCAAGCGAAATTGCCCCGATTTAATTTTCGTTCCGCCTCGTTTTGATAGATATCGAGAGATTTCGAAAAAAATTCAAAAAATATTTTATGAATATACAGATTTAGTCGAACCTTTATCGCTCGACGAAGCTTATCTAGATGTTACCCAAAATAAAAAAGGAAATCCTAGTGCGACTTTGATTGCACAAGAAATTAGAAAGCGCATTTTCGATGAGGTTGGGCTAACTGCTTCGGCAGGAATATCGGCTAATAAGTTTGTAGCAAAAATCGCTTCGGATTATAACAAACCCAACGGACAAAAAACCATTAATCCAGAAGAAATTGAAGATTTCTTGGAAGCTTTAGATATTAAAAAATTTTACGGAATTGGGAAAGTAACTACCGAGAAAATGTACCAACATGGGATTTTTACAGGAAAAGATTTAAAAAGAAAAACGTCCGAATACCTCGAGGAGCATTTTGGTAAAAGTGGCGCTCAGTATTACAAGATTGTGCGTGGCATTCACAACAGTGAAGTAAAACCCAATCGAACTACAAAATCGGTCGCTGCCGAACATACATTTGACACTAATCTTACTTCCGAAATATTTATGGCAGAACGATTGGAACGAATTGCTTCCGAACTCGAAAGAAGACTTCAAAAATACAAAATATCAGGAAAAACCATTACATTAAAAATAAAATACTCCGATTTTACCCAACAAACTCGAAGTAAAACTTTGCCTTATTTTGTGTCTGACAAAGGAATTATTTTTGAAACTGTCAAAGAATTGTTATACCAAGAACGAATGAAAGATTCGGTGCGATTACTCGGAATTTCTCTCGCTAATTTGAATACGGAGATAAAAAAAACCGTAGTTGTGCAACTACGGTTTGAATTTTAACTTTTCCACAAAAGCTGAAATCTAATTACTCAATCTCAGAAACTCTCAGTGTGTTTACCATTCCTTTGTCGGTTACTGGCATAGCTGCTAGATTTATTAAGAAATCACCTTTTTCTACAAATCCTTTTACACGTGCTATTTCATTTACATCGGTCACAGTGTCATCGGTACTTACAAATTTGTCATAATAAAATGATTTTACACCCCAAAGTAAATTAAGTTGGGTAAGAATCCTTTTGTTAGAAGTAAAAACTAAAATATGAGCCGATGGTCGCCATGCAGAAATCTGAAAAGCAGTGTATCCACTATTGGTTAAGGTACAAATTGCTTTGGCTTTAATCACATTTGCCATCGTTGCAGCATGGTGACAAATAGTTTTTGTGATAAAACGATTGGTACGAATTTGTGGTGTGTTTTGTGGCACTTGAATAAGTGGAGAATCTTCTACGGCTTCAATAATTTGTGTCATTTGTTCGATAACCTGAACAGGGTAGTTTCCAACAGATGTTTCGCCAGAAAGCATTACAGCATCAGCACCATCCATAACAGAATTTGCAACATCATTTACCTCGGCACGAGTTGGTGTAAGGCTTGTAATCATGGTTTCCATCATTTGTGTGGCAACAATTACTGGGATACGAGCTGTTTTTGCTCTGTGTATTAGTTTTTTCTGAATAAGAGGGACTTCGTGAGCAGGAACTTCTACTCCTAAATCTCCACGAGCTACCATTAGACCGTCGCAATAAGCAACAATTTTATCTATGTTTGCAACTCCTTCAGGTTTTTCTATTTTGGCAATAATCGGAATTTTATAATCAGAATGTTTTGAGATTAATTGTTGTAACTCTATTAAATCTTCCGCTGTTCTTACAAAGGAAAGTGCTATCCAATCTACTTTTTGTTCGATAGCAAAAATGGCGTCTTTTATATCTTTTTTTGTTAAGGCAGGAAGAGAAACTTTAGTGTTAGGAAGATTTACCCCTTTTTTAGATTTTAAAGGACCACCTTGAATAACTTTACAAATCACTTCGGTTTTTCTATTAGTTTCGATGGCTTCAAACATTAGTTTTCCGTCATCAAGAAGAATTTTTTCGCCTGGATTTACATCTTTTGGAAACTCTTTATAGTTCATGTAAACTCTATCGGCAGTTCCTGGAACATCTTCTGCAGTTTGAAAAGTGATGATGTCACCTGGATTTACGACCACATCTTCTTTCATCACGCCAACACGAAGTTTAGGTCCTTGCAAGTCACCAAGAATAGCTGTAGTGTAACCAAATTCTTCGTTTAAACCTCTAATTATATCTATTTTGGATTTTACATCATCATAATCTGCATGTGAAAAATTAATCCTGAAAACATTTACTCCAGCTTTAATCATGTCATTTAATACTTCTTTTGTACTACATGCTGGTCCAAGTGTGGCTACAATTTTTGTTTTTTTTATTGTTGGCATTTTTTAGAAAATTAAATTATTTTTTGATTTTATTTCGTTTGCGTTTACTTCATAAACGGCACTTATAGAATCAATTTTGTTTATTTTGTTTATAATATCTTTTATTTTGTATTGAGAATCATGTTCTATTTTTAGAAAATAATCTACTTTTTTTAGTTCGGAAACCAAGGAAATTCGTCTTGTAAAATTTTTATTTTCAAACAAATTGGCGACTACATCTTCATTAGGTAAATCGATTTTTTGTTTATTTTGAATTAAATCCCAAACCACCATTTTTTCTTCATCATCAAAGGTGAAACGAGAAAAATGACTTACTTTTTCCTGAATTTCAACAGGAATTTCATTTTCATTTTTACTAAGTGAAATGGTTAATTTCTGATTTAGTTTAAATGCTAGTTTATAATCTTCTTGTGAGGTATGAATGGCAATTAAGTTATAATCGACTTGGTCAAAATCCTCAAGATGTAATTTATGAATCGCCATAAAGCACTAAAAATAAGATGTAAAGATAGTATTTCTATTAGTTAAAAACCAGTTAACAAAATTAGGTTTTTGTTAAATTGTTAACGATAACGTTATAGTTTTAAAATAAACGAATTATTTGCCGTCTATTTTTGTTTGAAATGCAAAATATGCTCTTTTTGATGCTATTTCTTCTGCTTTCTTTTTTGATGTTGCTCGAGCTTTTGATATAACTTTACCATCAATACTTAATTTTACACCAAAATATTTTAGTTTTCCTGCATCATCATCTTCATAAATATCATAGTGAAATTGTCTTTTTTCTTTTTGGCACCATTCAATGACAAGACTTTTATAACTAATAACTTTACCTTCTAGTTTGTCGATATCTACATAAGGTTTGATTACTTTTTTATGAATAAATTTTTCACAATATGCAAAACCTCTGTCTAGATAAATGGCTCCTATAAAAGCTTCAAAAAGATTTCCGTGTATGTTTTCTCCAAAATTTTGTATTGTAACTTTACTTTCTAAAAACTGAATAAGATTAAGATCTTTTCCTAGTTCATTTAGATGTTCTCGACTAACAATTTTAGATCGCATTTTAGTAAGATAACCTTCGTCTCCATCAGGAACCATATTAAATAAGTGAGCAGCTATCACACTTCCTAGCATAGCATCTCCCATAAATTCTAGTCGCTCATAATTCATAGGATTGCCTTTTTCATCTAATTTATTCATCGATCGGTGCGTAAATGCTTTACGAAAGTGAATGAGATTTAAAGGTTTAAATCCTAAGATTTTCTCAAGTTTATCAAAAAAATTCCCGTCCTCTGGAGAACGGGAATTTGAAAATATTTTTTTAATAATACTCATAAGAGTAATTAATCTAATTTTTTAAATAGAACACAAGCGTTGTGACCGCCAAAACCAAAAGTATTACTCATAGCGACTTTTACTTCTCTTTTTTGAGCAAAATTAAGTGTTAAGTTTAATTCTGGGTTAATGTTTTCGTCAATAGTTGTGTGGTTTATTGTAGGAGGAACTATTCCATGTTTTATTGCAAGTATTGATGCAATTGCTTCGATAGCACCTGCTGCACCCAGTAAGTGTCCAGTCATCGATTTTGTTGAATTAATATTAATGTTCTTAGCATGAGCACCAAAAACATGACTTATCGCTTTCAATTCTGCAACATCACCAAGTGGAGTTGAAGTTCCATGAGTGTTTATATGATCTACATCTTCAGGATTCATTCCAGCATCACGAAGTGTGTTTTTCATTACTGCAATAACACCTATTCCTTCAGGATGTGGCGCTGTTAAGTGATAAGCATCAGACGACATTCCGCCTCCGCCAACTTCACAATATATTTTTGCACCACGTGCTTTAGCGTGCTCATATTCTTCTAGAACAATTGCACCAGCACCTTCGCCAAGTACAAATCCGTCACGGTTAGCATCAAATGGTCTTGAAGCAGTTTCTGGACTGTCATTTCTTGTAGATAAAGCTTGCATAGAATTAAAACCTCCCATACCTGCTATTGTTACTGCAGCTTCTGATCCCCCAGAAACAATAATATCACACATTCCTAAACGTATATAATTGAAAGCATCAATCATTGCGTTTGAAGAAGAGGCACAAGCAGAAACAGTAGTGTAGTTAGGACCCATAAATCCGTTTCTCATAGAAATATGTGCAGGAGCAATATCAGCAATCATTTTTGGGATAAAAAAAGGATTAAATCTTGGGGTGCCATCTCCTTTAGCATAACTCATTACTTCTTCTTGAAAAGTTTCTAAACCGCCAATTCCAGCTCCCCAAATAACACCAACTCTTTGTTTGTCAACATTTGTATCTGTTATTGCAGCATCTTTAATCGCTTCTTCACTTGCAGCAACAGCATATTGTGCAAATTTATCCATTCTTCTTGCCTCTTTACGATCCATAAAATCTTCTATATTGAAGTTTTTTATCTCGCAAGCAAATTTAGTTTTGTGTTTTTCAGTATCATAATAAGTAATGGGAGCAGCACCGCTTTTTCCGCTTATTAATCCTTCCCAATACTCTTGAACGTTATTTCCAATTGGTGTTAGTGCTCCTAATCCAGTTACTACTACTCGCTTTAATTGCATAGTTTAGTTGATTTTGTTTAATATAAAAAAACCCAGCGTACTTTTAATTATTACTAAAAGAAACAATGGGTGGTATTACATAAATATTTTATGATTGTAATACAATCAGTGTTTTTTACAAATCTACGAAAGATTTTGAAAAGACATTAAAAAAATAATAACATCTGTAAGGTATTTCACTTACAGATGTCTTTGAGTATTATTTTTTAGCTTCTTCAATGTAAGAAATCGCTTGACCTACCGTAGCAATGTTTTCAGCTTGGTCGTCTGGAATTTGAATGTCAAATTCTTTTTCGAACTCCATAATTAGCTCAACAGTGTCTAATGAATCAGCTCCTAAATCGTTTGTGAAGCTTGCTTCTGTTACAACTTCGTTCTCGTCAACGCCTAATTTGTCTACGATAATCGCTTTTACTCTTGATGCAATGTCTGACATAATCTTTAATTTTAATTTTTAATTTGATGGCAAAAATAAAAAACTTTATCTTAAAACCACATTTTAGTTAATAAATCTGACTACGAATTTAAAAAAATAATTTCACAAAGACGTTTAATTTTAATTATTTATCATTTATTATTCTTTTTTTTGCGTAATATAAATCACAGGATAAATGAAAAAGATTGTAATATTTGCTTCAGGGTCGGGTTCTAATGCCGAAAATATCATATTACATTTTAAAAACAAAAATCTAGCAAACGTAGTCACTGTATTTACTAACAATCTACATGCCAAAGTTTTAGAAAAAGCAAATCAGCTCCAGGTTTCTACCGAAATATTTAGTAAAGCAGAACTTTCTGACGGTACCATTTTAAGTAAGATAAATAAAATAAATCCAGATTTAATTGTTCTGGCGGGTTTTCTATTAAAATTTCCTGAAACTATTGTTGAAGCCTTTCCTAATAAAATAATAAATATTCACCCAGCTTTACTTCCAAAATATGGTGGAAAAGGAATGTACGGAATGAATGTACACAAAGCAGTTCTGGAAAATAAAGAACCTGAAACCGGAATTACCATTCATTATGTAAATAAGAATTATGATGAAGGCGAATTTATTTTTCAAAAAAATGTTTCGATTGTAAATTGTAAAGAACCAGAAGAAATTGCTCAAAGAATTCATGAACTAGAAATGGAATATTTCCCTAAAGAAATTGAAAAACTCCTAACAACCTAAAATTGAAATACGAAGTACATATATATACAGATGGTGCTGCCAAAGGTAATCCTGGGCCAGGTGGCTATGGCGTGGTCATGGAATTAGTTGGTACCTCTTTCAAAAAAGAGTTTTACGAAGGGTTTAGACATACAACTAACAACAGGATGGAACTATTAGCCGTAATTGTGGGTTTAGAAAAACTAAAAAAACCAGACATGAAAGTTTTAGTTATTTCAGATTCTAAGTACGTTGTTGATTCTGTCGAAAAAAAATGGGTTTTAGGTTGGGAGAAAAAAGGATTTGTAGACCGAAAAAATTCCGATTTATGGAAACGGTTTTTAATTATTTACAGAAAACACCAAGTCGATTTCAAATGGATAAAAGGGCATAATAACCATCCTCAAAACGAACGATGTGATGAATTAGCAGTTTTTGCATCTAGTCAAAAAACACTTTCGATTGATGCTTTTTATGAGAAAGAAGACAATAAACTTTTGTAATTTATTACTTGCTTAAGATTTACTTAAGTAATTGAATTTGTGATAATTATCATTTTTCACAAATCAATAAAAGCGTAATCTTGTAACATTAAATTACAATATTATGAAAAAAACAATCTTTATTTTCGCTGGACTAGTTTTATTTGCTTGTAAAAAAGAAGCTGAACAAGATTTTTCTAAACCACAAGTCGCTGAAAAATCAGAACTTATGAAAAAAGTCTCTCTTTTTTTTAAATCAATTTCAACCATTGAGTATGCTCCCGTTCCACAAAATAAAATAGATTTGGGGAAAAAATTGTTTTTTGACAAAGCCTTATCAAAAAATGGAACAATCAGTTGTAATTCTTGCCATAATCTTGCCACTTTTGGTGTTGATAACAAATCTTTTTCTCTTGGAGATACAAAAGAGTTGGGTGGTCGTAATTCACCCTCTGTTATTTACGCATCCCTTCATGCCATGCAGTTTTGGGACGGAAGAGCAAAAGATGTTGAAGAACAGGCTGGTGGTCCTTTGTTGAATCCTGTAGAGCATAGTTTGCCTAGTAAAGAATTCTTAGAAAAAAAATTAAGGGCAATTCCTGAATATCAAAATGCTTTTAAAAGTGTATTTCCAAATGACAAAGAACCAATAACATTTGTAAACATTACTAATGCCATTGGAGCATTTGAACGTCAGTTAAACCCAACAAGTAAATTTGACGATTATTTAGATGGAAATGAAAATGCAATTAACGAACAAGAGAAGAAAGGATTAACAGCTTTTGTTGATAATGGGTGTACTACTTGTCACAGTGGTGTAGCGATTGGCGGACAGCTTATGCAAAAATTTGGTCTTTATGGAGATTATGCTAAATTGACGAATAGCAAAAAAATAGATAAAGGTCTTTTTGATAGGACTAAAAAAGAAGGAGATCAATTTATGTTTAAAGTACCTAGTTTAAGAAATGTTGAAAAAACATACCCTTATTTCCATGATGGCTCTGTTGTTTCGCTAAAAGAAGCCATAAAAATTATGGGGAAATTACAAGTAAACAAAGATTTGTCAGATAATGATATTAAAGATATTGAAGCTTATCTAAAAACATTGACAGCCGATACCGATGCTAAATACAAACAATAAAAACAATCACATTTTATAATAATTTTTAAAAGGGCTAATTCTCAAAAATTAGCCCTTTTTAATAAGAAGAGAATAATATAAAATTCCATTTTCAAACTTCAAACTTTACAACTATCTTTGCACTTTAATTTGAAACTAAAGATAATGAATAAATTATTAATTGTTGGAACTGTTGCTTTCGACGCTATTGAAACTCCTTTTGGGAAAACAGACAAGATTTTAGGTGGTGCAGGAACATATATTGGACTTTCAGCTTCACATTTTAACTTGCAATCAGCAATAGTTTCTGTCGTAGGAGACGATTTCCCACAAGAATATTTAGATTTATTAACTTCAAGAAATATTGATATTTCAGGTCTTGAAGTAGTAAAAGGAGGAAAAACTTTCTTTTGGAGTGGAAGATATCATAATGATTTAAATTCTAGAGATACATTGGCTACAGAACTAAATGTTTTAGCCGATTTTCAACCTAAAGTGCCACAAAATTTCAAAAATGCCGATGTTGTTATGCTAGGAAACTTGCATCCAATGGTGCAAAGTAGTGTTTTAGATCAAATGGAAGAAAAACCAAAATTAGTTGTTCTTGATACAATGAACTTTTGGATGGATTGTGCGCTTGAAGATTTACTTAACGTTATAAAACGTGTCGATGTTATCACTATAAATGACGAAGAAGCACGTCAACTTTCAGGAGAATATTCTCTTGTAAAAGCTGCCGCTAAGATTCATACAATGGGTCCTAAGTATGTAGTTATCAAAAAAGGAGAACACGGAGCGCTAATTTTTCATGAAAAAGAAGTTTTCTTCGCACCAGCTTTACCACTTGAAGAAGTTTTCGATCCAACAGGAGCAGGTGATACGTTTGCAGGAGGATTTGCAGGTTTTATAACGCAAAGCGAAAACGTTTCTTTCGAGAATATGAAAACGGCAATCATTCACGGATCAAATTTAGCATCTTTTTGCGTCGAGAAGTTTGGAACCGAAAGAATGCTAAAATTAAATAAAGAAGAAGTTGTAGCGAGATTGAAACAATTCAAATCTCTTACACAATTTGAAATAGCATTATAATAAAAAAACGCCTCGGAATTCTCGAGGCGTTTTTGATTTAAAAAAACAACTAACTAGTTAATTTGCAAGAAATAATAATTTACAAATTTACTGGTAAAAGCATAAATAACTACAAAATTACAACAGCCCAATGAGTGATGCAATTAAACACGAATGTGGAATAGCTTTTTTAAGATTACTAAAACCGCTTGAGTTTTATAAAGAGAAATATGGCACTGCTTTCTACGGAATACAAAAAATGTATCTCCTTATGGAAAAACAGCACAATCGTGGTCAAGATGGTGCTGGTTTTGCAAGCATAAAACTAGATGTTGAACCTGGCGAAAGATACATTAGCAGAGTCCGCTCTAATGATGCTCAAGCCATACAAGATGTTTTTGCGCAAATAAATTCTCGAATAAACGAAGAAATGATTGCGCACCCAGAATATGCTGATAATGTGGCAATGCAAAAAGCAAATATTCCTTACATAGGCGAATTGTTTTTAGGTCACGTTCGTTACGGGACTTTTGGAAAAAATAGTATTGAAAATGTACATCCTTTTTTACGTCAAAATAACTGGATGCATAGAAATTTACTATTAGCAGGAAATTTTAATATGACTAATGTTAAAGAACTTTTCAATAGTTTAGTAGAATTAGGTCAGCATCCAAAGGAAATGGCGGATACTGTTACTGTAATGGAAAAAATAGGACATTTTTTAGATGAAGAGGTGACCGACTTGTATCAGGAATGCAAAAATAATGGATTTTCTAAAAGAGAAGCTTCTCCAATTATTGCCGAAAAGCTAGATTTGGTTAAAATCTTAAAAAAAGCATCCAAAAATCTCGATGGAGGTTATGCCATGGCAGGATTATTAGGGCATGGTGACGGATTTGTATTTCGCGATCCAGCAGGAATTCGTCCAGCTTATTATTACCAAGACGACGAGATTGTAGTTGTGGCTTCGGAAAGACCAGTGATACAAACTGTTTTTAATGTCGATTTCGAAAAAGTACAGGAATTGCAACCTGGAAATGCTTTAATAATCAAGAAAAACGGAAAAGTTTCAGAAGAAGAAATTATCACACCAACTATAAAAAAAGCCTGCTCTTTTGAAAGAATTTATTTTTCTCGTGGGAGTGATGCAGAAATATATCAAGAAAGAAAAAATCTAGGAAAATTAATACTTCCTGCAGTTCTTGATGCGATAGATAATGACACTGATAACACAGTTTTTTCTTATATTCCAAATACGGCTGAAACTTCTTTCTACGGATTGGTCGAAGCGGCACAAGATTTTTTAAATCAACGAAAAAACAATTTTATTCTTGCAAATCGTAACACATTAACAACCGAATCGCTTCAAGAATTACTTTCGGTAAAAATTAGAACCGAAAAAGTAGCTATAAAAGATGCAAAACTGCGAACCTTTATCACCGAAGACAGCAGTCGAGATGATTTAGTTGCTCACGTATATGATGTTACTTATGGTGTGATAAAACCAACAGACAATCTTGTTATAATAGACGATAGTATTGTTCGAGGAACGACATTAAAAATGAGTATCATAAAAATGATGGATCGTTTGAAGCCAAAAAGTATCATTGTAGTCTCCTCTGCGCCACAAATTCGTTATCCTGACTGTTATGGAATAGATATGGCAAAACTAGAAGGATTAGTTGCTTTTAGAGCTGCTTTAGAATTGCTAAAAGAAAGAAACTTATATCACATTGTTGATGAAGTTTATGCTAAATGCAAAGCACAAGAAAATCTAAAAGATGACGCAGTTGTAAACTTTGTAACCGAAATTTACGCACCATTCAAACCGCAAGAAGTATCAGATAAAATTGCCGAAATGCTTACCGAAGATTCAGTAAAAGCGAAAGTAAAAATTATTTTTCAAACAGTAGAAAATTTACATATTGCTTGTCCTAAAAATTTAGGCGATTGGTATTTTACTGGTGATTATCCAACACCTGGAGGGAACCGAGTAGTAAACCGAGCTTTTATGAATTTTTATGAAGGGAAAGATGCTAGAGCCTACTAAAAACAAGGAAAACTACAATTCAACGAGTATTTATACAATTCACCGATTTAATTTGGTGACCGCGCAAACTGCCTATACTTTAGCCTCACCATTACATAAGTAGGTTAAGTTTATGGTAGATTTGGGGCAAAAAAGGTAGAACTAATAATTCTACCTTTTTTATTGGAATAAAATGAAATAATAATATCTAAATTATTTTAATACTAAAATAATAAAAAAGCAACATTTTTTTTCTAACTAAATTAGGTTAGAAAGGCTCTAACAGTATTTAGTTAGAAAAAAATAATACTTCTTCAATCAACGATTTTTTATACAATTCAACGATTTTATTTGGTAAAAAAGCACAGTAGCAGTACTTTTACCTCACCATTACATAAGTAGGTTAAGTTATGGTAGATTTGGGGCAAAAAAGGTGAAACTAATAATTTCACCTTTTTTATTGGAACAAAGTCAAGAAAATAAAAAAGACGAACAAACTTTATAAAAAGTCTATTCGTCAATTATCTAAAAAAAGTTATTTCAAAGATTATTTTGCTTCTGCAAAACGTCTTGCAACTTCATTCCAGTTTATTACATTAAAAAAAGCTTCAATATAATCAGGTCTTCTATTTTGATAGTGTAAATAATAAGCGTGTTCCCAAACATCCATTCCTAAAATTGGAGTTCCACCACAACCTACACCAGGCATAAGTGTGTTATCTTGATTTGGAGTTCCGCAAACCTCCAATTTTCCATCTTTTAGACACAACCAAGCCCATCCAGAACCAAATTGTGTAGCACCAGCTTTAGCAAAAGCCGCTTTAAAATCTCCAAATGTCCCAAAAGCCGAATCTATAGCAGTTGCTAATTCACCCGTTGGTAAACCACCACCGTTTGGTGACATTACTGTCCAAAATAAATTGTGGTTAAAAAAACCACCACCATTATTACGAACAGCCATTTTAGTCATATCGAGGTTTTTAAGAATATCTTCAATAGATTTTCCTTCTAAATCAGTTCCTGCAATAGCTGCATTTAGGTTTGTCGTATAAGCATTATGATGTTTAGAATGGTGAATCTCCATTGTTCTTGCATCAATATGTGGTTCTAATGCATCGTATGCATAAGGTAATTGTGGTAATTCGAAAGCCATAATTGTATATTTTAAATGATTAGTATATATTTAAATTCAAAATTAATCATTTAACTTTGGAATTAAAATTTCAATCTGTTATAATTTCATTAAAAGTGTGAATTATATAATTGTAGTTTTAACAGAAATAGATATTTGAAGCTATTTCCCGCACCCCGAGCCTGAAAGTGCGAACTGGCGAAGCAATTTGCCATAAAACAACATTCTAATTCGAACGAGATTGATTCGTTCCTCGTAATGACTATGAAAACACCTGCATTCTCTATATATAACGCATCAGCTGGTTCAGGTAAAACATATACTTTGGTCAAAGAATACCTAAAAATAATTCTAAAAGCCAAACACAACGATGCTTATAAAAATATTCTCGCTATAACCTTTACAAACAAGGCAGTTTTCGAAATGAAAACTAGAATTATAGACAGCCTTTTCGATTTTTCTAAAGATAATCCATCTGAAAAATCAATTCAATTGATGGATGATTTATCAAAAGAAATCAATCTCAATCCATTTCAAATTAAAACAAAAGCACAAGCAATAATAAAAAACATTATTCATAATTATGCGGCTTTCGATATTTCGACTATCGATAAGTTTACTCATAAAGTAATTCGTGCTTTTGCTTTTGATTTGGGTTTACCTATCACTTTTGATGTTTCGCTAGATACCGAAAATTTATTGCAAGAAGCAGTAGATGCTATTGTTGCGCAGGCTGGAGAAGATGAAATCCTAACAAAATTACTCGTCGATTTTACAATGGAAAAAACCGACGATGACAAATCGTGGGATATTTCGAGCGAAATCATGAGCACAGGAAGGTTAATTCTTAACGAAAATTATCGTGAAGAAATTCTATCGCTCAAAGACAAAACAATTCCAGAATTTATCGAGCTCAAAGCAAAATTAGAAGAAACCTGTAAGTCATTAGAAAACGAAAATATTCATTTAGCAAATGAAGCCTTGCAGCTTATTAATACACAAGGAATTGATACAAAATCCTTTTCTAGAGAAACTTTTCCTAATCATTTGGGCTTTATTCAGAGAAGTGAACTCAAACCAACACATAAAAAGTTTAGAACTGTCGATGACATTGCTATTAATAAAAACGCAAAAGACAGAGATATTATTGAAGGAATTGCCGAGGAACTAATTTATACCTTATATAAAGTTTATAAAAACTACGAAAAGAAGGATTTTTACCAAGCTTTTCTAAAAAATATTACGCCACTTTCATTACTTAATACGGTAAGTAATGAGTTAGCTAAAATTCAGGAAGACCAAAACATTTTATCTATTTCCGAATTTAATAAATTAATATTCGAACACATACAAAACCAACCAGCACCATTTATTTACGAACGATTGGGCGAAAAGTACAAGCATTTTTTTATCGATGAGTTTCAGGATACATCCGAAATGCAATGGCAAAATCTGGTTCCGTTAATTGATAATGCACTTTCGAGTGAAGATTTGCAAGGTATCCAAGGTTCATTGATGATTGTAGGAGATCCAAAACAGTCTATTTACCGTTGGCGTGGCGGAAAAGCGGAACAGTTTATCGATTTGGCTAAGTCCAAAAATCCATTTAGTAATAAAGACAAAGAGGTTTTTAATTTAGAAACAAATTATCGAAGTTTCGATACGGTAATTGCCTTTAATAATGATTTTTTTAAGTTTTTATCACAAAAATTTTCTAACAAAGATTACAAAGATTTATACAAAAATTATAGTTTTCAAAAATCAAATGCTAAAAATGGAGGTTATGTAAACATTTCTTTCATTCCAGAAATTGATTCCGATTTTGTTTCGGAAGATGATGATGAAAATATCGATAAAAATGACATTTACCTTAAAACTTCTTTGCAAACTATTAGAAAAGTAGTCACAGAAGGTTTTTCGTTTAACGAAATTGTATTGCTTACTAGAAATAATAAACATGGCGTTTTATTGGCAAATTACTTGACCGAAAACGATATCCCAGTTATTTCGTCCGAAAGTTTATTGATAAATGCGTCATCGGAGGTGAAGTTTATACTAAATATGTTTCGATATTTAAATGATAAAAATGATATCGAATCATTAGCCAATGCATTATATTATTTGGATCAAAATATTGATAATACTATAAAAACACACGATTTTATTTACCAAGGAATTCAATACAAAGAGGAAAATGCCTTAGAAAAATGGCTGGCTAATTTCGGAATACATCTTTCGTTTCAAAATAGTAGAAGAAAATCATTGTACGAAATTGCTGAATTGATTGCAGCAAAATGTATCAATCCTAAAAACAATAATGCCTATGTGCAATATTTTTTAGACATTGTTTTAGAGCGTGATGTAAAATATCAAATGAGTATTTCTGATTTCTTAGTCTATTGGGACAAAAACGGTCTCAAACTAAGTATTCCATCTGCCGAAGGATCTAATGCGATTCGAATTATGACAATTCACAAATCGAAAGGATTAGAATTTCCTGTAGTTATTTTTCCTTTTGCCGAAGAAAATTATAGTGCCCCCAAACGAGAAAAAATGTGGATAGATTCTCAATCTGACGATTTAGATTTTGATAAATTTCTAATAGACAAATCTAGCAAAGTAACCGAATATGGAGAAAATGCAGCTGCGGTTTACAATCAGAAATCACAGGAAGATTTATTAGATAATATTAATGTTTTGTATGTAGCATTAACGCGCGCAGAAGAACAATTGTATATTATCTCTAGTATGAAAGAAAGAAATAGCAAAGGTGATTTGCCTAATAATTCGGCTTCGTTATTTATTGAATTTTTAGAAGATTGCAAAAACTTTGATTCAAATGTTTTGAATTATGAATTTGGTGATTCAAAAAGAATTTCTAAACAAAAACCACTCGAAGCCAAACGAAAAAATATTGAAGTTGTAAATGCTGTAATTAATCCAAATGCTATAAAAATTGCACAACGAGAATCACTCATGTGGGGAACACACCAGCAAAAAGCCATCGAATTTGGGAATGTTTTACATGAAATTTTATCATTTGTCAAAACTAAAAATGATATTCCATCGGCAATAAAAAAAGCATTAGAAACAGGTCTTATTACTAAAAATCAGCAACAAGAAGTAGAAAAAACAATTGCTGAAATTGTTTTTCATCCAGAATTAAATGACTTTTTTGATGAAAATGGCAAAGTTTTTAATGAACAAGTGATTATTAAAAAAGAATCAAAAACAATAAAACCCGACCGAATTACTGTTTCTGGAAAAAATGCTTACTTGTTGGATTACAAAACAGGAAAACATCAGCCTAAATATGAGAGCCAACTAAGAGATTACGAATTAGCACTGATAGAAATGGGATTTCAAGTGCATAAAAAATCACTTGTGTATATAGGAGAAAATATAGAAATAGTACATTTGTAGAAAATAATCAAAAGTCGAATGTAAAAAGTCGAAAGTTTCTCAAAACTTTAAACCTTAAATTTTAAACTAAAAAAATGTACGGAAAAATTAAACAACATTTACAAAACGAGTTAAACACAATCGAAGAAAACGGAATTTTCAAAAAAGAAAGAATTATCACTTCGCCACAAGGAGCTGAGATTACAGTTAACGGTAAAACTGTTCTTAATTTTTGCGCTAATAATTATTTAGGATTATCATCGCACCCAGAAGTAGTTCAGGCAGCAAAAGATACTTTAGATTCTCATGGCTTCGGAATGTCGTCGGTTCGTTTTATTTGCGGAACACAAGATATTCATAAAACACTTGAAAAAAAGATTGCTGATTTCTACGGAACAGAAGATACCATTTTATATGCAGCAGCTTTTGATGCTAATGGAGGTGTTTTCGAACCATTACTAGGAGAAGAAGATTGTATTATTTCTGATAGTTTAAATCACGCATCAATAATAGATGGAGTTCGTCTATGTAAAGCAGCTCGTTATCGCTATGAAAATTCGAATATGGAAGATTTGGAGCAACAACTAATTAAGGCTACTGAAGCTGGAACTCGTTTCAAACTCATTATAACTGACGGTGTTTTCTCTATGGACGGATTAGTAGCTCCTTTAGATAAAATTTGTGATCTAGCAGATAAATATGACGCCATGGTCATGGTTGATGAATGTCACGCAGCAGGATTCATTGGAGCAACAGGAAAGGGAACGTTAGAAGCCAAAGGTGTAATGGGGCGTGTAGATATTATTACTGGGACGCTGGGTAAAGCTTTAGGCGGTGCAATGGGAGGATATACAACAGCTAAAAAAGAAATTATTGAAATTTTACGCCAACGTTCACGACCTTATTTATTTTCAAACTCATTAGCGCCAGCAATTGTAGGAGCTTCAATTAAGGTTTTCGAAATATTAGAAAAAGACACCACACTTCGTGATAAATTAGAATGGAATACCAATTATTTTAAAGATGGAATGAGAAAAGCAGGGTTAGATTTTATAAATGGGGATTCTGCAATCGTTCCAGTGATGCTTTATGACGCAAAATTATCTCAAGTTATGGCCGAAAAATTACTAGAAAAGGGCATTTATGTCATCGGATTCTTTTTTCCGGTTGTTCCTAAAGACAAAGCAAGGATTAGAGTTCAGTTGTCTGCAGCACATACAAAAGAGCATTTAGACAAGGCTATCAAAGCTTTTACAGAAGTTGGAGAAGCTTTGAATATTATTAAAAAATAATTTTTTTTCACTTTTTATCTAACTTTTTTAACAATTCATTTTGTAATTAATAATTTCCTAGTTACTTTTGTCACAATAACGTAATGTAATCAAATAAAATTAAGTATGAAACATCTTAACAAACTTTTTGTTTCCATGTTGATGATTGCTGGATTAAGTGCTTCTGCACAAGACAGCGACAATCCATGGGCAATATCTTTCGGAGCCAATGCAATAGACACAAGAACTAGTGCTGGTACCAGAGATTTTAATTTAAAAGATCACTTTTCAGAATTCTTTAATGCAAAAGACAATTGGAATATCCTTCCTTCTGTTTCTTACTTAACAGTTTCTAGAAATGTTGGTGGTAATTTTTCTGTAGGAGTTACAGGTTCTGTAAACAAAATTACAAAATATGTAAATTGGGAGGGTCCAACTCCAAATGCAGTGAGAGTTGACAATCCAAATGCGATGTATTATTCAGGAGATTTAGCTATCAAATATAGCTTAATGAGTTTAATTGGTTCAAAAGTAATTGATCCTTCTGTAAATGTTGGTGGTGGTTATAGCTGGATGGGTAAAACATCTGGTGGTACTGCAAACATAGGAGCTGGTTTAACTTTTTGGTTTACTGAACAAGTTGGTTTATCATTAGCTTCTACATACAAAAAAGCATTTACTGATAGAGAATATAAATCTGCAACAGATTTTCAACTTCCTTCACTTTTTGAAAATACAGCAGGTTTAGTTTTTAAATTTGGTGGTAAAGATACAGACGGTGATGGTATCTATGATAAAGATGATGCTTGTCCAGAAGTTGCTGGTTTAAAAGAATTTCAAGGTTGTCCTGATACAGATGGAGACGGAATTGCTGATAAAGATGATACTTGTCCAGAAGTTGCTGGTTTAGCTGCATTAAACGGTTGTCCTGATACTGACGGAGATGGTGTTGCAGATATGAAAGACAAATGTCCTACAGTTGCAGGTCCAAGAGATAACGGTGGTTGTCCATGGCCAGATACTGACGGAGATTCAGTTCTTGACAAAGATGATAAATGTCCAGATGTTAAAGGTACTGTAGCTAACAATGGTTGTCCTGAAGTTTCTGAAGAAGCTATCAAAAGATTAAACGATTATGCTAAAACTATCTTGTTTGATAACGCTAAATCTACTTTCAAAGCTCAAACATTACCTATTTTAGATGCTATGGTTGCTATCTTAAACGAGTATCCATCTTCAAAATTTAGTATTGAAGGACATACAGATAATGCTGGTAAAAAAGCATCAAATCAAACTTTGTCTGAAAATAGAGCTAAAGCAGTTGCAGATTTCTTAATTTCAAAAGGAATCGCTTCAGACAGATTAACTTCTGCAGGTTTTGGTGATTCTATGCCAATTGCTTCAAACAAAACTAAAGTTGGAAAAGCTTTAAACAGAAGAGTAGAAGTAAAAGTGGTTAAATAATCACTTCTAAAATAAATTCTTAAAACGCCCCGATTTATCGGGGCGTTTTTTTTATATTTATATTCTATGAAAAACAATACTTTTTTAGAAAACTTAGTTGATAAATTACTTTCAGATGAAACCGAAAACATTTCTGAAACAACCATTATTCTACCCAACAAAAGAGCTAAAATATTCCTTCTCGAGGCATTAAAAAAAAAACTACCTAATTTTACTTTTGCGTCAGAGATTACAAGCATTGAAGACTTTATTCAAGAAATTGCAAACATTCGATCTATAGATTCTATAGAATTGCTTTTCGAGTTTTATACGGTTTATTTATCGGTAACGGTAAAGGAAAAGCAACAAACATTCGAACAATTCTCTAATTGGGCAAAAACATTATTACAGGATTTTAACGAGATTGATCGTTATCTTCTAGACCCAAAACATGTATTTTCTTATCTTCAAGATATAGAAGTCATTAAACGTTGGGGTATTGACGTTGAAGATAAAACTAAATTAATAGATAATTATCTAGAATTTTGGAAATTACTTCCATTGTATTACGAATCATTTTATACATATCTAAAAAATAAAGAAATTGGTTACCAAGGGTTAATTTATAGAGAAGCAGTATCAAATCTTGAAAAATTCATTTCTAATTTTAAAAATAAAAAAATTGTTTTTGCAGGTTTCAACGCCTTAAATCAAGCAGAAGAAAAAATCGTGCAGCAACTTATCGTTAAAGATATTGCATCTATCTATTGGGACATTGATGCGGTTTTTCTAAATGATATTTCTCACGATGCAGGATTATTTGTGAGACGTTTCAAAAATACTTGGTCTCATTATAAAACCAATCCTTTCGAGTGGATCACTACTAATTTTTCAGATGAAAAGAATATTCAAATTATAGGTACAGCAAAAGCTATTGGTCAAGCCAAAATTGTATCGGGAATAATCGACAAGCAAATTTTAGATAATCCGAACGCATTATTAGACAAGGTAGCTTTAGTTCTTGGTGATGAAAACATGCTTATTCCAATGTTACATTCTCTTCCAGCAAGCGTTGGCAGTTTGAATATCACAATGGGTTATTCTAGCAAAAACAATCCAATCCAATTGTTGGTTGCTAAATTATTTAAGATGCATAACAATGCATTAAATAGAAGTGAATCTAACTATGTTTTTTATTATAAAGATGTGCTTGATGTGCTTTCTAATCCAATTATAGAATCTTACGTAAATGCTTCAAAAGTAATTTATACTATCAAAAAGAATAATTATACATTTATAACACATCAAAAAGTTATTTCGTTTCAAGAAAATCCCAATCGTCTTTTCGAATTGCTTTTTCAGAAATGGAATCAAAAACCTATCGAAATATTAGAACTTATTTCCGAAATATTATTAATCGTTAAATCAAATTTAGATTCAAGTTTAGAAGAGGATAAGGTGGTAAAAACATTTTTATATTCTATATATAAAGTCATTAATAAGCTGATTACCTATTGTTCTAAAAATGAATATATAGAAAATATAGATACCTTGTATGCCATATACAAACAAGTTATCGATCTTGCTGAGGTTTCATTTGAAGGAGAACCTTTGTCCGGATTGCAAATTATGGGTGTTTTGGAAAGTCGTGTTTTAGATTTTGAAACGGTTATTATAACTTCGCTAAATGAAGGCAAATTTCCAGCGGGAAAAACAGTTAATTCTTTTATCCCTTACGATGTAAAACGAGAATTAGGCTTGCCAACTTATAAAGAAAAAGATGCTATTTACACGTATCATTTTTACCATTTGTTACAGCGTGCAAAAAATATTTATTTGCTTTATAATACGGAAAGTGATGGTTTAGATGGTGGCGAAAAAAGTCGCTTCATTACGCAGTTAGAAGTCGAAAAACAACCAAAACACAATTTGACTCATGAAATTATTCAGCCAATTGTTCCTAATATTGCTTCCAAACCAATCGTAATTCCAAAATCTGAATCAGTAATGATGCGATTGAAAGAAATTGCAACAGGAAAAGGATTTTCGCCATCGGCATTAACGACTTATATCAGAAATCCGATTCAGTTTTATTTTCAAAGAATACTATCTATTCGAGAATCGGAAGAAGTAGAAGAAAATATCGCGTTAAACACATTAGGAACGATTATCCATGAAACATTGGAAGCATTGTACAAACCAGTCATTAATAAATTTTTGACTACTGATGATTTAGATAAAATGTTGGTTCTTGCTAACGAGGAAGTTCTCAAACAATTTAAAGAAATTTATAAAGAAGGAGAGGTTAAAAAAGGGAAAAATCTTTTGGCTTTTGAAGTAGCAAAACGAAATGTTTTTAATTTTTTAATTGAAGAAAAAAAGCAAATTGCAAATGGGGATGTGGTAAAAGTTTTAGCATTAGAAACGCCGTTGGAAAAAGTTTTAGAAGATGAGCGTTTGCCATTTCCGATAAAAATTGCTGGAAACGTAGATCGAATAGAAATTAGAAACAACAAAATTCGAATCATCGATTACAAAACAGGAAAAGTAGAAAAAAACAGCGTTCAACTCAAAGATTGGAACGGACTTACTTTAGATATAAAAAAGGATAAAATAATTCAGTTGCTTTGTTATGCATTTATGTATGAAGAGCAAGCAAATGGCTTAGAAATGGAAGCCGGAATCATTTCATTTAAAAATATGAAAGGCGGTTTTTTACCTTTTGGAATAAAACAAGACAAAGAGGTTTTTACAACCATAACACCTGAAATTCTAGAGCATTTTAAAAAGGAAATAGTTGTTTTAATTAATGAGATTTTGAATATTGAGATTCCTTTTGAGGAAAAAATTATCTAAAAAATCTTAAAAAAAGTCAATAATGCTTTTTCTAAAGCATCACGGTTTTCAATATGGCTCATGTGACCATCAGGAAAAGGAATCAATTGCACATTGGTACCTTCAATTTGTTTGATGTTGTCTTCGTAATTAAGAACGCCATCTTTTTTACCAAGAATAAGTAGTTTAGGATAAGAAGTAAGATGTAATAAGTGTTCTTTGTTTTTTCTGAGTTTCATGCCCTCCTGCGCTGCAATATAACCTTGTAAAGGCGTTTTTAAAGCTTCTTTTTTTACTTGCTCAATTTCTGAAATAAAACTTTCCCGATTGTCTATACTAAATAAATTTGCGATAGAGATTTGTACTAAAGAAGCATATTCTTTGTGTGCCATTTTTATAGCGCGATTTCTGTTTATTTTTCGCTCATGATCATCAGCATAAGTAGTCGAGTTTAATAAGGCAAATCCTTTAGTGTTTTCAGGATACAATTCGGCGAAAGCCAAAGCTACATAGCCACCCATCGAATGTCCTACGAAAATAGATTTTCTAATTTTTAAATGTTGCAAAACAGCATAAACCATATCGGCTTGGTCTTCCATCGTGTGTACATAACCTAGACATTCCGATTTGCCATGACCTAATAAATCGATAGTAATAACTCGGTATTTTTCTGTAAACGATGCCATATAAGAATCCCACATCGTGGCATTTTCTAAAAAACCATGAAGTAAAACTATAGCAGTTCCTTTTCCAGCATCGGAATAGGAGATTTTCGTGTTTTTGTGGTGAATTGTTTTCAACGTTAAAAAACAAGTTAAAGATTATTGCAAAAATAGATTTTTGAAATTTAAAAAATGTATGTTTGAATAATTAAAAGTTATAATATGTTCACAGTTAAACAAATTAAAGACGCTCATACTAAAGTAAAAAGTGGCGCTGATTTTCCACAATACATGCAAGATCTTATCGCACTTGGTGTAATTTCTTTTGAAACATTTGTGTATGATAATCATACTAATTATTATGGAACTAATGATTTTAAAATATCATCGGAAGGTTTTTTAGAAACACTTATAATTTCGGATCAAATTAATATAAAACAATTTCAGATTGACTTAAAAGCACACCAACAAGGGAAAACCGATTATATGACATTTCTAAATGATTGTGCGAGATCAGGTGTTGAAAAATGGATTGTAGTTATGGCTAAAATGACCTGTTCTTATTATGATAAAAACGGAAATGAAATGGTTGTAGAAACAATTCCAACGATTTAATATTTAGAACACAGATTAGAGAAATTATATTAATTTTTATAAGTTAAAACCTTATTTTTGAGAAAAGTATTTTTATGAACAGACTTTTTATTATTGGAAACGGATTTGATTTGGCTCATGGATTACCAACGAGATACAAAGATTTTATTGATGATTACTGGGCAAGTATTAAAAATAGTAATCATGATGAATTGATATCTTTTAATTTGAATAATTACGGCGAATTCAACAATCATGAAAACTTGGATGATTTAATAGATATGATAATCAATACTAATAGTGATTTTAGGAAAGAAGGTATAGGAGTATATAAATTAAAGACACATCTTAAACCAATAGAAGATAATAGAGTTCAAATTCTGAACTATAAAAATCTTTTTTTTAAATTAATAAATCAAAACTCAATTCAAAATTGGGTTGATATTGAGAATATTTATTATAAGAGTTTAAAGGAAATAGTAAAAGGCGAATTAAGAAAACAAAATTATATTGGGGACATTAAACGATTAAATAAGGAATTTGAAGAGGTGAAAAATCTACTTGAAAAATATTTGAAAGAAAAAGTAGTAGATAAATATCAATTAGATTTTACCAAAGATCAAAATATAGATTGGGTAAATATTTACAATAACCTGAAGCCGATTTCATTATTGAGTAATCAACATGAAGTTCATAATGAATTTATAAAAACTGAAGATGTCGAAGAAATAAAACTGCATTTTGAAAAAGAAAGAGAAAAAGAATTAGTAAATAATTTATATTTCTTAAATTTCAATTACACCCCAATTGCAGGGATCTACAGTGATTTATTAAATAAAGATGATCGAATAGAAAGTAAAGTGAATTATATTCATGGAAACCTTGGGAATATTATTGAGAATAAAATCAATTTCGGTTTTGGAGACGAAATGGATGATGATTATAAAATGATTGAAAATATAGACGATAATGAATATTTAAAAAACTTTAAGTCATTTCAATATTTACAAAATTCAAATTATAATGATTTACTTAGATATATTGATAGCGATAAATACCAAGTATGTATAATGGGGCATTCTTGTGGTTTGTCAGACAGGACATTATTAAATACAATTTTCGAACATAACAACTGCCGATCTATAAAAGTCTTTTATCATGAAACTAAAGACAAAGAGGGTAATGTGGTCAAAGATAATTATACAGATATTATTCAAAATATTTCTCGCCATTTCAATAAAAAGAAATTAATGAGAGAAAAAATTGTAAACAAAACTCTTTGCAAACCATTACCACAAATACAATTGCCTTTAAAATAAAAACGGCTCACTTTCGTAAACCGTTTTGTTTATATATTTTGAAAAGTAAATTAATCTAAAAGCCTTCCTAATCCGCCTAAAACACTTCCTTCTTCGTTGCTACTTCCTCCAGCTCTTGGTGCTGAGGCAATAATTTTGTCTGCCAATCGGCTAAATGGTAATGATTGCACATATACAGTTCCTGGACCGCGAAGTGTAGCGTAAAACAGCCCTTCACCACCAAATAACGAATTTTTTATTCCTCCAATAAATTCGATATCGTAATCTACATCTTTGGTAAAACCTACAATACAGCCTGTGTCGACCTTAAGAACATCGCCAACACCTAATTCTTTTTTTGCTAATGTTCCGCCAGAATGTACAAATGCCATTCCGTCTCCTTCTATTTTTTGCATAATAAATCCTTCTCCTCCAAAAAGACCTCGACCTAGTTTTTTAGAAAATTCTATTCCTATAGATACACCTTTTGCAGCGCAAAGGAAAGAATCTTTCTGGCAAATAAATTTACCGCCAAATTGGGTTAAATCGATAGCTATAATTTTCCCTGGATAAGGAGAAGCAAAAGACACTTTGCTTTTTGTATTGTTTTGATTAATAAAAGCCGTCATAAACAAACTTTCTCCTGTTAGAACTCTTTTTCCAGCACTTAAAAGTTTTCCGAAAAGTCCTGATTGTTGTCCAGAACCGTCGCCAAAAATGGTTTCCATTTGTATGTTGTTGTCCATCATCATAAAACTACCCGCTTCGGCAACTACGATTTCTTGCGGGTCAAGTTCTATTTCTACATATTGCATTTCTTCACCAAATATCTGATAATCTATTTCATGTGCTTGCATTTTCTTTTTGTTTTAAATTTATTGATATGTCGAATAAGAATTCAAAGTGTTACAGATTTATATAACTGAAAACTATAAGAAATAATATTCGTTTATGATTTTAGAAAAACATCTATGGCAGAAAAATATTTTTCTTCGGCATCAAGCCAACCGTAATGTTTACAGTTATCTAGCAAAATAACTTTAGAATTCGCAAAGGCTTTGTGTGCAGTTTGAGCAATCTCCTCATTAATAACATCTTGTTTTCCTTGTATAATAAGAACTGGCTGTTTAAAAAGTTTTAGTTTGTTTTTGCAATCAAATTTTATTTTTCTGAAATCATCCCAAACCAATGTGTTTATAGTCGAATTTCCTTGGGTAAGTCTTTCGGCAATGATAGGTATAAATTTTCGGTCATATACGTATGCAGGCGCTAATGCTCTACCTCTTCCTAGACTGGTTGCGTGACTTGTATCTCCTTTGTCTATTTTGTCATTCCAATATTGCAAAGAGTCTTGTTCTATTTTAGATAAATGAGAGGTGATTAGATTTGGACCATTCAATAAACTTAAGTCGATACCGCCAGAAGATGATAATATTAATTTTTCGATGCTATTTGGATAGACGGTTGCATAATAAGACGCAAGCATTCCTCCAAAAGAATGACCTAAAATAATCCATTTTTTAATTTTGAGATGCTGTCTTAAGGATTCAATATCATCAGCCATTAATTTGATGGTAATAGTTTTTGAATCTAAAGAGTTTAGAGGGGATTTTCCCGTTCCTCTTTGGTCATAAATAATAGTTTGGTTGTTTACAGCAAGCTTTTTTGCCATTGCTTCGAAACCATTACTATTCATACCAGGCCCACCATTTATTATTAAAATAGGGTTTCCTTTTCCAAAAATTTTATAATAACTTTTACTCGAATCAGCATTTGTAGAATAACCATCGGATTGAGAAAATGCAATTTGAATACTCAATAAAATAATAATAAAAAGAAACTTTTTCATAATCATGTTTTTTGTAAAAATAAAAAAAACGACTCACTTTGTGAGTCGTTATCTGTTAAATAAAATAGTAAGTTTTTAACTATTCATTAAGCTTTCAATTTCATCTACTTCAATAGGAATATTTTTCATTAAGTTAAAAGGTTTTCCTTTTTCTTGTACTACAACATCGTCTTCTAGTCTAATACCAAAACCTTCAGCTGGAATGTAAATTCCTGGCTCTACTGTAAACACCATATTGGCTTTCATAGGTTCATGTAATAATCCGTAATCATGCGTGTCTAAACCCATGTGATGGGAGGTTCCGTGCATAAAATATTTCTTGTATGCTGGCCATTCTGGGTTTTCGTTTTGCACATCGGCTTTGTCAAGCAACCCTAAACCAAGTAATTCGGAAGTCATGATTTTGCCTACTTCAACTTGATAAGGTTTCCATAAAGTTCCTGGCGTAAGCATTTTTGTAGCTTCATTTTTTACATTTAAAACTGCATTGTAAACTGCTTTTTGTCTGTCGGTAAATCGTCCGGAAACGGGAATCATTCGTGTCATATCGCTAGAATAATTAGCATATTCGGCACCTACATCTAGCAAAATTAAATCTCCTGCTTTGCATTGCAAGTTGTTTTCTATATAATGCAAAACATTGGCACTATTCCCTGATGCAATAATGGGCGTGTAAGCAAATCCTTTAGAACGATTTCTTAAAAATTCGTGCATAAATTCCGCTTCTATTTCGTATTCCATCACATTTGGCTTAACGAACGACAGCAAACGACGAAATCCTTTTTCGGTAATATCACAAGCGGTTTGTATCAAATCTAGTTCTTCGCTTTCTTTGATAGAACGAATTCGTTGCAAAATAGGATTCGATTTTTCAACTTTATGCGCAGGATAATTCTCTTTCCACCATTTTATAAAACGAGCTTCGCGAGTTTCGGTTTCAATAGTTGCGCGATAATGTTCATTGGTATTAATGTACATTGTATTGGCATAAGCCATAATTTCTTTTAATGTTTTATGAAAATCCTGTAACCAAATCACACTTTTTATGCCAGAAACTTCAAAAGCACGCTCTTTAGTTAGTTTTTCGCCTTCCCAAATGGCAATATGTTCGTTAGTTTCTTTTAAGAATAAAATTTGTTTGAGATGTTCGTAAGGCGCATCAGGAAAAAGTAATAAGATACTTTCTTCTTGATCCACTCCAGATAGATAAAAAATATCTCGGTGTTGTGCAAATGGCAATGTGCTGTCTGCAGAAACTGGATATATATCGTTCGAATTGAAAATGGCAACACTATTAGGTTTCATCTGAGCTATAAATTTTGCTCTATTTTTGATGAAAAGTTGAGAATCTATTTGATGGTATTTCATGATATGATAATTTTTATCAAAAATAAGTAATATTATAATTTTTGACGTAGCCAAATGGCGTTATTTTTATATTCACAATTATAGTAATCTGTATTCCAATAACAATTATAAGATATTTTTACGAATACGACTCATGTGACGAGAGGAAATTCCAAGAAAAGAAGCCAAATAATGTAACGGAACTTCTTGCAATAATTTAGGTTCTGTTAACAATAATTTTTTATATCGTTCTTCTGGAGTAAGTGTAAGCAAATCGATGCGATAATCATCTATCAAACAAATCTGTTTTTCGATTAAATTATAGTAAAACAAATTGAATGCTTTATTGTTTTTTATTAAATCTCTAAAGGTATGAATATCTATAACTCGTAATTTACAATCAAAAATTGCTTTCACACTTTTGCGAGAAGGTTTGTTAAATAGAAAACTACTAAGTGAAGAAGTTACCGTGTTTCGTAATGCTAGATAAGATGTTTTTTCTTCACCAAGAACGAGAATCGAATGTTGTAAAATTCCACTTTCAACAAAACAAAAATATTGGCAAATTTCTCCTTCTTTGACCAGATATTCATTTTTTTTCAAATTTAAAATTGTAAATGAATTTTCCGCTTTTTGAATGGATTCTTTAAAGTCATCAATTTCACAGTCAATAAATTGATGCAAATAATCGATAAAATTAGTTTTAGAATTTGAAAGTTCCATTTTTTGAAAAAATTTAAACAAAAATATTCTTTTTTAACGGAAATAAGTTTGGTTAAAAGCTTTAAAACAATATTTTTATAAAAATTTCAGTTATGAAAAAATATTGGCCTTTAATTTTATTCTCGTTTTCAGTTACAATTCAAGCTCAAGATAAGGTTCCGTTTCGAATTTTTGATGGTAACGGTCGAGAAGCAAGTTATAAAGACATGCTAAAAGCTTCGGAAAAGGCAGAGGTTATCTTGTTTGGGGAAGAACATAATAATGCGATTGCTCATTGGCTTCAGTTGGAACTTACAAAGGATTTAGCTGAAAAAAAGCAACTCGTTTTGGGCGCCGAAATGCTTGAAGCCGATAATCAGAAACAATTAGATCAGTATTTGAAAGGAGAAATTAATCAAAAGCAACTCGATACTACTGCTAGATTGTGGCCTAATTACAAAACAGATTACAAACCATTAGTCGATTTTGCTAAGACAAAAAATATTCCTTTTATAGCTACAAACATTCCACGTCGTTTTGCTGCAAAAGTATCTAAAAATGGTTTCGAAGCTCTTGATGAGTTGACAGTGGAAGAAAAAAATTGGATAGCTCCATTACCTATTTTATATGATGCAAATTTGCCAGGCTATGTCGAAATGCTGAAAATGATGGGAGAACATACCAGCCCAAATATGCCAAAAGCACAAGCTTCAAAAGACGCAACAATGGCTTATTTCATTCTAAAAAATAAAAAACCAGAAACCACGTTTGTACATTATAATGGTACTTATCATAGTGATAATCTTGAAGGAATTAACTGGTATTTAATAAAAAAAGAACCAAAATTAAAAATTTTAACTATTGCCACAGTTACGCAAAAGGATATTATTCGTTTTGAAAAAGAAAACCTTCATAGAGCCGATTTTATTCTTGTAATAGACGAAGATGTTACTAAAACATATTGAATTTTTGTTTAATATTGAACCTCAAAAAACCTAAACATGAAAATTAAAAACCTATTGTTATTTCCTATAGTTGCTTTGACGCTTTTCGGTTGTACAGATAATGACGACGAAGCTGATATTCCTAAAGCTCCTGAACCACAACTAATCGTTAAGTTTAAGTTTGATCCAACACAAGTTCGATTAAATAACTTGGGGCAACCATCGACTGTTACTGCTGGAAATGCAGCGCAATCTCCAATTTTTAATACTATTGCTTCACATTATTTAGAATTTTCACCAAGTGCAACAACACAATTAGGATCAGGAACAATTTTATATCACGGGCAAGAAACTACTGCTGGAGGATTGAACGCTTTCGATTTTAGTCAAGCAAAAATTGTTGCAGAAGGCGAAGCGTTTCTAAGTATTCCATTAAGTCAAATTCAAGCAGGAAGTTACGAGTGGGTTAGATGTTCGCTTTCATATCAAAATTATGACATCAATGTTCGAAGTGCAGGAGTTGATTATGTCGGGACTTTAGCAAGTTTTGTAGGGTCTAGAACTTATATCACAACCCATAATATAGGGAATTATCCATTTGTGGTAAATGGAAATCGTGACCAAGGTTACTGGGCTTTTGGTTTGCAAGGAGTTAATTATTCAACTTCTGGGCAAACACCTGCTGGCGCAACAACAGTTCCCAATCCGCTTTCAGGGCAATCGGACATTCCTGCAAATTCATGTGTGGTTACAGGTAAATTTGCTAATAATTTAGTCATTACTGGAGCCGAAACAAGCAACATTGAAGTGACGCTTTCGCTTTCTATTAACAATAGTTTTGAGTGGAATGAAGTTAATGTAGATGGAAAATACGAACCCTCAGCTGGAGAAAATGTTGTAGATATGGGATTAAGAGGTTTAATTCCTAGCTATGTGAGATAAAATAGCTTTGAGAATAAATATTAAAGATGGGTTTGACTGATTAGGCTTCAACAAAAGTTAAACCCATTTTAAATTCATTATAAATAAGCTACTAACATTTGTTGATGAGATGAATTTGCGTTATTTTTGTTTAAATTTTTTTAAAACCAAATAATTAACAAAAATACTATGGCAAAATCAACAATGTTGAAGTCATCGATAGCAAAAAAAGTCGCTATGGCTCTTTCGGGAATTTTCCTGATAACGTTTCTCTCACTTCACTTTTTTATCAACATGATATCGGTTTTTAGTGCTGAAACTTTCAATATGATGTCTCATTTTATGGGATATAATCCAGTAATTCAATTTGTTATGCAGCCTGTTTTAATTCTCGGAGTTGTTTTTCATTTTGTAATGGGAATAGTTTTAGAATTAAA
>NZ_JBJXEN010000026.1:0-44174 GCF_046153165.1 Flavobacterium sp. | reverse complement strand
ATTACAAAATAATCACAAACTGTATTTTCTAATGCTCTTAAATCAAGAATTGTTATGTCGTTACCTTTTACTTCTTCTATTCCCTTGATAATGTTTGCTAACAAAACATCATTATTAATTTCTTTTTTAGCCATCTAATTTTTAAAATATTTTTACAAAGTTATTCATTTTTGTGCTTATTTTGGTGGTAAATAAATGTTAATTGTAAATAGTTACAAAAACTCACTCATGAAGTTAATCAAACTCGATGCCATAGATTCTACTAATGATTTCCTAAAAGGATTGTCACAAAAAGAAAATTTAGAAAATTATACTGTCGTTACTGCAAAATCCCAAACAAAAGGCAAAGGACAAATGGGTTCTATTTGGGCTTCTGAAGATAATAAAAACTTAATAACCAGCATCTTAATAAAAGATACTATTGTTAGTATTAATGAAATTTTCAATCTAAATATTGTTATTGCTGTAAGTGTTATTCAAGCGTTAAATGACCAAAAGATTACTCATTTAAATATAAAATGGCCTAACGACATTATGGCAGAAAGTAAAAAAATTGCTGGCATACTTATAGAGAATAGTATCAAAGAAAACCAAAAAATAGAATCTATCGTAGGAATTGGATTGAATATAAACCAAACCAACTTCGAAAATTTACCTAAAGCTTCTTCATTAAAGAATATAATGCATCAGGATTTTGATATTAATACGATTCTAGAAAGTATTGTCGTTAAAATAGAGGAAAATATTGAAAAATTAAAAAATGATAATATTGATTCTTTTTGGAATGAATATGAAAAATATTTATTTAAAAAAGGGAAACCAACTTTGTTTGAAGATACAAACCAGCAGCGATTTATGGGGATTATAAATAGTGTAACTCGCGACGGGCAGCTAGAAGTCTTGTTAGAAAATGAAAGTTTAAAATATTTTGAAGTAAAAGAACTTATGATGATTTATTAAGTCATTAAATTATTTAACCACAAAAGGCACAAAAAACAAATTATGATTTTTTTGTACCTTTTATGATTATAAAAAACTACAATTTATACATATTCTCACTCAAAGTTTCAATAAACTTACTTATTGGTCCTTTTATCATCATTGCCATCATGGCATTAAATTCGCCATCAAAAAGCAATTGTATTTCAGTAGAATCTGAAGCAATTTCATTAATATTTGCAGTTAGTGTAAACGGCAATTTATCGCTTGCAGCACCTAAAATAACTTGAGAATTAGGTTTTTTCTCTTTCATTTTAAGTTTTATTTCCGGCATTCCTTTTAATCCAAAAATAAAAGCATTTTCATCTAATACTTCAAATTTTGCAATATTGTCAGGCATTAATTTTTCGAAATTTTTAACTTGACTTAATTCATTAAAAATATATTCGGCACTTTTTTGAACAGTAACTTTTTGGCTTTCTAAATTCATTATTAGATTATTAAATTGTTAGATTATTAGATTTTATCATTTCGATTAAATGACTATTTTTATTTTTAAACCTCAACATTCCATTCAGATGGCCTTTTTCTCCATTCCTGAAGCAAATCTTGTTCATTTCTTTTGATATATTCCTTAGCTACAGCCAGTTCTAATAGACTTTCGTAATTACTTAACGTAAATAAATCGATGTTTGCATTGGTAAAATTATCTGTAGCTACTTGAAATCCGTAAGAAAAAATAGCCGCCATTCCTTTTACATTGGCACCTTCATTACGAAGAGCCTCTACAGCAAGCAAACTACTATTTCCTGTACTAATTAAATCTTCCACCACAATTACATTCTGACCTTTTTGTAGAAAACCTTCCACCTGATTTAGTCGTCCGTGTTTTTTTGCTTCTGGACGTACGTAAACAAAAGGAAGTCCCAATTCTTGGGCAACCAAAATTCCAATACCTATTGCACCTGTGGCAACTCCTGCAATAACATCTGGTTTACCAAATTGCTTTTCAATATTTTTAGAAAATTCGTCGCGAATATAGTTTCTTATCGCTGGAAACGAGAGAATTACCCTATTATCACAATAAATAGGAGATTTCCATCCTGAAGCCCATGTAAAAGGATTTTCAGAATTCAATTTAATTGCATTTATTTGTAAAAGCAATTCAGCAGTTTTGCTAGCAGTATCTTTATTAAAAATCATAGTACAAATGTATAAAGTTTTTGTGAACGACAAGCCACTTTTTCTAACAAATGAAATCAAAAAAGAAACTGATTTTAAATTTTTTTTGTTAGAAAGCACCGATATTAATCAGATTATTATCAATTTTTTTCAGAACAAGATTCAGCAAGCTTACCTGTATCATCCTGACGAAAAAGAGATTATGAAAACCCTTAAAGCTAAAATTCCAGTTAATAAAGCTGGTGGCGGATTGGTTTATAACAAAAATGGTGCCGTTCTTTTTATTTTTAGAAATGGAAAATGGGATTTACCAAAAGGCGGAATTGAAAAAGGAGAATTAATTGAAGACACTGCAATTCGTGAAGTAGAAGAAGAAACAGGTGTTACTGGTCTTAAAATTACTGCAAAACTGCAAAAAACCTATCATGTCTTTAAACGCAACGGTCGCTATAAATTAAAAATAACGCATTGGTACGAAATGAAAACCGATTTTGAAGGGACTCCAACTGGGCAAATTGAAGAAGGAATCGAAAAAGTTGCTTGGCTTAATCCTAATGAAATAGAAGAAGCATTAAAAAATTCGTACGAAAATATAAAATTACTGTTTGAGGAGGAAAAAATGATTTTGAAAAAACCGTAATTTATAATTCATAATTCGTAATTCAA
Organism: Flavobacterium sp.; assembly: GCF_046153165.1. Classification (GTDB taxonomy): domain Bacteria; phylum Bacteroidota; class Bacteroidia; order Flavobacteriales; family Flavobacteriaceae; genus Flavobacterium. The sequence goes on along the minus strand of NZ_JBJXEN010000026.1, from coordinate 41,387 downwards.
AAGCAAAGTATATCTTTGCAAAATGAATAACAATAAACATTCCAATAATATATTACTTAATTTAGGTATCGAAAGCCTAAACGAAATGCAAGAAGTTGCTCAAGATTCTATCTTGAACGACAGTAATGTTTTATTACTTTCTCCTACAGGTTCTGGAAAAACACTAGCTTTCTTGTTGCCGATTTTTGAAATGCTGCAAGAAAACATTTCCTCAGTACAATGCCTAATTTTAGTTCCATCTCGAGAATTGGGTTTACAAATTGAACAAGTTTGGAAAAAAATGGGAACTTCATATAAAGTAAATGTTTGTTATGGAGGCCATTCTATTGACACCGAAATTAAAAATTTAAGTAATCCGCCCGCAGTTCTTATAGGAACCCCTGGTAGAATTGCAGATCATATAGACAGAGGAACTTTTAATGTAGATGCTATTCAAACCTTAATTTTAGATGAATTTGATAAATCCTTACAGTTGGGTTTTCATGAACAAATGTCATTTATAATTAATCGATTACCTAAATTAAATAAACGTGTTTTAGTTTCTGCCACTTCTGACATTGAGATTCCTAAATACACACGAGTTATAAATCCTACTATTTTAGATTTTATCCCTTCGGAAGAAGAAAAGACTAACCTTTCGATGAAAATGATAGTTTCTAAAGACAAGGATAAAATTAGTAGTTTATTTAATCTGATTTGTTCTTTAAAATCGGAATCGGCTATTATTTTTTGCAATCATCGTGATGCAGCCGAAAGAATTAGTGATACATTAAACGAAAAAGGAATTTATGCTACTTATTATCATGGTGGCATGGATCAAGATGAACGTGAGCGTGCTTTAATCCAGTTTAGAAATGGAAGTGTAAGTTATTTAATTACTACTGATCTAGCAGCTCGTGGATTAGACATTCCAGAAATGAAGCATGTAATTCATTACCATTTACCATCTAAAGAGGATGAATTTACGCATAGAAACGGACGAACAGCAAGAATGTTAGCTTCAGGAACATCTTATATTTTGATACACGAAAGTGAGAAAAAACTAGATTATATAGATTATAAAATGCCAGTTTTGAATGTAGAAAATTCAACTTCATTACCTAAAGCACCCGAGTTTCAAACAATTTATATTTCTGGCGGAAAAAAAACAAAACTGAACAAAATAGATATTGTAGGTTTCTTTTCTCAAAAAGGAAAGCTCGAAAAAGGAGATTTAGGACTGATTGAAGTTAAAGATTTTATCTCTTTTGCAGCTGTAAAATCTAAGAAAGTAAACGATTTGCTAAAAAATGTTCGTGACGAAAAAATGAAAGGCAAAAAATTTAAAATAGAAGTAGCTAGAAAAGTAATTAAAAAGGAGGAAGAAAAGTAAAACTCTCTATATATTTTCAATAAGCTTATTTAGTTTTTCATTATTTATAGGTTTTGAAATAAAATCTTTTACTGTCGAAAATGATTTAGATTTTTCTATATCATTTGCATCAATAGAAGATGACATGATAAAAATATTTAATTTGTTTTTATTTGGTAATTTTTCTATCTGTTCAAGAAATTGCCAACCATCTATAACAGGCATATTTATATCTAATAAAATGATACTTGGTAATATATTATTCTTATCAGAAAGTATTTTTAAGACCTCTTCCCCATTTTTAAAATCGAGAACTTGATCAAAACTTTCATTTTTGCCTAATAATTTTTTTAGCACAAAAATAAAAATTTTATCATCATCTATAATATAGGTTAGATTTACTTTTTTCATACAAAATACATATTAAAAGTAGTTCCTTTGTCTAACTCACTTTCTATTTCTATTCTTCCTCCCATAGATTCAATATGATTTTTTACCATAAAAAGCCCTAGTCCTACTGCATCTGGATTACCGTGAAAAGTCTTATACATTCCAAAAACTTTATCTTTATTTTTTATTAAATCTATTCCTATTCCGTTATCTTGAATTGTTAGTTTTGTTTCATTGTCAATTATTTCTGCATTTATATTTATTATTGGATTTCGAGTTGGAGATTTATATTTAATTGCATTGGTAAGCATATTAAAAATGATACTTTCTAAATAAGATTGTGTAGCAATAATTTCGATTGTATCGTCTATTTCTATATTTATTGTAGCATCACTTGTGAGAATAATGGCGTTTATTCCGAGTATTGCTTTTTTTATCTCAGCTTTTAAATTTAGTCTTATTTTTTGATTTTTCTCTCTACTTTGTACAGCTACTGTTTCATTTAGATAAAAAATAGTATCGGATAATTTGTTTGTACTTTGTTTAAGCATATCAAAATATTCTTTTTGCTCTTCTATATCTTTTGTTTCTTCAAATAAATCGAGAATCATACTTAAATTACTGGTGTGTGAACGTATATCATGAGAGACAATATGTGTAAATTTTATTAGTTTTTCATTTTGTTTTACAGTTATTTTATATAATCTATTTTTTTCTTTTTCAGCTTCTTTTCTTGCCGAAATATCTCTAGTTATGACTATGTATTTATAATGTTTTCCGTCCTCCTCGTATATTACATTTGCAGAATCTTCACGCCAATGATATTGTCCATTTGCATCCTTGAATCTAAACTCATATTTAAGCTCTGCAATTTGTTTAGATAAACTATAGTAAATGTAAGGTCTTACAATATTTAAATCATCTGGATGAAAATTATTAAAAATATCATCGATAGTAAAATTTTCGTAATATTCATTTGGATATTGTAATAATCTCCTGTAAGACGGTGATATATAAGTTAATTTTCCGTTTTCAATTACTAAAACACCATCAGAAGTATTTTCGGTAATTAGCCTTAATTGTTGTTCACTATCTATTAGTTTATTTTCTATTAATTTCCGTTCATGAATATCTCTGGATATAATTATATACTTAGAATATTTACTGTTTTTATCGTTTTTATCATATATGACGTTTGCATAATCTTCACGCCAATAATAATCTCCTGATTTTCGTCTAAATCTAAATTCACATTTAAAAGAGGTTATTTTATTCTTAAGATTATCATCTATAAACTTTTTTGCTCTTTCTCTATCGTCCGGATGCATTATTTCGAAAATTTGATCCGAAGACATACCTATTAAACTTTCCGGTTCATAGCCCATAAATTTAGCATAGGACGGCGATAAATAAGTGACTTTTTCGTTTTCCATAATAATAAAACCATCAGATGAATTTTCTGTTATTAATCTCAGTTGATATTCACTCTGTTTTAATTTTTCTTGATTTTCATTCAAACTTTTTTCGATTTCCTTTCTCTTTTCTTCCTCAAGAGCTAAACTTAAAAAATCTGCCAATGATCTAGCAAATGAAATATCATTTTCACTCCAAACTTTAGGGTTATCTCTATGCTCACAACATAATACTCCATGAAGCTTTCTGTTTTCTCGAATGGGTATATCTAACATATCCGTGATTCCCAATGGAATTAAGTAATTATCTAGAAGTTCTGAAGTCTTATCATTTGTTAGAACATCATCTGCAATAATAGAAGTTTGATTTTTTATTGCTTCAATATATTTAGGCAATTCCCTAATATCTAATTTTTGATTGTTTGTGTGTGCATTTTCTATTTTATCAAATAAATTTTTACAAACCAATAGATTATTTTCTATTTCCCAATAACTTACCCGATCTATCATAAGTCCTTCGGCAGCAACTTTGATTATATTGTTTATTTTATCCTTTATGCTTAAATCATCGGTTTTTACATATAATTTAATTAATAATTGATTTTGTAAATAGATATTCTTTTGTTTATTTATAGTTTCTAGCTCTTTTTCTTTTTCTTTAGTAATATCTCTAGCAATTGTAACCGCTCTAAATGCCTTACCATAAGCATCATATTGAATATTCATAATATCCTCACGCCACATATATTGTCCGTTTTTTTTTCGGCATCTAAACACATATTTTGTAGAGGGTAATTTTTTTTCTGCAGCACCATAAATGGTGTTTATAACTCTTTCTCTATCATCTGGATGTGTTAGTTTAAACATATCTATACTGTGACTATATCTTTTTTCTTCTTCAGATAAATCCAGCATTTTTAAATATGTGTCTGATGCAAAAACTAAAACATCATTTTCTATGATATATATCCCATCGGAAATATTTTCTGATATAAATTTAAATCTTTCTTGATTTTCTAATAAGCTTTTCTCAGCATTTCGTCGTTTATTCTCTTCTAGAAGCAAGCTTAGAATATCTGTTATTGATCTTGCAAACGAAATATCATTCTCAGTCCATTCTTTTGTTTTTTTATTCTCGCAACATAAGATTCCTATAAGCTTTCCGTTTTCTCGAATAGGTAAATCGAGCATGCTTTTTATATTTAAAGGAATAAGATACCCGACCGCCAAATCTTTAGTTAAGCCATTTTGTTGTGCATCGTTAGCAACTATACCAATACCTTTTTGAAGAGCTTCGAAATAATTTGGCATATCAGATTGTAATAAATCTGGCTGATTTTCAAATAATTCAGTTTCGGAATTATATAATTTTTTACATATCAATTTGTCATTTTCAAATTCCCAAATACTTGCTCTAGATATACTTAAACCAGAGGCAATAGCTTTTGTTATTACTTTATGTAAATTTTCTAAAGAATCAAAATTCAAAAAAGATGATTTGTATAATTCTAATAGTATTTCGAATTGTTGAATAGAAAAATTGTTACTCATATTCAAAAAGGATAATATGTAAATTTAAATATCTATGACTAATATACTACAATTTTAATTAAAAACCTCTTTTTTCCGACGAAGTACGCTTATTTATTGATGAATATTAAGTATAAAGAATACCTTTGCACAAAATAAAACAAAATGGCATCATTCGAACAGTTTAATCTTCCAAAATCGGTACAAAAAGCATTAGACGAATTACAGTTAACAACACCAACGCCTATTCAGGAAAAATCCTTTTCTGTAATCATGTCTGGTCGAGATATGATGGGAATTGCACAAACAGGAACTGGTAAAACTTTTGCTTATCTTTTGCCTTTATTAAAACAATATACATTTACAAATACCAATACACCTAAAATTGTAATTCTTGTTCCAACTCGTGAACTTGTAGTTCAGGTGGTTGAAGAAGTTGAAAAATTGACAAAATATATGTCTGTATCAACGTTAGGAATATACGGTGGTGTAAACATAAATACTCAAAAAAAACAAGTTTACGAAGGTGTCGACATTCTAGTAGGAACACCTGGACGTGTTATGGATTTAGCTCTTGACGCAGTAATTCGCTTCGATGACACTCAAAAATTAGTGATTGATGAATTTGACGAAATGCTAAATCTTGGGTTTCGAGTTCAAATCACATCAATACTTGCCATGTTGAGAACCAAACGTCAAAACATATTATTTTCGGCTACAATGACTGATGAAGTTGATGCAATCTTGAACGATTATTTCGATTTCCCAGAAGAAGTTTCCCTTGCTATGTCCGGAACTCCTTTAGAAAAAATAGAGCAATTGTCATATAATGTTCCTAATTTTAATACCAAAGTTAATTTACTTAAACATTTACTTCATACCAATGAAGAAATGTCTCGTATTTTAGTTTTTGTAAATAATAAGAAAATTGCCGACATGCTTCACGAAAGAATTGAAGCCGATTTTCCTGACCAATTTGGAGTAATTCACTCTAATAAATCACAAAATTATCGTCTAACCACGATGGCAACTTTCCAAGAGGGTGAATTGCGTGGTTTGATTACTACCGATATTATGGCACGTGGTCTAGACATTTCGAACATTACACACGTTATAAATTTTGAAGCTCCCGAACTTCCAGAACAATATATTCACCGTATTGGTCGTACTGGTCGTGCCGATGCAAGTGGAATTGCTATAAGTTTTATTGCGCCACGTGAAGAAGAAATAAAATTTGGTGCCGAAGTTTTGATGGGTAAAGAAATTACTATTCTAGATTTACCTGAGGAAGTCGAAATCTCTAAACTACTTATTGGTCCTGAAAAAGAAAAAGAAGTAGTGAAATTTTTACTTAAAAAAGTAAAATTAGAAGGTGGTGCTTCTCATCATGAAAAATCAGAGAAAAACAAAAAAGTAAATTTAGGTGGCCCGTCTAAAACGAAGAAAAAAACAGGAACTTCTGTCAATAGAAATATCTTAAAAACCAGAGCAGCAAAAAAGAAGAAAAAATAATTGATAAATTACAATTATTTTTTCATTCTCTAATCTTCTTTTTCTAGCGTTTTTATATCATCTATAAGTTGCTGCATTTCTAAAGTTAAAGTACCATTATAAATACCTCGAATGCGTTTGGCTTTGTCTACCAAAATAAAGTGCTCTGTGTGTAAAAATTCAGTACTGTCTTTGCTAAAGCCAATATCTTCTTCTGCAAAATAAGATTGTCTGGCTAGCTTATATATAGCACTTTTTGTTCCTGTAAGAAATTCCCAATTTTTATTTTTAATGTTGTTTAGCTCTTTATATTTTTTTAAAATTTTGGGATTATCTATCCAAGGAGTTACTGAAAATGATAAAAAAACAAGATCCTTATTACTAACTAAACTATCACTAACTATCTTCATATTTCTAGTCATAACTGGGCAAATACTGCCACATGTGGTAAAAATAAAATTAGCTACATGTATTTTTCCTTCTATTCTTTTTTGATTAATAAAAATACTGTCTTGATTTAAAAACGAAAAATCAGCAATTATATGTTTGATTTTTTGATTTACTTCCAATTTATTTTTAATAAACATTGGTGTGAAATCTGGCTCATTATAATAAGGCAATTCTATTGAATCTATCTTTTTATCAGCACAGCTAAAAATAAACAAACTACTTAACAACAAAAATACTATCCGATACATTTTTACAATTTTTAGTTCCTAACAATCCATATCTTTTCCCATTTAAAATCACATAATTGGCTCTTATTTTGCCATTTTCATACCACATTTTTTGTATCCCTTCTTCCTGCCCGTTTACAAAATTAGCCAAATGAAACAGCTTGCCTGCAACTGACCATTCTTTCATTTCTCCTTCGTAAGCATCATTTTTGGCTGTAAATTCAAATCGCTTGTTACCGTTTTCCCAAAAAGCAATTTGTTTTCCATTTTTCCAACCCAATTTATACTCTCGGCTTTCCATGAGATGATTGTTAGAAAACCATTTTTTACAAGTTCCATTTAGCAAACCTTTCTTATATTTTTCAAGTAGAACAGTATCTTTTTTACTTGAATTTAATTCAAATAAAACACCACTGAATTTTTCTCTTTTAAAGAAAACAATATCATTTACAATTGAAACATCTTTTGATGATTTTAAAATAAATAGTTCTTTTGGCTTTCTCTCACTGCAAGAAATAGCCAAAAGAATAGCTATAATATAATAAGTATAAACTTTCATTTATTGACTTACAGTTCCTGGTGTACCATAGAAACCGTTTCCATTCAAATAAGGAGCATCGTCTGTAAAATGATAATGATAAATTCCGTTCGGATAATCAACAGTAGTATGTGTGTGACCGTGATAAACATCTAAAATACTACTTGTTACAACCATTCCGTTTTCTTCTTGCGGACCATAAACTGGAAATCCATCTAACAAAAACCCCATTAAACCAGATTTTGTAGATTTCACAGTAGTCAAATAAAGTGGTTCTACATGATAATGGTACATTCCTGATTGTTGCGGATGTCCATAGTATTTATCAAAAGATGCAATTTCTCCAGTAAGGGGCTGGCTTGGTCCTGCATATTGATTAAAAAATGGCACACCATTTATAGCAATACCAATAGGTCCTAATGGCGTTGCAGGATGTGATGCATTTACAACAGGGTTTAAAGGAATTTTGAACGTACCAGATTGCTCAATAATTGAATTTGGGTTCTTATTAAATGTATTCCCACCAAAAGTTGTTCCGCTATAAGCTTCATATAAAGCATTTGCTACAGGATAATAAGCGCTCTTATGATCTGGTAAATCTTTAGTTTTTATGTAGATATAAGTTCCGTCACTTGTTATACTTGTAGCTCCATAAATTTTTTGATATAATGCAGGAACTGGCTGGCTGGCTGTCACTTCGGCGGTATCGCTACTACTACTGCAACTTACTAAACCCACAGCAATAAGAAAACATATTGCTAATTTTGTTGTTTGAGATTTTCTGAAATTCATTTTTCTTTATTTAAATTAGGGTTGATATTTATGTTAGACAACAAAATTTTATTTTTCATGCGGTATTAATCAAAATATTTCTGCTAACAAAAAAATATTACAAATCTCACAAAATAGCAGTTGCTAAATTTGATAAAAATGACTATTTTTGAAAAACATTATTACAATAAATGCAATTCAAACATCCCGAAATTCTCTATTTCCTTTTCTTATTGGTTATTCCAATTTTGGTGCATTTATTTCAATTACGAAAATTTAAAAAAGAATATTTTACTAATGTAAAATTCTTAAAAGAACTTTCCATTCAAACTCGAAAAAGCTCTAAAATAAAAAAATGGTTGCTCTTAGCGACCCGTTTATTATTGTTGGCTTTTCTTATTTTTGCTTTTGCGCAACCTTTTTTTAAAGCAAAAGACAGCGAAAATACAAACAACGAATTATTTATTGTTTTAGACAATTCTTACAGCATGCAAGCCAAAGGGCAGAAAGGCGAATTGTTAAAACGAGCTGTACAAGATTTATTAGAATTCGCACCTAAAAATGGTAATTTTTCAGTAATTACAAATGATGAAAATTATTGGAACACCAATGTAAATGCTATTGAAAAAGATTTACAAAACCTAAAATATAGTGCTATTCCTTTTTCCCTAGAAACTGCTTTAACCAAAATTAAATCTCGTAAAACATTTACAAATAAAGATATTGTTGTCATTACAGATGGAATTGGAATGAATAAAAATCATCTAAAAAGTAGCAACAAAAACGACAAAACATATTTCATCATTCCGGAAGCAGAACAACTAAAAAATGTCGCCATAGACAGTGTTTATTTATCACAAACTTTAGATAACTTCTACGAAATATCCGTTCAGTTTTCTTCCAATTTTAATGATGCAAAAGCAATTCCTGTTTCGATTTATAACCAAAAAGATTTAATTGCTAAAACAATTTTGAATTTAAAGAAAAGCAAAGAAGCTATCAATTTTACAATTCCAAAGAAAGATTTTAATGGATATGTAAGCATCAATGATAATAGTTTGGCTTTCGATAACACTTTATATTTCTCTATTTCGGAACCAAAAATAATAAATATTTTAAGTATTGGAGAAGCAGAAAAAAACGATTTTTTATCTCGAATTTATACCAAACCAGAGTTTAATTATTCAAATTCAATAATTTCAACTTTAGATTATAGTCAACTGAATAAACAAGATGCTATTATCTTGAACGAATTAGATAATATTCCTGTGGCTTTACAGACTAATTTGAAATCATTTGTTACTAAAGGCGGAAATATTATTTTAATTCCATCAGAAAAAAATGAAATTTCCAATTTGAATTCATTTCTAAATAATTTTGGAGGAATACAGTTTTCAAATTTTCAAAATCAAGAAAAGAAAATTACTAAAATAAATTTTTCGAATCCGTTATTTTCAAATGTTTTTGAGAAGAAAATTACTAATTTTCAATACCCGAATACATTACAATCTTTTGTCATAAAAAGTAATGCGTCACAAGCTATAACTTATGATGACCAAAGTGCTTTTTTAACATCAATACAAAAGCAAATAGGCACTGTATTTGTCTTTTCTGCACCAATAAATAAGACAAATAGTAATTTTCAGAACTCTCCACTTATTGTACCTACTTTTTACAAGATGGCCATCAATAATGATAAAAATGGTGTGAAATATGAAACTATTGGAAGTACTAATCCTTTTTTAATTACAGCCAATACAAATAATAATGAAGTTATTTCTATAAGAAATTCTTCAGAAGAGTTTATTCCATCACAACAAATTATGGGAGACAAAGTCAAAATTTCTTGTGCTGATAATCCAACTTTAGCAGGTAATTTTGAAGTTATTCAGAGTAAAAAAGCTGTTGGAAATATTAGTTTTAATTTTGACAGAAAAGAAAGCAATTTGACAACACCAAGTGGTGAAACTTTAGCCGATTTAAATATTATTTCTAGTATTGAATCCTTTTTTGATACCATTCAAATAAATAGAACCGATAGCCAAGTTTGGAAATGGTTTCTTATTTTTGCACTATTATTTTTACTACTTGAACTATTTATACAAAAATTTGTAAAATGAATTTGATACTCAAAGCAGCACGAATTATCGATACTAAAAACCCATTACATAATCAAGTTGTGGATATAAAAATTAGTAACGGAATTATCTTAAAAATAGCTTCAAATATTGAAAATAACGAAAGTTTTGAAGAAATAAAACTAGATAATTTACACGTTTCTCAAGGTTGGTTTGACACAAGTGTCTCCCTTGGTGAGCCTGGTTTTGAAGATAGAGAAACTATTGCAAACGGATTACAAGTGGCTGCAAAATCTGGATTTACAGGAATTGCTTTACAACCAAACTCTTTCCCAATAGTAGATAATCAATCGCAAATACATTTTGTAAAACAAAAAGCCAATGGTTTTGCCACAGAACTTTTCCCGATTGGAGCATTAACACAAAAAAGTGAAGGAAATGATTTGGCCGAACTCTTTGATATGAAAAATGCAGGAGCAGTAGCTTTTGGCGATTATAACAAGAGCTTAGATAATGCCAATTTACTTAAAATAAGCTTACAATACACCCAAGATTTCGACGGATTAGTCATCGCTTTTGCTCAAGATAATACCATAAAAGGCAAAGGAATGGTTCACGAAGGAATCGTTTCTACGATGTTAGGACTCAAAGGAATTCCATCACTTGCGGAAGAATTAATCATTGCAAGAAATCTTTTTATACTAGAATATACTAGTGGAAAATTACATATTCCTACTATTTCGAGCGCAAAATCTGTTGCATTAATTAAAGAAGCTAAAGCCAAAGGTTTGCAAGTAACTTGTAGTGTTGCAGTACATAATTTAATTTTAACAGATAAAGAAATTGAAGGTTTTGATACACGTTATAAGGTTTTGCCTCCACTTCGTACAGAAAAAGACAAAAAAGCATTAATCGCAGGAATTTTAGACAATACAATTGATTGTATCACATCAGACCACAATCCGATTGATATTGAAAACAAAAAAATGGAATTTGATAAAGCAAAATACGGAACTATTGGTTTAGAAAGTGCTTTTAGAACTTTACAAACCATATTACCAAAAGAGATTATTATAGAAAAATTAGTAAGTGGAAGAACAATATTTGGTCAAGAAACAACTTCAATTACGGAAGGGAAAAAAGCAAATATTACCTTATTTAATCCTGAAGAAGAATCAATATTTACAGAAGAAAATATCTTATCAAAATCTAAAAATTCAGCTTTTCTTGATACAAAAACAAAAGGGAAAGTATATGGTATTTATAATCAAGGAAAATTAGTTTTAGCATAAAAATGGAAGATAAAAAAGACGGAAAAACAGCAGCAATATTAAGTTATATAATTATAATTGGCCCTTTAGTAGCCTTATCTATAAACTCTGAAAACAAAAATAGTTTTGCATCATTTCATATTAGACAAGGATTAGGAATCACTATTATTTTTATTAGTTTGGGTTTAATAATCTCAAATTTCAACAATAGTATGATCCTCATTTCGATGTGGATATTTATTTCAGTATTAAGCATGTACGGAATGTTAACAGCTGCAAAAGGAGAAACTAAATCACTACCAATTATTGGAAATTTTCTTCAGAAAATTTTTAAAAACATTTAAAAAAATGACTTTACATCATCTTGTTAGAGAACCAAAAACAAAACTGGAAAAAAATCCTTTATTAATATTACTTCATGGTTATGGTAGTAACGAAGAAGATTTATTTTCGTTTGCATCAGAATTACCCGATCATTATTATGTGATTTCGGTTCGTGCTCCTTACGATTTGCAATACGGAAGTTATGCTTGGTATGCTATAAATTTTGATGCTGGTGAAAACAAATTTTCAGATTTAAATCAAGCCAGAAGCTCTCGAGATTTAATAGCAAATTTTATTGATGAATTAACAGCAAATTATCCAATAGATACTAGCAATATAACACTTATTGGTTTTAGCCAAGGTGCTATTTTAAGTTATGCTGTAGCGCTATCTTATCCCGAAAAAGTGCAAAGAGTTGTGGCTATGAGTGGTTATTTTAATACTGAAATTGCTAAAGAAGGTTTTGACAAAAATGATTTTTCTAATTTAAAATTATTTGCATCACATGGGACTGTAGACCAAGTAGTTCCTGTAGACTGGGCTAGAAAAGCAAAACCATTATTGGATCGTTTAGGTATTAAAAATGTGTATAAAGAATATCCTATTGGACATGGAATTTCTCCTCAAAATTTTTATGATTTTAAGAATTGGTTAGAAAACATTTAAGAATTTTTATTTTACTCTAACAGCGTCAGGGACTAAAACTTTATAATCTCCTCCGTTTCTAATTACGTCACGAACAATGCTAGAACTTATAAATGAGGTGCTTGCAGCTGTTAAAAGAAAAATTGTTTCTATTTTAGATAATCTTCTGTTAGTATGTGCAATAGCTTTTTCGAACTCGAAATCGGCTGGGTTGCGAAGACCACGAAGTATAAAATCGGCACCTAGTTTTTTACATAAATCGATAGTTAATCCTTCATAAGTAATTACGGATATTGATGGATCATTTTTGAAAGTTTCTTCGATAAAATGTTTTCTTTCTTCGAGTGAAAACATATATTTTTTTTCGGCATTTACTCCAATAGCGATTACAATCTCATCAAAAAGCGGAATGCTTCTTTTTATAATATCTAGATGTCCTAATGTTAAAGGATCAAATGAACCAGGGAATATAGCTTTTCTCATAATTATTTTTTCCAAATTGGTTTTCTGCTCAAAGCTAATGCAATTTCATTATCTAACATTTCTGTCATATTCATTTTTGCATACGTTGCTTGCTGAGGGAATATACTTTGTGGCGAAAGTCCTGGATTGGTGTTTATTTCGATAAAATGTGGAATCCCATTCATGATAATAAAATCGGTTCTAGAAAAACCTGACATTCCTAGCGAATCATAAATTTTCTTGGCAGATTCGACAACTAATTCTTCTTCTTCTTTTGAAATTCGTGCCGGCGTAATTTCTTGAGATTTACCCAAATATTTAGCTTCGTAATCGAAGAAAGTATTCTGAGAAAGTATTTCGGTAATTCCTAAAACTTTGGTTTCTCCTTTATACTTTAAAACTCCGACCGAAACTTCTGTTCCGTTAAGATAAGATTCAATCAAGATTTCGTTATCTTCTGCAAAAGCAAATTCGAGTGCTTTTTCTAATTGATCTAAAACATCAACTTTAGAAACACCTAAACTACTTCCTGACTGATTTGGTTTTACAAAAAATGGTAAACCTAGTTCTTCCTTTATTTTGTTTCCGTCAATGCTATCTCCTTTTCGTAAATATATAGATTTCGCTTTTGGAATATTAAATTTAGTTAAAACTGATAAAGTGTCACGTTTATTAAATGTTAAAGCAGATTGGTAAAAATTACAACCGGTATAAGAAACATCCATAAGTTCCCAATAGGATTGCAAATGTCCATCTTCACCTGGTGTACCATGAACTGTGTTTACAGCAACATTAAATTTTGTTGTAATATTATCTTTAGTAAAGGAAAAATCCGCTTTATTTATCGGGTATTTTTCTCCGTTTATTAGAACTGACCAATCATTCGGAAGTATATGAACTTCGAAGATATTGTACTTCGATTTATCTAAATTGTTTAAAATTAACTGACCACTTCTTAACGAGATTACACTTTCGTCAGAATATCCTCCCATAACCACTGCTACGTTCATCTAAAAAAGAATTAAATTACTTAACAAAATTATCATTTTTTTTCGAATGAAAACACTTTACAATTTTATTATCTTTGTCAAAATACATTTTTATGAGTTTCAAGAAGTTTTTATTCAGTTTTACATTTATCAAGCAATTACTTATTGCCATTACTATTGTTTGTGCAACACTTTATTTGTTTATTATTTGGATAAGTTTTACAACAAATCATGGTCAAGAAATTATTGTTCCTAATTTAAGTAAACTAACATTAGAACAAGCGGAAGACAAGTTAGACGAGCTCGACTTAGATTATGAGTTGCTGGATACTGTAGATTATAATGCAGCATATCCTAAACTTTCAATAGTACAACAAGATCCAAATCCGGGAGAAAAAGTAAAACAAAATAGAGTGATTTACTTAAAAATAAATTCAACCGGCTATTCTAAAGTACGTATTCCAGATTTAATTCAGAAAACTTATCGTCAAGCCGTTCCTACACTTGCTGCATTAGGGCTTGAAGTTGGAGACACTAGCTATATTCCAAATCTTGCAAAAGATATGGTTTTAGAAATGAAAATGAATGGAAAATCTGTAAAAGCTGGTCAACAAGTATTAAAAATGACAAAAGTTGATTTAATTCTTGGTGATGGAAAAATAGGTTTTGAAGAAGACCTAAATGGTTCTGAAAAAGATAGTATTAAAAAAGATTCGACAAAATAATGAATGAAAATATAACTATAGACAACGAACTAGACGAAGAATTATTCGAGCATTATAAATTTGTTGCAACAAAAGGTCAATCTATTCTTAGGATAGACAAATATTTAATGCATTTATTAGAAAATGCTACAAGAAATAAGATTCAACAAGCTGCTACCTCTGGAAATATTTTTGTAAATGATGTTCCTGTAAAATCAAATTATAAAGTAAAACCTTTTGATGTAGTAACTATTATGTTATCGCATCCACCATTTGAAAACAGAGTTGATCCAGAAGATATTCCGTTAGATATTGTGTATGAAGACGATGCATTACTATTAATAAACAAACCCGCAGGATTAGTTGTTCATCCGGGTCACGGAAACTATACGGGTACATTAGTAAATGCATTGGCTTTTCACTTTCAGAATTTACCTCTAAACAGCAGTGAACGTCCAGGATTAGTTCACCGTATAGATAAAGATACCACAGGACTTTTAGTTATTGCTAAAACTGAGCAAGCCATGACTCATTTAGCAAAACAATTTGAAAATAAAACTTCCGAAAGAGAATATATTGCCATAGTTTGGGGAAATGTCCAAAAAGATGAAGGCACCATAGAAGGAAATCTTGCACGACATGTAAAAGACAGAATGCAAATGGCTGTTTTTGCTGATCCAGAAATAGGAAAACCAGCGATAACTCATTATAAGGTTTTAGAACGTTTTGGATATATTACTGTTATTTCTTGTAAATTAGAAACGGGAAGAACGCACCAAATTCGTGCACATTTAAAACATATTGGACATCCTTTATTTAATGACGAACGTTATGGAGGTCATTTAATTCTAAAAGGAACAACCTTTACAAAATACAAACAATTTATAGACAATTGCTTTAAAATATTACCACGCCAAGCCTTGCATGCTAAAACTTTAGGTTTCGAACATCCGACCACAAAAGAGTTTATGAGTTTTGATACTGAATTGCCTCAAGACATGAAAGAATGCATCGAAAAATGGCGGACTTATTCGAATACAAATACATTGACAGAAGAAGATTAATTTTTTTATATGAGCAAAAGTAATATACGAAAAGATAAAACTTGTTTAAATTGTAGACATGTTGTAGAAAATAATTTCTGTCCTAATTGTGGGCAAAAAAATGAAGATACTCGTAAAACATTTCATCATCTGTTTCTACATTTTTTTGAAGATTTAACTCATTATGAAAATGCTTTTTGGAGAACAATTAGAAATTTACTTTTTAAACCCGCTTCGTTAACAAAAGAGTATTTATCTGGTAAGCGACTCTCCTATTTGGCACCAGTCAGATTATATATATTTATTAGCTTTATCACATTTTTTGCACTATCTCTTCTGCCAGAAGAAGAATCACATGTTATTAATGTAAAGAAAAAAGAAGAAAAAGAAGAAACTAGAGCAAATATTAAAAATTCTCTTGCTGAAATAGACAATAACAAAGATAATAATCATAAAAAAGCCCCTATTTCTAAAGAAGAATTGAAAATTATTGCTCTTCAAAACGACGGAAAACTAACCAAAAAAGAAGCTGACACTCTTATAAATTACCTCAAAAAATCTAAAGAAAAAGAAAATGAAGCTTTCTATTTTGGTAAGAAAAAATACAAATCTGTAAAACAACTAGACTCTATACAAAAATATGGTAAATCTTCTCAAAAACTATCTTCTATAGAATATTGGTTTACAAAAAGAATGATTCAAATATCTCGAAAGTATTCTGGAGATGAATTGATAGAAAAATTTAAGGAATCTTTCTTTCACAATTTTCCAAAAGTATTATTTATATATATGCCAATTTTTGCTCTAATTTTATGGCTTTTTCATAGCAAAAAAAGATGGTATTATTTTGATCATGGAATTTTCACATTGCATTACTTTTCGTTTTTATTACTACTCTCATTAATATACACAATCATTAGTGCAACACTAGCTTTTGTTTTTGGAGACAATAAATATGTAGATATTATTTTAGGTTTTTTAATGTTTGCTCAATTTATTTGGGTTATAATTTATTTTTTTAAAGCACATCATAGGTTTTATGAAGAAACTAGAACAATTTCATTTATAAAAAGTTTACTTATGTATTTTATAAATATGTTTTTTATATCTTTCATATTATTAATTTTTGTAGTCTTTACTTTTATAAATATTCACTAATGAAAAATAGAATTCTCCTATTTGCCTTAACATCTATTGCAATTGCTGGTTGTTCTAGCAAAAAAACAATTGCATCTAAAACTCCTGTAGACGTAACCAAATATATAAACTCAATTTCTGTCGAAGATTTAAAAACGCATCTTTATATTGTGGCTTCAAACGAAATGGGAGGAAGAGAAACAGGATCTGAAGGACAAAAAAAAGCAGGAAAATATCTCGTAGAAACTTATACCAAAAATGGAATTTCATTTCCAAAAGGAGCAACTAGTTTTTATCAAAAAGTACCAGCATCATTCATGAATAATGGATATGGAGAAAAATTACCTGACTCTGAAAATATTTGGGCTTATATTGAAGGTTCTGAGAAACCTAAAGAAGTTCTCGTTATTTCAGCACATTACGATCATATAGGAACAAAAGAAGGGGAAGTTTATAATGGTGCCGACGATGATGGCTCTGGAACAGTTGCTTTATTAGAAATTGCTCAAGCTTTTCAGCAAGCAAAAAATGAAGGTCATGGTCCAAAACGTTCAATCCTTTTTCTTCATGTAACAGGCGAAGAGCATGGTTTACATGGTTCTCGTTATTACACAGATAACCCTTTGTTCCCACTAGCAAATACCATTACTGATATTAATATAGATATGATAGGTCGTCGTGATGAGTTTCATAAAAGTTCTAACAATTATGTTTATATAATTGGTTCAGACTATCTCTCGACCGATTTATATAATGTCTGCGAGGAAGCCAACAAAAAATACACAAACATTAATTTAGACTATAAATTTAATGATCGTAGCGACCCTAATCGTTTCTATTATCGTTCAGATCACTATAATTTTGCAAAACATAATATTCCATCTGTATTCCTTTTTAACGGCGTACACGAAGATTATCATAAAGCAAGTGATGAAGTAGAAAAAATAGAGTTTGATGCCTTGGCAAAAAGAGCTCAGCTTGCTTTTAGCAGTGCCTGGGAATTAGCCAATGCAAAAGACAGACCAAAAGTAGATAAATCTGGAAAGTAATCACTCACACAAGAAATATAATAGCATAAAAAAAAGCTCCGAATTACTTCGGAGCTTTTGCGTTATTTAGGGTGGCTGACCGGGTTCGAACCGGCGACCCTCGGCACCACAAACCAATACTCTAACCAGCTGAGCTACAACCACCATTTGTTTAACGAGTGCAAATATATTGTAAAAGTTGTGTTTTACAAAGAAAAAAATAAAAAAATTATTTCAAATCACCTAAACTATTGACTGCCAAATACCTTTCAACTGTAAAACCTTCACCAAATTCTGCATTTATTAGCCTTCCTATATCCTGAGCACGATATTTTACACTATCTAAAAAGTTTTTAGAAGTTATTGGAGATTCTGGTTCTTTCGATTCTGGATTATAAAACTGCGAATCGTAAGCCATAATAGCGTCCATCTTAATATTCATAAAACCAGAAACATCAACTACAAAATCAGGCTGTATATTTTTCCATTGTATATAATGGTATACAACTTTTGGTCTCCAAGCATCTTGAATGGCATCATTTAAACTAGTTTGTATTTTTGACAAACCTGACAAAAAACAAGCATCAGAAACTAATTTACTTCCTTTTCCGTGGTCTATATGACGATCATCTATAGCATTACAAAGTACAATTTCTGGTTTATACTTTCTAATCATTCGAATAACTTCTAATTGATGTTCCTCATCATTCTTAAAAAAACCATCTCTAAAACCGAGATTTTCTCTCACAGCAACTTTAAGAATTTTAGCTGCATTTGCGGACTCTATATCTCTAATTTCTGCAGATCCTCGTGTACCTAATTCTCCACGAGTTAAGTCGACGATTCCAACCAATTTACCAAGTGAAACTTCTTTAGCGATTGTTGCAGCACAGCCTAATTCTATATCATCTGGATGCGCTCCAAAAGCGAGTATATCTAACTTCATTTTATTTTTTATTTTTCTTATAAGTACTTAGAAACCCATTTGTCATTTTTTGAATTTTACTTCTCATAAATGGTGTCCAACCAAACAAATATCCTTTCCATCCTAGTGCTTGTTGTGTCCATTTCCAGAGATCAAAATAATCTGTATGTTTTATTATTTTACCATCAGCAAATTCAAATTGAGCCGAAATTTTATTTATTACGTTTCTTCCTGTTTGAGCAAAAGTATATTCAGCAATCCAATTTACGGAACCATTATGTTCATTAGCCTGTACATCATTGAAATTAATTTTTAAGCTTGTATTTCTGCTTAAAAGCATCTCCCACATCAATTTGGCGTCTTCTCCTTGTAGTTTTCCAAAAGCAGGATCTTCAAATTGGATATTATCATGATAACAACTTATCATTCCTTCTGAATTACCAGCAGCAAATGAATTATAAAATTTTTGTATTAACTCTTTATTGTCCATTTTAAGTTTTTAAAAATTAAGAAATACTGAATACACAGTAACAAAAATACTAATATAATAAGAAATATTTTTTTTATATTTAAATATACATCTAATTTATTGAATAAAAAAAGGTACGATTACGTACCTTTTTTTATTCAATTTTAATGAGTCACACTTTCTACATCTTTAGGATCGTGTTTGTGTTTAAACAAAACTGCAAAAGCTATTGCAATTACTAAAGCATAAATAGCAAATGACAACCATATATTTGACCAATCTCTAACTGTTACAAATTTTTCAAGCACATTATTTTCTAATACTTTATTGTTCCCTAATATATTTTTAATAGCTGGATTGTCAACATCAGTTCCAAAATGATTTAGTAAATCATTTAAATTTGAAAATTTGAAAGTAAAATACTTAGCAATCATTATAGAACTTATTTTGGCTCCTAGTAAAGCACCGAATCCATTTGTCATCATCATGAATAATCCTTGGGCAGATGAACGAATATTAGAATCGGTTGTAGTTTCTACAAACAATGAACCTGAAATATTAAAGAAATCGAATGCCATCCCGTATACAATACAAGATAAAATAATCATCCAAAGTCCTCCTATAGGATCTCCATAAGCAAACAGACCAAAACGTAAAACCCAAGCCAACATGCTAATTAGCATTACCTGTTTGATTCCAAAACGCTTCAAAAAGAAAGGAATAGCTAGAATAAATAAGGTTTCCGATATTTGAGAAATTGACATAATAATAGTTGAATACTCAACTACAAATGAATTTTTATATTTTTCAAAATTTCCAAATTCAGATAAAAATACATCACCATACATGTTTGTTAATTGCAATGCACCTCCTAAAAACATAGAAAAGATAAAAAACAACGCCATTTTGTATGTTCCAAATAATTTAAAGGCATTTAATCCTAATTTCTTAGTCCACGAAGCATTTTCTTCAATTAATTTTTGTGGAGGACATTTTGGTAATGTAAATGCATAAATTCCCAAAAATAAAGCAACAACTCCTGCAATATAAAACATATTAGCCGAAGCTTTATTTCCAGTTAAATTTGTAATCCACATTGCTACAATAAAACCAATAGTTCCCCATACTCGGATAGGAGGAAATACTTTTACAATATCAAAATTATTATTCTTTAATATAGTATATGAAATTGAATTAGAAAGTGATAACGTAGGCATATAACAAAGCATTGCCATGAGTATAACCCAGAAAAAAGTATTTGGCGAATCAACTTGAGGTAAATAAAATAAAACAAAACCATACAAAATATGTAGTATTCCATAAAGTTTTTCTGCATTAATCCATTTATCAGCTATAATTCCTGTAATTGCAGGCATAATAATTGAAGAAATTCCAAGAGTTAAAAATACATCACCAAAATTTTCTCCACTCCATTGTTTTGTACCAAACCAATAATTCCCTATCGTTATTAACCAAGCTCCCCACACAAACAACTGTAAGAAGCTCATTATTGTTAATCTATATTTTATGCTCATTTTTTAGTTTTTAAATCGGTTAGGTATTTTTTAGAAACGTAAAACTAACAATAAAAATAACTTTACAAATAAATTTTTCTAAATATTATTAACCAAATCCAGAACAACCTGAAATTGTTCTTCTCTAGACAAATGAGAATTGTCTATTTCTATAGCATCATCAGCTTTTACAAGTGGAGAATCCTCACGATGGGTATCTATAAAATCTCGTTGTTGTACATTTTCGAGAACTGTTTGATAGGAAATAAGTTGTCCTTTTTCTGACATTTCATCATAACGACGTTGTGCTCGAGTTTCTGCACTGGCTGTCATGAATATTTTGAGTTCGGCATCAGGAAAAACTACAGTTCCTATATCACGACCGTCCATAACGATTCCTTTATTTTTGCCCATTTCTTGTTGTTGCTCGACTAGTTTAGCTCTGACTTGAGATACCTCAGCTACTTTACTTACAAAACTAGATACTTCAATAGTGCGAATTTCATTCTCAACATTAATATCATTTAGATACATTTCGCCAAATCCTAAATTTGGATTAAAATGAAAAGTAAGTTTAATTTTAGGCAAATCTTTTATTAGTGCTTGCTGATTAAACTCCTTGTCATTAATGTAATTATTTTGCATCGCATAATAGGTTACGGCACGATACATAGCACCTGTATCTACATATATATAACCCAAATGTTTGGCTAACTGTTTGGCTAATGTGCTTTTTCCTGTTGAGGAAAATCCGTCGATGGCAATGGTTATTTTTTTCAATTTTTTAAAATGTTTAATAGCAGTCTCAAAGTTTGTTTTTAGCCCTGATGGAAGTGGAAATCCTTTTCTTTTTTCCTTTAAAAAAGAAAAGATTGAAACGTACAGCAGGAATATTATTTGCTAAATACTTTAGGGTTACTGCTTCAAAAAAATTATTTTTCGTTGTTATACAAATTGATTGTTAGTCCAAATAAACTTGTATTTGCGGCTAAGGTGTATCTTGAGTAAGAATAGTCGAAGCGGAATTTTCGGAATCGGATTCCGAAACCTGCTGATATTCCTGAGAATGTTCGTTGTTCTAGAATTTTGAGTTCGGCTGCGCGTCTAAAATTATAACTTAGTCTTAAACTAAATGCTTTTTTAGGGAAAATTTCGGCGCCAAAAATAACGTGTCTAAAAGTATTTCCTAGAAATCCTACTTTTTCTTGAGTAGCTTCTCCATCGATAGTTTGTGTTGCTCGAGCAGGATTAGCAAAGGAAACATTCCAATGTTGTAAATTTTCTAGTGTTAAATGCCAGCGAATGGGTACATTTTCTAATTCTTGTGATATTCCTGCAATGACTTCGAACGGTAATTTCTCATTTGTACCGTTGTAAGTTTTAATTTGTGTTCCGAAATTTCGAACTACAAGCCCGTAATTTATATCATTTTTGTCATCTACATACATAGCAGCCAAATCGGCAGCGACTCCAAATGAATTATAACTTTCGAGTGTAGAGGAGATAAATTTTGCATTTCCTCCTAGATATAATTTTGTAAAAGGTACATTATAAGCGTAGCCTAATGATAGTGCAATTTCGCTTCCTGTAAATTCCCCTGTGGTGGCTCCGAATTCGTCTCTACCATCAAATTTTCCGTAATTTATATAGGTAATTCCGCCATGCAATGTTTGTACGTGTCTATCATATGTATAAGCAAAAGCTCCCGTTCCGTAGGTTACATCGCCAAAATAGTTTCCGTAGTTTACAGCTAAACGCCCATCCATCTCGGTATTTATACTTGCTGGATTAAATAAAGGTTGATTAACATCATAATCATAATTTGTAATTGTTTTCCCTCCTAATGCGGCTTGTCTTGGCGACGAAATTAGATTTAGAAACTGATATACGCCCTGCCCTCCTATTTGACTATAAGTCGAAGTATAGATTGTAAATAATAAGAGAATTAG
The DNA here is from genome assembly GCF_046153165.1 of Flavobacterium sp. Classification (GTDB taxonomy): domain Bacteria; phylum Bacteroidota; class Bacteroidia; order Flavobacteriales; family Flavobacteriaceae; genus Flavobacterium. The sequence continues at coordinate 18,689 of NZ_JBJXEN010000026.1, read as the reverse complement.
GTGTTTTTTTTGCATTTATTTTTTGGCGTCTTAAAAACTATATAACGCAGAAGCGAAGATATTATTTTTTTTATAAAAAAAACGGTTAAAAATTTAACCGTTTTTTAATTTATAATATTTTAGCTTTTTTCACCTTCTCATTTGTAATGGCAATGGCTAAAACCTCACTCATTTCTTTCACATAATGAAAAGTTAGACCTGTAAGATATTCAGGTTTTATTTCGTCGATATCACTTTTATTTTCGTGACACAAAATAATTTCTTTAATGTTTGCACGTTTTGCCGCTAGAATTTTTTCTTTGATTCCTCCAACTGGCAATACTTTTCCACGCAAAGTGATTTCGCCAGTCATGGCTAAACTTTTCTTGATTTTTTTCTGAGTAAAAACAGACACTAATGATGTTAGCATAGCAATTCCTGCACTTGGACCGTCTTTTGGTGTTGCGCCTTCTGGAACGTGTAAGTGAATATTATATTTGGCTAACATTTCGGAATTTAGTCCCAATAATTCAGCATTGGCTTTAATATATTCTAAAGCAATGGTTGCTGATTCTTTCATTACTGTACCTAAATTTCCAGTAATAGTCATGGTTCCTTTTCCTGGAGAAATTAAGGATTCTATAAATAAAATATCACCACCAACTGATGTCCAAGCCAATCCTGTAACAACACCTGCCACATCATTATTTTCTGATTTATCTCTCTCTAATCTAGGAACACCTAGAATTTTGATAATATCTTCATCAGTCACTTTTATATTGTATTCTTCTTCCATAGCTACACATTTGGCAGCATTTCGAATTACTTGTGCAATTTTATTTTCTAGTCCACGAACACCAGATTCACGTGTATAACCTTCTACTATTTTTTCTAATTGCTTTTTACCAATTACTAAATGCTTCGAGGTTAAACCATGAACTGCTAATTGTTTTGGAAACAAATGTTGTTTGGCAATTTCAACCTTTTCTTCAATAGTATAACCAGACATTTTGATGATTTCCATCCTGTCTTTCAAGGCAGGTTGTATGGTTGCCATATTGTTTGAAGTCGCAATAAACATAACTTTCGACAAGTCGTAACCCATTTCTAGAAAATTATCATAGAATTCGCTGTTTTGCTCAGGATCTAAAACTTCCAACAATGCCGATGATGGATCACCTTGATTACTTGTTGACAATTTATCTATCTCGTCTAAAACAAAAACTGGGTTTGATGTTCCCGCCTTTTTTAAACTTTGAAGAATTCTTCCTGGCATTGCACCAATATAGGTTTTACGATGTCCACGAATTTCCGCTTCATCACGCAAACCACCTAAAGAAACTCGAACATATTCTCTACCTAAAGCATCTGCAATAGATTTTCCGATAGATGTTTTTCCAACTCCTGGAGGTCCTGTAAGGCATAAAATTGGCGATTTCATATCATTCCGCAATTTGAGGACTGCAAGATGTTCTATCATTCTTTTCTTAACATCTTCCAAACCAAAATGATCTCGATCGAGGATTTTTTCTGCTTTTTTTAAATCGAATTTATCTTTAGAATATTTTCCCCAAGGCAAATCTAGAAATAATTCTAAATAATTTCTTTGGATACCAAAATCTGGTGATTGTGGATTAGAACGTTGCATTTTTGACAATTCTTTATCAAAATGCTTTTGCGTTTTTTCGTCCCAAATCTTAGTTTTAGATTTTGCACGTAATTCTTCGATTTCTTCTTCTTGCGAAACGCCGCCCAATTCTTCTTGAATGGTTTTCATTTGTTGGTGCAAGAAATATTCTCTTTGTTGTTGGTCTAAATCGAAACAAACTTTAGATTGTATGTCATTTTTAAGTTCCAATTTTTGAAACTCTAAATTCATGAATTTTAAAGTCGCTAAAGCTCTTTCTTTTAGCTTGTTTATTTCTAATAAATCTTGTTTTTCTGTAACCGTAAGATTCATATTTGAAGAAACAAAATTTACCAGAAATGAATTGCTTTCAATGTTTTTGATTGCAAAAGTAGCTTCGGTAGGAATATTTGGACTTTCGGTAATAATTTGGATTGCCAAATCACGAACGGATTCGATTATAGCCGAAAATTCTTTGTCTTTTTTAGCTGGTCTTTCTTCTTTGACTTCTTTTATCGAAGCTTTCATGTAAGGTTCTGTAGCCGTTACTTTATCTATTTCGAAACGTTTTTTTCCTTGTAAAATTACGGTTACATTTCCGTCAGGCATTTTTAAAACACGAAGGATTTTAGCAACCGTTCCTATTTTATTAATATCGTTTTCGGTAGGATCTTCGTCTTCTTCATTTTTTTGCGATACGACTCCGATAATTTTATCGGAAGCATTGGCATCGTTAATCAACTTAATCGATTTATCTCTCCCAGCGGTAATAGGGATTACAACACCTGGAAAAAGCACGGTGTTTCGAAGCGGAAGAATGAGCAATTCTGATGGTAATTCTTCATTGTTCATTTCTTCTTCGTCTTCTGGCGTAAGAAGTGGAATTAAATCTGCTTCAGAATCGAATTCTTGTAGTGACAAATTGTCAATGGTAATTATTTTTTGTTGAGACATATTGTATTTAGGTCATTTTGTCATTAAACATAGAATGCTTACTATGCAAAGTTATTACATAATAAACTATCATTTAGTTGAAAATCAATAAATAAGAGAATTATTTACATCAAATTCATTGTAATAAGTCAAGGATTATGCCATAAAAAACCCATCTCTTTTTTGAAGGAGATGGGTTTTTTAAGTATATTTTATAAAAATTAATTTAAAATATATGATACTAAATCTTGAATATAAGTTGTTATTCCAGATGTTGTTTCAATTTTAATAGGGCCAACATTTTTAGCATACCAATAATAAGATATTGCAGAAGAATTTTGTCCAGAAAATGTAATATTTTGTACTACTCTCACCTTAATTACATCATTAAACGTTTGACCTCCAACAGTTAAAGTTGAACCTTTTTCTAAAATAGTTGAAACGATGTTAAAATTAGTTGTAACAACTGGATATGTAGGATCAGTATATGTTGTAGTCTGAACATAATCAGTAGTCCAAGTACCTCCTACAGCTAAATAATCTTTTAAAAGTATTCTTTCTGTCCCAGTTGACGTAGATCCTGGAATTCCGCCTTGAGCCGCAACTATAACATCTTCACTTTTTAAATAATAATCTCCATTCGATTTTCTTAATCTAGTTACTTGACTTACTCCTCCGTTAGATTGAGAATTAAATGTATAGTAGCTATTTCCTCCAATAGCATCTATAGAAACCATTTTGAGAGGTGCTTGATTAACTCCATTTAAACTAAAAACCCATTGATTATTAATAGCCGAAGGCCAATAATCATTAGTAGATTGATTTCCTCCATTACTTGCAGAACTAGGCATTGGTCCAGTATAAGGTTCTACAGAACATGATGTTAAAATTACTGCTGAAAACAATAATAAAAATGCAGAAATACTTTTTATTTTATTCATTTTGTAGGTGTTAATTTTTAAAATTTTATTCAAATATAATATTAATTATTGCTTAACAAATTATTTTTCGGAATTCTTAATAGCAAAATCACTCCTATTACAAAGAAAATAGCTAAAAATACTATCGAATTTCTCATAGAACCTGTAACTTGATCTATGATTCCGTATATAGACATTCCTATAACGATTCCTATTTTTTCGGTCACATCATAAAAACTAAAATAAGATGCAGTATCATCTGTTTCTGGTAATAATTTTGAGTAAGTAGAACGAGCTAACGATTGTATACCTCCCATAACTAATCCTACGAAACCAGCTACAATATAAAACTCATTGGGTTCTGTAACAAAATAAGCAAAAACACAAAGTATGGCCCAAAATGCATTAAGAAATATTAAAGTATTAATATTTCCAAATTTTCCTGACGCTCTCGAGGTAAGAAAAGCACCCAAAACAGCAACCAATTGAATGACTAATATACTAATGATTAGCCCAGTTGTTTTCTGACTTGGAGTTATCCAATTTATTTCGGTAGCTCCAAAATATGTAGCGACTAACATTACAGTTTGTACTGCCATGATAAATACAAAATAGCTTAGCAAATATCTTTTTAAGGTAATGTTTTGTTGCAATTGTTTCCAAACTAATTTTAGTTCTCTAAAACCATCAAAAAGGACTGCTTTAGTCACTTTATGCCCTGTTGATGAACCTTTTGGTAAAAAATAATAAGTTATATGACTGAAGCCTATCCACCAAATACCAACCATTAAAAAAGAAGTTCGCATTGCAATTTCTCTTGCTCTATCCGGATTATCCGCAGTGATATAAAACTTATCGGGAAACATTACCATCGCAAGATTTATAATCAACAATATAGTACTTCCTATATATCCCATAGAAAATCCTCTTGCACTAACTCTATCCTGTTGTTCAGGATATGCAATATCTGGTAAATAAGAATTATAAAAAACTAAACTCGCCCAAAAGCCTATTAATCCTAATAAATAAGCTGTATAACTTAAAAACAAATTTTCTAAATTAAACCAATATAGAGAAATACAAGACAAACCACCAAGGTAACAAAAGAATCTCATAAATGCTTTTTTGTTTCCTACATAATCTGCGATTCCTGATAAAAAAGGCGAAATAAAAGCAACTATTAGAAACGCTAATGCTGTAACAAAAGTTATCATTGCGGTATCTTTGCAGTGATAACCGTAAATATCAACGTAATTATTTCCTCTATTTTTAAAAATCATTTCATAAAAAATAGGAAAAATAGCTGAAGCAATTACCAAGCTATAAACTGAATTTGCCCAATCGTAAAATGCCCAAGCATTTAGTAATTTTTTATCTCCTTTTCGAAGTGTCTTCATAATTTAAAAATTTAGCATAAAAAAAACCACGCATTGCGTGGCTTCGAAAGTAATATATTTTTATTTAAAAATAACACCAAATTTTGCTGCCTCAGCTTTTGCTTGAGGCAATAGCGTTTTTAGATTTGCAATACGTGTTTCGTTTGATGGGTGTGTACTCATGATTTCTGCCGGAGCATTTCCTCCTGCTTGGGCAGACATACGCTCCCAAATTGCAACAGCATTATCAGGATTATAGCCTGCAATTGCCATAAGTGTAAGTCCAATCATATCGGCTTCACTTTCATGACTACGGCTAAAAGGTAACATACCGCCAACCTCGCTTCCTACTCCATAAGCCTGCATAATCATTTGTTGTGTTTCTGGGCTTTTATTGCCTGTAGCAACCGCTACGCCTACACCTCCAAGTTGTTGCAACATACCAGCACTCATACGCTGCTGTCCGTGATTTGCTAGAGCATGAGCGACTTCATGTCCCATAACTGCAGCCATTCCCGCATCGTCCTTCATGATAGGTAAAATACCTGTATAAACAACTATTTTTCCTCCTGGCATACACCAAGCATTTATTTCTTTACTCTCAACCAGCTTGTATTCCCATTTGTAATTAGCTAAATAGGTTGGTTTACCATTTGCAGTTAGCCATCTTTCTGCAGCCACTTTTATTTTAGTACCTACATTTTCAACCCTTTGAGCATCTTTAGTTCCTGAAATCACTTTATTTTCGGCTAAAAATTGTCCATATTGTTGAAAAGCTGATGGAAATATCTCACTATCCGGAACTAAAGCCATTGTGCTTTTTCCTGTGAACGGGTTTGTAGCGCACGATAAAACTAAAATTCCTATAGCTGAAATTATGATTCCTTTTTTCATTTTTTAATGTGTTTTAATATATTACAAAATTAATGTGTTTTTTCAAATTATACTTATAAAAACTAACAAAGTATTTTTATGATTAATTTATGATTCAATTTTTATACCAAAAAAATTAAAAACTTAAATTGCACTCTATTTAAATTTCAGTATTTTGAAAACAAAAAAAAAGAAAGACACTCAAATTCCAAAAGCCATTTTATATGCCGTCAAAATTACTCAGTTCTTTTCTGTGGGATTAGTAACAAAATTGGCTTCAAAAATATTTACAACTCCTATTAAACATAAAACTCCAAATAGGGAATTAATGATGGAACAAAATACTAATCAAGAAATTGTATTTGTTCCAAAAATCAATAAAAAAATTGTAGTGTATCATTACGGAAATAGTCCGAAAAAAATATTACTAGTTCATGGTTGGTCAGGTCGTGGTACTCAATTAGTAAAATTTGCGGATGAACTACTTAATTTAGGTTATTCTACAATAAGCTTTGATGCTCCAGCTCATGGTAAATCTGGAACTAAAACAACCTTAATGCCAGAATTTATAGCTTCTATATTAGAATTAGAAAAATTGTATGGTCCTTTCGAATCAGCTATTGGTCATTCTCTTGGTGGAATGGCGTTATTAAATTCAGTAAAGCAGGGATTGCAACTAAAAAAATTAGTAGTTATAGGAAGTGGTGATAAAGTTGAAGATATTCTTGATGATTATGTCAAAAAACTAGAGCTAAAACCAATTGTTGCCAATAGAATGAGTGAACTTTTTGAAAAAAGGTTTGGTGAACCCATGCAAAATTATGCAGCACATCTAGCCGCAAAACAAGTAACTATTCCAACTCTAGTTATTCATGATGAGAACGATTATGAAGTGCCTATTTATTGCGGAAAAAACATTCATAAACATTTAGCAAACAGCGAAATGCTTATTACCCAGAGATTAGGACACAGGAAAATTCTTGGCGATGTAAATGTCATTAATAAAGTGCTTGATTTTATTCAAAATTAAATATAGTGAAAATGAAAAAAATAATCATTTTATTAGCATTTGTTTTCAGTTTAAGTTCTTGCCATAGTCAAGAAAAGAAAGCAGAAAAAGTAATACCTAAATATAAAATTTCAAAAACGGATGCACAATGGAAATCTGAACTTACTCCAGAACAATATGACGTTTTAAGAAAAAAAGGTACAGAAGCTTCTTTCTCGGGAGAATATTGGAATCATTTCGAAAAAGGATATTATGCTTGCGCTGCCTGCAAGAATCCTTTATTCACTTCCGATGCAAAATTTAATTCAGAATGTGGTTGGCCATCCTTTGACCAAGCTATCAAAGGAAGTGTGATTTATAAAACTGATTCAACTTTTGGTATGCAAAGAACTGAAGTAATGTGTGCTAATTGTGGTGGACATTTAGGCCATGTTTTTGATGACGGTCCAGCAGAAACAACTGGAAAACGTTTTTGTACCAATTCGGTTTCAATCTTATTTATTCCAAAAAAATAATTATGAAATATCCAGTAGAAAAAACCGAAGCCCAATGGAAAATGGAGCTTGGTGAAGAAAAATATAGAATCCTTCGACAAAAAGGAACAGAATCCCCACACTCTGGAACTTATAACCTTCATGCCGAAAACGGAACTTATGTTTGCGGTGGATGTAAAGAACCGCTATTTGAAAGCAATTCAAAATTTAATGCACATTGTGGCTGGCCATCTTTCGACGAATCAATTCCAGGAAAAGTACAATATATAAAAGATAACACACATGGTATGATTCGTACCGAAATTGTATGTGCTAATTGTGGAGGACATTTAGGTCATGTTTTTAATGATGGTCCAACAAAAACTGGTGTAAGATATTGTGTAAATTCTCTTTCTGTTGACTTTAAATAATCAAAAATTGTAATTCTTGGTATTTTTTATTAATTTGCATAAAAATTAACCCCATATTTAGAATGACCAAGATTACAAGATTATTCGACTTTCCTTATTACCAACTAGATAAACAAAATTTACTTGATGCTCTTGTCACAAAGCAAGATGGAGTTTGGGTAAAAACTTCGACGCAAGAATATATTGATAAAGCAAATACCATTTCGAGGGCATTACTTCGAATGGGAATTCAAAAAAACGATAAAATTGCCATAATATCAACCAATAATAGAACAGAATGGAATATTATGGATATTGGTATTTTACAAACTGGTGCACAAAATGTCCCAATATACCCAACAATTTCAGAGGATGATTACGAATATATTTTGAATCATTGTGAAGCAAAATATTGCTTTATTTCCGATTCAGAAGTACTTCGAAAAGTAAATTTAATTAAAAATAATGTTCCAAATCTTAAAGAAGTTTTTTCTTTTAATGATATTGAAAATTGTAAAAGCTGGAAAGAATTACTTAAATTAGGTGAAGACAAAACCAACCAAAACGAAGTTGACGACAGAAAAAATTCAGTGCAAACTAATGATTTAGCTACTATAATATACACCTCAGGTACAACAGGAAAACCAAAAGGTGTAATGCTTTCTCATCAAAATATAGTTTCAAATGCTTTAGATAGCTCACATCGAATTCCTTTTGATGCCACAAATAGTAAGGCATTAAGCTTTTTACCCGTTTGTCATATTTTTGAGAGAATGATATTGTATCTATATCAATATTATGGAGTATCTATTTATTTTGGAGAATCTATAGATAAAATTAGTGATAATCTTAAAGAAGTTAAACCAACAGTTATGTCTGTTGTACCTAGACTTTTAGAAAAAGTGTACGATAGTATTTATGCAAAAGGAGCGGAACTTACTGGTATCAAAAAGAAACTCTTCTTTTGGTCTATAGATTTAGGATTACGATACGAACCTTACGGAGCAAATGGCTGGTGGTACGAAATGCAACTTAAGATAGCAAAAAAACTTGTTTTTAGCAAATGGAAAGCAGGTTTGGGTGGTAATTTAGATCTTATGGTTTCTGGAAGCGCTGCCTTGCAGCCAAGACTAACTAGAGTTTTTGCAGCAGCAGGAATTCCCGTTATGGAAGGTTATGGACTAACCGAAACTTCTCCTGTAATATCGGTAAACGATATGAGAAATAAAGGTTTCAAAATTGGAACTGTAGGTAAAGTAATTGATAATGTAGAAGTGAAAATTGCTCACGATGGCGAAATTCTATGCAAAGGTCCAAATGTGATGATGGGCTATTACAAAGATGAAGCTCAAACAAAAGAAGTTCTCAAAGATGGTTATTTTCACACTGGTGATATTGGAGAATTTGACAATGAAGGTTTCTTAAGAATTACAGATCGTAAAAAAGAAATGTTTAAAACTTCTGGTGGTAAATATATTGCGCCACAATTGTTAGAAAATACGATGAAGCAGTCGCGTTTTATAGAGCAAATAATGGTGATTGGAGATGGCGAAAAAATGCCAGCAGCATTTATACAACCCAATTTCGAATTTGTAAAAGAATGGGCAACATTACACAATGTACCTTTAGGAAATACAAATGAAGAAATAATTGCAAACCCAAAAGTTATCGAACGTATTCAACAAGAAGTTGATTTATTGAACGAGAAATTTGGTAATTGGGAAAAAATAAAACGTTTTGAACTTACACCAGATTTATGGACAATTCCTGCTGGTCATCTTACGCCAACATTAAAACTAAAACGAAAAGTTGTTTTAGAAAAATACCAAGGTTTATACGAGAAAATTTATAATTAAATCCAAAATAAAAAGATAATTTATAACTCATTATTATGAAAATAAGAACTTTAATATTATCAGTATTTATTATCTTTTTCTTTAATAATTGTAAAAATACACCCGAAGAATCTGTTAAAGCCAATTATTTAGACTTTTCCAAACGAGACGACCAGTTTACTGGCGGAATAAAAATGATTCCGATTACAACTCCTATTGGGAAATTTAAAGTTTGGACAAAAACGGTAGGAAATAATCCAACCATAAAAGTACTTTTACTTCATGGCGGACCTGGATTAACACATGAATGCTTCGAAAGTTTTGATGGTTATTTTCCAAACCAAAGTATCGAATATATTTATTACGACCAACTTGGTTCTTATTACAGCGACCAACCAAATGATAACCGTTTGTGGACAAATGAACGCTTTGTAGAGGAAGTAGAACAAGTTCGAAAAGCATTAAAACTGGACAATACTAATTTTTACTTACTAGGACAATCATGGGGAGGAATTCTCGCTATGGAATATGCACTTAAATATCAAAAAAATCTAAAAGGACTCATTATTTCAAATATGATGGCAAGTGCACCAGAATATAATAAATATGCTGAAGAAGTACTTGGTCCGCAACTTCCGTCTGAAGTTTTCAATCAAATTAAAACATTCGAAAAAAATAAAGATTATACGAATCCAAAATACACCGAATTACTATTTAAATATTATTATACTGAACATATTCTGAGAAAACCCATAGAAGAATGGCCGGAATCTATCAACAGAGCATTCAAACATATCAATCCGAACGTATATGTATTTATGCAAGGTCCGAGTGAATTTGGAATCACAGGAAATGCGACGCTGAAAAATTGGGATATAAAGTCTAGACTCAAAACATTAACAATTCCGACTTTAGCTATTGGTGCAAAATATGACACCATGAATCCAGAACACATGAAATGGATTGCTAATGAAGTACAAAACGGGCGATTTTTGTTTTGCCCAAACGGAAGTCACCTTTCACAATATGATGACCAGAAAAACTATTTTTCAGGAGTAATTCAGTTTTTGAAAGATGTCGATAATGGAAAATTTAAAAAAGGATAAAAAAATAGCTCATTAACATTGTGGTGTTAATGAGCTATTTTTATTAATAATTACGAAGACACAGCCATTTGTTGTTGGAAAGTAAGTACAATAAATTCTGCGGGACGAATAATGGCTACTTTTACGGTTACATTCATAAATCCGTTTAGAATATCATCAGAAGTCATCGTAGTTCCCAATCCACACGCTACTGAAAATGCATCAGAAGCAGAAGCTCCTTGTAGTCCTCCTTCTTTCCATATTGATGTTAAAAAACTACTTATCATAGCTTTAACAGATTCCCATGTGTTTTTGTCATTGGGTTCAAAAACATACGCATTTGCAGCCAACTTGCAAGATTGTTCTAAAAAAGTCATGGTTCTTCTTACTGATAAATACTTCCAATCCAAGCTATTTCCGTCTAGAGTTCTTGCACTCCAAACTAAAATTCCTATTCCATTGAAAAAACGAATAGCATTAATCGATTTCCCTGAAATAGCATCTATATTCAAGTTCCCTTGTTGTTCATCTGACAAATTAATAGGCAATGAAGAAACACTTACAATCGACGTATTAGCTGGCGCTTGCCACACTCCTTCTTGATTATCAATAGTAGTAATTACACCAGCCATAGCACCACTAGGTGGTAAAATATTAACATCAATCAATATATGTTTAATAATAAGGGCATAGGTTTCACTAGCATTTATTAAAGCATTATTATTTTGTATTATCGATAATCCAGATAAAGGGTTATTGATGTTTGTAAAAATACTTGCAACATTTGGATTAGGATTATCCACAGGATTTAGAATTGCTTTTAGTTGTTTTGTATCACCTCCAAATAAATTTGTATAATCGATATCTTGATTTTGCATTATGGTAGTTCCTATAAAAGGATAATATGACGTACCATAATTTAATCCTAGCGAACCAGTATTGTTTCTAAAAATTTCGATGTCATTTGCATATAATGTAGGATCTGGATTTCTTGCTCCTATAATATCAAAAATAGCTATAGCAGTTTGCATTTCTGTACATTGTTTCAACATTGCTTGCATTATAACACCATTGTTTTCGACACTCAGCAATGTTGCTTCAGGACAAATATACATTGTAGGCTCTTGCTCATTCAAGAGCAATGACAAACCATCTTGTAAATCGGTTAGTTGTACATTAGGATTTACAATTTGATCACCTGCATTTATTGGTTTTTTAGAATGTGGTCCATAACAACCTACTGAAACAATATAAGCATCTCCTCCTCCATTTTCATAAAACAATCTTATACTATTGTATAAATAATAAATGGTATTTGGATCAGGAACAATAGAATAATAATCACTATCAATAAGAATATAATCCCCTTTTGTGGGTTGACTTTTTTGCTTAGTCAAATAATATTCTGGTGTGTATTGCTTTGCTGGACTTGCTGGAGGAGCAGGATCTGGAAAACAATAAATAGCTTGAAACTCTGCAAAAGAAGTTATTTTTTGAGCCACATTAGTATAAGATTTTCCTTCGTATACAGCTGTAGGTGTATAACCAATAAAAGCAGGAACTGCTGTTGCTACTGGAACTACCGAATTTGAAAAAGCATTTAACTCATCTATATAAACACCTGGTGATTTAATATTCGATTCAATCATAATTTCTTATAATTTATTTATTCTATAAAATTAGTGTTTTTAATATGACCAAATTACATGCAAAGGTTTTATCATCCAAGGATATTTAATAATTGAAAAAGAAAATGGTGATTTATGAATTAATAAATCATACGCCCTTTTGTCTACAGTTAATTCCCATCGTTCCTCCATTTCTACTAAAAACCCATCCCTAACTAACCAATTGCCTCTAAAACCATCTACAGAAGTATTACCAATGGTTGGCCAATAAGAAATTGCAGCATTAATAAGACCCGAAATTAGATTTTTCTGGTTATCTGTAATCTCAATACCATCAGCAACTGGTGTTACTAATGGTAAACCACACAATACTTTATTAAGTGGTAAAAAACTTTCTTCTGTCTTAGATAAACCCGTAACCAAATACTGCAAGTAATGAACTCCTTGCAATTGACATTCCTCATTTTTAAACTTATTTTCCTCAACTAAATCTAAACGTTCTAGCAACAGCAAGACATAATTATTGAGTAATACAATACCTGCATTTCTAATTGCAACACCTTCTTGTTTACTGACCATTTTTTAGATTATTGCTTAATAATGAATATTTTATTTGTATATATTTCTCTTTATTCCGAGCAAAAAACCAATATAAGATTCTTTTTTTAAAACATTACTCAAAGCTGTAAAATAGTCACAAAAATATTGTATTCCATTTGTAAATAATCAGGTAGTTTTACGTATTTTCAAGTGAAAATTATTTAATTATTAATATTAACAATAAATATAATCTTGTTTTAAATACTCAATTCTCTAACCATACTTTTATTTAAAACTAACAAAAGTCAATTTCCCATAAAATAACATATACTTATAAATGCTTGATAAACAAACTGTTTTAGAAGTTGTTTTTATTTATTTTTATATAAAACTAAAAAAATAACATTATTTACTATGCGTGCATAATAAATTTTTAGTATCTTTGAAATTGTTATAATAAAATATGAAAGAAAAAACAATCGATTATATACTTCGCGCAACATGGCAGGCAGTAGCCAGAATGTACAACGAAGAAGCAGCAAAATATGGAGCCTCTATGGCAGTAGGATTTACATTATTAAGTATCGATAAAGAAGGAGGAACGCCTTCTACGACACTAGGTCCAAAAATGGGAATGGAAGCGACTAGCCTAACCAGAACCTTAAAATCGATGGAAGAAAAAGGTTTAATATACAGAAAGCCAAATCCAAACGACGGTCGTGGTGTTCTAATATATTTAACCGAATTTGGAAAAGAAAAAAGAGAATTGTCTAAAAATACAGTTCTAAAATTTAATGAAACGGTAAAACAAAACGTATCACATGAAAAACTTCAAAACTTCATGGAAGTTTCAGAAATAATAAACGAATTAATTCAAGATAAAAACATATTTAATCAAACCGAAAAAATAGAAAATGAAACGCACAATTAAAAAAGTTGCAGTAATTGGATCCGGAATTATGGGTTCGGGAATTGCTTGTCATTTTGCCAACATTGGTGTCGAAGTTTTACTTTTAGACATCGTTCCTAGAGAACTTACTGAAGCTGAAACTAAAAAAGGACTCACTTTAGAAAGCAAAATCGTAAGAAACAGAGTGGTAAACGAACATTTAGCCAACTCATTAAAATCGAAGCCCTCTCCTATTTACAGTCAAAAATTCGCCAGCCGAATCACCACTGGAAACACTACGGACGACATGGCCAAGATTGCCAATGTAGATTGGATCATTGAGGTGGTTGTAGAGCGTTTGGATATCAAAAAATTGGTTTTTGAGCAAATTGAAAAATTTAGAAAACCGGGAACTTTGGTAACATCAAACACATCTGGTATTCCGATTCACTTTATGAGCGAAGGACGTAGTGAAGATTTCCAAAAACACTTCTGCGGTACTCACTTTTTTAACCCAGCTCGTTACTTAAAATTATTCGAAATTATTCCTGGTCCACAAACTTCAACAGAAGTATTGGATTTCTTAACGATATACGGAGAAAAATTCTTGGGAAAAACTTCGGTTGTTGCCAAAGACACTCCTGCTTTCATTGGAAACCGTATCGGTATTTACGGAATTCAGAGTTTGTTCCACTTGGTAAAAGAATTGGGATTAACGATTGAAGAAGTAGATAAATTAACTGGTCCGGTTATTGGTCGACCTAAATCGGCAACCTTCAGAACTGTCGACGTTGTTGGATTGGATACTTTGGTGCATGTTGCCAACGGAATCTACGAAAACTGTCCAACGGACGAACAACACGAGTTATTCAAACTTCCTGATTTTGTCAACAAAATGATGGAAAACAAATGGTTGGGAAGTAAAACTGGTCAAGGTTTCTACAAAAAAGTAGACAAAGACATTCTTTCTTTGGACTTGGATACTTTGGAATACCGCCCTGCCAAAAGAGCTTCTTTTGCTACTTTGGAATTGACCAAAACAATTGACAAACCAATCAACAGATTTAAGGTTCTGGTAAAAGGAAAAGACAAAGCTGGTGAATTCTACAGAAAGAGTTTTGCTGGAATGTTTGCTTATGTTTCCAACCGTATTCCTGAAATCTCTGATGAATTATACAAAATAGACGATGCCATGAAAGCTGGTTTTGGATGGGAAAATGGTCCATTCGAAATTTGGGATGCCATTGGTGTTGAAAAAGGAATCGAAATCATGAAAGCCGAAGGTCTTGAACCTGCAGCTTGGGTTACCGAAATGTTAGCTTCTGGAAGTACGAGTTTTTACAGTATTAAAGAGGGCGCTACTTATTTCTACAATATTCCAACAAAATCACAAACTAAAGTTCCAGGTCAAGATGCATTCATCATCCTGAACAACATTCGCGAAAGTAAAAAAGTATGGAGCAATAGCGGTGCTATTATCCAAGATTTGGGAGACGGAATTTTGAATTTAGAATTCCAATCCAAAATGAACACTATTGGAGGTGATGTTTTAGCTGCAATCAATAAAGCGATAGATTTATCCGAAAAAGAATACCAAGGTTTGGTGATTGGAAATCAAGCAGCGAATTTCTCTGTTGGTGCCAATATTGGAATGATTTTCATGATGGCCGTGGAGCAAGAATATGATGAGCTAAATATGGCCATCAAAATGTTCCAAGACACGATGATGCGTGTGCGTTATTCCGGAATCCCTGTTGTGGTTGCTCCTCACGGAATGACTTTTGGTGGTGGTTGCGAAATGAGTTTGCATGCTGATAAAGTGGTTGCCGCAGCAGAAACCTATATGGGATTGGTTGAATTTGGCGTTGGGGTTATTCCTGGCGGTGGTGGTTCGAAAGAATTGGCCTTGCGTGCATCTGATTTATTCCGTAAAAACGATGTAGAACTGAATGTGTTGCAAGAATACTTTATGACTATCGCTATGGCAAAAGTATCGACTTCGGCTTACGAAGCTTTTGATTCTGGGCTTTTACAACACGGTAAAGATATTGTGGTCGTGAACAAAGACCGTCAAATTGCCGAAGCTAAGAAACATGCTTTATTAATGGCCGAAGCGGGTTATACACAACCAATCCGTAGAACAGATGTAAAAGTTTTAGGAAAACAAGCTTTAGGAATGTTCTTAGTTGGAACTAATCAAATGGTTGCTGGAAAATACATCTCGGAACACGATCTTAAAATCGCAAATAAACTAGCTTATGTTATGGCTGGTGGTGATTTATCTGAAGCTACATTAGTATCTGAACAATATTTATTAGATATAGAACGTGAAGCTTTCTTGTCACTTTGCACGGAAAGAAAAACGTTAGAAAGAATACAGTTTATGTTAACCAAAGGAAAACCATTAAGAAACTAGAAGATGAAAACAGCATATATAGTAAAAGCATATAGAACTGCCGTTGGTAAAGCACCAAAAGGAGTTTTTAGATTTAAACGTCCTGATGAATTGGCAGCAGAAACCATCGAATTTATGATGAATGAATTGCCAAATTTCGACAAAAAACGTATTGATGATGTTATGGTTGGAAATGCCATGCCAGAAGCAGAACAAGGTCTAAATGTAGGTCGTTTAATTTCATTAATGGGATTAAAAATCGAAGATGTACCAGGTGTAACTGTAAATAGATATTGCGCTTCTGGATTGGAAACAATCGGAATGGCAACTGCCAAAATTCAATCAGGAATGGCACATTGTATCATTGCTGGTGGAGCCGAAAGTATGAGTTATATTCCGATGGGTGGTTACAAACCCACTCCGGATTATAAAATGGCAGCAGCAGGACACGAGGATTACTACTGGGGAATGGGATTAACATCGGAAGCGGTAGCAAAACAATTCAACATTTCTCGTGCGGATCAAGATGAATTTGCTTTTCAATCTCATAACAAAGCATTGAAAGCTCAGGCTGAAGGAAAATTTGATAAACAAATTGTGCCAATTACAGTGGAACAAACTTTTATCAATGAAAATGGTAAAAAAGAAACCAAATCGTATGTGGTAAACAAAGACGAAGGACCAAGAGCTGGAACTTCTATTGAAGCATTAGCTGGCTTAAGACCCGTTTTTGCTGCCGATGGAAGTGTAACAGCTGGTAACTCTTCGCAAATGAGTGATGGAGCTGCTTTTGTACTGGTTATGAGTGAAGAAATGGTAAAAGAATTAAACCTTGAACCAATTGCAAGATTAGTAAATTTTGCTTCAGCAGGAGTTGAACCAAGAATCATGGGAATTGGACCTGTAAAAGCGATTCCAAAAGCATTGAAACAAGCGGGATTAAATTTAAATGATATCGATTTAATCGAATTGAACGAAGCATTTGCGTCTCAAGCATTAGCAGTTACACGTGAACTAGGCTTAAATCCTGATATCATAAATGTAAATGGTGGCGCTATAGCATTAGGACATCCACTAGGTTGTACAGGTGCAAAACTATCAGTGCAACTTTTTGAAGAAATGAGATTAAGAAAAAGCAAGTACGGAATCGTTTCTATGTGTGTAGGAACT
Organism: Flavobacterium sp.; assembly: GCF_046153165.1. Classification (GTDB taxonomy): domain Bacteria; phylum Bacteroidota; class Bacteroidia; order Flavobacteriales; family Flavobacteriaceae; genus Flavobacterium. The sequence goes on along the minus strand of NZ_JBJXEN010000026.1, from coordinate 1,547 downwards.
GGTCAAGGAACTGCAGGTATTTACGAATTATTAAATTAACGATAAAAAAGATATTGTGATGGAAGACATAACAAGAGGCGGACAGTTTTTAGTAAAAGAAACAAAATGTGAAAACGTATTTACACCAGAAGATTTCTCAGAAGAGCAAATCATGATGCGTGCAATGGTTAAAGAATTCACAGACAAACAATTGTGGGCAAATAAAGATCGTTTTGAAAAAAAGGATTATGCATTTACCGAAGAAAGCATGCGTAAAGCTGGTGAACTAGGACTTTTAGGAGTTGCTGTTCCTGAAGAATACGGTGGATTAGGAATGGGATTTGTATCTACCATGTTAGTTTGCGATTATATTTCGGGTGCAACGGGTTCATTCTCTACTGCTTTTGGAGCACACACTGGAATTGGAACAATGCCAATAACGCTTTACGGAAGTGATGAGCAAAAGAAAAAATATGTACCAAAATTAGCCTCAGGCGAATGGTTTGGTGCGTATTGCTTAACAGAACCCGGAGCAGGATCTGATGCAAATTCTGGTAAAACGAAAGCAGTTTTATCTGAAGACGGAAAATATTACTCGATTACTGGACAAAAAATGTGGATTTCTAACGCAGGTTTCTGTTCTCTATTTATAGTTTTCGCAAGAATTGGTACTGATAAAAACATTACTGGTTTTATTGTAGAAAATGATCCAGCAAACGGAATTACAATGAACGAAGAAGAGCACAAATTAGGTATTCGTGCTTCATCTACTCGTCAAGTATTCTTCAATGAAACAAAAGTTCCTGTTGAAAATATGTTATCTGAAAGAGAAAATGGATTCAAAATAGCGATGAATGCTTTAAACGTTGGTCGTATCAAACTAGCAGCTGCTTGTTTAGATGCACAACGTAGAGTTATTTCTGGTTCTGTAAAATATGCTAACGAGAGAATACAATTTAATACACCTATTTCTAGTTTTGGAGCTATTCGTTCTAAATTAGCCGAAATGGCAACTTCATGTTACGCTGGAGAAAGTGCTTCATATCGTGCTGCAAAAGGCATCGAAGACAGAATCGTTGCTCGTGAAGCAGAAGGAGCATCACACCAAGAAGCAGAATTAAAAGGCGTTGAAGAATTTGCTATAGAATGTTCTATTTTAAAAGTGGCAGTTTCAGAAGACGTTCAAGCCTGTGCTGATGAAGGAATTCAAATTTTTGGTGGAATGGGATTCTCTGAAGACACACCTATGGAAAGCGCTTGGAGAGATGCTCGTATTGCTCGTATTTACGAAGGAACAAACGAAATAAACAGAATGCTTTCTGTTGGAATGTTAATAAAAAAAGCCATGAAAGGTCATATTGATTTATTAGGACCAGCATCAAAAGTACAAGAAGAATTAATGGGAATTCCTTCATTTGAAACTCCTGATTATTCTGAATTGTTTGCCGAAGAGAAAGAAATGATTGGCAAATTGAAAAAAGCATTCCTTATGGTTGCTGGTGGAGCGGTTCAAAAATACGGACCAGATTTAGATGCACACCAACAATTATTAATGGCTGCTGCCGATA
>NZ_JBJXEN010000016.1:0-2962 GCF_046153165.1 Flavobacterium sp. | reverse complement strand
AACTTTGAGTCTGAAGTTGCTTTGATATCTAAAGTTTCAAAAGCGGTAATTCCTAAACCATCACGAGTTTCTAATTCTTGTCCATCAACAGTAATAGTTCCCGAAATTACAAAAACATACATTCCGTGTCCTTCTTTTTTCAATTCATAAGTTTTAGAAAAATCTTTGTCGAAATCCGCTAAATAAAACCAAGCATCTTGATGAATCCAAACGCCTTCATCATCCGCGTTTGGTGATAGTATTTGTGCAAAATTATTTTTTTGTTTCGTTGTGTCTAATGTAATTTGTTGGTAACGAGGTTCTACATTTCTAATTTTTGGAAACAACCAGATCTGAAATAATTTAGTGTGTTGGTCGTGATTTGGATTAAATTCACTATGCTGAATTCCAGTTCCAGCGCTCATTACTTGCACATCACCAGTTTTGATAACTTCGGTATTTCCCATGCTGTCTTTGTGAGCCAAATTGCCTTCTAACGGAATGGTGATAATTTCAATATTATCGTGGGGATGTGTGCCAAAACCCATTCCAGCAGCAACAGTATCGTCGTTTAAAACGCGTAAGGTTCCAAATTGTACTCTTTCTGGATTGTACCAACTAGCAAAACTAAAACTGTGATAAGCATTTAACCAACCATGATCTGCATGTCCACGAGTATTTGCTTTGTGTAAAACTGTATTTTTCATCATCTATAAATTTAGTAATTATTATGATACAAATTTACGCAGAAGACCAACGAAGATTACTTAACCTAGATTAAGAAATTATTTTTTTAATAAACGAGCTTTCATTTTACTGAAGAATTCGGGAGTGACACCAATATAAGAAGCTATATTTTTTTGAGATACTTTTTGAATTAAAGTTGGATATTTTTTACAAAATTTTTCAAAACGTTCTTCTGCAGTTAAACTCAAATTATCCATGAGTCGTTCTTGGTGAGAAACCAATGAATTTTCTGCAAGAATTCTAAAAAATCGTTCTAACTTTGGGATTTCTTGGTATAATTTTTGTTGATTTTCTTTAGTGATTTCAACTATTTCAGCATCTTCTAGCACTTCGATAAAAAGATTCCCAGGTTTTTGAGAAATATAGCTATACATATCGCCAATCCACCAATCTTCGCAAGCAAAATGTAATACATGCTCAATAATATTATCGTTTATATTGAAACTTCTTAGAATACCAGAGTTTACAAAATAAGTGCTTTTAGAAATCTCGCCTGAACTTAGTAAAATGGTTTTTGCTTTGTGTTTTTTTGTTTCGGTTTTTGATAAAAAGAGAAGTTCCTCTTGAGGTGTAAGAGAAATATGTTTGGAAATGTTTTTAAGGATTAACGCCATTACTCTTTTTCAGGGAGCAATTTGAAATAAGATACCGCGAAACGATTGTTTTTTATTTCGCCAACAACTTCTGCTTTTCTGATGGTGGAACAAAAACCATCTTTAGCGTGAGCATCACCATGTTCGTCTATTTTTGTACCATCTACAAAATATGATTTCCCATCGATACGAACCGCTAAATCACAACCGCCAGATTTCATTCCGAATTGACATTGACCACAAGAAACTTCAACTATTTGAGTCTTTTGAGTAGTTTTTTTATCTTGGGCATTAACTAGAAATGTAGTAAGAAGTAATAATAGTGTGACTATTTTTTTCATAATTTTAAACGTTTACTTTGCTTTTGCTTTCTTTAATTTTTTCAAGATTATTTTTTTTAGAGCTCTCGACACATCTTTTTCCAGGACCACAACTTAATCTATGTGGTCCACAAGAAATCAAGAATAACAATATTGCAAGCACTAAAAATATATTTTTCATAATTTATGAATTTACTTTTACTAAAGTAGCGATTTTTTTCGCTCGTTCTACAATTTTTTCAACTGGAGTTTCTAAAGTGTCGTTTGTTAAAACTACACCCATTCTTCTGTAGGGTCTTGAAGTTGGTTTGCCAAAAATTCTAAAATCGCTTTTAGGCAAACAAGCTACATTTTCTAAGCCAGAATATGTTGGATTATTTGAATTCTCAGAGGCTAAAATAACAGCACTAGCGCCTGCTTTTTCTAAAGTAATTTCAAAAATTGGTAAACTTAGAATAGCTCGTAAATGCAATTCGAATTCGTTAAAATTTTGTGTTCCTGCCAAAGTTACCATTCCTGTATCGTGTGGGCGAGGAGATAATTCAGAAAAGTAAACGCCATCATCAGTCAAGAAAAATTCGACACCAAATAAACCTGCACCACCTAACGCTTCAGTAACTTTTCTCGCCATATCTTGTGCTTCGTGCAAATCTTTGTTGGAAATTCTAGCGGGTTGCCAACTTTCTTGGTAATCACCACGTTCTTGTCTGTGTCCAATTGGCGAACAAAATAAAGTTGGGTTATTATTTTGAGCAACTGTTAGTAAGGTAATTTCAGAATTAAATTTTACAAAAGCCTCTACGATAACCTCTACGACATCACCACGAGAACCTTCTACGGCATAGTTCCAAGCTTTCTCTATATCCTCATTTGTTTTTATGGTTGATTGCCCTTTTCCTGAGGAAGACATAAGTGGTTTTACAACGCAAGGCATTCCAACGGCTTCAACACCTTTTTGTAACTCCTCGGCAGAAGTTGCATAACGATAATTGGCAGTTTTTAAGGCTAATTCTTTGGCAGCTAAATCACGAATAGCTTTTCTGTTCATCGTAAAATTTGCTGCTTTAGCAGATGGAACTACGGTAATCCCTTGCTTTTCGTAATCATAAAAACGTTCGGTACGAATGGCTTCTATTTCTGGAACGATGAAGTCGGGTTGGTGTTTGGCAACTATTCTGTCTAATTCGGCGCCATCAAGCATATTGATGACTTCAAATCCGTGAGCGACCTGCATTGCTGGTGCATTTTCGTAATTATCGACAGCGATTATAGTTTGACCAATGCGTTGTGCGGCAATAGCAAATTCTTTTCCTAATTCGCCTG
>NZ_JBJXEN010000100.1:0-10855 GCF_046153165.1 Flavobacterium sp. | reverse complement strand
TTTACCAGACTGAACTGGAAATGCAAATGCTCGCAATGTATCTTTCCAAACTGGACGAAAGAAGTTGATTTTGAATTCAAGGCTGGTAAAAGTTTCATCTTCACCAACAATTGTAGAATGGGCAGTTCCAATAGCTGCGTCTGCTAATTCGCATAGTAAACCTCCGTGAATAGTACCTTGTTGATTGCCATGAATTTGATCATCAGCATTTATCTGAATTGTTGCTTTACCGAAATCAATTTCTGTTATTTCCATTTTTAAGGTTCTTGAAATCGCAGTTGGGTATTTCATACTTGTGGTAATATCTTCAGTTAAGGTACCTACTAACATTTTTTTTATATACTCTAAAACAGGGATTTTATTCATCTTTTTCGTTTATTTAATAGTGTTACTAACTAATTGACATTAATACTTACTGAGTTTGTTTCACTTTTAATTCAGTAAGTAATTGTTTTGTTCTGATTTGTAAATCAACATTATTAATTACTTCTGTGTTTACAATCGTTTTTGCCCATTCCATAAATTTACTATCATGAGGTACTTTTCTTCCTGTTTTTAAATTTACTGGGATGAGTTTTGACCACATAATAGCTTTTATTTGATTTTGACTTTCATCCATCATAATGGTTTCTACGTGAAGAGAATCAACATCCAGGTTCAGTAGACTAGATTGAATTGTTACAATTTCATTGAAAACAGCTGGTCGTAAGTATACAATTTCGTGACTGCCAATTACCCATGCTAAATCGTTTTTGTAATATTCATTAAAGTCGAAATTGTAAAAATCTTTTAAATGGTCTTCACGTGCATTAATTAAATACTCGAGGTATCTTGAGTTATTTAAATGCCCGAACATATCGCAATCTGTGAAGCGAATTTTATCTTTTGAATTTGGATTTTTTTCCATTATATTAGTTTTAAGTTATACTGTTTTTTAGTTGTTAATTATACCGAAGTACATCATGTCTACAATTTCGCCATTTGTCTTTTTGTAATCTCTTCTAATAGTTCCTTCGATTGTAAAACCACTTTTTTCAGCCACATTTATACTAGCTTTGTTTTCCTGATGAATTCTTAATAAAAACTTTGAAAATTTAAGGTTAGAAAAAAAATGAGAAACAATTTCATTCAGTGCTTTTTTAGCAATTCCTTTCCCTGTGTGGTTCTTATCGATAAAATAGCCAATTTCTGCTTTTGGGATATTCCAATCTATATTTTTGACATCAAAAAAACCTATCATTTCATTATTAATTGTTTCTATTATTACATAAGGATAATAGGCTTCGTTTGTATTCTTCTCTATTATTTCATCAATAAAAACTTCTGTGTCATTTATGCTTTTTGTTTTAGAAACGATGCCTGAAATGAAGTCTTCTAGTCTGGGTCTATTGTTTTCTATTAACTCAAAATAGGATTTCGTATCTTCTTTTTTGATGATTCTAATATTATAATTTTCAAATTCCACCTGTATCAATTTATTTATTAATCGCTTGTTGTTTAATACTCTTCATTTGCATTTGGAAAATCAACTAATTTCACATCAGTAATAAAATTACCTATAGCACAATTCATATCTTCATAAAGGTTCATGTAACGACGTAAGAAACGTGGGTTAAATTCGTGAGTCATTCCGAGCATATCGTGCAAAACCAATACTTGTCCATCGACATCGCCTCCTGCTCCAATACCGATTACTGGAATAGAAATACTTTGTGCTACTTTTTTTGCTAAACTGGCTGGTACTTTTTCTAAGATTAAGGCAAAACAACCTGTTTCTTCTAATATTTTTGCATCTTCGAGTAATCTATTTGCTTCCATTTCTTCTTTTGCTCTTACTGCATAAGTACCAAATTTGTAAATAGATTGAGGTGTTAAACCTAAATGTCCCATTACCGGAATTCCCGCATTTATAATTCTTTTAATTGATTTTTTAACTTCTTGACCACCTTCTAATTTTACAGCATGTGCGCCACTTTCTTTCATTATTTTTATTGCAGAATGCAATGCTAGTTTAGAATCTGACTGATAGGAGCCAAAAGGTAAATCGACTACAATTAATGCTCTTTTACATGCTCTAACTACGCAAGAAGCATGATAAATCATTTGATCTAATGTTATTGGCAAGGTCGTTTCATGTCCTGCCATTACATTACTGGCAGAATCTCCAACTAAAATTACTTCTATACCAGCATTGTCGACAATTTTTGCCATTGAATAATCATATGCTGTTAACATTGTTATCTTTTCATTGTTTACTTTCATATCAGAAAGTGTCTTTACCGTAATACGCTTATATTCTTTTTTTGCTACAGACATAATTCTTATTTTATTGTTTTACTATTTACTAAAATAGATTGCTGATTTCTCGAAAGCTCAAGGATTTTTCTGCAAAATCAAATTGCTCTGTCTCTTTAATTTGTTGTATAGTTTGAATGAAACTACTCATTGCAGTTCTATAAAGAGAAGCTCCAAGACTAACCCGTTTTACTCCCATTTCTGACAATTCTTCCAAGTTCATAGGAGCTCCTTTAATTCCCATTAACACATTTAAAGGTTTGTCAATTGAGGTTAGTATGGATTTTAATTCTGTTTTTAAGTTAACTCCTGGAGCAAAAAGCACATCTGCACCTGCCATTTGGTAAGCTTCTAATCGATTTATTGTATCTTTTAAATCTGGATTTCCAATAAAATAGTTATCTGCGCGAGCAGTTAACATGAAAGGAAAATTTAGACTTTTAGCTGCTTCAGATGCTGCTTTTATTCTTTCAACAGACAACTCAAAAGGATAACTTTTGTTTGAAAATGTGTCTTCGATTGAAGCTCCAACAATTCCTGTTTCAGATGCTTTAATTATTGTGTTATAAATGTTTTCAGGCTTATCAAAAAAACCATTCCCCAAATCTGCGGTAACTGGTAAATGTGTTGAGGTGGAAATATTTTTTAAATGAATCATTACCTTTTCTATAGGCAATTCATTATCATTGGCACCTTCAGATAATGACAAAGCAGCACTTGAAGTAGCCAAAGCTTTAAAGCCAAAATGAGTTAGAATTTTTGCTGAAGCAACATCCCAAGGATTCGGTATTATAAAAGTAGATTTATCATCGTGCAGTTTTTTAAATTGTACTGCTTTTTCGTGTTGACTTATCATATTGTTTTGGTTTTTTAGATTTGGAAAGTATTTTATGGATTATAACTTTAGATACAAATCACTATCTAATTTTATGAAATGAATTTCTCCACTCATCATTGCTGGAACAATTAATTGGTCGTTAACTATAATAAAATCGGCTGGACCAGAAATTGGTTCAGAAATATTTATAATCGCAACTTTGTTAGACCCAAATATTCCAATTCCTTGAATTATTCCTTTTTTTTCGAAAGCAACCCAATTGCTTACATACAAAACATCATTACTGATAAATATGCCATCATAGAATCCTTCCAAATTAGTTATTCGAGTAAATGTGTTGTCTTTTAGATTGATATAACCGATAACTCCGTTTGGTTTATTATCGCTTCCGAATCCATTTAAATAAATTCGACTTGCTTTTTTATAGCAAAACAAGCCATTTATTCCTGAAATAGTTACATCGGTTTTAATTTCAGAATAGGATTTATCAATTAAATTAACCTTGTAAAGTTTACTTTTATCCGTTGCCGAAACGTATAAAGTGTTGTTATCCCAAACTACAATATCATTTAAGAAAGAGGTGTCTTTACTAAAGTCGATTTCGTATAATTTAGTTCCTGTTTTTAAATCGATTGCAAGAACTTTATCAACATCATTTATAAATAAAACTTCTTTGTTAATCGCTAATCCTTTTGGTGCATCTAGTTTTTCTTTTACGAAATTAGCATCAAGTATTTGCCCTTTTTTATCCAATTTAATTATTTTACCATCGCCATCTTTTGCCGTTGGGTTTAATTCTTTTCCAATGTCGGCGGCGTAAATAAATTTACCGTCTGTGGCAACACTTTCTACGTGATTGAAACCAGTAATTGTTTTTGTTGTTTGAGCATTTGTATTTATTGTTATAAATAAGCAGAAAGCCAAGTTAATTTTTATTAATTTTTTCATTTTAAGTTTTTTTTAAATTTTTATATATTACACACAATTGGGTTAGTGCACTATCAAAATGCGGAGTTGGCACTTGAAACAATTTGGCTTCCTCGATAACATATTTCACTAACGAATTGATTTCTGTGTGTTTGTTTTTTTCCAAATCCAGTTGGAATGAAGATTTTACATTGCCTTTAAAATTACCAAGTAGATTTATATTATTTAGAACCGTGTTGTCATCAATAGCAATTTTTTTGGCTGTTGACAATTGCATCAATTCAGAGATTAAATTGATAAATAAGTATTCCGATTTCGTAGTTTCTACTATTTCGGAAAAAGTTATTTGAAATAGAGCCGTAACAATAGCCGCTGGAGAAACGAACATAAACTTCTTCCATAAAACAGATTTTATATTTGTGGTGTAAGTCGCATCTATACCCGCATCATTAAGAATTTTTTCAACTTTATCTCCTCTACTATCGTTATTACCATCGGTTCCAAAAAAGAGTTTTGCTGGACCACTTACGTGCTCTATTTTTCCTGGTTTAATAACATTAGAAGCTATATAAATACTTCCTTCCATAAGAGTTGCTCCATAAGGTAAATATGGCGTTATAATTTCTTTACCATTTACAGTATTTTGAGTTGTAATTACAATTGATTTTGATGTTAGGCTGGTAGAATATTTTTCAAAAAGCTCTTCTACCGAAAAGTTTTTTGTGCAGACAATAAGTATATCAATTATTCCGATTTCTAAAGGATTATCAGAAGTTAAAGCTGGCATACATTTATATGATGTACCTTTTGATTCTAGCTCTAATCCTTTTTTATTAATTGCCTCTGCCATTTCTCCTCTTGCAATAAATATGATTTCTACATCATCAATATTTGAGTAATAGTATGCTAATTTTCCGCCAATATATCCGCCGATACCACCGATACCTGCAATTGCAATTCTTGTTTTTTTAGTTTCTGTCATTTTTTATGTTTTTTATTAGTTCAGTTATTCTAGCCAAATGATGATCGTCGTGTTCGGCAACGAATAAGAAGAGATCCATCGTTCGCATTGGTGCTTTTAGTCTAGGGTGAAGTGCTGATTTGAAAACAGTTTCTTCTTTTATAGATTGTAGCGTTTTAATAGTTTGTTCTCTTATTTTTCTAAATTCAGAAAGTAGCCCTTGTAACGATGTATCATTGTGATTTGCTAAATCAGTTTTAGTGTTTTGTAAGTCAGTTGGGCGTAATTCAATTTGACCGTTTATAATATCATCAAGCCTTCCTTGCCAGAGTGGTTCAAGGTCAATTAAATGCCCAATATTTTCTTTTATTGTCCAAGTATTATCCAGAGAAAATGTCAAAATGTTTTCTGAAATACCTATAACCTTTTCTTCAAGACGGATTGGAGTTCCAGAAAGTCTTTCTAAAATTGACGGAAAAATATTTTGGTTATTTTCAAAATTAAAACTTCTATCAAACCATTTTTCTTGTTTCATTTATTTTGATTTTATAGGTTACAATTTCATTTCTAATAATGCCACTTTAAGGTTTCGATGTTGTTCGGGAAGTTCTGGCGTGTTTGGAGTTGTATAATCTTCGATGTGTTTAAAACCAAAACTTTTATAATATTCTATAATATTAGGGTTGTTTGCCCAAGTGTCCATTCTGATATGCTTTAATCTTTTTTCTTTAGCAAACTCTATATTCCAATTCAGTATTTTTTCAAACTGTTTTTGCCCTTTAAATTTTGGATTAACAACAATTCGGTGTAAATAAATGGCATCTCCTTTTTCCATTTCTCTCCAAATCACAACATCAGTAAAACAGATACTGAAAACGCAAAAGATGTCATTTCCGTTTGTTATTTTAAATTGAAGTTTATTGCTAATATCCTGATTGATAAAGTTTTTATCATAGGTTGTCCAGCCGACATAATTATTCTTTTTTATGTAAGTAATCGCTTCTTCAAAAAGAGTATATATGAAGTTTAAATCGGCTGTTGAAGTATTTTCAATTTGATAGGTTTCTGTTTCTTTTAAGCTCATCTTACTTCATTTTTGTAATTGTTTCATTGTGATGTTGTACGTGATGAATAGTGAAATAAAGTATTTCTCGGACTGTAATTTTTCCTAAAACTGGATGTGGACAATTGTATGTTTCCAATTCTTCTTCTGTCCAATTTTGCAAATTTGAAATAAACGTTGCAAGTAGATTTTTCCCTTCATTAACTAATACTTCAATATTGGTATTTAGGTTTAATTCTGGAATAAATGAGGCAGTTGCTTTTATACCATTTTCTAAAGCATTTTTAAACACTTTAACAATTGTTTCATTGCTTGCAGATGCTCTCTCTGATAAACCAAAATTTGTTTCGATATTCGATTTTGGAAGTGCTAAATAATTACTTACTCGTAACAATCCTATATTAATGTGTTCCACATTTTGAGCCACTGACCATTTACCTTTTACAGAAATAGTTGGATTTGGCAAATGAATTGCTCTGTCCCAAAATGCTGAATGTGCTGTATTCAGATTGGTTATTATTTCGCTCTTATTCATCTTTACTTGGTTTTTTCAAGAACTCTTCGGTAAAGTGTTCGTTGTGTTTTTCTTTAGAAAATTTTTCAGCATTATAGAAGTTAGATTTTCCTTTTGGAATTGAAAGTGAAACCCAATTTTCATTGCAGATCATTTTACCAATAAAAACCATTTGTCCTACGTGATAGGGATAATGTGCAAGCTGTCTATTGATTGCTTCTAATACAGTATGACCTTCGTTTCGTATATATATAATTCGATTTAAATCTTCAGCATTTAATAGATTTAAAGCATTGAAAAAACACTTCCAACCTTCGTCCCACATTTCAATAAGTGTCTCTTTTGAATTTATATTGTTTTCAAATTCACCATCACGATTTCTCCATTCCTTTTCTCCATCAGTTGTTAAAAAGTCTGTCCATCGTGATAGCATATTTCCATATAAGTGTTTAACAATTATTGCAATACTATTACTTTCTTCATTGTATTGCCAAAATAGCTTATTATCAGGTAATTGGTCAATTGTTTTATCTCCTAACATTTTGTAATATTCAAACTGTTTTCTGATACTTTCTAAATAAGTTGTGTTCATAGTTTTTATATTTTAAAGATTAATATTTTCAATAACAATTGCAGATGCACCACCTCCACCATTACAAATAGTAGCCACACCATATTTGCCTCCTTCTTGTTTTAAAACAGAAATTAATGTGCAAATTATTCTAGCTCCAGATGCACCAAGCGGATGTCCCATTGCAACTGCTCCGCCGTAAATATTTATTTTATTACTATCTAAATCAAGGATCTTTTGGTTTGCTAAAACCACGGCTGCATACGCTTCGTTGATTTCAAAATAATCAATATCTTTGATTGAAAGGTTAGCTTGTTTTAATGCTTTTGTAATGGCAATAGATGGAGTGGTAGTAAACCATTCTGGTGCTTGGGCTGCATCAGCATAAGAAATAATTTTTGCTATTGGTTTTAAGTTATATTTTTCAACTGCTTCTTTTGAAGCTAATAAAAGAGCAGCGGCACTGTCATTTAGATTACTAGCATTAGCAGCTGTTATCGTTCCGTTTTTGATAAAAACAGGATTTAGTTTGGCAACTTTTTCTGGAATGACTTTAAAAATATCTTCGTCATTGTTAATAATAGTTTCGCCTATTTTTTGAATTATTTTTATTGGAATAATTTCATTTTTAAATTTGCCGTTATTTGTTGCTTTAACCGCTTTAGCATAGGATGATAAAGCATATTCATCTTGTTGTTCTCGGGTTAAATTATATTTTTCAACGCACATTTCTGCTGCGTTTCCCATATGAAAATTGTTATATACATCGGTTAAACCATCTTTTAGCAAACCATCAATACAATTTACATCGCCAAATTTAACTGGCTTGCGAAGTAGATTATAATGTGGCACATTACTCATACTTTCCATTCCGCCCGTAATAACTAAATCTTCCAGTCCTAATTGAATTTGCTGTGCGCCAAGAATTGTTGCTTTCATTCCAGCAGCACAAACTTTATTAACGGTTGTACAATCAGTATTCTCTGAAATACCCGCGAATATTGATGCTTGTCTTGCTGGCGACTGCCCTAAATTTGCTGATAAGACATTGCCTATATAAACGGAACAAATCGTGTTGGGATCAATTCCCACAGATTGATAGGTTTCTTTGATTGCGATTGCTCCTAATTGTGTTGCTGAAAATTCCGATAGATTTCCTAAAAAACTACCAATTGGTGTTCGTTTAGCTGCTATGATATATACTTCGTTCATTTTGTTCCTTTTTATATTATTTCTTTTTAACTACACTATTATAGTATTACAAATTATAAAATACCACTTTCAAGTAAATCCAAATAGATGAAATCAGGTGATTTTACACCAGCATCTGCTCTAATTTGAACTAACTTTGGAGAATTAAAGAACTGTTTAGCATTTTCTATATCATTCCATAATGAAAAATGGACAATTTTGTTTGGTACGTTGTCGTACTTAAAAATTTGAAATGATATTTCACCTGCATCCTTTCTTATAGTTGATGCATTGTCAAATATTTTTTTCCAAGCTTTGTAATCTTCAACTTCGTGAATAATTAATAGGTATTTCATTTTTCTGAATTTTCGAATGATTTACTTTTTTCAATTACTTGTTCTTCAGTTAATCCAAAAATAGAAGGTGTTTTTACATCTAGTAGATTTAAATAAATGCATAATGCACCACAATGATGAATTTCGTGAATAATTAATGCTCGTAAGAAATTGCCGATTTTTGTTTCACTTCCACTTAATGTTACTATTTTTCTGTTGAGGTCTACGTCATTTAAAGTTCTAAAAATTTGCATTGATTGACTGTGCATTTCGTTGAAGTAGGTTATTACATTCTCATAACCATCTGCTAATTCTTTGCCGCACCCTTCATAACAAGCAGGGTTTACTATCACTAATTCTGCAAAAACATTTCTTTCTATTGCTGCAATGTGTCTTATTACATCTGCAATTGTAAATTTTCCAGATTTATATGTCCAGTCCATTTTGTCTTCTGGAATTACTTGAATAATTTGTTTTGTTCCTTCACGGATCTTATCGTAATAAGATAAAAATGATGCTATTGTTTTGATCTCCATTTTTAGAATATTAAATAAAATACCAATCGGTATATTATATTTTAAATTTTTTTACGCTTTTAAATCTTTAATCATTTTTTCTAAATAATTCATTGTAACTTTTAATACTTCTGAACTACCCGTAACTTTGGCTTGCATCATAGCACCTTCTATTAAAGACATTAAAATGAATGAAAATTCATTAGCATTAGTAGAGGCTTTAATTTCATTTCTTTCAATGCCAGTTGTAATTGATTTTTCAATAGCTGTCTTCCAGAATTTAAGTGCGTTAACCGCTTTTGCTCTTAACAAAGGATGCGTATCATCAGCTTCAACCGAAGTATTTAGAATTGGACAACCCGCTTTTAAAAAAGGTAAATCTAAAAAAACGCTATAGGTTTCAGGATAAACTAGAAGTCTATCAATCATATTGGGACGAACTTCAATTTGCTTTCTTAAATAGGAGACTATTGTATTATAATTTTGATCAAAAGCGGCTAAAGCCACCTCGTCTTTGTTTTCAAAATTGCCGTAAATACTACCTTTGGTTAAGCCAGTAGCATTCATAATATCATTCATTGAAGTTCCTACATATCCTTTGGCATTAAAAATAGGAGCTGTTTTTTCGATTATAAATTGTTTGGTACGTTCAGCTTTAGACTTTATCATCATCAAATAGTATTAATTTGTTACAAATATAATTAAAATATACCTATCGGTTTATGAAATTTGTCTCTTTGGATACTGCTAAAAATATAATCCAATTACATACCATTTACTGACACCATCACTAACAAGTTGCACCCAAGATGCATAAGCTCCAATAGCTGTATTGAGATTAGTAGTACCCACAGGTGTATAAATTCCTAGTAAAGTATCTGTTCCGCTGGTTAAAACATTTATGGATTGAAAATTAGAAATTGAAGAACCAGAAATAAATGCTACTCTACCTGCTACTACAGAATTTGCTAAAGGTAGCGTAAAAGTTAAATCTGTGTTAGTAGTTGTATTTATTAAAACAAGATTGTTAGACATATCAGTATTCGTGATAGTGTAATTTACTGTTTTTGTTAAAAATGTATAATTTGTTGTTCCAGCAGGTCCTGTAGCTCCCGTTGATCCTGTAGGACCTGTCAATCCAATTGGACCTTGTGGTCCTGGTATAGAATTTGCAGAAAATAAAGCATAAGGAACACTCATTAACTCACTTGTTCCAGAAATTGTATATGAATTTCCTCCTAATGGATCTGTTTCTGTTTTTATAAAATAAGGACCATTAGCCCAATTGATACCAGAGAACGTTCCGGTGACAATTGTTCCTGTACCAATTTCTAAACTCACTAAACCGTTTGAATTGGTTGTTGGTGTTTGCGTTTCTACATATACTGCTGTTCCTGTTGCTGAGCCTCGCAAAATGCTAATTTTCATCCCCACTGGAGCTGAAGTAATAAGTGTATTACTACCATTGCGAACAACTGCTTGAAAACTCATTTTTTGAGGAGCCTGCGCATTTGCGGTTTGAGATATTGTAAGAATTATAAAAAGTAATGCTGCTTTTGAAATTTTAAGTAAAGCTGTTTTCATAATGATTTAATTTTAGTTAGTTTTAATTATTTTGAAGGATTTTATTATTTGACTATTGTCA
>NZ_JBJXEN010000085.1:0-39455 GCF_046153165.1 Flavobacterium sp. | reverse complement strand
CAGGTAACATCATAGCAATAGGTCCGCACATACCAATGCAGTGTAAAGAAGATATTAGACCGAAAATAAAAGCAGTGTAGAGCATTTTTTTGTCTTAATTAAAAAAGGTAGTAAACTTAACAAAGATCTTTTAAGACTATTTTATGTAAATAACCTCTTTTGTTAAATATAATTTTCCGTCGTATTGCCATTCCATATTAATGTCCCAGCGACCGCCTACCAAACTTTTTTTAGGTATGAGCAAAGTAGAACTAGATAAAGAAATTGGAATTTCGAAATCTAATTTTTTGTTAGACGGTCTGTAGAGGGACACTTTACCTTTAATGTCTTTTGGAATAAATGTATTTGGAAATTCAATTGAAATAGCATCAGAAATATCTGTTATTACTGGTTTTAATTTTAAATTTTCAGCATTTTGAATTCTTACCATTTCATCTCCAAATTTTGCATCATGCTTGTAATACTCCTCGACAACCAATTCATTATCATATTTTGAACTAGATTGTACTGTCAAAACAAAATATAAAATAAAGCTTGCAAACAACACAAATGCTATAACTATTGATGTTCCCCAATTTATTTTCATGATTTTAAATTTTATTATTTTAATAATTAATCAAAACTTCTTGGACTTAAAAAACTTGTTGTTGTTGTTTCTATTTTTTTATTTCCGTTATAAACTTCTATTTTCAATTTAGTTTTGTCATTTTCTAATAAATACTGATGTATTTGTACGAATAAAGTTCCTTGTGCCATCGCTTGTTTTTTTACTTTAAAATCTTGCTTGCCAACAACGTTTATTATCCCTTTTATACCGTGTAATTTGAAATGAATATCATCAAAATCATTATTAGTTTTATTAATAATCTTGAAGGTAAATATGTTACTTATATCATCTCCTTTGTGTTCATATAATTGCCCTGGTAATCTAAGAATTGTAGTTTCTACTTCTGTTCTTAAAAATAGTAATCCTGTAAGAACACCAATTAAGATAAATAATACTGCTGAATAACCTTTCATTCTAGTAGTAAATTTGAACTTATCTTTTTTCTCAATTTCATCTTCCGAAGCGTACCTTATAAGCCCTTTAGGTAAATTGACACTTTCCATTATTGTATCACATTCATCAATACATGCAGTACAATTGATACATTCTAATTGTGTTCCGTTTCTAATATCGATACCTGTTGGACAAACATTTACACATTGTTTGCAATCTATACAATCTCCTTTTCCAGTGGTTGCTCTATCTTCTTGTTTATTAAATTTTGCACGACCAGTTTCTTTTTCTCCGCGAACAAAATCATAGGCTACATTGATCGATTTATTGTCTAAAAGCACACCTTGTAATCTTCCGTATGGACAGGCAATTATACAAACTTGCTCTCTAAACCAAACAAAAACAAAATAAAAAACTCCTGTAAAAATAAATAATGAGATTAAAGTGCTAATATGATTTGCTGGACCTTCTTCAATCATTTTAAATAATTCGTCGCTACTAATAAGATAGGCTAGAAAAACATTGGCAATAAAAAAAGAAATAATTAAAAAAATCGTCCATTTAACTCCTTTTTTTCTTATTTTTTCAGCATTCCATTCTTGTTTAGACAATCTAATTTGTGCCCCACGATCACCTTCAATCCAATACTCTATTCGGCGAAAAACCATTTCCAAAAAGATAGTTTGAGGACAAATCCAACCGCAAAATATTCGACCGAAAATTACGGTAAATAAAATAACGAAAACTACACCAACAATCATAAAAAGAACAAACAAATAGAAATCTTGAGGCCAAAATGGGAATCCAAAAATATTGAACCTTCTTTCTAAAACATTAAACATCATGAACTGATTACCATTAATCTTTATAAAAGGATTAGCAATCAAAACTATGAGTAAAAAATAACTTACCCATTTGCGATAATCATAAAATTTACCAGATGGTTTTTTTGGAAAAATAAACTTTCTGTGCCCCTCCTCATCGATTGTTCCAATGGTATCTCTAAAAGCTTCGTCGGGTAATTTTGACATTTTATTTTATTTAGTTAGAATCTTTAACAAAGTCAAAAAACTTTGTCAAAGATATCTGTAATTTTATTTTTTAACTTGTAAACTATCTACTTTTGTAATTGCCTTAGTTGCTATACTTGGATCGACCCAAACTTCGCCTTCAGCCACTTTTCCATCTTTAGGATTACTACCTTGAAGAGATAAAACATAGCTAGCTACTTTTTGAATTTCTTTTGGTTTTAATCCATTTTTAGACCATGCAATCATTCCTTTTCCATCACGACCACCATTTGTAATTGTATGGAATAAATTTTTGATTCCGCCACCTAAAATCCAATGATCATCAGTTAAATTTGGACCTATATTTCCCCCAGCATCTGCTCTGTGACAAGCAATACAATTAGTAGTAAAAATTGTTTTTCCTTCTGCTAATTCTTCTGGCTTAGTTAATAATGTAACTGTTTTTTCATCCGTCATATCTGGAGCAGTTTTCATATATTCTGCAACATCAATTTTAGCTTGAGCCATCTCTTTTCTAAGTTCGGTTTCTTGATCGTCTCCTCCCATTATTTCAAATCGAACAAGATAAATAGCTGCAAAAACAATACAACCATAGAATAAATAAACCCACCATGGCGGTAAATTATTATCCAATTCTTTGATGCCATCATAATCGTGGGCAAGTAACAGCTGACTTTCATTTTCTATTGGCTCTGATTTTGTTAGCCTTTGCATTAAATTCTTATAAAAATCAGTTTCAGTAAAAGAAAGATTTTCATCAATTTCTTTCTGTTTACGTTGTTCTTCAGTTAGCAGAGTGTCTAGAATTGTATTTGTAGCTTTCCAAATTAACTCTATAGCAATCTGTAAAAAAATAAACAATAACAAAATAAGTGTAATTACTGGGTATTTTATAAATGCGGGTCTGTCTCCAGAGTCTATAAAATATTCTATTGCTCCAAAAAAGGCAAAGAAAATAACAGGAATTCTAACATATACTGGAAAATACTTTTTCATATCTAATTATTTTAAAAAGTCATTTAAATTTTCGTTTCCAAAAGGAATATTACTCATTTCTTCAATTTTTTCTTTTCTGTAGGAATAAACCCAAATAGCCAGTCCCACAAAAAATGCGAAGAATATTAGTAGCGATAGTATTGGATATATTGCAACTCCTGCAATAGTTTCCATGTTGTGTTTTATTTGTTCAAACATTGCTATTATTTTTGAGTATTATCTTTCACTTTAATATCGGTTCCCAATCTTTGTATATAAGCAATTATAGCTATGATCTCTCTTTCGTTCATCGGGACAAATTTTTCGCCTTTCGCTTCAGCTTTTTTCTTACTATCAGCGTAGCTTTTCACAAAGTCAGGGTCATTCTCAAGATTTTTTTCGATTTTAAGTGCTTGCGCTTTTAAATCTTTTAATCCGTTTGCTACTTGTTCATCTGTATAAGGCACTCCCAACGTAACCATGGCTTTCATTTTATTTTGAGTCATTGAAACATCTAATGGTTTATTATCAAAAAGCCATTTGTAGCTTGGCATAATAGATCCTGCAGAAATACTTTGTGGGCTCCAAAAATGATTAAAATGCCAATTATCATTATATTTTCCTCCTTCTCTTTCTAAGTCTGGTCCCGTACGCTTAGATCCCCAAAGGAATGGATGATCATAAACGAATTCTCCAGCTTTAGCTTGTGGTCCGTAGCGTTCCACTTCACTTCTAAACGGACGAACAGATTGAGAATGGCAACCCACACAACCCTCACGAATATACAAGTCACGCCCTTCTAATTCTAATGGAGTGTATGGTTTTACACTTGCAATGGTTGGTATATTAGATTTCACCATAATTGTAGGCACGATTTGAATAATACCACCTATTAGGATAGCTACAGTCGCTAATATTGTTAGCTGAATTGGTCTTCTTTCTAACCAAGTGTGATATTTTTCACCTTTTATTCTTCCGTTACTAATTTTAACTAAAGCTGGTGCTTCTGCTAATTCATCTTCAATTTTAGATCCAGCTCTTACTGTTTGAATAATATTATAAACTAAGACTAACATTCCTGTTAAATACAATGTTCCTCCAATAGCTCTCATCCAATACATTGGCATAATTTGAGTTACAGTTTCAAGAAAATTACCATAAGTTAAGGTTCCGTCTGGGTTAAATTGTTTCCACATAGAGGCTTGTGTAAAACCTGCTACATACATAGGAAGTGTATAAAGGATAATTCCTAAAGTTCCTATCCAAAAATGAAAGTTGGCTAATCTCAAAGAATACAAATTGCTTTTCGTCATTCGTGGTATTAACCAATAAATCATACCAAAAGCCATAAAACCATTCCAAGCTAATGCACCAACGTGAACGTGAGCAATAATCCAATCTGTATAGTGTGCAACTGCATTGAATTTTTTAAGTGATAAAAGTGGCCCTTCTAAAGTTGCCATTCCATAACCAGTAATAGCTACAACAAAGAATTTTAATACAGGTTCAGTTCTAACTTTATCCCAAGCTCCTCTTAGTGTTAACAATCCGTTTATCATTCCTCCCCATGATGGAGCAATTAACATAATTGAGAAAACAACCCCTAAATTCTGAGCCCAAGTTGGTAAAGCAGAATATAATAAATGGTGTGGTCCTGCCCAGATATAAATGAAAATTAATGACCAAAAGTGAACGATAGATAATCTGTAAGAATAAACAGGACGATTGGCTGCTTTTGGCACAAAATAATACATTAACCCTAAGAAAGGTGTGGTTAAGAAAAATGCTACTGCATTATGACCATACCACCATTGCACTAATGCATCTTGAACTCCTGCATACACAGAATAACTTTTCATGGCAGAAACAGGCAATTCTAAACTATTAAAAATATGTAGGACAGCTACAGTAACAAAAGTGGCTAAGTAAAACCAAATAGCAACATATAAATGACGTTCTCTTCTTTTTATCATTGTACCAATCATATTGATACCAAATGTTACCCAAATTAAAGCTATTGCAATATCTATTGGCCATTCTAATTCAGCATATTCTTTTGAGGTACTAAAACCTAGTGGTAAAGAAATTGCTGCGGCTACAATAATTAATTGCCAACCCCAAAAATGAAGGTTACTCAAAAAATCACTAAACATTCTAGCTTTTAATAATCGCTGAAGTGAATAATAAACACCCGCAAACATAGCGTTACCAACAAAGGCAAAAATAACCGCATTGGTATGTAAAGGTCTCAATCTACCAAAGCTTAACCACGAGATTCCGTCAGTTAGGTTAGGGAAAAGAAACATAAAAGCTAATAATAGCCCAACTAACATCCCTACTACACCAAAAAGGATTGTAGCATAAATGAATTTCTTTACAATTTTGTTGTCATAATAAAATTGTTGCATTTCCATAATTAAATTTGTTTTTCTTTTGTTATTTGTATTGATTTTGGTTTTTCTACTTTGAGTTCATCATCAAAAAGCATTCTGACTGATGGTGTATAATCATCGTCATACTGACCTGTTTTTACAGCTCTTATAAAAGCAATAAAAAAGCCAATTGCAACTACTATACTGATGGAGATTAATAAATAAATGACACTCATACCTTAAATTTGTGTTAACAAAGTTACTATTGTAGATTCTTTAATAATATGACATTTGTCATATCTCTTAAATTTCCGTTAAATTTAATCCGCTTTTTTTATTTCGCTTTTCAGCTTAAATTCATTTTATATTTTTACTATAAAAATTACTCATCAAAGTGACGAAACTCACTATTGTAATAGTACTTAATGGCATTATAATAGCTGCAACTAATGGCAATAAATTTCCAGTAATTGCAAATGATAATCCTACAACGTTATATAATAATGAAAGCGTAAAACTCATTTTAATTGTAGTTATTGCTTTTTTAGATAGTTTTAAAAAATAATCTAATTTCTGAAATTCACTTGCATCTAGAATAGCATCACAAGCAGGAGAAAATACGTTTACATTTTCTGAAATAGAAATTCCAATATTACTTTGTGCCAATGCTCCAGCATCATTTAATCCGTCTCCAACCATCATTACGTTTTTACCACTTTCTTGTAATTTCTTAATGAAATCTAATTTCTGTTCTGGTTTTTGATTAAAAACTAATTCAATTCCCTTTGGTAATATTTGTTCTAAAGTTTCACGCTCACCTTCATTGTCACCAGAAAGCACTTTAATTTCATAATTAGTGTTTAAATTTTTAAAAAGAGTTCCTAAACCTTCTCTATATTCATTATTGAAAATATATTTTCCAAAATAAATTTCATTAATCTTTATATGAACTGATGTTTGCTGAACACTGTTTTCTTCTAATTTCTCAACAAAAGATGCAGAGCCAATTTTAATTTTAAAACCATCTACCTGAGCCTCGATTCCTTTTCCAGTAATCTCTTCAAAATGATTTATTTTAATGCGCTTAGCCTCTGGCAAAAAGTCATATAACATCCTGCTTAAAGGATGATTAGATGCTCGAAGCACATTTTTTATTAAAAGTATATTTTCATCAGAAAGCGTATTTCCTTCATAAGAAATATTCGATTTTTTATTGGTCGTAATGGTTCCTGTTTTATCAAAAACAATAGTATCTACTTTTGCTAATTGCTCGATTACTAAAGCATTTTTTAGATAAAATTTCTTTTTACCTAAAATTCGTAAAATATTTCCAAAAGTAAATGGCGCAGTTAATGCCAGTGCACACGGACAAGCTACAATTAACACTGCTGTAAAAACATTGAAAGCAGTATTAGCATCAAAAAATATCCAATATCCAAATCCTGAAAAAGCAATTAATAAAAGAATAGGGGTAAAATATCGACTAATTTTATCGGTTATAGTTTTGTGATTTTGAGTTACATTTTTCTGAAAAATATCATTACTCCACAATTGTGTTAAATAACTTTGGGAAACCGAATGTAAAACTTCCATTTCGATTACTTTATCTATTTGTTTTCCTCCAGCAAAAATTTTATCTCCAGATTTTTTAGTAATAGGAATAGCTTCACCTGTAACAAAACTATAATCAATTTCTGCTTTATCCGATATTAAAATTCCATCAACTGGGATTAATTCTTGATTCCTAATTAGTAATCTATCTCCTTTTTGAACATCATAAATTGGAATACTCTCTTCAGAAGTATCTGTATTTATTTTAGTTATTGCAATGGGAAAATAGGATTTAAAATCTCTTTCAAAACTTAAAAAGCTATAAGTTTTAATTTGAAACATTTTACCTAAAAGCATGAAGAATATCAAACCTGTTAAGCTATCAAAAAAGCCAGATCCATAATCCATAAAAATATCAAACGTACTTCTAATAAACATTACAACAATCCCTAAAGCAATTGGAATATCGATGTTTAACATCTTAGATCTGATACTTTTGTAAGCCGAAACGTAATAGCCACTTGCTGAATAAAAGAAAGATGGTAATGATAATATGAATATTAACCAACGAAAAAAACCTCGATATTGATCTAGCCAATATTCTTTTACCTCAAAATATTCTGGAAATGAGAGCAACATAATATTCCCAAAACAGAAGAAAGCTACACCAAGTTTATAAGTTAAACTCCTGTCAACATTATTTTTTCCTGTTTCGTAATTTTCTAAACTAATGTAAGGTTCATAACCTATAGAGCTTAATAAATAAACAATCGTTTTTAGTGAAACAATTTTAGGATCGTAAGTGATTCTAACTTTCTTTTCAGGAAAATTTACCTGAGAAGTGTTTATACCTTTTTGAAGACGCTGTAAATTTTCCAAAATCCAAATACACGAACTACAGTGAATGTGAGGAATATTAAGCGAAATAACACAGGTTGTATCTTCTTGAAATTCAAGCAATTTTGCAATAATACTTTCATTATCTAAAAAATCATATTTACCTTTAATGTCTTGTGGGGTTGCTCCAGGGGATTTTTCAAAATCATAATAGCAAGTCATATCATTTACAGAAAAAATTTCGTACACGGTTTTGCAACCATTACAACAAAACTTCTTTTCGTCGAAAATAATTTGGTCTTCTTTTATAATATCTAATCCACAATGGAAACAGTTTTGTGTGTCCATAAACTTTACTCATTTTACCTGTAACAAAGATCACACAACGTATTAATTTAAAATATGACTTTTGTCATATAAAATTGTAATTTTGTATAACTAATAAAATGCACTTGATGAGTAAATGTGAACAATGTATCGTTAGACAATTTAGTTCTCTAAAGTCTTTAAATAAAGAAGAGCTTTTAAAAATGGCTGAATGTAAAACTTCATATACCATAAAAAAAGGAGAACCTATTTTTGAAGAAGGAGAAACCGTAAATGGTATTTACTGTATAAAAGATGGTGTTTGCAAACTTTCGAAATTAAGTTCTAATGGTAAAGACCAAATCGTAAAATTGGTAAAACCAGGTGAATTGCTTGGACAACGTTCTATGATTAGTGATGAGGTTGCAAATTTAAGCGCTGTAGCACTAGAAGACATGGAAGTTTGTTTTATTCCAAAAACAGAAATACTAGGTTTTTTTAATCACAATAATGATTTTTCTATGAATGTGATGAAAACCATTTGTGGAGATCTAAAAGAAGCCGATGATCATATGGTTTCGATGGCTCAAAAAACAGTCAAAGAGCGCTTGGCAGAAACTTTATTATATCTGGAAGACACTTTTGGTAAAAATGAAGATCAAAGTTTACGAATCCAGCTTTCTAGAGAAGAACTAGCTGGTATGATAGGAACTGCCACCGAAAGTTGTATAAGATTATTATCTGAATTTAATAAAGATAATTTAATCGAGATTGTAGGCAAAAAAATTACAATCGTACAAAAAAATGCTTTAATAAAATTGTCTCAACAATAAAATTAAATAAAAAATGCTGTGATATCACAGCATTTTTTATTTAATCGAATTTATTTTTTATATAATATTTCCCGTCTAAGTCGTCATCAAACTCATCAATTTTAATTTGTTTTGGCTTTGGTTTACCTGCATTGGCTTTCTTTTTCCAAATTTCAAATTTGTCGGCAGGCAACTTTTTTTTCATAATTTCAAGAACTTGTTTTTCTTCAATACCAAGTTCTTTTTTAATGATTTCAAAAGGATTTCTTTCCTCTTGAGCCAATGCAATTAATTTTTGAGTGTCATCCCAACTCAATTCTATGCTTTTACTTTTTTTCATTATTTTAAAAACAATTCAGTTTACTTTTTTTTAAATGGTTACAAATTCTATTCCAATATTAATCAAAAAAAATTAAAGAATTAAAAATATTTTCATTTTTTTGATTCTGATATAAATCTCTGATTTGATTTGAAAGGAATTTTTAATAAATTATAAAGATTATTATGATATTCAGGATTCATATGAGTATCTACACCGTATATAATTTCGCTCATTGGAAGTACTAAAAAGGTGCCAAATAATCTATCCCAAACAGAAAAAATATTACCATAGTTACTATCAGTATATGGTAAAACGTAATGATGGTGCACTTTATGCATATTCGGCGAAACAATAAAATAACTAATAAAATTATCTAATTTCTCAGGTAAAGTAATGTTTGCATGATTAAACTGTGATAAGAAAACAGAGAGTGACTGATATAAAAAAAATAGCCATATTGGAGCACCTACAATAATGATTGCTAATGTTGTAAATAAAAATCGAATAATACTCTCCCCAGGATGGTGTCTATTTGCAGAAGTTGTATCTATCCAAGTATCTGTATGGTGAATGAGATGAAAACGCCACAAAAATTTTATTTTATGTTCGACTAAATGTGCTGTGTAAGCGCCTATTAAATCCATTAGTAACAAACCTATTATTGCTTGTAATAAAAGAGATTTTATAGATAACCAATTCAAGATTCCAAAATTATTTTCAGTTACCCACTGAGAACTTTTAAATAGGATAAATGCTAGAGTAAAATTAATTAATATAGTCGTTAATGTAAAAAATATATTTACTCCAGCATGTTGCCATTTGTTATATTTAAATTTAAAAAGAGGAAATCCATTTTCAATAATCCAAAACATTGTAATTCCTCCAACGATTAAAATTGTTCTATGTATAGAAGGAATAGTTTGAAAATAGTTTACAATTTCGTTCATAGAGAATTATTTTACCAAATTTAATAAAAAAATTATTTTATAATTCTAAAAGTAAGATTTATTCTGGCCTCAATCTTCTTTTTTGTTTTAGGAATTTGATGTTTCCAAAAATGCTGGGTTGTACCTTTCATAATTAATAAACTTCCGTGTTGTAAAACGATATTTTGTTTTAGTTCGAGTTTGTTGTGTTTTAGCTGAAAAACCCTTTCTGAACCAAAACTTACTGAAGCAATTATAGGATTTCTACCTAATTCTTTTTCGTTATCTGCATGCCAACCATTACTATCTTGACCATCACGATACAAGTTTAGTAATACTGTGGTAAAAGTTTCATTACAAACTTTCTCTACTTCTTCTTTTATAAAAATAATTAATGGTGACCAATGATGTGGTTGCATCACAATATTCGAATAACCATAAGGTCTTCCTTCATTTCCAAAAAGTGCTGTTAGTCTAGGTTGTGCATGTGATTTCCCATAAACAGTTATATTATCTTGTTGCCAAGGAATTTCATTTTGAAGTTTTAGCAAAAGATCATTAGCTTTTACTGAAGAAAAGAAATCTGGATAATATTCGATTTCGGCATCAGTCAAGTTGAAAACAATTTTTTCTTCTGGAAATAGAGAGTTCATATTTCAAAAATAAAAAAAGCAATGATAATTACCATTGCTTTTATATTAAAAAAAATTTAAAACATTATACCTCTTTTTTCTCAAGTAGCGCTTTATAAATAAATCCACCCAAAACTGCCCCAGTAATTGGTGCTAACCAAAATAACCAAACTTGACTTAATGGTTCACCACCAGCAAAAATTGCTTGCGATAACGAACGTGCAGGATTTACTGATGTATTTGTGATTGGAATACTAATTAAATGAATTAAAGTTAATGCTAAACCAATTGCAATTCCTGCAAATTTTCCGTTAGCTAATTTATCAGTTGCTCCCAAGATGATAATTAAGAAAAATGCAGTTAATATAAATTCTGCTAAAAATGCAGATTGTAAATTGTAACCATCTGGTGAAAAAGCACCAAATCCGTTCGAAGCAAAAGCACCAGCTTTAGTATTATCTATTGCAAAACCAGGCTTTCCTATTAAAATAAGATATAAAGTTCCTGCAGCAGCAATAGCTCCAACACATTGTGCTGCAATATAAGAAGCTAAATCTTTTGCTGGAAATCTTCCGCCAGCCCACAAACCTATTGAAACAGCTGGATTAAAATGTCCTCCTGAAATATGTCCAACAGCATACGCCATAGTTAAAACTGTAAGTCCAAAAGCTAGAGATACACCCATAAATCCAATTCCTAAATTAGGGAATCCTGCAGCAAATAATGCGCTTCCGCATCCACCAAATACCAACCAGTAAGTTCCGGAAAATTCTGCAAATAGTTTTTTCATAGTAATAGTTTTTGTTTGTAATTTCGTTTAAGTATATAAATATGCCCAAAAAATTAGTGCAAGTTGCAATGGTAATCTCAACAATCGTAACCGTTTAGATAATCCTAAACTTGCGTCATTGTTTTTGTACATATATAAGTTTGCAGGAAAAACAGCAATTAGTAATGCTATAATTCCCCAAGAAGCAAATTTTGAAAGAAAAGGCAAACAAAGACAGATTCCTAAAATTATTTCCGTAAAACCACTTAAGTAATTTAATAATTTTGGATTTGAAAAATAGGGTGGAATAATTTTTATATACAACCTTGGACTCCTAAAATGATTGAATCCAGCTAAAATATATAGCAAGGCCATAAAATATAAATGCCAAGGTAAATTCATAATTAAAACAATTTATTACGAATTTACCTAAAAAAGCATTAAATAAGTTGAAAATTTGTTATTTTTTTTGAAATTTAATATTCATAATTACAATAGCAAGAATGATTAGAATAATTCCTATCCATTGTGTAAGAATAACAGTTTCATTCAAAATAAAATAAGCCATCATTACTGAAACGGGAAGTTCTAAAGCCGAAACAATACTTCCTAATCCAATTCCAGTTAATGGAAAACCAGCATTCATTAACATAGGAGGGATTACTGTTCCAAAAAGCGCTAGTAGAATTCCCCATTTATAAAAAATATCATAATTGAATGAAGTTGTTTGTGTGAAAACAGCAAAAATAAAAACAATAATTGCACCACCTAAAAGCATATATAAACTGCGTTGTGCTGAGGAAATCTCTGTAGCTACTCGATTTGCAGTAAACATAGTTGTAGTAAATGACGCTGCAGCTAAAAGTCCTAAAACAATGCCTCTCCAATCTAATTCTGTTTTATTTTGAATTAAGTTTGTAGCTAATGCTGTACCAAATAATACTACAAAAACAGCTATAATTTTTATTTTTGAAGGCATCTTTTTTTCTAAGAACATCTCTAACAAAACACCCATCCAAACGGTTTGCATTAACAATACAATACCTATAGAAACAGGAATATATTTAACTGCTAAATAATAAAATATACTAGTTAATCCTGTCGAGGTTCCAGCAATCATTAACTGCTTTATATTATTTGCAGTAGCTTTAACCACTTCTGTTCCTTTTTTTGCTTTTTGAAAAGCATTAATTATTAGAATAGCGATAATTCCTATAATAAATTGAGCAGAAATCACTTCGGCTGGAGTAAATGGATTACCAGTAATTCCTGTGTGGGAATAAGCCAGTTTTACAAAAGTTGCCAACATGCCATAGCTAGTTGCACCTAATCCTACAAGAAAAACCCCTTTTAACACACTATTATTTGTCATTATATAAATTTTAAAAAGCTGGCAAAGATAAGGCTAATTTTAGTTCTTATGATTCGAACTTTGAATTTAAATTCTTTAATTGATAATTATGATTTATCTGTCACAAGTTTTATGTAAAATTAAATTTATATATTTGAGTAGAGATTTTGAAAAAAAATATCCTTAAACTTTATGAAAATTAACGATTTATCAGAAAGAAACAAAGTAATTCAACTTTTAGAGGATTCCTATTCTGGTAGAATTAATAATTTACCTAAAAGTATTGAAACAGCCGAAATTGCTCTTCAAATTAGTAGAAATCTAGATGATAAATCATTAATAGGAAAAAGTTTAAATCAACTTTCTTTGTATTTTATGATTATTAGTGATTTTGATCAATCTAACAAAAAATCAGAAGAAGCAATTGTATATTTTACTGAACTAAATGATGATATAGGAATTGCAGATGCAAAATATAATATAGGAAGTGTTTACTATAAAACCAATAATTACCATGCCGGGCTAGTATATCTCATAGATGCGCTTAAATTATATAAAAAGCACAATGATTTATACAATCAATCTAAAGTAGAGAAAGCAATTGGAACTATTTATGAATATATTGGTGATTCTTACAATGCATTTAAATCATACAAAAGTTCAATAAAAGTTGCGAAAAAAATAGGCGAACTCAATTTAGAATCAAATGTTTACAATAATCTTTCTGGGTTGTTATTAAAAAGAGAAAAAACAAAAATTGCAATGAACATGATAGAGCATTCTATTATGTTAAAGAGAAAAACAAATGATACTCGTGGTTATGCATTTGCAGTATATGGGAGAGGAAAAATTTATTTCAAAAATAATGATTTAGAAAATGCTGAATCTGATTTTTTAGAAGCTGTTGAAACTCATAAACAAATGAGAGAAAACATGGGAGCAGCCATGGGTTTAAATAAGCTAGGCATTTTATATTTAAAATTAGATTTGTATGAAAAAGCTCAAAAAGTTGCTCAAGAAGGCTTAGAATTAAGTATCAGATACAATATGTCGATGATAAAAATTAAAAATTATCATTTATTGTATTTAATTTTCAAAAAAAGGAATGACAATATAAAATCATTAGAATACTTAGAATGTTATCTGAGAGAGAAAGAGTCGGTTATAAATACTCAAACGCTCAAAGTAATTGAAAACTATGATTTAATTAATAAGATGAATGTCTTAGAAAGTGAAGCATTATTTCAAAAAGAGAAACAAATTGCCATCGAAAAAAAGAATAGAGACGAAGAAGAATCGGTAAGATTAAAACAAGAATTTCTTTCTATTATGAGTCACGAGATACGTACGCCTCTAAATGCAATAACAACAATAGTCACTATTCTTGACAGTCAGATTCACGGTGAAAGTAAAAAATTACTAAAAAGCTTACAATTTGCTTCAGATAACTTAATAAGTATAGTAAATGATATTCTTGATTTTACAAAGTTAGATTCTAATAAAGCAAAATTAGAAAATCACAATATAAATCTTTCGGAATTATGTAATGACATATTAAATCTTAATTCAGGATTAGCCCATAATAAAGACTTATATTTAAATCTAATAACAAATATCAATCCAAATCAAAACTATCTTTTAGATAAAACAAAATTATCACAAATACTTAGTAATCTGATAAGTAACGCCATAAAATTTACAGATTATGGTAAAGTAGATTTTATAGTAGAATTGTTAAAAGAAGAGAATGAATTTGATACAATATTATTTAAAGTAACAGATACTGGAGAAGGAATTTCAGAAAATGATATGTTAGAAATCTTTGTTAGTTTCTCACAAATTAAACCAATAATGACGAGGAAACAAGGCGGAACAGGTCTTGGATTAGCTATCGTAAAAAAACTGGTAGAATTACATGATAGTGAAATTAAAGTGAAAAGTAAAGAAACAGAAGGATCTGAATTTTATTTTGAACTTAAACTCAGAAAAGTTTCTCAAGAAATAATTACTACAAAAACTAATTCTTATCAACTAAAAGACAAACTAGCATTACTTGCTGAGGACACTCCAATGAATGCTTTGCTTATGAAAAAATTACTATCCAATTGGGGTATAATTACAGATCATGCCACAAATGGAAAAGAAGCATTTGAATTAGCAAAACAAAAGAAATATGATTTTATTCTAATGGATATTCACATGCCAGAGATGAATGGTTTCGAAGCTACAAAACTTATTCGATCTAACAAAAATCTAAATAA
The DNA here is from genome assembly GCF_046153165.1 of Flavobacterium sp. Classification (GTDB taxonomy): domain Bacteria; phylum Bacteroidota; class Bacteroidia; order Flavobacteriales; family Flavobacteriaceae; genus Flavobacterium. Next base: position 24,310 of record NZ_JBJXEN010000085.1, on the reverse strand, counting down.
TACCACCCCAATATTTGCTGTAACTGCTGATGTGATAACAAAAGAAGATAAAGAAAATGCCCATTTATTTAATGGCATTCTTTGGAAACCTTTAGAAATAGAAAAATTATTTTCAGCTTTAGCTAAAGAAATTAAAGTAAAAAAATAAGATCTATCTATAATCCGAAACATTCAAAATAGCACCATTTGGATAATTATCGCGTGAATCTATTTCAAAAATTTCTTTACCTATATCTTCGATATTTACTAATGAGCTAGATTCTTTTAAATCGATAAATCGTTGCACATCGATAAAACTTTCAGGAGAACTTTTACGAATTTGTTCTTGCATATTGGTATCTACAACACCTGGATAAATAGCTACTATTTTTGTCCCGTTAGAAATTGTTTCTTGTTCGACTGCAACTACTTTTGTCATCATATCGATGGCTGCTTTGGAAGCACAATACAACGACCAGCCATAATAGGGTTTTACGGCTGCGCCAGATGAAATATTAATTATCTTTTTAGAGCAATTCCAATTTTGAGCTTCTTTAAGAAAGACAGATGTTAACAAAAATGGGGTAATTGTATTGAGCTGAATAATATTTTGAATATCTGAAACTGAATTATTTTCTAATCTTCCTATTTTACCTAAAGTGCCTGCATTGTTTATAAACACTATTCTTTCGACAGAATCTTTATCAATAGTAGTTAATATTTGAGAAAAAGCATTTCCTAAGCCTTCTGTTTTAATTAAATTTAAAACAATTTGTTTCACATTTTTATATTCGTCTTGCTGATTTAGTGTTCGAGCAATAGATATAATTTGATAGCCATTATTTTTATAAGCCGAAACTATTCCGCTGCCAATTCCTTTGTTTCCACCCGTAATAATTAAGTATTTTTTCATCTCTTAATGAAAAATCAAAACAACTTCTTAATAATCATTTCTTCACTAATTCCTTCTGCGTCTGCTTTGTAATTTTTAATGATTCTATGTCGTAAAATTCCTGTGGCAACGGCTTGTACATCTTCAATATCTGGAGAAAATTTTCCGTTGAGCGCTGCATTGGTTTTTGCCGCTAATATTAGATTTTGTGACGCTCTTGGTCCTGCTCCCCAATCTAAATAATTTTTGATAAATTCATTAGACAATGGATTGTCTGGACGGGTCTTTGAGACTAAAGTTACTGCATATTCTATCACATTATCTGCTACTGGAATACGACGTATCAGATGCTGAAAATCGATAATTTCTTGTGCTGTAAATAATGCATTTACTTGTACATTAAAATCGGCAGTGGTACTTTTTACTACTTGTACCTCTTCTGCAAAGGAAGGGTAATCTAATTTTATGGCAAACATAAAACGGTCTAATTGCGCTTCTGGCAAAGGGTATGTTCCTTCTTGTTCAATTGGATTCTGAGTTGCTAACACAAAGAATGGCAAATTTAATTTATGCTGTTCTCCAGCAATAGTAACGGATTTTTCTTGCATTGCTTCTAGCAAAGCAGCCTGTGTTTTTGGCGGCGTTCTATTTATCTCGTCTGCAAGGATTATATTAGAGAAAATTGGTCCTTTTAAGAATTTAAAATTTCTGTTTTCGTCGAGTATTTCACTTCCTAAGATATCCGAAGGCATTAAGTCTGGCGTAAACTGAATACGTTTAAAATCTAAACCCAATGCTTGTGCAATTGTATTAACCATTAAGGTTTTTGCTAATCCTGGAACACCTACTAATAAGGCATGTCCTCCTGAAAATATACTCAATACGATTTGGTTTACCACTTCGTCTTGACCTACAATTATTTTAGCGATTTCTTGTTTGAGTTCTTTTTGTTTTTGAACTAGATTTTGAATGGCAGCAACATCAGACATTTAGAATATATTTTTAATTAAAAAGAGTTAGTTTTATGAATTCATAAAACTAACTCTTTTCTTTGAATTAATAAAAAATTATTTTTTTAACCAATTGTTAGTAAATGTACAATCACGGTATTCACCGTTAATTTTCACATAAGTTTCTTTGATTTTTTCTTCAGACCATTTAGCAATTGCTTTAATCTGTTTTTCTTTAAGTGCTAATTCTTTTAGACGTGTATAATCTTTAGAATAATCTGCAGTATGCTCATCATAACGATTTGTTACTGTGATAATTTTATAAAATTTTCCTCCTGTACGATCTTCATCGGCAATAGGATTTGAAATTTCATTATCTTTTAAGTTTGACACTTGACTATATAAAGCAGGATCCATCTTTGTAAGTTCGAAGCGAGTATCTTGTGTTTTTGGATTAGTTAAAACACCTCCATCATTACGAGTTTCTTTTTCGTCAGACATAGTACGAGCAGCTTCGGAAAAAGTAATTTCTTTTTCTAAAATTCTTTTTCTAATTAATTCTGCTTTTTCTTTTGATGCTTTTAAAGCGTCTTCCGATACTTTTGGAGAAATTACAATGTGTCGTAAATCAACTTCTTGTCCTCTAATTTTTTCTAGATAAATAATGTGATACCCAAAATCTGTTAAAAAAGGCTCTGAAATCTCTCCTTCTTTTAGACTAAATGCCACATCTTTAAATTCTTTTACAAATTGGGTTTTTCTATCCATTTTGTAATAACCTCCGTTAGAGCTTGATCCTTTATCTTCAGAATACAACACAGCTTTTCCGAAGAAACTTGAACCTTCTTGTACTTCTTTTTTAATCGCTTTTAACTGGTCTATTACTTTTTGTTTTGCTTCTTGAGACACGACTGGTTTTACCACAATTTGTGCTACTTCCATTTCTGCTCCAAAAACTGGCAAATCTGCTTTGGGAATTTCTTTAAAGAAATTACGAACTTCCTCTGGAGTAATAATTACTTCATCGATAACTTTCTTTTGCATTTCAGAAGTTAGCTTGTTCACTTTAATAATGTCAAACAATTCTGCTCTAAAATCCTGCTCATTGGTTTTTTTAAAATACTGAACAACTTTTTCCATAGAACCTAATTGTTCTACCATATAACTTACTTGCTCATCTAATTTAGAATTTACTTCTTTGTCTGGAATTACAATACTATCCTGAACTGCTTGATGTGCATATAGCTTATCTTCTAAAAGCTTTCCTAACATCTGACAACGCGAAATATCTTTTGTATCTACTCCTTGTTGTTTAAGTTCTAAACTTGTTTTGTCTATATCTGAATCTAAAATAACATACTCCCCAACAACCGCAATTACGCCATCTACTTTTTGCTTTTTTTCCTGAGCAGAAACCCCTAACGAAATAGCTAAAAGTGCTATTATAAAACTTAACTTACTACTAATTATGTTCATTTTAAATTATTTATTGGCATTAATTATTTTTTCATTGAAGCTTTTAATCTTTCGAAAACTTCCTGATTTATTGTTACTTTAAATTCTTTTTTAAGATCACTTACCCAATTATCTTCTAAATATTGTTGATAATCATTTATTACTCTTCCTCGAGCATCATCTAATGTTTTATTTGCAGCTGGTATTATTTTTAAAACTTTATTTACAAAATAAAATTCTCCATCTTTATAAACCTCTGAAACTCCTGTTTTAAATAATACATTTTTAGGGAAATTTTCGGCACCTTCTTCATAAATTTCTTGTTTTGTCATCACATTCACAACATCTTTTGCATTAAGATTTGCTTTAATAAAATCGGCAGTTTGGTCTTTTTTTAATAATTTTCTTGCCTCCTTAACTATGTCTTCTTTTGTTGAAGAAGCAACTAATACCTCTACTCTATTTTTCCATTGGTATTTAAGTTTGTTAGCATTATAATAATTTTTTAATCCCAAAGTATCTTGTTTTGCTTTGTCCCATATTTCTCTTTCCATTAAATCAAAAAGTAATAATCCATCACGATATTCTTCGATAACATTTGAAAATTCTGGAAATTCTTTTTCTAGATTATCATTGTAATAATTGGTCATTTTCTCATCGACAAAATTTTGATAAACATAATCTACTAATTTAGTAATAGGTTTAATTTTTAAGTTTGCTTTTTGTTGTGTTTCTAGGTATGATAAAAATTCGGCACCATTTACATTTTTATCTTCAATTTTGAATAAATTTCCGTTATAATCTTTCAAATTGGCAGGAAGTTTCCAATCGCCAGTATAAAATTTATCGTTGACCAATGCTTTTATTTGTGCATATAATTTCTCATCACGAACGATAGTGTATTTTTTGTGAAGTTTATTTGTAAGTGAATTAGTTATTAATCGAGAACGATCATCTTTTCTGATTTTTTCATCCAATTCTCTTTCCATTTCGTCAAGCTTTTTTATTGGATACTTCTCAACTAATTTTACAATATGCCATCCAAATTGACTTTCAAATGGTTCAGAATATTCATTTGGTTTTTTAAGTCCAAAGGCTACATTTTCAAATTCCTCTGAACTTAATTGTCCTGAAGCAAAACGTGGCAAAACTCCTCCTTTAGGTGCTGAATTTTTATCTTGAGAAAACTGATTCGCTAGGCTTTCAAAGTTTTCTCCTTGTTTTAATTTTGTATAAATATCTTGAATCGTTGTTTTTGCTTTTTCGTTTTCGACGGCATTTTCATCTGTATTTGCTTTTTTCAAAATCATGATATGTGCAACGGAAATCTCTCCACGATTATCACGAGAATCAGTAACTTTAATTAAATGATAACCGAATCTTGTACGAACTGGCATTGAAATTTCTCCTTTTTTTGTTTTATAAGCTGCCGTTTCGAATGCATAAACCATTCTAAAAGCTGAGAAATATCCTAGATCTCCTTTATTTTCTTTTGAAGACGGATCTTGAGAAAACTTAACTGCCAACTCAGCAAAATCTTCTCCTGCAAGTGCTTTCCTTCTAATGTCTAATGCTTGATTATAGGCTTTTAATGTATCTGCCGGCATCGCATTTTCGTCAACAGTAATTAGTATATGTGACGCTCTAATTTCTTTTAGAGAACGATTATAACCTTCTTCGATTAGTGCTTTTGTAACCTTTGTATCCGAAGTATAATTTTTAGACAACTGAGTTCTATATGATTTTAACTCATTGATATACTTTGTATTATTTTGCAATCCTATTTTATTGGCTTTATTAATTTTAAGTTTATAACCTACAAAAAGTTCCATGTATTGGTTTAAATCTTTTTGAGATTCATCTTTAACCAAATCGATATTTTTATTGTAAACACGTGAAAACTCATCTGTAAAATATGATTTATCATCAATAGTAAATAAAACTTCTTTTTTTTCGCTTTGAGCAAAAGCCAAACAATTTATAGTTAATGCAAAACCTAAGATTAATTTATTAATTTTCATTCTTACTTATTTATTAAAGATACTTTTCATTTTTTATAATAACGAACAAAAATAACAATTCAGTTACATTATACAACTATATAGCTATGTATTAACAAAAATTTATACATAAAAAAAGCATCAATTTCTTGATGCTTTTAGATTTTATTCTCAATTGTTACATAGAAATGACGATAAATTCACTTCTTCTATTCATTTGGTGTTCTTCTTCAGAGCATTTTACTCCATCAGTACATTTATTTACTAGTTGAGACTCTCCATAACCTTTACCTGTTAATCTGTTGGTATTTATCCCTTTTTCTATTAACCAAGCAACTGTAGCTTTAGCTCTGTTATCTGATAATTTCTCATTATAATTTGTTGACTGACGGCTGTCTGTATGTGAACGAACATCGATCTTCATCATTGGATACTGTTGCATTACGTCTAGAATTTTCTCTAATTCATACGCAGCATCTTGACGAATATTATATTTATCTAAATCGAAATAAATAGTTTTTATTTCGAAGGTTTTAGCTAAATCCGACCCAACTCTTATCTGTCTAACTTTTCTATTTGTTGCGATAGGTAAGTTTGTTTTTCCAGATGTATTTGGTATTAAGACTGGTATTTCTTTAGTCTCGTAATCATCTTTCTCTGCTCTTACATAATATTTTTTACCTGGCTCTACAGGAAAATTATAGTTGCCTTTTTCACCAGATAATACTTCTTGAATTGGCTTAAAATTTTCATTATAGATAGTTACTTTTGCATTAGTCAAAATTTCACTTGTATCTGAATTAGTAACAACTCCTGCTAATTCATGTTTTATATTAAAGTCTATAGGTTTTATTTCCTTAAATGAATATATATCATCAAGACCTAGTCCTCCGTCTCTATTTGATGAAAAATATCCTGTTTTTGTATTTTTATCTATTAAAAAAGCAAAATCATCCATTGGTCCATTAACTGGTGCTCCAACATTTATTATTGGACTACCATTTTTTGAAAGTTTTGTTACAAATATATCTAACCCTCCTAAGCCTTGGTGCCCATCGGAGGCAAAATACAATTCGTTATCTGAAGAAACAAACGGAAAAGTCTCTCTTCCTTCTGTATTTATTCCTGAACCTAGATTTTCAGGAGTCCCGTAAGTATTATCTCCTGTTATTGCAACTTTATAAATATCTGATTGTCCATTTGTACCTGGCATATTTGAAGCAAAATACAAGGTTTTTTCATCAGGACTCAACGCTGGATGCGCTACACTGTATTGATCATTATTAAATGGCAACTCAATAATATTCTCCCATTTGTTATCAACTAATGTAGCTTTATAAAGTTTAAGAAGTATTACTTTGTCTTCATCCCTTCTTATTTTTCCATTCAGGTAATTATTTCTTGTAAAATAAACTGTTTTTAAATCTTTTGTAAAAACTGGGCTATCTTCGTGAAGCTTTGAATTTATTTGTTTTGAAAATAGTTTAGGGCTACTTAATTTTCCATCATCTGCGCGATTTGCACTATATAAATTTGTATAAGAATGACTTGTCCACTTTGAATTTGTTTTTAAAACTCCAATAGTATCACGAGAAGTGGCAAATATTAATTTATTTCCAAAAAATGCTGAACCATAATCAGACATTCTAGAATTAATATCGGTGATATTTACTTCATATCTACCTGAATTTTTTTCAATAACTTCTTTATAATTTCTTTGGTCTTGATATAAACCTACACGCAAATCATCTGAAGACATTTTTTGAAAAAGATCTAAATATTTATCTGCTGTTAAATAATCACCTACTGCTTTTAGTGTTTGTGCATATTTATAATAATATTCAGGTTCAACTTTCTCGTTAAGTTCGAATAAGTGCTTGTACCATCTTTTGGCCTCTTTTAGTTTGCCGTTAAAGTAATATGAATTGCCTAATTTTTGAAATAATTCTACAGACTTGTACCCTTTTTCTGCAACTCTTTCATAAGTTTTAGCAGCATCAATGTAAGCAAGACTTTCATATTGTTTAGCTCCTTTTTTTAAGCCTCTATTTTGTGCATTAACACAAAAACAGACTAATAATAAAGCTATCGTTAATATCTTTTTCATAGCTATACTTTTAAAAAAAACGTGGTGCAATAACTTTATCATAATTTTTAAATAACTCATAGCGTAAAAATATTTCATGAGAACCTGAATTAAAATTACCTAATCTAGTTGTGTCTTTATCGTATGCATATCCTATTAACCAAGAATCTGAGATTTGAAAACCTGCTATAGCACTAATTGCTGCATCCCATCTATAAGCTGCTCCAAGCGTTAATTTATCAAAGAATAAAAAATTTGCCGACACATCTACTTGTAGTGGAACCCCTTTTACAACTTTTGCTAAAACTGAGGGTTTAAATTTCAATTCTGAACTTAAATCGAAAACATATCCCGCCATAACATGAATATGCATTCTTTCTCCTGCTACATATTGAACATCATTGTCATAGTATTTTTTTTCAAGCATATATGGAATAGAAACTCCTACATAGGTTTTGTTAGAATACAAGTAAATACCAGCTCCTACATTTGGAAAAAATCTATTATCAATATTTGTTCTATTTGCAATTAAAGCATCATTTTGATTAAAACTTTTCAATTTATTAAAATCAACATTAAACAAATTTACTGTTCCTTTTATACCAAAAGCTAATTTAAAAGTTTCGGAAGTAGGAATATTATAGCTCAAGTCTACTGAAAATGTATTTTCAGTAGACGGTCCTAATTCATCATTCAAAATAGAAACTCCTAAGCCAACTTTCTCACCTAATGGTGTGTGCAATGCAAAAGTATTTGTTTTAGGAGCACCGTCTAATCCAACCCATTGATTTCTATGCATAAGCAATGCGCTTAAAACGGCTCTAGAACCTGCATAAGCTGGATTAATGTTTGCAGTATTATACATATATTGCGTAAACTGCGCCTCTTGTTGAGCGTTTCCTACAAAACTTATTAGAAAAAAGCCGATTATTAAAAGTTTTAATTTCATTTTTTATTTTTAAAACCACCTCCAAACTCTAAATTTGGTGAAATTATCTTTATTCTATTAATATACGAAAATTAGTTGTTGTTTTTTATTTCTTCCGTTGTATGTTATATTTTGAATATAATCATAAAATTCCCTCATACAGATTTTCAATTGTATTAATCATTACTCATCTATCAGAGATATATTTAATACACTTTTTAAAAGTAAGTAATATTAATGCTTTTATAAACTTTAATATTATAATACACACAAAAACTAGTTAATTTAGAATCTAGACTATTTTTAGATAATAAACTTAATAAATTTATTTTAAACTTTAATTTTTGTAATTCAATAGTAATATATAAAAAGGGTTCAACACAAAGTCAAACCCTTTTTTGCATTAAAAAGAACAAATCTAAAATTTATGGGGTGAATACATAACAGGATCCCGAGTCACCTGCACTATTATTGTGAGCTGGATTTACTCCTAATCCGCTACCGTCTTCGGAATCGGCAGTAACAGCCATTGAAGTACCATCTTGATTAATGGAGACACAGTTTCCAAAATAATCAGAATTATCAGAATTAGCGGCTTTTATAAAATATCCAAAGCCCCAAACACCTGCATTATTATGATACGAGTAAGCTGCTCCAGTATCTCCTGCAAGATTATTACTTACAGGGTTAATACAACTTAAACTGGTATCTTCTGCTGGAGCTCCCACCAAGACATGGTTAGAATCTTTGCTTATAGCAACTCCCCAACCAAAATAATCACTTCCTTGACTATTAGCTTTCAAGTAAGCACTTTGTGACCAAGTAGTTCCTGTTCTAGAAAAAACATAGGCTGCTCCTGAATCTCCCCATGAATCGTTTTCGGCGGGATTTACACCTACTCCGTTCCCATCTTCAAAAGGAGCACCCACTACTAGTTTGTTTCCATCTCCACTCAAACCTATACTATACCCAAAATAATCTGACCCTCCCGTATTTCCTGCTTTTATGTAAGCCTGTTGTGTCCAAGTGGTGCCTGTTCTAGAAAAAATATAGGCGGCACCCGAATCTCCAGCCGAGTTGTTGGATGAAGAGTTGATTCCTACAGTACTACTATCCTCTCTATTCGCTCCTGCAGCCAACGTATTACCATCAGTACTTAATGCTACTGAAAAAGCAAATCGATCGTCGTAACCTCCATTAGAAGCTTTTATTGTGGCTTGTGGATTCCAAGTACTTCCAGAACGGGTAAACATATAAATTGCACCGGAATCGGCAGTACCATTATTATCAGTAGGATTGATAACATAATTAGAACCGTCTTCTCTATACGCACCTACTGCTACCGTATTCCCGTCACCACTTACTGCAACACTAAAACCAAACCAATCTGAACCGCCAGTATTGGACGCTTTCAAATAAGCTTGCTGTGTCCAAGTGCCTCCACTACGAGTAAAAACATAGGCTGCACCTGCATCTCCTGTCAAATCATTACTTTGATTACCGTTTACACCAACGGCATTACTATCTTCTCTAGGAGCTCCTACAATTACAGTATTTCCATCGTTGCTAACCGCAACAGCTGTACCGAAAACATCATCATAACCTGGATTAGACGCTTTCAAATAGGCTTGTTGAGTCCAAGCCCCTCCAACAGTTGCTCTCGTAAATACATAAGCTGCACCTGCTTGTGTTAATAAATTATTGTCCGGAGGGTTAATGCCGCTTCCGCTTCCATCTTCACCAACACCACCAACGACTAGCGTCAAACCATCAGCACTCATTTGCATAGCGTTTCCTGTATAATCCCAATTAATATAATATCCACCAAACCAATCAGATGCAGAAGTATTGGACGGTTTGATATATGTGTAATTTGAACCTGGTGTTGCACAACTTAATGGTGTATAATTAGGAACTGTTGCTGGTAAAGCATAAGTAACATTAAATGTACAAGTTGCAAAAGTAGTCGCTGTAATACTTATCATTACAGTATAGGTAAAGGTACCTGAAGTTAATGGCGTTCCTACTCCTGTCAAAGTCATATTTTGAATTCCTAACGCTGCAGCGGTGTAGGAGCCTGAAAATTTCACCCCATTTACCACATTAGTAGAAACATTAAAAGTTCCTATTACCGACACATCCAGTACAATTACTTTAGTATTAGAACCCGTCATTGCTGTTCCAGAAGTATAAGTACCTGTTAAAGCACCCCCACATGTAACCGAATTTACTCTACCTGTACCTGTTAGAACAGGAATGGTAATAGTACAAGCTGTCTGATTATTGATAGAATATGATAAAGTCGTATTCCCAGGAAATGTAGGTGTTCCTGTTACATTCATTGTTAAATTAGCAGGAGAAATCCCTAAAGACCCTTGCAAAGGAGAAGAAAGTGATAAACCATTGTTTGCACTTGTTGTAAAACCATATAAACTTCCTCCTGTATAGGTTATGTTTGTAAACGGAATCGTCATATCTCCCGTATTTAGCGTTTGTCCAGTAGCCACAGTTCCTGTTATAACACCAGCTGTTGGACAAGCGGTAATAGTAGCAATACCATTTTGGACGTTTATAATTACATTACAATAAGTATTTCCCATTTGAATAGTTACTAAATTACTACCAATAGTAGTAGGAAATCCAGAACCTTCCAAAACAATATTTTGTGATCCCAATACTGTAAATGTTCCTGATTTTGTAAAAAACATACCTGCAGAAGATGCTGTAATAGAATAGGTTCCTAACTGCGTTACACTTACTGGTATTGTAATGGTATTTGTGGTTGATACTAATATTTGACCCGTTGTATAAGTCCCTTGCACTGATATTCCGGAACAATCTGGTGTAAATATACCAGTTGTTGCGGATTGATCTCCACAATTGGCTTTCCAAACGCCTTCTGTAAAATTATAAACCTCAAGGCATTGCGTGTCGGTGTTAAAAATAATTAATCCTTGCGATGGAGATGCGATTGCATCCCTTTCTAATGTAGTGAGTCTTGGCGGTAAAAACCCTGCAGTTGTAGAATTAACATCAAGAATTGATGATATGTGTGGTGTGGTGGTACCAATTCCGACTTGCGCATTCAATGAGGATATAAATAAGAAAAAAAACATCCATTTAAAGTAAGTAAGTGTTCTCATATGCAATTATTATTTAGTTAGTTTTGATAAATCTATTTAAAAAAACAGTAACTAAAGGCTAAGGAACATACTCAAAACTACGCATGCGTAGAAAAACTCATTTTTTTTGTTGGAGAATATTTTTAGATTTTTATCATAAACTCATGAATATTGACTTCACTGTTTAAATTTAATTTTTTCTTTAATCTATATTTTTTACTTTCTACAGCTCTAACAGTCAAGTTTAATATCTGTGCCATCTTCTTTGTGTCGTAATTCAATTTAATTAAAGAACAAAAATGTATTTCATTAAAACTTAGATCAGAACTAATTTTTTGAAGAACGTCATTAAAATTTGGAAATAAGAAGCAGAATTTCTCAAAATATAAGGAAGAGTTAGTTTCAGCTAATTTGTAAATTTCTGTAATATCTTCGCTATTTAAATTATTAATAATGAATTGGGTTTTCATTAAATTATAATATTTTTCTTCTAATTCATTAAAATGATCTTTCAGTATTTCTTTTTCTGTATTAATGTAATTTATATACTGATCTTTTTTGTAAACAAAATAAATATTTACAAAAACTGTTACTACACTTAATGTAGCGTTTGCTATTTTTATTATAATTAGTGTATCCTCATCTTTTAAGATAAGTTCACTTTTAGGAATAAAGCTAAAATTGATTAAAATTGGAGCGATAATAAAAATAAGCGATATGATAAAAATAGAAGAAACATATTTCCAATCTTCTTTTATATTGTATAAAAATGGAATTGAAGAGAGTATTGGAAAATAATAAAATTCGATTTTTAGTGAATAATTAGTATAGATTGAAAGGAAACTAGTAGAACTAAGCAAAACAATATAGGAAACAAATGAATAAATATTAATATTTATACCATATACATAATCTTTCTTTTTCAATACTAGCATTACGAAGTAATAGACAATCATTAACAAATGAATTTTATTCATAGTGTTAAAACCATATAAACATGCTGCAAGACTAAAATGAAACATTAATATGATTATGATCAGAAGCAAATACTTGTTAATTGACTTATAAACGTAATTATTAGTTTCGTTTTCTGTTTTCTCGTAATTATTAATAAAGGCGTGAATTATTTTCTTTACAATCATTTTTATTACAATTAGTTTTTTAAATTTTTAGAAGATTTTCCGTATTGTAATTTTATACTCTTCGTTACATCTAATTATTACATTTCTAAAGTATCAAACAATTTATTATTTGACTACTCTATTATTACAAAAATATTTATTTAACAGAATAAAACTACAAAATTATGTTAATTTTTTAAAGCTAAATTAATAAGATCTGTTAATAAATTAATTATTCTAATACATAGATAAGAAACCTATCGGTAATTTGTAAAAAATAGTTTACCGCTATATAAAAGTTAAATTAAATCATCTCAAACATTCTTTTTTTTGTAAAACTTCTTTACTTATACCAAATAGTCGTAATGTATTTAACATATTTATTACTATTTACAGTAATTACAAATTCCTTATCTTTGCAAAATGGAAGAAAACTTAACCCGTATTAACAAATTTCTATCGGAAACAGGCTATTGCTCTCGTCGTGAGGCCGACAAATTGCTGGACGAAGGTCGCATCACGATAAATGGCGTTGTTCCAGAAATGGGAACCAAAGTTTCACATCGTGACGAAGTACGCGTTGATGGGAAGTTAGTTCGAGAAAAAACCGAAAAACCAGTTTATCTCGCTTTCAATAAACCCGTAGGAATAGAATGTACGACAAACTTAGATGTACGTTACAATATTGTCGATTTTATTAATTATCCAAAACGAATTTTCCCAATTGGACGATTAGATAAAGCCAGTGAAGGCCTAATTTTTATGACCAATGATGGTGATATTGTAAACAAAATCCTCCGCGCCAGAAACAACCACGAAAAAGAATATACGGTAACGGTAAACAAACTTATTACCGACAGATTCATTCAAAAAATGAGTAACGGAATCCCTATTTTAGATACCGTGACTAAGAAATGTAAAGTCGAACAAATAAGCAAAACCACTTTCAAAATTGTATTAACACAAGGTTTAAACCGACAAATTCGTAGAATGTGCGAATATTTGGGTTATGAAGTTACGTCGCTAAAAAGAATTCGAATTATAAATATTTCGTTAGATGTTCCCGTGGGTCGCTACCGAGATTTGACCGATGCCGAAATCACAGAATTAAACAACCTCATCGAACCTTCTAGCAAAACAGAAGAAGCCAGTTTCCCTAAAGCGGAAGCGCCAAAAAGAAGAATCGAGTTTATAAAACGTGATGATTTAAGGTTTAAAAAGTAAGCATAATTATCAGTCAAATTCACAAGTTTTATGTAACATTACTATCCACTACAAAAATTATTTATGGAAGTTATAACACCTATTCAAACAAAGAATAAAACTCAGAACAAAATCTTAAGAATTAATCTTGATGGTAATTGGAAGGCTTCCGATTTTGTTAATCTCTTTGATAGCCTATCACTTCTATATCAGTTATTCTCCGAATTAAGTAAAATTGATTATTTAGAAGCTCAAATTCATAAGAAATACCCTATTAGTCAAATCAATAGAGATATTATGAATGTCAACGGCTCTTTATACAAAAAATTGAATTTTGAAGATACTTACAAAAACGATGAAATATTTGTAAATAAAGAGAAAATAAGAATTTTATTTCTTAGACCTTATAAAACAGACAAAGATGATTTAGAAATCAAGCAAATTTCATATGCATCTCCTGGATTTTCTGATGTTGTTGGATTTGGAAAAATAATTGAAAACATGATGGATTTAATTAAACATTATGTCCCAAACAAAAATCAAAGGTTACTTAATGAAAATCTTGAATTAGATATCATTGAAAAGAAAATAAATATTCTAAAATCTATTGGTTATTCCGAGAAAGAAATTAAGAAATTCATAGATATAAGAAACAACACGATAAGTAATCTAATTCAATTAAAATTATTAGACAAAGTTACCAGTTACGAACTAAAAGAAATTGATGAATAAAACACTACGCGTAATATCAGTTTCAAAAAACTGGGGTTTTTAAACTAGATTTAAAGGTGATTTTTGTATTTCAGTCTTGACAGAATGGTTTGAATACAAATTTCACCAACTTTATAAAGCTGGTGAAACCCTTCTCTACTAATTCTTAAAAACAATTCCCACATTATTCAATTCGCTTTTACAACTTTCTAAAGTTTCTGAGCAAACAGAAGAAAAATTTTGATTCTCAGCCCAAGGACGAATCGCTAGTTTTACCGAAACATCAGTAAGCGCAATCACATCGATTGATGGTTTTGGGTCTTTTAGTATTTTATCATTCGCATCTAAAATATGTTGAATAATTTCTTTCACTTTTTTTAAATCGGCATCATACGATACTGCAATTTGTAAATCGGCACGACGCGTTCCTTCAAGCGAATGATTGATAATATTTCCGTTAGACAAACTCCCATTGGGTACAAATATCGTTTGGTTATTTCCTGTAATTAACTTGGTTACAAATATCTGAATTTCCGAAACTGTTCCCGAAACACCTTGTGCCTCGATGGAATCGCCAACTTCAAATGGTTTAAATAATATAATAAGAATTCCGCCCGCAAAATTAGACAACGAACCTTGCAAAGAAAGACCAATTGCCAAACCAGCTGCTCCAATAATTGCTACAAAAGAAGCTGTTTCTATTCCTAACTTAGAGATAAAAGTCACAAAAAGCAAAACACGTAGTAACCAAGTAAGAATATCGATAAGAAACTTAGAAAGAGTAGGTTCGAATTCTCTCTTTTGCACGTTTTTACTAATTAATCTTTTGAAGATTTTAATAGCATAATGACCTACAAAAAGAATAAAAAAAGCTGCAATTAATTTTGGAGAATAATCAATTAGCATACTCGTATTTGTTTCTACACAATCTATAACATTATCTACAGTAATTGACATTTGCTCTTTTTAAAAATTTATCAAATCTACAAAAAAATTAAAGTAAAATTTACCAAATATTCAATACCCATTTCTTTCTGCTATTATATTAAATATATGCATTAGTTTGTAAAAAAATGATTTTAATATTCAAAATAGATAACAATAATGATTTTAAACTAGAAAATTACAAACGTTAAAGTTATCCAAAAACCTATCATTTGTAAAGCACCCGACATTTCTATAATCAATAGCAAAGTAAATTCGCAGTATAAAAATTGAAAATATGAAAAAATTAAAATTATTCTTCAACTTATCTTTGTTACTGCATTTATTCATGCTAAACGCTTGTGGACAAAATGCAGATAAGATTAATAATCTGGAAAAATCATCAAATATGGGAAATGTAATCAATAAACCTGAAAATCCATATTATTCTAATACCAGTGTCACCAAACTAAATCTTACGGATGCCGAATGGAAAAAAGTATTATCAGATGATTTATATGAAGTATCTAGACATGCTAATACTGAACGACCATTTACGGGAAAATATTGGAACTCTGACGAAAAAGGGACTTATTATTGTGCGGCTTGCGGGAACAAATTATTTCGATCTGGAGCTAAATTTGCAAGCAGTTGCGGTTGGCCAAGCTTTTTTGAACAAGATAATAAAAATAGTGTAGTTTATAAAACTGATAATTCCGTTGGAATGGAAAGAACCGAAGCACTATGTGGAAGATGTGGCGGACATTTAGGTCATCTTTTTGATGATGGCCCAGCTCCAACTGGAAAAAGATACTGCATGAATTCTATTGCATTAGATTTCGTACCTGACTCGATAAAAATGACTAATAAAAAAAATACTAATTTAGAAACCATCACACTTGGAGGAGGTTGTTACTGGTGTGTTGAAGCTATTTACGAACAATTAAACGGTGTAAAATCAGTAGTTTCAGGATTTTCAGGTGGTAAAATGAGTAATCCAACATATGAAGAAGTTTCTAATGGCAATACAGGTTATGCAGAAGTAGTTCAAATCACCTATGATAAAAGGACAACCAGTCTAGATGAAATTTTAAAAATTTTCTTTACTGTTCATGACCCAACAACTTTGAATAGACAAGGAGCAGATGTGGGAACACAATACCGTTCGTCAATATTTTATACAGATGAGCAACAAAAAAAAGTAGCTCAAGATATTATCAATCAATTAAATACTGAAAAAGTATATAACAGTTCGATTGTAACCACATTAGAACCGTTTATTAAATTTTACAAAGCTGAAGATTATCATCAAAATTACTATGAAAATAACAAAAACCAGCCGTATTGTAAAATGGTCATTCAGCCTAAAATTGAAAAGTTTGAAAAAATTTTTAAGGATCGTTTAAGAAATAAAAAATAATTTATTTTAAGAGTCGGAATTAGTTTTCGACTCTTATTTTAAAATCTCCCCTATCCTTAAAGCACATTTCTCTCCATCAATCGCTGCCGAGATAATTCCGCCTGCATAACCCGCTCCTTCACCACATGGATACAAGCCTTTTATTTGCAAATGCTCTAATGTGATTTCGTTTCTAGGAATTCGTACTGGCGATGATGTTCTAGATTCTGGCGCATGCAAAATGGCTTCGTTAGTTAAATAACCTTTCATTGCTTTTCCGAATTCCGAAAAACCTTCTCGTAATATTTGCGATAAAAACCCTGGAAAAACCTGTCCCATTTCTACCGAAGTAGTTCCTGGAACATACGATGTCTTTGGTATTTCTTTTGAGACTTTATTTTGGGTAAAATCGATCATTCGTTGTGCCGGAACTTTTTGAGTTTCACCTGCAAGATGCCATGCTTTTTGCTCGATACTTTTTTGAAATTCCATTCCAGCCAAAGCACCAAATTTAGCAAATGGTTTAAAATCTTCTAACTTTAATTCGATTACAATCCCAGAATTTGCAGTCGCTTGATCTCGTTTGGATGGAGACCAACCGTTGGTAACAACCTCACCAGGACTGGTAGCACAAGGCGCAATGACGCCACCTGGACACATACAGAACGAGTACATACCGCGACCATTTACCTGTTTTACAATAGAATAAGGTGCTGGTGGCAAATGTTCGCCACGATAATCACACGAATATTGAATCTGGTCTATTAAACTCTGTGGATGTTCGGCACGAACGCCCAATGCAAAAGGTTTGGCTTCGATTAGAATTTTCTTTCTATCTAATAATTCGAAAATATCACGAGCAGAATGTCCTGTTGCTAAAATGACTTTATTAGCCGAAATCACATCGCCATTTTGAATGACAACGCCTTGCATTTCATTATTTTTGACTACAAAATCCGTTACACGAGTTTCAAAAAGGACTTTTCCGCCCATTTCGATGATTTTTTCTCGAATATCCTGAATAATTTGGGGTAATTTATTGGTTCCAATGTGCGGATGTGCTTCAACCATAATATCTGGTGTAGCTCCAAAAGCGACTAATAACTTCAAAATTCTGTCTATGTCTCCACGTTTTTTGGAACGAGTGTATAGTTTTCCGTCAGAATAAGTTCCTGCTCCACCTTCGCCAAAACAATAATTAGAATCTTCGTTTACAATATGATCTACATTGATGGCTTTCAGGTCTCGGCGGCGACCTCGAACGTCTTTTCCTCGCTCAATGAGCATTGGTTTCAACCCTAATTCTATGAGTTGTAAAGCCGCAAAAAGTCCTGCTGGCCCTGCTCCTATTACAATGACTTCTTGAGCGTTTGAAACATCTTTATATTCTGGAAGTTGTATATTTTGTTCGACAAAGTTTTCGCCTTGAAGATAAATATTAACTTTTAAATTTATTTTTATGGATTTTTGACGTGCATCTATAGATCGTTTCAGAATCGAAATATGCTGAATATCTTTTACAGAAACTTTTATTTGTTTCGACAAATAATCTTTTAGCAAATTTTCATTTGCAGCAATTTCAGGAGTAACTTGAAGTAAAAGTTCTTTAGGCATTTTTGTAAAATAGATTCTGTTATCTGTTCACTCTCATATTTGAAAAAGAATAATCGGTTACAAAAGTAATAATTTGAAGTGGATTTTGAATTAGATTTAAAACAACAAACTTTGTAACTTTGCCTCTTATAAAATAAAAATGTCTAGAAAAATAAAACTAATTTGGGATTTTCGAGGTCCAGCTTCTGCAAAAACGGCTGAACATCACGAAATTCATTTGAAAGAATTTTTAGAAAAAGAGAATTATACTTTAAAAATTACAGGTTTTGAAATTTTGAATGAGATCTATGCTATTGCATATTTGGTTGTGGAAGAATCTGACATGATCACTTTTAGAGATGCTTTGCGTCCACACAGAGGAGAAGTTTTTAATGATTAAATTCCAAAAAACTATAATAAAAAAATCCAAATTCCAATATATCTTAAAAATTGGAATTTGGATTTTATAATTTTGCAATTTTAACTTTAGTTTGCTACTTCGCTAATAAACTTAATTCTCATTAATCGAAGTTCCTCGGTGTCATAATCACCATCAAATTCCTTGAGGGCATCTTCTATTTTATCTGATTCTGACTCCATAAAATAATCATGAATTTCTTCTTGCTGATCATCATCTAACATTTCGTCAATCCAATATTTTATATTTAGTTTAGTTCCTGAATACACAATTTGTTCTAACTCTTTAAGCAAAGTATCCATATCCAAACCTTTTGCTTTAGCAATATCTTTTAGCGACAATTTCTTATCTATATTTTGAATAATGTATAGTTTATTCACTGAATTTGCTCCAGTAGATTTTACTACTAAATCATCAGGACGAATAATATCATTATCCTCTACATAACCAGAAATTAGTGCAATAAAGTCTTTCCCATATTTCTTCGCTTTTCCTTCTCCTACACCGTGTACATTACTTAATTCATCTAAAGTAATAGGATATTTTAAAGCCATATCTTCTAACGAAGGATCTTGAAATACTACAAACGGAGGGACTCCTAATTTTTTAGCTACTTTCTTACGCAAATCACGTAACATAGTCATTAATGCCTCATCGGCAGTTCCTGAAACTTTAGATGCAGACACAATAGCTTCATCTTCGGTTTCACTATATTCATGATCTTCAGACATCATAAATGAATGAGAATTTTTTATAAAATCTAGACCTTTATCTGTAACTTTAATAATTCCATAAGTTTCTATGTCTTTTGACAAAAGCCCATCTACTAAAGCTAATCTGAGTACTGCCATCCAATAGCGTTCATCAAAGGCTTTTCCAGAACCGAAAAGCTTTTGAGAATCTGTTTTATGCGCCTTAATCATGGCATTCATTTTGCCCATAAGGGTATATACAATTTCTTTCGATTTGTATATATGCTTGGTATCTCGAATTACTTCTATCAGTTTTACAACTTGATCTTTGGCTTCAACTTGCACTTTTGGATTACGCATATTGTCGTCCATATCTCCGCCATCACCTGTTTCATTATCAAATTCCTCTCCAAAATAATGCAATAAGAATTTGCGTCTTGACATAGAAGTTTCGGCATAAGCAACCACTTCTTGCAGAAGTGCAAAACCAACTTCTTGCTCAGCAACTGGTTTCCCAGACATGAATTTTTCTAGTTTTTCGACATCTTTATAAGAATAATAAGCCAAACAATGACCTTCGCCACCATCTCGACCAGCACGACCAGTTTCTTGATAATAACTTTCGAGTGATTTTGGAATATCGTGGTGTATTACAAAACGAACATCTGGTTTGTCTATTCCCATTCCAAAAGCAATCGTTGCCACAACTACATCAACATCTTCCATTAGAAACATGTCTTGGTGTTTTGCTCGTGTTTTTGCATCCAGTCCTGCATGATATGGTACTGCAGAAATTCCGTTTACCTGTAAAACTTGAGCAATGGCCTCTACTTTTTTACGACTCAAACAATAAATAATACCTGATTTTCCTTTGTGTTGTTTGATAAAACGAATAATATCCGATTCTACATTTTTAGTTTTAGTACGTACCTCGTAATATAAATTTGGTCGATTGAATGATGCTTTAAATGTATTAGCATCAGGCATGTCGAGATTCTTTAAAATATCTTCTTGTACTTTTGGTGTAGCAGTTGCTGTTAGTCCAATAATAGGAACTTCGCCAAGTAGTTTTATAATATTTTTTAAATTTCTATATTCTGGTCTAAAATCGTGACCCCATTCTGAAATACAATGAGCTTCATCTATTGCTACAAATGAAATTTTTTCTTTTTGAAGAAATGCTACGTATTCCTCTTTTGTTAAAGATTCTGGCGCAACGTACAACAGCTTAGTTAATCCAGATGAAATATCTTTTTTAACCTGATTAATTTCGGTTTTTGTTAAAGATGAATTTAGCACATGCGCAATCCCTACCTCCGAAGACAAACTTCGTATGGCATCAACTTGATTCTTCATTAAAGCTATAAGTGGCGAAACTACTATTGCAGTTCCTTCTTGCATTAATGCAGGTAACTGATAACATAATGACTTGCCTCCGCCCGTAGGCATAATTACAAATGAATTGTGTTTAGCTACGATGCTTTTTATAACTTGTTCTTGTAAACCCTTAAATTGGTTAAAACCAAAATATTTTTTTAATTCCTTGTGAATATCAATTTCGTGTGAATTCATTCTTTAGTAATAGTATTTTATCTAAATTTGCACAACATAAAGATACAAATTTCTTTTACATAAACAAATTTAAAAATTTTCTGTTTTGATATCAAAAGAAAAGATATTGGCTTCGGCCAAAAAAACTATTTTATCGGAAAGCCAATCAATTGCTAAACTAACTGATTACCTTAATGATGACTTCGCAAAATCTGTCGAAATAATTTATCAATCTAAAGGAAGGTTGATTGTTACTGGAATAGGAAAAAGTGCTATTATTGCTCAAAAAATGGTTGCAACTTACAATTCGACTGGAACACCAAGTATGTTTTTGCATGCTGCCGAAGCTATTCATGGCGATTTAGGCATGGTTCAACCAAACGATGTGGTTATTTGTATTTCAAAAAGCGGCAATAGTCCAGAAATAAAAGCTTTAGTTCCTATTTTGAAACGTTTTGGCAATACCTTGATTGCAATTACTGGAAACATGACCTCTTTTTTAGCTAAAGAATCTGATTGTGTTTTAAACACAACTGTCGATGCTGAATCTTGTCCTATAAACCTTGCTCCTACAAATAGCACTACTGCACAACTTGTAATGGGTGATGCCATCGGGGTTTGTTTAATGGAAATGCGAGATTTTAGAAGTGAAGATTTTGCAAAATACCATCCAGGAGGTGCTTTAGGTAAAAAATTATTACTTCGCGTGAGCGATATGCTCGATATGAGTCATAAACCAATGGTTAGCCTAGATTCATCTATTAAAAATGTCATTTTTGAAATTTCAGAAAAACGTTTGGGAGTAGCTGCAGTTGTAGAAAATGAAAAAGTAATTGGAATTATTACCGATGGTGATATTAGACGAATGCTAAACAATAACGACACTTTTTCGCATCTAACGGCTAAAGATATTATGACTAAAAATCCGAAAACAATACAATATTCAGCCATGGTTGTTGATGCTTTTAACATTTTAGAAGATTTTGCCATCACACAATTGGTTGTAGAAAACGAAGGTAAATATGCTGGCGTTTTACATTTACACGATATTTTAAAAGAAGGAATAGTATAATGGCAAAGAAGAATTTAAGCGAAATGTCATTTCTTGATCATCTTGAAGAATTAAGGTGGTTATTAGTGCGAAGTACAATTGCCATAATAATTATGGCTTGTCTTACTTATTTTATAAGTGATTATTTATTTGACACCATCATATTTGGACCTACGAGAGCTACTTTTTTTACCTATCGTTTTTTTTGTGATTTATCACATTATGTAGGTTTCGCAGATAGCATTTGTATTACTGAATTGCCATTTATTATTCAAAATACAGAAATGGAAGGTCAGGTAAATATGTTTGTTTGGATGTGTATTTTAGCTGGATTTATTTTAAGTTTTCCATACATCTTATGGGAAATTTGGAAATTTATTAGTCCTGCGTTGTATGAAAAAGAAAGAAAAAATGCCAAATTATTTATATTTGTTTCTTCTTTATTATTTTTCTTAGGAGTTCTTTTCGGATATTTTGTAGTTATTCCAATGTCGGTCAATTTCGTGGCCACATTTACCGTGAGTGATATTGTAAAAAATCAGTTTACTTTAGACTCTTATATAGGAATGGTAAAAACATCTGTTTTAGCAAGTGGATTATTTTTTGAACTACCAATCATTATTTATTTCTTAACAAAACTGGGGTTAGTTTCTCCTACATTTTTAAGAACATATAGAAAATACGCTATCATAATTGTGCTTATCGTAGCCGCTATTGTTACACCACCAGATGTAGTAAGCCAAACAATTGTGGCCATACCGATGTTAGTAATTTTTGAAATAAGTGTCATCATATCATCAATAGTTTATAAAAGAAAGCAAAAAAATGAGCAACTTAGTAACTGAATTTAATGATTACCGTTCTAAAATGAACGAAAAATTATTAGCCGACAATAATAAAGTCATCAAAAGAATTTTTAATCTAGACACTAATACTTATGCTGAAGGCGCACTCGACGTTCGTACTAAAGAGCTTTTAGGATTGGTAGCTTCAGCCGTATTGCGTTGCGATGATTGCATAAAATACCATTTAGAAACAGCCTACAAACTAGGTGTTACTAAAGAAGAAATGATGGAAACCATGAGTGTTGCCACTTTAGTAGGCGGAACCATAGTAATTCCTCATTTACGCCGTGCTTACGAATTTTGGGAAGCATTAGAAGAAAACGTCTAAATAATTGTTAATAGGTTTATTTGTTGATTCGTTTAATCGTTTATTTGTACGATTAGACATTTTACCGATTAAACGATTAAACGAAACAAAATGATATTAAGAGCAGAAAACTTAGTAAAAACCTATAAAGGAAGAAGTGTTGTAAAAGGTATTTCAGTCGAAGTAAATCAAGGAGAAATTGTAGGTTTATTAGGCCCGAATGGAGCTGGAAAAACCACTTCTTTTTATATGATTGTAGGTTTAGTAAAACCAAATTCTGGGAATATTTATCTAGATGATATGAATATTACCGATTTTCCGATGTACAAACGAGCACAAAATGGCATTGGGTATTTGGCACAAGAAGCTTCTATTTTTAGAAAACTGAGTATAGAAGATAATATTTTAAGTGTTTTGCAACTCACAAAATTATCTAAAGCAGAGCAAGAAGCTAAAATGGAATCTTTAATAGATGAATTTAGCTTGCAACACATTCGTACCAATCGTGGTGATTTATTATCTGGTGGAGAGCGTCGTCGTACCGAAATTGCACGTTGTTTAGCGACCGATCCTAAATTTATTTTATTAGACGAACCTTTCGCAGGAGTAGATCCCGTTGCTGTAGAAGATATTCAGAGAATTGTAGCCCAACTTAAAAATAAGAATATCGGAATTTTAATTACCGACCATAACGTACAGGAAACGCTTGCCATTACCGATAAAACTTATCTTATGTTTGAAGGAGGAATCCTAAAAGCTGGTGTGCCAGAAGAATTAGTAGAAGACGAAATGGTTCGAAGAGTTTATTTAGGTCAGAACTTTGAGTTGAGAAGAAAGAAATTGGAGTTTTAATGAGCACTCATTTAGAATTTAGAACAATAATTAAAAGAAGTCTTTTAGACAATTGTAAAAGAGAACTTATAATTAATTCTGATTACATTCAATTTGAAGATAAAGATTTAGTAGCTGATTATTTTACAAAATTTTACAATTCAGAAATTACAGATTATCGATATGGTGTAAAATGGATTCGTGGTGCTAAGTTTATCATTGGTCGTGATTATCAAATTTTTATTAGAAATC
>NZ_JBJXEN010000070.1:0-64460 GCF_046153165.1 Flavobacterium sp. | reverse complement strand
AAAGTTACATTTTTGTCAACTTCAAGTAACTTTCTGTATTCGATAACTCTTTTCATACCAATGTTTAATAATAATATTTAAAAAAAGCCACTCTTTTCAGAATGGCTTGCTTAGTAGCGGGAACAGGACTCGAACCTGTGACCTTCGGGTTATGAGCCCGACGAGCTGCCTACTGCTCTATCCCGCGTTGTTTCGAGTGCAAATATACAACCAATTTTCATTCGTGCAACAAAAATAGTAAAAAACTTTTTATTTTTTATATTTACTTGAATTTTAATGCTTTAGCTTATTTTTTAATATCTAATGTTATAGTACTTATATAATTAAGATTTATTTTTGTTGCGACTATTAACTTGATATGACTACCTTTGCCAAATAAAATACAATATAAATGACACATAAAGCAGGTTTTGTAAACATCATAGGAAATCCAAACGTTGGAAAATCGACGTTAATGAATGCCTTTGTTGGCGAACGATTATCAATTATTACATCAAAAGCACAAACTACCCGTCATAGAATTCTTGGAATTGTAAATGGAGAAGATTTTCAGATGATTTTATCTGATACGCCAGGAATTATTAAACCAGCATATGAAATGCAGGAGTCGATGATGAATTTTGTTAAATCTGCTTTTGAAGATGCTGATGTTTTGATTTATATGGTCGAAATTGGCGAACAAGATTTGAAGGACGAGGCTTTTTTTAATAAAATTATTAATGCAAAAATACCTGTTTTATTACTTTTAAATAAAATTGATACTTCAAATCAGGAACAACTGGAAGAGCAAGTGGCTTTCTGGACAGCTAAAGTTCCTAATGCAGAAATTTTCCCGATTTCGGCATTACAAAATTTTAATGTGCCAGAAGTTTTCGATAGAATTATAAAATTATTGCCAGAATCTCCAGCTTATTATCCTAAAGATCAGCTTACAGATAAGCCTGAAAGATTCTTTGTAAACGAAACAATTCGCGAGAAAATCTTACTACATTATAGTAAAGAGATTCCGTATGCAGTAGAAATTGTTACCGAAGAATTTTTCGAAGATGATAATATTATCCGTATACGTTCCTTAATAATGGTAGAACGTGAAACCCAAAAAGGAATTATTATAGGTCATAAAGGAGAAGCTTTAAAGCGAGTAGGAGTAGAGTCTCGTGCCGATTTAGAGAAGTTTTTTGGAAAGCAAATACATATCGAATTATATGTAAAAGTGAATAAAAACTGGAGAAGTAATGTGAATATGTTAAAACGTTTTGGTTATAATCAATAAATTTAAGATTTTAAGATTTTAAGATTTTAAAAAAAATGGATTCTAATTCATTCATTTGTTCGTTGCCTTTCAAACGTATTTGTTTACCAATAAAATAGAGCAACAACCAAACGAAAACCATTAATAACATCACAACTAGATTCATTGTAGTTGGTATTTTTAAGACATAGTTAGAGTAGGCAATGGCGGAAAACATGACAAAAACCCCTG
Organism: Flavobacterium sp.; assembly: GCF_046153165.1. Taxonomy (GTDB): domain Bacteria; phylum Bacteroidota; class Bacteroidia; order Flavobacteriales; family Flavobacteriaceae; genus Flavobacterium. The sequence goes on along the minus strand of NZ_JBJXEN010000070.1, from coordinate 62,977 downwards.
CCACAATAAAATGAAGAAACATAAAAAATGTCCATAAAGTAGGATCAGGTCCGAATAATCCTCTGATATGTGTTTCGTTATTGTCTTTAGGTTCTAATTCTAGGTGTAAATGTGGTGACCAATACTCTCGCTTTGAATCAGGTATGTTCATCCAAATGTGATTGTGTTTTGTTTTTAGAGAGCAATCTTCAGAAAAATTAATTTTATAATTTTCGAATTTTTGACGCACAGTATCTATGTTTTCTTGAACATCTTCATAAAAACGCAAACGAAGCCTTATTTCATTTTTAGTATCCATAACAACAACTTTTTAGTTCTAAAATATAAAAAAATATTTAAAAATGGCAAAAAAAATTACACTATACTGTTTAACACTATCTTTGCAAAACAATAAAATATTTTATTATTTGATTTTTAGTATGTATTTTTATTCTAAAATCACCATCTAAAATAAAAAAGAGTTTCTATTTTTGATTGCATTATTTTAATAAAAAAAATCTAAATTAGCTCATGTTCAAACCAATATGGAATTAAAAAACTAATAGAATAGAGTCTTCAATGTTATGTATTACTGGTTTTAACTGGTAAGCTTGGTAAATATTTTCAGGTGTTAAAACGGAGTATTTATCTCCCGAAGCTAATATTTTTCCTTCATGTATTAATGTGATTTTGTCGGCAAATTTTGCGGTCAAATTCAAATCGTGAAGCACACCAATTATTACAATATCCTTTTGTTTAGCGAGTTCAGCTATTTTGTACATAAAATCATATTGATAGTGTATGTCTAAAAAGGTTAACGGCTCGTCCATAATTAAATACCTACAAGTACCAGCTATAGGTTGCCAAATTTGAGACAATACTCTCGCAAAATGTACTCGTTGTTTTTCGCCACCGCTTAATGTCATAAAGTTTCTGTCGGCAAATTTAGTCACATCAAAAAAATCCATCACTTCTTTGCATACTATTTTGTCATTTTTGGAAGGAATACTTTTAAAATGAGGATATCTCCCCATCATAATAATTTCTTTAACTTTCAGTGGGAAACTAATTTCTGTGTTTTGAGAAAGTACTGCTCGAATTTTAGCCAATTCCGACAAATGAATTTTTTTACTTGATGTGCTTTCGTAATAAATAGATTCTTTATTTTTTAGCTCATATTGCCCACTAATAAGTTTTACCAATGTTGACTTTCCAGCACCGTTAGGACCAATTATTAAATTGATTTTCCCTGCTTCAAATGTTTCATTAACAGTGTCTAAAATTACTTTTCCATCAATAGAAAAAGAAAGGTTATTAATGCTTAGCATATTAAAAAAAATAATTTTTCTTCCTAAGAAGGATTATAAAAACAGGAACTCCTATAATTGAGGTTACAATACCAATAGGTAATTCGGCGGGACTAAGAATAATTCTTGCTACAAAATCAGATAAACATAATATGATACCACCTACGATAGCTCCATAATAAATTAAGTTTCTATTGTCTGAACCTATCGTAATTCGAAGTAAATGCGGCACAATTAATCCCACAAAACTGATGACACCTACAAACGAAGTTGCGGTGGATACCATAATTACGTTAAGTAATAAAACGCTATTTTTTAAATTTTTAATATTTACTCCTAAATGCTTGGCTTCGTCTTCGCCTAGTATGAGTGTGTTTAGTTTTTTTGCTTGATAATAAACCAGTGTAATACAAAATATAGTGGTAATGCCTACAATGATAACCGAACTCCAATTGGCTCCCGATAAAGTACCTAAATTCCAAAATGTTATAGACCTCGCTTGCGGATCTCTAGCAATGTATGACATGAAACCAATGCCACTAAGAAATAAAGCATTTACAGCGACACCTACTAATAATAATAATGGAATAGAATTTTTCCCTCTTTGATTAGATTTAGACAACACAAAAACAAGTGCGGTTCCTAAAATACCTCCAAAACAAGCGATGATAGGTAATGACCATTCGCTTACATTTATTTTTAACGTACTTCCTAAAACAATAAAAAATGCGGCGCCAAATGCGGCACCACTCGAAGTTCCAATCATTCCTGGTTCTACGATTGGGTTCCTAAACAAAGATTGGGTGAGTACGCCACCTACAGCAAGTGTGGCACCTACGGTAATACTCAATATAGTTCGAGGTAATCGAATGTCTAAAAATATTCTTTCGTTTAATGTAAGGTTATCGGAGTTACGAAGTTGCTTTGCTAAAGCACTAATAATTTCATCTAAAGAAATATTTACAGCACCATATCTAGCTGAAATAATAACAACTAATAATAGTGCTGTAATAAGAATACAAGATAAAAATAAATGCTTATTATTTAGCTTCATCTTTATGAATTAGATTCTGAATTAAAAGTACATTTTTTCCGGTTCTTGGTCCAAGATATACTAAATCATGCTCTTCAATTCTGTAAATTCTTTTATTTTTAAAGGCTTTAGTGCTTCCCACGCCAGGTAATTCTTTAATTTTATCTAAAGATCCACCTAGTTTATCGTATCCAAAGTCAGTTAGTAAAATTACGTCAGGATCTGAAGCAGCAACTAATTCAGGTGATAAGTGTCTCATGCCTTTTTCATCATCTATCGATAATTGTCCGCCAGCCCATTCGACCATTTTAGCTCCAACACTTTTATTGGTCATTACTAAATACACGTTGTTGGCTTGGCCGTAATGAATCACTAAAACTTTAGTTTTGGTTTTGTATTTTTTGGCTTCGGCTAATGCTTTGTCCATATCTTTAGCTAAGTTGTTGCACAATGAATCTGCTTGTTTTTCTTTATGGAAATAACTCCCCATTTCATGAATTAGCGAATCAACTCCTACTATGGATTTGCTGTATTCTCCAAATTCTTTCATAGGAATTTTTAGCTTTTTTAATTGTGTAACTACATGTTCTGGACCAATATTATTGTCTTCGATAATTAGAGTTGGCTTATTAGCTAATATCGCTTCGGCGCTCAATGCTCTGTGATATCCTACTGTAGGAAGTTCTTTTGCTTCGGGCGGAAAAGTACTCGATACATCCACCGCAATAATGTCTTTTTGTGCACCAAGAGCAAAAGCAATCTCGGTATATTGTTTAGCAATACAAACAATACGAGTTGTATTGTCTTGTTTTTTGTCTTCGTTTGAAAAACGCTTGCAACTAAAAATTGTAATTAGTAAGGCAAGAAGTAGAAATATTTTTTTCATATGTAAATAATATTTATTTTCTGTAGATTTTAAAAAATAAGAGCGACTTATAAACTAAGTCGCTCTTAAAAAAAATATTTAGAAAGTATATTTAAGATTTAAACCTCCAAAGAAAGTAGCACTACGAGGAGCTGGCAAATAAGCATCTGGCAATTGATTTACGAAAATCATTTGAGCAAATTGCGTATTCGTAGCATTACTAACTCCTGCCGAAGCATCTAAAGTTAAATGATTCAGGATAGTTTTTTGAAAACCTAATTTAGCATTCAATACACTATAACTTTTAGCAGTTGAAACCTCTATGTTTGGATTAGAAGCTAATTCTGGTACATAAGCAAAATTCGTTTTATCTCTGTAAGAATAAGTCGTGTTACCGTAAATTCCTATTTTAGTAACAAAATCAAGACCTGCATTAAATACAACTTTAGGAGTACCTAAAACTGACATTCCAGAAAAATCATATGATCTGTTATAAGTTCTTTGGAAAACATAATTTTTGTATGTAAAATCAGAATAAGTAGTGTTTACAAAAGGAGAAAGTGATTTTAAGCAACCATTTTCAGATTTTATAAGGTCATATTTTACTGAAACTTCAATTCCTTTGTGTACTTGACTTCCTGCATTTGTAACATATGAATATAAAGTAGCAGTATTAGTTGCATTAGGAACAGCTATGTTGGTCATTTTATCAGAGAACGTTGTTTGGAACGCTGCCAATTGATAGTTTAAACGATTGTCAAACAAGTTTCCTTTAGAACCTACTTCAAATTGAGTTCCTATTTCTGGGCGTAAATCGCTATTAGCTTGATTTGTAAATGGTATAAATAAATACGAACTCACAGGTGCTTTGTATCCTTTGTTATAAGACGCATAAACGGAAACCACTTTATTAAACACTTTGTTAATAGCTACTTTTGGTGATAACATATCTTTGTAAGAAGCACTAAAATTTAAAGGTGTTGGATTAGGTTTTACTATAACAGCTCCTGGTACTAATGCGTTAGTTGAATTTACGAATGGATATCTGTCTGATGAATTAATTCCCATATAACTTGAACTGATACCCGCAGTTAATGAAAAATCAGCAGGAAGTGCTAAAGTCCATTCAGTGAATACTGAATTGGTTTTAGAAATTACATATACATTACTTCTCATCACTCCAATGGTGTTGTATCCGTCTGCATTTACAGAACCTTGGCTTACACCTCCAGGACCCATAGGATAACCTATTGTCTGAGCATTTTGTTGTTGCATTTCAACACCTGTAATTCCAGATAATTTTAATTTGTCGCTCAAATCAAAGTTTAAATTAAAACTAGAACGCAAACCATAGTTTACAGGCAATTTGTCTGTCCAACCACCAGCAGAACTTACATTACTGCTTATTCCTGTTCCAAACAATGAAGTATCATTACTTACATTTTTATTAAATCTGTAAGAATGGTTTAAACCTGCTCTAAAACTAATTACATTCGAATGTGCATCATTTTTTATATAAGCTGGATTTCCTGAGTAATCAAGAGTTTCGTATTGCTTAATGGATAATTCTCCATTTCGTTCGTCATAACTATTGCTGTAACCTAAGTAAGCGTTTATTTTTTGTCTGTCGCTTAGTTTAAAATCAGCAAACGCATTCATAAAATCTTTATGAGAAGCTGTGTGGTCCATAAAACCATCGTATTTCTGTTTACCATAGTTTACTAAAAACGAAGATTTTTCACCACCAATTTCTAATTGTGTAGTTAATCTCTGCAAACCATAACTACCAAATAAAGAGTTTTGTGAAATTGATGTTTTTCCTGCTTGAGGCATCATAGTTTTTAAGTTTACAACTCCAGCAATAGCAAGACCATATAAAGAACCGGCTGGTCCTTTTAAAACTTCTACACTTCCAATGCTGTTAAAGTCGATATCGTCCATTAAGGTAATTCCTTCAGCATCAGTAAGTGGTATATTATTAAGATAAACTTTTACTCCTTGTGAATCAAAATTACTATTGGTGCCATTAGTTCCTCTAACACCATTGCCATAACCACGAATGTTAAACGTTTGCCCAGCCGAAACTGTTCTTCTTTGCATAAAAATACCAGGAACATTAGCGTTTAAGGCATCTTCAAGAAACAAACCATTACCTCTTTTTAACTCTTTAGCTTCTATTTTAGAAATAGATTGAGGTTGGTTTAATATAGATTTATTTGTAACAGAAGTTGCGGTAATTTCTACCTCTTGTAATTGACTTGATTTAATACTATCGTTTTTAACTTCTTGAGCTATAGACGATATAGATTGAACGATTGTAGCAACAATCGCTATTTTTTTTGTAAAATTCATTTTCATTTTATGATTTATTTATACATAGATAATTAAATAGAAATACTATAAATGTAGAATTCTATTGTTTTGAGCTATTATGTTAAAACTAAATCAGGAGGAGGAATATGTATTTGTTGTGGTCTTTTTATAAGATTCTGATTCTTGTAAAAAGTATAAAAAGAAAGGTTATTAATATTTAAAAAACAAACTTTGTTTTCGGGAACTGAAAAAAAATATAATAAAACTTTATTTTTTGAATCTATTTTGTTTTTCTCATTTTTGCTTTTTTTGTTGTAATCTTTTATTTTATGTAATAATTTATTTTCTTTTTCATCCTTTACAATGCGAAGAACTACAATAGATTTTGTTTTTTTTAATGATTGAATTTCATACATTTTTTCATTAATCCAGATTTCTTTATCGGATATGTTACTCCTTTTATAATCCGCTATCGAAATTGTGATTTTTTGAGACTCTTTATTAATTAAGTCAATTCTAGCTTCATTTTTTATATAAGATTGCTGAATATCATAAGCCAAAAGCATCACGCCAGAGTGATTAATAAGTATGGTTACAAGTAATATTAAACAAATTTTTTTCAAAAAAATAGAAATAAAATTATATATAGAATTTGCAAATATATTTAAAAAATTATATGAGTCTTGCAAATATAAACTTTATTTAAACTTTATGTAAGCTTTAATGGCTTAATTGGTTAACTTTGCAAAATATTTGAAAAAGCATTATGAATAACATTGTAGCTATAGTAGGAAGGCCTAACGTAGGAAAATCGACACTTTTTAATAGGTTGATACAGAGAAGAGAAGCGATTGTCGATTCGGTTTCGGGAGTAACTCGTGATCGTAATTATGGTAAAAGCGAATGGAACGGAAAGGAATTTTCAGTAATAGATACTGGTGGTTACATTAGAGGTTCAGACGACGTTTTTGAAGGAGAAATTCGTAAACAAGTGGAATTAGCCATCGACGAAAGTGATGTAATTATTTTTGTTGTCGATGTAGAAGAAGGTATAACTCCAATGGACGATGCGGTTGCTAAAATGTTACGTAAAGTAACCAAGCCAGTTTTGCTTGCCGTAAACAAGGTAGATAACGCTATGCGTGAAAAAGATGCTATCGAGTTTTATAACTTAGGATTAGGTGAATATTATACTTTTGCTAGTATTTCTGGAAGTGGGACAGGAGATTTGTTAGATGCTCTTATTGATGCTTTTCCTATAAAACCGTTACCAACACAAGATGAAATTGTATTGCCTCGTTTTGCAGTGGTAGGTCGCCCTAATGCTGGAAAATCTAGTTTTATAAATGCCTTGATTGGTAAAGAACGCTTTATGGTTACCGATATTGCGGGTACTACTCGTGATGCTATTGATACAAAATTTGACCGTTTTGGTTTCGAATTTAACTTGGTAGATACAGCAGGTATTCGTCGTAAAGCTAAAGTAAAAGAAGATTTAGAATTTTACTCCGTAATGCGTTCCGTTCGTGCTATCGAACACGCCGACGTTTGTATCTTAATTATCGATGCGACTCGTGGTTTTGAAGGTCAAGATCAAAGTATATTTTGGTTGGCTGAAAAAAACAGAAAAGGAGTTGTTATCTTGGTAAATAAATGGGATTTGGTCGAAAAAGATACGATGTCAACTCGTGATTATGAAACTAAAATTCGTGAAGAATTAATGCCGTTTGTAGATGTGCCTATTCTTTTTGTGTCAGCTCTTACAAAACAACGTTTGCTAAAAGCATTAGAAGCAACAGTGCAAGTTTATGAAAATAGACAGCAACGAATTCCTACATCAAAATTCAATGATTATATGTTAAAAATCATCGAAAACCATCCGCCACCAGCCTTGAAAGGGAAGTTTGTAAAAATTAAATATTGCATGCAGTTGCCAACACCAACACCACAGTTTGTGTTTTTTGCTAACTTACCACAATATGTAAAAGATGCTTACAAACGTTTCTTAGAAAATAAAATTCGTGAAAATTGGGATTTTTCTGGAGTACCAATAGATATTTATATTAGAGAAAAATAATTTTTTTTAATATTCATTTAAAGTTCATTAAGTTTACTACTTAATGAACTTTTTTTATGAAATCAATCAATAACAAAATAGTCTGGATTACTGGAGCGTCATCTGGAATTGGAGAAGCATTAGCTTATGAATTAGCTAATAATAAAAACTGTAAGTTAATACTTTCTGCCAGAAATCAAGAGGCTTTAGAGTTTGTGAAATCGAAATGCAATACCGAAGTTGTTTTACTTCCTTTTGATTTGTCCGATTTCGGTCATGCCAAAAATCATGCTGAAAAAGCGATTGCTGCTTTTGGAAAAGTTGATGTGTTAATTAATAATGGAGGAGTAAGTCAACGATCACTTCTTATAGAAACTGATTTTGAAGTAGATAAAAAACTAATTGAAGTTGATTATTTAGGAACAGTTGCTATTACCAAAGCAATTCTACCACATTTTATTCAAAACCATAATGGACACTTTGTGACAATAACAAGTCTAATGGGTAAATTTGGGTCGCCTTACCGCTCTGGTTATTGTGGTGCAAAACATGCTTTGCATGGCTTTTTTGATGTCTTGCGAATGGAACATCAAAAAGATGCTATAAATGTGACATTAGTTTGTCCCGGATTTATTCAAACCAATGTAGCCAAAAATGCTTTAACGGCTAATGGATCTAAACAAAACATAGACGATAATGCTACCCAAAACGGAATGGCAGTATCTGTTTTTGTTAAAAAATTAGTAAAAGCTGTCGAGACTAATAAATTTGAAGCTTATATAGGAGGAAAAGAAATTTTAGGAGTTTATCTGAAAAGATTTTTTCCAAAATTTTTACATTATTTTGTTTTGAGGAGTAAAGTAAGATAATTGGAAATGGATTATTATGAAAAAGTATAACTAAAAAAATAGTTTACCAACTTCCGCTACTTCCGCCGCCAGAGAAACCTCCACCACCGAAACCTCCACCAAAACCTCCGCCACCAGAGAAACCTCCTCCAGACGAACCTCCAAAACCACCACCACCACTTCGTCCCATACTACTTAAAATAATTATGTCGAGTAGGCTAGGTGTTCTGCCAATTCCGCTTCCGTTTCCTTTGTTGTTTTTGGAGATAATAATTAATATAATTATGAAAAGAATAATAAAAAAGACAATAGGAATTCCTCCGCCATCATCTTTATCTCCTTTTCGAGTTCCTTTGTACTTTCCTTTAAAAACATCAAAAATAGCATCGGCACCTTTATCCAGCCCTTTGTAGTAGCTTCCTGCTTTAAATTCAGGGATAATAATATTTCTAATAATTTCCCCGCCAATTCCTGCAGTTAATCGATCTTCTAGTCCGTAACCAGGATTAATGGCAATTTTTCTTTCAGCTTTAGCTAATAAAATAACAACACCGTTGTCATCCTTTGCTGTTCCGCCAATTCCCCATGTTTGTCCCCATTTTGTAGCAAGTTGACTAACATCTTCACCTTTTAAACTTTCAATAGTAATCACTACAATTTGAGTGGTGGTAGAATCGGAATATTTAATTAGCTTTTCTTCTAATTGTGATTTTTCTTCTGCACTTAAAATATTTGCATAATCATAAACTGAAGTCTGAAATTTGGGAATTTCTGGTATAGTAAATTGTGCAAAACCAATTTGTGTAAAGAAAAAACAAACCAATATTTGGAACAAAAAGGGAGTATTCTTTTTAAGTAAATTCATTATCCTCTAGATATTTCGTTAGATAATTCATTTGTATCATCATCTTGATACGGGAAATATTTTTTGAGTTGTTCACCGGCTTTAAGAATACCATCAACTAACCCTTGTTTGAAATTTCCATTCTGAAAATGATTTGCCATAATATTTTTAGTAGATTCCCAGAAATCGCTAGGAACAACTTTGTTTATACCATCGTCGCCACAAATAGCAAATTGCTTACTTTTTACAGCAATATATATTAAAACGCCATTAGAATCTTTAGTATTGTACATCTCTAATTCGTTAAAAACTTCTACTGCGCGATCATAGGCTACAGTAGTTATGTTTTTTTCTAAGTGTACACGAATTTCGCCAGAAGTATTTTTTTCGGCCATACGAATGGCTTCAACAATTTCTTGCTCTTCTTTTTTAGTTAAAAATTCTTCTACTTTTGACATTTTGTTATTAATTTAAAAATCATTTACCGCGAATTTTAGAAAATTCGCGGTTTAATTTTTTATTGTTTTTTTAGAATTTTACTTCAACTGGTTTTTCAGCTCCAGCCACAGATTGAAAATATGCTTTTTCTTTGAAACCAAACATTCCTGCAAATAATGAATTTGGGAAAGTTTTGATGTGTGTGTTGTAAGGTTTCACAGCTTCATTAAAACGAGTTCTAGCAGTTAAAATCTGATTTTCAGTACTAGCTAATTCATCTTGTAGTTTTAAGAAACTTTGGTCTGCTTTCAAATTAGGATATTGCTCAACAGATACTAATAATCTTGATAAAGAACTACTCACTCCGCTTTGTGCTTGATTAAATTGTGCTAATTGTTCTGGAGTAATATTTGATGGATCAACCGTTACAGAAGTTGCTTTTGCTCTAGCTTCGATAACTGCTGTTAATGTTTCTTTTTCATGCGTTGCATAACCTTTTACTGTGTTTACTAAATTTCCGATAAGGTCATTTCTTCTTTGGTAAGACGTTTGTACATCACCCCAAGATTGCTCTACAGTTTGACCTAATGTCACGGCAGTATTGTTAATTCCTTTAACCCAGCTATAAATTCCAAAAATTAGAACAGCTCCAATAATCCAAGGCAAAAATTTTTTAAAATCCATTTTATTTGTTTTTAAAGTTAGTTTCTTTTTAATTAGTCGTTTGTTTTATAATTCGTTACAATTATAATTCATTTTTAATACTCAATAATTGTGCCTTAACAGTTTCTAGTTTGCTAATAATATCAAACTTGTCTAAAGTTTTTTTTTGATCTTCTTTCAAATGAACTTTTGCACCTTCTAATGTAAAACCACGTTCTTTGACTAAATGAAATATGAGTTGCAAATTTCTCACATCTTCAGGAGTGAACATTCGGTTGCCTTTCGCGTTTTTCTTGGGTTTCAGAATATCAAATTCTTTGTCCCAAAAACGAATAAGCGATTGGTTTACATCAAACGCTTTAGCAATTTCTCCCATGCTATAATATCTCTTATCTTTAGGTAAATCTATATGCATTAATCCAGAGATTGATTTTCTTGTGTTGCTAATTTAGCAATAGCAGTATATTCTACCGCCGAAATATTTCCGTAATAAAAATTAATCGGATTGATAGCGTTTCCGTTTTTATGAACCTCATAATGGCAATGTGGCGCTTCACTACGTCCAGTGCTTCCCACAAATCCTATAATATCTCCACGGTTTACATGTTGTCCTGCCCGTTTATTGTATCTGCTTAAATGTGCATATAAAGTTTCATAACCAAAACCATGCTGAATTACAATATGGTTTCCAAAACCAGAAGCAGTATTATCGGCTCTTTCTATAACGCCATCACCTGTTGCAAAAACAGGAGTTCCTGTAGGTGCTGTAAAGTCCATGCCTTTGTGCATTTTCCTAGCTTTGGTAAACGGGTCGCTTCGGTATCCAAAACCAGAAGCCATATGTTTCAATTGTTCATTTTTTACTGGCTGAATAGCAGGAATAGAACCTAAAAACTTCTCTTTTGCTTTCGATAATTTCAAAATTTCATCAAGCGATTTCGATTGCATAGCGAGTTGTTTCGAGATCAAATCGACACGCTCAGATGTATTGGTTACCAATTGTTCGTTATTATAACTCAACAATTGTTTAAATCTATTTTCTGTAATAATTCCTTTCTTTTTAGGCATTTCAGAAATAGGAGCGTTATTAAAATATACTCGGTAAATATTATTATCACGATCAGCAACACTAGCTAAAACGGCATCTAATTCGTCTATTTGTTTGTTTAAAATAGTGTAATTTAATTTTAAATTCTCATTCTCTCGAGCCAGCAATTTGTCTTTTGGAGTTTCAAAGTAAGGAGTGTTTAGCAACACAACAAAACACAAAAAACCAAACAATGCTGACGCTACTAAAAATAAGGCGATATAGCCAAAACTTTTCGCTTTTTTAGTTTTTATTTTCCGATACGCTAAATTTTCGGCATCGTAATAGTATTTTACTTTCTTCATATCTTAAAAATATACTATTTTTGCAGTCATTATTACAAAAGTAACAAAATATTAGACTAACTAATGTATAATTTGTTTCAATTAGCAAACAATTTTTTTATTAGTATGTGCCTAATCCAGCTATTTGTTGCAAGTTCTCGTTTAGAAATATTTTTTTCTACGAGCCATCAGGAGCTTCCGTTGGTCGCTCTGCCAGCTCAAGAAAAAATAAATTTCTAAATCTCGAAGCTTTTCACTGCTATCTGGGGCAAAAGAGATTGAAAGATTAAAGTATTGAAAAATTCAATCCTAAATAATCTTTTAATTTTAAATTTTTAAATTAAGAAAATGACATCAAAAGAAATCCGCAAGCAATTCCTTCAATTCTTCGAATCAAAAGGGCATCTTATCGTTCCATCAGCACCAATCGTTCTTAAAGACGATCCAACCTTAATGTTCAACAATTCAGGAATGGCGCAATTCAAAGAATATTTCTTAGGAAATGGAACGCCAAAAAGTCCAAGAATTGCTGATACTCAAAAATGTTTGCGTGTGTCAGGAAAACATAATGATCTTGAAGATGTAGGTTTCGATACTTACCACCACACGATGTTCGAAATGCTAGGAAACTGGTCTTTTGGTGATTATTTTAAAAAAGAAGCCATCAATTGGGCTTGGGAATTGTTAACTGAAGTCTATAAAATTCCAAAAGAAAATCTTTACGTTTCTGTTTTCGAAGGAAGTAAAGAAGATAATGTGCCTTTCGATCAAGAAGCTTGGGATATCTGGAAAGGATTAATCGACGAAGATCGAATTATTTTAGGAAATAAAAAAGACAACTTCTGGGAAATGGGAGACCAAGGACCTTGCGGACCTTGTTCAGAAATTCATGTCGATTTGCGTACTGATGCAGAAAAAGCTTTAGTTTCAGGGAAAAGTTTAGTCAATAATGATCATCCTCAAGTAGTTGAAATCTGGAATAATGTATTCATGGAATTCAACCGTAAAGCCGATGGTTCTCTAGAAAAATTACCAGCACAGCACGTAGATACTGGAATGGGATTTGAGCGTTTGTGCATGGCGTTGCAAGGGAAAACATCTAACTATGACACCGATGTTTTTACGCCACTTATCGAAAAAGTAGAACAAATTACGGGATTAAAATATACTTCAAACGAAGTTAAAAATATATCTGAGGAACAAAATAAAACCAATATTGCCATTCGTGTTATTGTCGATCACGTTCGTGCTGTAGCTTTTGCTATTGCCGACGGACAATTACCTTCTAACACAGGTGCAGGTTATGTAATTCGTAGAATTTTGCGTCGTGCCATTCGTTACGGATTTACGTTCTTGAATACCAAAGAACCTTTTATCAATAAATTGGTAGAAGTTTTGGCGAATCAAATGGGTGAATTTTTCCCAGAAATAAAATCACAACAACAATTGGTTACTAATGTAATTCGTGAAGAAGAAGCTTCTTTTTTGAGAACATTGGATCAAGGATTACAATTATTAGACAAAGTTGTTGCCGAAACAAAAGGAAAAGAAGTATTGGGAGCAAAAGCTTTCGAATTGTATGATACTTTCGGTTTTCCAATCGACTTAACGGCTTTAATTCTTCGTGAAAAAGGCTACGAATTAGATGAAGCTGGATTTAATGCAGCCATGCAAGAACAAAAAAATCGTTCACGTGCTGCATCAGAAGTTTCGACCGAAGATTGGACAATATTAATTCCAGGAAATGTGGAAACATTTGTAGGATATGACCAAACAGAAAATGATGTAAAAATCACTCGTATTCGTAAAGTAGATTCTAAAAAAGATGGAATTTTATACCAAATCGTTTTAGACAACACACCATTTTATCCAGAAGGAGGAGGTCAAGTAGGAGATAAGGGAACCTTGGTTTCTGCAAATGAAACGATTGATATTATTGATACTAAAAAAGAAAACAACCTGATTTTACATTTTGCAAAACAATTGCCAGAAAATATTGAAGCAGGTTTTGTCGCCAAAGTAAATACCGATTTAAGAACATCAACTTCCAAAAATCACTCGGCTACGCATTTGATGCATTTGGCTTTGAGAAACATTCTTGGAACACATGTAGAACAAAAAGGATCATTAGTAAATCCAAATTATTTGCGTTTTGACTTTTCACATTTCAGTAAAGTTTCGGATGACGAATTACGTCAGGTAGAAGCAAGTGTAAACGCACAAATCGAATCGCAATTACAGTTGGTAGAACATAGAAACATTCCAATTAAAGAGGCGTTGGACAAAGGTGCAATGGCTTTATTTGGAGAAAAATATGGAGATAATGTCCGCATGATTGAATTTGGCGAAAGTAAAGAACTTTGTGGTGGAATTCACGTGAAAAACACGGCTGAAATCTGGCATTTCAAAATCATTTCAGAAGGAGCAGTTGCAGCAGGAATTCGAAGAATTGAAGCAATTACTGGCGATGCTGTTAAGAATTTCTATACAAATCAAGAAAATACATTATCTGAAATTAAAGAAACTTTGAAAAACCCACAAGATATTTTAAAATCTGTGGCTTCATTACAAGACGATAATGCGAAGTTGAAAAAGCAAATCGAGCAATTGCTGAAAGAAAAAATTGACGGATTAAAAAATAAATTGCTTTCAGAATTTCATGAAATTAATGGAGTAAACGTTTTAGATAGACAAGTGGATTTATCCATGAGTGCTACTAAAGATTTAACGCAAGCATTAGGAAATGCAAAACCAAATTCATTTGTCGTTTTAGCTTCAATAGAAGACAATATGCCAAATATTCATTGTTATATTGCTAAAGAATTGGTTGAAAGAAGAGGTTTAAACGCAAATGTAGTAATCAAAGAATTAGGACAATATATTGACGGAAATGGTGGAGGACAACCCTTCTTTGCATCTGGAAAAGGAAAAAATGTAGCTGGAATTACTGACGCATTGAACAATGTTGCCAAAATTTTGATTCGCAATTAAATAATTTTTAATCCTCCAAGAGTTTCAAACTCTTGGAGGTTTTTTTATACAGATTTTTTATCAATCACAGCAGTAGCTTCTATCTCTATTAGCCAATTTCTATTTCCTAAAACGCTAACACCAACTACAGTGCTTGCAGGATAATTTTTAGAACCTAAAAACGCATTTCGTACTTTTCTAAAAATCGGTAAATCCACTTCTGGATTAAAATTTGCGATATACGTATTCATTTTTACCACATCTTGAAAATTGGAATTACATTCTTTTAAAAGTGATTCTAAATTTTTAAATGTCGAAATAGTTTGATCTTCTAAATCTTTTCCTTCACCAATTTGTCCTGAAATGTGTAATGTTTTGATTTCTTCAGTTTCTATAACTACAATTTGAGAAAAGCCTTCATTAGGATGAAGATATTCTTTTTTAAACATAAAATTAAAAGTTAAGTATTCCTAGGAAATACATGATAACAGCCATAAATGTGGTGAATATAAATAAAAACAACAAATGACTTAAAATAGAATTCAGTATCACTTTAGGTCTGCTTAATTTATCGAAAAATTGAATGTTTGTCCAAAAAATTAAACTTACATCTAGAAGGTATAAAATCAATCGGACTTTATTAATTTGTGGTGTTTCCTTAAAGTAATAAATGACAGGAAAAAGTAGGATATGTACAAATAAACGTTGTGAAGCTTTATACGTGTTTTGTATTAAAAGCTCAATAAAATTATAATTTTGCTTTCTAAAAAACACAAAAGTTCCAATAGTATAAAAAGGAATTGTCAATAAAGTTATCCAAGCAAAATGGGAAGTCGACCATTCATTATAATCATTTATTTTTTCAATATTATTCTCTGAAACAATTAAATGTACATCGAATAAATGACATAAAAATCCATAAATTGTTGCTAAAATTATGACTAAAGAGACGGGTTTAAAATGATGAACCCTTTTTCCTTCTATATATTCTCTGATGGTAATTCCAGGTTCTGTAAAAAGTTTTTTTGCAGAATACAAAATACCTTTGTCAAAATGCAACAAACCATGCTGTATATCGTGCCATAAAAAATGAATATCAAGTTTATGTGTTTCCGCAGTTTGTCCGCAATTGTTACAATAATGACCTTTGAATGTTTGATTACAATTTTTACAAGTTATTAACATATTGTGTAATTCGGTTTCATCACAAATATAATAAAAAACAATAGATGCAAAATGGTAGCTTTTTTTCGAGTTTGAAATTACTTCCTCTCCCCAATCTGTTGTCTCCACATGGCGTAATACAAACCTTTTTCAATCAGTAAATCTTCGTGTTTGCCTTGTTCGATGATTTTGCCTTGTTCTAGAACAAAAATCTTATCAGCATGCATAATGGTCGACAATCTGTGTGCAATAAGAACAGTAATTCGGTTTTGGTCTGAAATACTTCTAATGGTAGTATTTATTTCTTCTTCGGTAATCGAATCTAATGCTGAGGTTGCTTCGTCGAAAATTAATAAATTTGGATTTCTCAAAATGGCACGAGCAATAGACAAACGTTGCTTTTCGCCACCAGACACTTTAATTCCTCCTTCGCCAATAGTAGAATTTAGTCCGTCTTCGGCACGATTTAGTAGTTTTTCGCAACTGGCTTTGTGTAAAGCTTCCAAAAGCTCTTGATCTGTAGCATCTGGTTTTACAAATAATAAATTTTCACGAATAGTACCCGAAAATAATTGTGCATCTTGTGTTACAAAACCAAGTTGCTTGCGTAAGTCTAATAAATCGATAGTATTAGAATCGATACCGTTATATAAAACTTGACCTAACGCTGGCGGATATAAACCTACTAATAGCTTTACTAAAGTTGTTTTTCCAGCACCTGACGGACCAACAAAAGCAACTGTTTCTCCCTGTTTGATATGAAAATTGATATTTTCTACTGCTGAAAATTTTGCTGTTTTGTGTTTAAAACTAACATTTATAAATTGTAAGGAAGAGATTTGACCTATCGATTTAGGGTTTTCAGGACGAAACTCAGATTTAGCATTTAGTAAATTTTCGAAATTTTCCATCGAAACTTTGGTTTCATTTCTTGCAATAATAAATGCGCTTAATTCTTGTAATGGATTAAAAATAAAGAAGGTAAAAAACACCATCGTAAGCAAATCTCCCACTACTATTTTATTGCTAAACAAGAAATAATATAAGGTAAAAACAACAGAAGTTCTCATAAAATGAACAGTTGTCCCTTGAATAAAACTTAAGCTTCTAATGAATCGAATTTTCTCAATTTCTAAGTGTAAAATTTTATGTGTATTCGAATTTAATCGACTTTCTTCTTGTTGTGTTAAACCTAAACTTTTTACTAATTCGATGTTTCGCAAACTTTCAGTTGTAGATCCAGCGAGCGAATTGGTTTGTTGTACGATTCTTCTAGAGACTACTTTGATTTTTTTGCCTAAAAAAGAACTAATAAAAGCAATGATTGGTGCTGTTAATATGAATACAAAAGCAATACGATAATCGATTCTCGAAATGTAAACAATCACAAAAATAAACCCAATGATGGTTTGAAATATTAATGAAATGGAAAGCGTAATTAATTTTTCTGAATCGGTACGTGCTTTTTGTAATTTGCTTAGTGTTTCGCCACTTCGTTGGTCTTCAAAATCTTCATATGGTAAATCTAAAGATTTTTTAATTCCGTCGGTATACATTTCGGCGCCAGTGCGTTGAATCACTAAATTGGTAAAATAGTCCTGAAAATTTTTAGTAATTCTTGAAATCATGGCAGCCCCTAAGGAAAGACCTATCCAAAACCCAACTGCTTTTATAAAATTAAGTTCTTGTCCTTTATATTTGGCAATTCCCACACCACAATCTTGCATTAATTTACCTGTAATTATTGAGTCGCTTAAGCTAAAACAAATGTTTATAGCAGCCATTACTAAAGCAAAAAATAATAGTATTTTATGTTTTATTAAGTAAGAATATAGAAGTTTCATATTTGTTTTTTATAAGAAGTACAAAAGTAGTAAATAGATTTGCGCGATTACAAATTAATGTAAATGCGTACAAACATTCTCTATAGGAAAAGTATAAATAAAAAATTAATTATTTTATAGATTCATAGAAACCTTATCTATTGCTAGAATTGTAAAATCTAAATCTTCATAAGTTAATGCATCGGTGATGAACCAAGTTTCATAAGCAGATGGTGCAATATAAACACCTTCTGCAAGTAATCCGTGGAAGAATTTTTTAAAAGTATCGTTGTCTCCATTTTTAGCTGATTGAAAATCAAAAACTGGATGTGCATCAAAATGAACAGAAATCATTGAGCCGACTCTGTTTATAGTATGGATTACATTATTTGAAGTAAGCACTCTGGCGATTCCTTTTTCTAGATAAGCTGTTTTCTCTTCTAATCTGTTAAAAACTTCTTGATCTTCATTTAAAGCTTTTAACATAGCTAATCCCGCAGCCATAGCTAAAGGGTTTCCAGATAATGTTCCAGCTTGATAAACTGGTCCAAGAGGTGCTAAATAATTCATTATTTCGTTACGTGCAGCAAATGCCCCAACAGGCAATCCGCCACCTATTACTTTACCAAAGCAAACAATGTCTGCTTTTATATTGTATAATTCCTGAACGCCACCTTTTGCAAGACGAAATCCAGTCATTACTTCATCAAAAATAAGTAATGCGCCATTGTCGTTGCAAAGTTGTCTTAAAGCTTCTAAAAATCCTTTGTGAGGCGGGATACAGCCCATGTTTCCTGCAACGGGCTCTATAATAATAGCTGCAATCTCATTTTTATTAGCATCAAATAAATCTTTTACATTTTGAATGTCGTTGTAGTTTGCTAATAAAGTGTCTTTTGCAGTTCCTGATGTTACTCCTGGACTATTTGGTGAGCCAAAAGTTATTGCGCCACTTCCTGCTTGTATTAAAAAAGAATCGGAATGTCCGTGGTAGCAACCTGCAAATTTGATTATTTTATCTCTTTTTGTAAATCCGCGAGCCAATCTAATGGCGCTCATACAAGCTTCGGTTCCTGAATTTACAAATCGAATTTTATCTATGTTCGATACCATAGAAACTGCTAATTTTGCGATTTCAGTTTCCAATTCTGTTGGCATACCAAACGAAGTTCCTAGTTTTGCTTTTTCAATTACTGCATTTACAACTGGCTCGTAAGCATGTCCTAAAACCATTGGTCCCCAAGAATTAATGAAATCGATAAATCGATTCCCATCCTCATCATACACATAAGCTCCTTTTGCACTTTTTGCAAATATTGGAGTTCCACCTACTGATTTGAATGCTCTTACGGGTGAGTTTACACCACCTGGTATTACTTTTTCAGCTTCTAGAAATAACTGACTGCTTCTTTGGTATAACATTTGTTTTTATATAATATTAAATTTCAGCTTTACTACTTCACATTTAAGCTTTGTCCTAATGAAAGTGAATTGTCTGAAATGTTATTTTTCTTTTTTAATTCGTCGATAGTAAGGTTAAATTTTTTTGAAATTGAATACAAAGTATCTCCTTTTATAACTTTATATTGATCATTGTTATCTGCAATTTCTTCTTTCTTATCTAAATTTTTTGTTGGAAAATCTAATCCTAAAACTTCGGCATCATATTGTTGCAACTGATATCTTTCTATGAGTCCAATTAATTTATCTGGATATTTAACATCGGTTGCATATCCAGCTTTTTTAAGCCCTCTTGCCCAGGCTTTGTAATCATTTTTTGGTAATGAAAACAATGATTTATACCATGCTCTGCTGGTTAAAAAATAAGAATGATCTCGATATGATTCCTCTGCATGTTCATATTTTCTAAAACATTCTTGTAGCGCATCATCATCGTGTTTTACACTTTCACCTGTCCATTCTTTGTGACATTTTATCCCAAAGTGATTATTTGCTTGAACACTTAAATCTCCTGTTCCTGCACCAGATTCTAGAATTCCTTGTGCCAATGTTATACTTGCAGGAATCCCGTCTCGAACCATATTTTCTTTTGCGACTGCTTTAAATTGAGAGATGTAAGCTAAAACCATTTCGGTAGTAACTCTTACTTTTTGAGTAGCTTCTAAAATTTCGCTTTTAGGTTGTGTTGTGTTTTCCTTTTCAGGAATTTTTGTCAAGACTTTTTCAGTATGATTTTCAGTTTTTTGTTTGTTAACAGGTCTTTGAGTTGTATGTACAGTTTTTTTAGCCTGCATTTTTGGTTTAGAAACCCCGCAGCTTACTAATAATGATAATAATATGAAAAACGCTATTTTATTCATTTTCATCAAAAACTATTTTGGTCATTTTTTTCTTCTCTAATAACTGATTCATGCCTTTTATTCCTTGTAATCCTCCTGTGTGAATCATTAGTATCTTTGATCCGTTTTGGAAATAATTATTAGCTAATAAATTAATTACACCATAAACCATTTTCCCAGTATAAATTGGATCTAAAGGAATTTTAGTATCTATATAGAATTGGTTTATAAAATCAATTAACTCAGTGGTTACTTTTCCATAACCGCCAAAATGATAATCTGTAATTAAGTCCCAATTATTTTTTTTTGCAAAGTTACGAATTTCATCTTTCAAAAAATCACCTTTTAAGGCTGGGAATCCAAGAATTTTTTGGTTTGTATTACTGCTATTTATTATTCCTGAAATCGTCCCTCCTGTTCCTATAGCGCAACATATATAATCGAAATCTGAATCTTGATTTGTCAAAATTTCTTCACAACCAAGTATTGCTAATTCATTTGTGCCACCCTCTGGAAGTAAATAATGATCTCCATATTTATAACTTAGTCTAGAAATAAATGATTCGGAAGTTTTATTTTGATATTCTTCACGAGAAACAAACTCAAATTTCATTCCACAATTTTGGGCAAAGAGTAAAGTTGGGTTATCTTGAATTTTATCTGCCAGTTCGTCACCTCTAATAATCCCTATCGATTGAATACCTTCTTCCTGACAAGCAAACGCCACAGCTGCAATATGGTTTGAGAAAGCTCCGCCAAATGTAATAAGCTTCTTGTGATTAAGCTCTTTGGCTTTAATAATGTTGTATTTTAGTTTTCTAAACTTATTTCCTGATATAAATGGATGTAACAAATCTTCACGCTTTATAGATAACGTGATTGTACTATTTGCAACTTGAATGTTTTGATTAATTATATTCATATTCATTACAAAAATACGCATAAATACATATTTTTTGCTTTTATAGATATGAGAATTTATGTTTTATGAACAAGTATTTATAATCAAAAAAGTTGTAATTATTTATAATTCAAACATTATTTTACTTCTTTTAGATCTATATGTTTTGGTTTCAGCTTAATTTTATATTTTTATAAAAAATAATAAAATGCGAAATAGAATATTATCAGGAATAGGAATTATAGTTGCCATTATTATATTATTCAAATTTTGTACGTTTAAAAAAAATGACAGTTCAAATTTAGAGAATAATACAGCCCTAATTCAGCAACAGATAGTTAATGTTGGGAAGCTTGTTGTGACAGAAGGGCATTTTGCTGAAGTTTTAACCTATAAAGATCAAGATACTTATTTTGGTGGGATGGTTTCTTTTGATAAAAAAGCATTAATTGTAGTAAATGCAGATGTAACTGTTGCTTATGATTTGCATCAAATGAAATATGATATCAACGAAAAAACGAAAACAATTACAATTCTTAATATTCCTAAGGAAGAAATAAAAATTTCTCCAGATATTCAGTTTTATGATGTAGATCAAAGTAAGTTAAATCCTTTTACAGGTGACGATTATAATAAAATAAACAAACAAGCTAAAGCTAGTTTAGCTAAAAAAATAGAAAAATCGACACTAAAATCTAATGCTCAAAACCGATTAATTTCCGAATTGTCTAAAATGTTAATTCTGACTAATTCTATGGGTTGGAAATTGCAATATGAGGGAAATATTATTGGAAAAGAAAGTGATTTTTCTGCCAAAATAAAACCTTAATTACAAAACTGACTCCTTTTCTAAAATTAATTCTAATCCGTTACTAATTAATTTTTTTACTTCTGGACGAGAATTTTTTAAAGTCTCTAAGTGAGAAATCACTTTTGAAGCCAAAACTGTATTTTTAGAATGTATTAATTCTACTATTTCAACTGGAAGTAACCAATCTTTGGGATGATTCTGAGTCACTTTTTCAAAAGTATTTTCTAAAGAGAGTTGAGTTGATTTCCCTTCTCTAATATCACGAACATTTTGATACAAATCTTCTAATTCTTTACGTTCAGCAGTTTTGATTGATTTGATAGTTTTAGATGAAGGCACATGTGTAATCATATCAAAACTATTTACATCGGCTGGGCCGGAGAAAGCTGAAATTACTTTTTTGCCAACAGCCATATCATAAATCCCCCATTCTGGTTGAAATAAGATAGTCTCTCCATGCGTAACAGTACAGTTTTTGAAACTAATTAGTATAATTTCACCTTGTAGGTTTCTAGAACCAGTAACTATTTCTCCAGTAACCGTAATGTTTCCCTCAAATTCTAATGTTACTTTTTCAGCTTCATATATATCATAAGCACGTAAATCTCGTGGACTCATGTCTTCGATAGCAAGATTGATGCCTTTTAGTTTCCCAATTGGACTTCCAAAACCTTCGGCATGGTAATTTGTACCATGTCCTACTAATTCCTTTTCTCTATATGATAAGGCCGTTTTTCCTTTAGTTTGTATATACACTGGCTTTCCATCATCTTCAATAACATTGGTAAATAAACCAGATATTTGAATTCCAGTACTCAATTCAATTGTCCCTATTGCTTGTGAATTAATTAGTTTTTTAATTCCAGATAAACCGCCAGTTCTAAGAGCCATTTTGTTTGCAAATTCTTCAAGAACAAGGCTTAGATGAGCGAAATCTGGGGTTACAAAAAGTTGAGGTTGAGGTTTAGTAATATCGAAACTTTTGTTTGAGGCATCGATAGAGTAGGGTATTTTTTCTACTTCATCTGTCATGCACCAAGCACTTTCTCCAATAGATGAAAGTAAACCAGCTCCATATATTTTGGGATTTTCTATAGTTCCTATTAGACCGTATTCTACAGTCCACCAGTGTAGATTTCGAATTTGTGCCATTTCCGATGGTTCGCCCATGTTATTCTGAAGAAAATCAACTTGCTTTTCGGCAGCATCAATTTCAGATTGTGGTGTTCCTTCGGCTTCTTTTACAATTGATAATAATCGAACAGCTTCATACAATTCATAATCTCGTGATGAAGATATGGCTTTGCATCCTATTTCTCCGAAACGTCTTAAGTATTCTGCATATTCTGGATTAGCAATAATAGGAGCGTGGCCAGCTCCTTCATGTATGATGTCTGGTGCGGGAGTATATTCTATATGTTCCAGTTGTCTTATATCACAAGCAATTACAAGAACATTATAGGCTTGAAATTCCATAAAAGCGTTTGGCGGAATAAACCCATCAACAGCAACAGCAGCCCAACCAATTTCTTTTAGAATTCGATTCATGCCGTACATGTTTGGAATATTATCGACAGCAATTCCAGTTTTTTTCAATCCTTCTAAATAAGAACTATGAGCAACTTTTGATAAATAATCTACGTTTTTACGCATCACATATCTCCACACAGCTTGATTTATAGGGGTGTAGTCACTATAATCTTGCGGCTTTATAAATTGCTTTAGATGTTTAGGTAGTCTGTCAATCAGCGGGTTGCTTTCAAAAGGAGCTTCCATAATGTTGTAATTGTTATTTGATGTAAAATTAAGAATTAAAAAAGGTATTTTTTAGTTTATTGTATAAAAAAAACCGAAACTTTTTTGTTCCGGTTTCTATAGAAACTTTTTAATACTTATTTTTTTACAGGTGGATACTGTGCTAATATACTGGTAACAAAACATTTTATATTTTCATCTTTTTTGTCTGTATTTTTTGTTAAATATCCCACACCTTCACCTTGCCAAATTAACTCTTTTTTGTTAGCATCTATCAAATCGATGATTAGTGTTCCTTCGGTATTTGTACTTACATTATAATTACCTCCCCAATATGGATTCCAACCAAAGCCCCAACCGTAACCATATCCTGCATAAAACTGATTTACATTAATGTTTTTTTCTGCTTTTGTAGTGAAGTTAATTAGCATATCTGGTGTTTCACTTTTAGTAAAACCTTTAGCAGTCATTTCTTCATCAATAGATCTGAGTATTCGTTTTTTATCTAAATCGGAGATTTCTACTTTATCTATACCTGTTTTATAAAAAGCATAGGTTTTGTAAGTTGAAAAATCTACTTTTTTGTCATAATCTGAATTTACTCTTACGGAACTACATGAGGTTAGTAAGAATAGTATTAATACCGATAATAATTTAATTGTTCTCATAATTTAATTGTTTTAAGGTTCAGGTGTTTAAAGTTATCATTAGAACCTAATTAACTTTAAACTAAAATAACTTTTCATCTACTATATTAGGGATGGTAATTTTTAATAATGGTTGCGTCGCCATCGCTCTTTTTATGGCAAAAATCGCATTGTCGTTTCTTGCCCAGCTTCTTCTTGATATTCCGTTGTTTACATCCCAAAAAAGCATCGATTCTAATCGTTTTGAAGCTTCTTTAGAGCCATCAAGAACCATACCAAAACCTCCATTTATTACTTCTCCCCAACCAACTCCACCACCATTGTGTATAGATACCCAAGTTGCGCCACGGAAGCTGTCTCCAATCACATTTTGTATCGCCATATCGGCAGTAAAACGAGAACCATCATATATATTTGAAGTTTCTCTATAAGGTGAATCGGTTCCTGAAACATCATGATGGTCGCGACCAAGAATTACTGTTCCAATTTCTCCTTTAGCAATAGCTTGATTAAAAGCTTCTGCTATTTTTATTCTGCCTTCGGCATCAGCATAAAGGATTCGGGCTTGTGAGCCAACTACTAATTTGTTTTCTTGAGCACCTTTTATCCAAGTGATATTATCTTGCATTTGTTGTTGAATCTCTTCTGGTGAGTTTTGTATCATTTCTTCTAAAACTGAGCAAGCAATAGCATCGGTTTTTGCTAAATCTTCAGGTTTTCCAGAAGCACAAACCCAACGAAAAGGACCAAAACCATAATCAAAACACATAGGTCCCATGATATCTTGTACGTAACTTGGATAACGAAAATCGATATGATTTTCTGCCATAATATCGGCGCCAGCACGTGAAGCTTCTAGGAGAAAAGCATTTCCGTAGTCGAAAAAATAAGTTCCTTTTGCAGTGTGTTTATTTATGGCTGTAGTGTGTCTGCGTAATGTTTTTTGAACTTCTTCTTTAAATTTTTCAGGATTTTTAGACATCATTTCATTCGATTCTTCAAATGAAAATCCAGTAGGGTAGTAGCCACCAGCCCACGGATTGTGTAAGGAAGTTTGGTCAGATCCTAAATCGATATGTATACTTTCTTCGTCAAATCGTTCCCAAACATCAACTACATTTCCTAAATAAGCAAGGGAAACAATTTCTTTGTTGGCTTTGGCCAAAATTACTCTGGCAACCAATTCATCTATATTTTCAAAAACTTCATTTATCCAACCTTGACTGTGGCGAATGTGTGTGATTTTTGGATTTACTTCGGCACAAACAGTGATGCAACCCGCAATATTCCCTGCTTTGGGTTGTGCGCCAGACATTCCTCCCAATCCTGAGGTTACAAATAATCCCCCTGAAGTTGCTTTTTTAATTTTTCTGAAGCCATTCAAAACCGTGATGGTTGTTCCGTGTACAATTCCTTGCGGACCAATATACATATAACTTCCAGCAGTCATTTGTCCGTATTGAGAGACACCAAGAGCATTCATTCTTTCCCAATCATCTGGTTTGGAATAATTAGGAATCACCATTCCATTGGTAACTACAACCCTTGGAGCTTCTTTGTGCGAAGGGAATAAGCCCATTGGGTGACCTGAATACATTGATAGCGTTTGTTCATCTGTCATTTCAGACAAGTATTGCATCGTGAGTAGATATTGTGCCCAATTGGAGAAAACAGCACCGTTTCCTCCATAAGTTATTAACTCGTGAGGATGTTGGGCTACAGCATAATCGAGGTTATTCTGAATCATAAGCATGATGGCTTTTGCCTGCTCACATTTTCCAGGATACTCAGAAATTGGTCTTGCTTTCATTTCGTAATCTGGACGAAAACGATACATGTAAATTCGTCCGTAAGTTTCTAATTCTTGAGAGAATTCTTGGATTAATTCTTTATGGTGTTCTGCATCAAAATAGCGTAAAGCATTTTTTAAAGCTAATTTTTTTTCATCTGCGGAAAGAATTTCTTTTCTTTTTGGCGCATGATTTATGGCTAAATCGTATGGTTTAAGGGTTGGAAGTGTAGTTGGAATTCCTTGTTGTATTTGTTCTTGGAAAGTCATCGTGTGTTTATTTGTTTAATCGTTTGATTGTGTTTGTTTTTTTGTCAAAGCCATAAGGGCAATGGCGACAGCCGCTTTTGCAACAATGTCCACGTTTTAAGTGGTGTTTCTCTGTAAAACATTTGTAGCCTTCGGGGGTGTAATAAAAATCTTCGCCTTCTATGAGTTTATTTTCTTTACTTTGTGAATTCATAATTACAAATTTATAAACTTTAAAGTATGTTTCTAATTGTTTCTAAATATTTAATTCCAAAAAAATACCGAGGACTTACTTTTTTTCCGTTTATAATTATTAAAGATGGTTGTGATAAGTCAAATGTGATTTTAATAAATCACGAGAAAATACATATCCGGCAGCAGTTGGAATTACTTATTTTACCTTTTTATGTTTGGTATTTTTTAGATTTTTTAATAAAAATGATTAGATATAAAGATAAGAATAAAGCTTATAAAAATATTATTTTTGAAAGAGAGGCTTATGCAAATGAAAAAGACCTTGATTATTTAAAATCAAGGTCTTTTTGGAGTTTTTTAAATTATTTGTAATTTAGTAAATTACTTTTTTTATTACTATTTTATTATTTTCTAAAATTACTTTAACGATTAGTACATTAGTTGTTGGTCTTAATTCGTTTAGCGTTATTTCATTTTTGTTTATATTTTTCTTATCTAAAAGTGTTTTGCCTAAAACATCATAAACAATAATATCTTTTATAGATTCAGCTGTTGATGTCACATTCATGTTGCCATTATTATTGAAAACTTTCACTAAATCATTATAATCCATATCACTATTTTGCAATGTGTTTTTAGTATAACGAATTACAAAACGGTTGTTTATTATACCTTGATTTTCTGTAAATTGATACGGTTTTTCTGTAAGATTGTGGATGATATTTAGTGATTTATCTTCAAGATAAACAATTTGAGCACCAGCTGTAAATAATCCATCAACATCTGCTATAGCAATATTATATGTTCCCGAAGTAGGAATTTGTACTCCCATTGGGATAGTATCATTAATATCGAATGGAATCGCTTTCCCTTGAATAATCATTGGATTTCCATTTATCAAAGAATAGAAGTTTTGGCTTGGTTTGTTATCTGTAAACATATCATATAAACGGTCTTCAGCTTCTGTTGCTCCATCTACGTAACCTATAAGAGTTCTGTTTATTTCACCTGTTGGCGATACAAGATCTAACCAAATTCTATTTTTCTCGACGATATTTGATCTGTTTGCGTTTTTATAAAACTGATTGTTAGCAAAAGTAGCGCTTCTCATCGAATTATTGAAAGTAACTGTACTTGAGCCAGCAGCTCCAGCATTCATTAAAACCATAAACCCTTGACCAGAACCAATTTTGTAATCACCAGCTCCACTTGTTGCACCTGTTAAGTTGACAGTAATATAATCAGAAGGGAAGTAATTTACTATAAAATTTTCGTAAAATGGGTCAACCGTATTTGTTGGTAATAATCCATGTGACCAAATTTTAACGCTCCCAACGATATTACTGTTAGCAGGTAATGATAAAAATTCGTTTACACCAATAGCTGACGGATAAGGATTTCCTATTAGATTCCAGTTGTCATCTGTAGCAGTTCTAGGAATTCCTTGAGTTCCTACAGTTGTGAAATTAGTGCCTCTAAAAATTGAAGGAGAAAATATTCCATTATTTGGTGTTCCTATAAAATTTGCAGTTAACGCGGTAGTAGCAGCATTTGTAAATCCAGTTGGCGCACGAAGGATATATCCAGTCGCTGGAACCATATTTTCTGTAGTATTTATCCAGTATCCTTGGCCTCCGTTAGGATTCGAAGTAGTTGCTCCCCATTTAAATATATAACTTGCAGGTGTTAATGGTGATATGCTTTGAACTGGAAATGTTCCAGTTAGTAAATTACCTACTGGAGATGACCAATAACAATAATCTTGTAAACGAAGATTTGCTATACGCTCCATATTAATATTTCCAGAGTTGGTAACATTATTTACTTGCACTAAACTTCCTGTGTTTTTAATATTAAAAGCACCTCCAGCTATAACAGTCACTGCGTTAGTTACAGTGATACTATAGCCAGCATTAATTGTTAAAACACCTCCGTTTTGTACTGTTACACTACAAGCCAATGCATTTACACCTGTTCCAACAATTGGATCATTTGTTACATTTGGAATACTTACAGACTGAGCAGAAGTAGGAACGCCTGAAGGAGTCCAGTTGCCAGCAGTATTCCAGTTTGTACTTACGGAACCATTCCAAGTTTTATCAGTGTTAACAGTTACGGTTGTTTGAGCAGTATTTGAATAAACAAGGCCATTACATAATGTATAAGTTAACTCTGCAGTATATACTGTTGTTGCTGCAGGACATACGCTTATAGTAGCTGTGGTTCCTACAACAGGTCCAGTAGTTCCTGCTCCTTCATACCATTTTATTGAAGTTGGAACATTTGCACCAGATGGTGTAAAACGCCATGCTTCGTTTGTAGCAGTCCAATTGGTGTCTAGACCATTTCTGCCAGGAGCTACGGTTGCTAATGTTCCTGTTGCATCTTGAAGACCAACAATTGCATTACCGTCATTCCAAGGGGTAACATTGTTATTGTCAATTTTTTTCTCTTTAATGTAGACTTCAATGATATTTGTATTTTCATATAAAACCATCATTCCTGTATAAAGGATTGTATTGTCTGAAAACATTGGAACATTACTCCATGAAGCAACTAATGCTCTACATCCAGTATTCAGAGTAATTAATTCCCAACCTACTTCTCCTCCCTTACTTGGATCTATATCGTGATAAACTCCATAAATTGAATTGGCAAATAATGCACCTGTTGTGCTTGGTAAACTGTCAGCAAAAGAATAACCAGATGAAGTTCCTGCTTTTGTAGCGTCAAAAGTTAATACTCCATTAGAACCTATTACACATTGATTATAAGTGTTTCCATAAAAACAAAAGTTAAAAGGTAAATTAACTAAAGGAGACCATTTGTCATCAATATTAACACTTACAGGATTTCTCATGCAATTAAATTGATAAGGAGGTGCGTAAGCTATTGAAGCTACAGTATAACTTGTAGTTTGTTTAATAGGTGAAAATGTAGCTTCTAAATTTGCGCATGCTGCTGTAGAGCATGTTATTGCTGGTGCTGGTGCACCACTTAATCCTAAGCCTCCAGAGATTGTATTTGGACAACCTAATGTAGTTACTCCCGTTCCAGGTCCAATAGAGCATGTTGGTTGCGTAAATGTTGTTGTACCAACCCATACGCCAGTTCCAGTGCCTGAAGCCGTGCAATTTGCTCTTACCCAAAAATAGTATGTAGTGCCTGCTGTTAAACCTGTTAAAGTTACAGATGTTATTCCTGCGCCTACTGAACCTGTTGGTGCTGCAGCTGCAGCTGGAAAAGCATTTGTTGTTGATAAAATATATTGATAGCCACTAGCTGGTGCAGGAACTCCTGCTGTCCAACTGATTGTACTTGATGTTGATGATACTATAAAGACAGAAACAGTAGTAGGATTACCAGCACAAGGTAATGGAGAGGATACTGTAAAAGTATAATCTTCAGTTTCTGAGCTAGTTGTAGATCCGCAAGCAGTTGGGTCAGTTGATGAACCATTTGCGACAATTCTCATTCTATAATTTCCAACAGAAGCGGTAGGTGGCACGCTAAAAGTTCCAGTAGCTGTAGATACATAAGCACCACTAGCATATACTTTTTCTCCTGCATCGTTAAAATCTAAATCATTATTCCAATCTACCCAAATATTAAAACCTGAAGTTCCTCCAGAAATAGTTGCTGAAAAACTAACTGAGCCTGAAGCTACTTGACTTACAACTTGTGCTGTAAAATTACCATAACCACCTGCTGAAAGCCCAGAACCATTGTTAGTTATATTTGCTGTTCCTCCTGATGTTGAGAAATCATTAGTATAATAAAATGATCCTGTTGAAGTTGATGAGCAATATCCTGTAAAAAATGAAGATCCAACCCATGAGCTAAAATCTCCTGCGCCGCAATCTGATCTTACAAAAACATAATAGGTTGTGTTTGCCGTTAATCCAGTAAAAGAGGCAGTTGTTCCAGCGACAGGAGTTCCTGCTCCGCCTGGTAACGTATTACTAGTTGATATAACATATTGGTAACCTGCTGGTGCAGTTCCTAGAGTTGGTGCACTCCAAGATGCATTTCCGGCAGTTGTAGAACTTGCATTTGCAGCTAATCCAGTTGGAGAATAACAAGTTGGAGGTGTAGTTACTTGTATTCTGTAATCTTCTGCCTCGGTATAAGTCTCACTACTACAAGCTGGAGGGTCAGTGTTTAAAAAATGACTAACAACTCTCATGCGATAATTTCCAACAGCTTGTGCACCTGGAATATTGAATGTGCCTGTTGAAGAAGAAACATAACCACCTGAGGCATATACTTTTTCTCCAGCGTCTGCAAAATCAAAATCGTTATTCCAATCGACCCATATATTTATTCCGTGAGTACTTGAACTCATATTTACTCCAAAGTTTATTGCACCACCTGCAATTTGACTCACTACTTGACTAGCATAATAATCTCCATATCCTCCCACAGAGAATGTTGTGGTGTTATTTATGTTAGAAAAACCGCCAGTGGTTGTAACATTACTTATCCAATAAGAACCACTGGTTGCTGTGTAAGCACATGGTCCTGTTGGAGCACTAGAAACTAAAGATATATTATCTATTGCTCCTGGAGGTTGTGTTCCTACGCTTCCGTCATTTGTCCATTCGAAAACTAAGCGTACAGTTGTACCAGCATAAGCAGTTGGTAAAATTAAATTTGCAGTTGTCCAAGTTCCTTGTGAGCTAAAATCTCCACCTACTTGAATATTTCCTGTGGGAGCAGTCCCAGATGCTGTTATTCCAGTTCCGTAAGCAGGAGTTACGGTTGTTGGTACTACCCATATATTCATTTTATCTAAAGAAGATTCTCCTTGCCCAATCCATTTAAAGCTTAAAGCAATACTACTTTCTCCTGCAGGTATTGTGATGTCTCTATAAATATGAGTTACTCTAGCTGCAGTTACATCATATGTGTATGGAGGTGGGGTTCCTCCTCTATTTTGAGAAACATAAGCACATCTTGTACCTGAAAAGCCTGCTGTTGCTCCCGTACTGCAAACCCATTGGTTTCTAGTGGCTGTGCCAGAGGTATTAGTCCAGCCATTTGCCGCAAAAGTTGTACCAGTTTCAAAACCTCCTACTGTTGCAGGATTGATTATTGTAGTTTGTGCATTTATGCTGAAAAAATTTAGCAATAATAACACTGTAAAAGCTATAAAAGAGCATAGTTGTCTATGCTTTTTTTCAAAATAATTGTGTTTCATAAGGGTTTAATTTATGTTTTTGGATTACGAAAAATATAAAAAATATTGATATAAACAAATTATTATGTAAAATTATTATTAAACAATTATTAATATTTATGCGAATGTGTTATTGCCATTGCGTTTTTGTCTTATTTTAAAAATATTAATTTTTACTAAAAAAGACCTCGACTAATTAAAGAAGAGGTCTTTTTTTAAAATTTTAATATAATGTAAATTTAGTAAATCACTTTTTTAATGACAACATTGTTGTTTTCTAAAATAACTTTTACAATAATAACATTAGTTGTTGATTTTAATTCATTTAAAGAGATTTCTTTTTTACTGATATCTTTTTTATCAACTAATATTTTTCCTAAAACATCATAAACTATAACTTCTTTTATAGATTGATTCATTGAAGAAATATTAATACTATTGTTAGCATAAATTTTAACTTCATTAGAATAATCGAAATCACTGTTTGATAATGTGTTATTTGTATATCTAAGAACAAAACGGTCATTTACAGTCCCTTGATTTTCTGTAAATTGATATTGTGAAGCTGTTAGATTATGAACAGTATTCAGTAATTTATCTTCTAAATAAACCGTCTGAACTCCATTAGCAAACACTCCATCTACAGTTGCAATCGCGATATTATAGGTTCCATTTGTAGGAATTTTAAGTCCTAAAGGGACAAGGTCATTATTGTCAAATGGTAATGATCTACCTTGTATAAGCATTGCTTCGTTATTAATTAATGAATAGAAATTTTGTGAGTTTTTATTATCGGTAAAGGCATCATACAAACGATCGTTTGCTTGAGTTGCTCCATCTAAATATCCAATAAGTGTTCTAGATACTGTTCCTGTTGACGAAACTAAATCTAACCAAATTCTATTTTGCTCACTAATTGTTGCTGAATGGTTTGAGGATCCATTTTTATAAAATTGCGTGTTTGCAAAGGTTGCATTTCTCATAGTATTGTTGAAAGTTACAGAACCTGATCCAGGCGCTCCTGCATTCATTAATACCATAAATCCTTGACCTGCTCCAATTTTATAGTTTCCAGGGCCGCTCGTTGCTCCAGTTGCATTAATTGTTAAATAATCTCCAGCTGTATAGTTGTATACAAAATCTTGATAAAAAGGGTCTGTAGCTATAGTAGTTGGTAATGTTCCATGAGTCCATATTTTAACGAAACCTTGTATGCTTGGATTTGCTGTTAAAAACTCATTTACCCCAAGTGATGACGGATAAGGGTTTCCTAAAAGATTCCAGTTGTCATCTGTAGCTGTTCTTGAGATGCCTTGTGTTCCAGCAGTTGTAAAATCTGTTCCTCTAAAAATAGTAGGAGAGAAAGTACCATTATTAGGTACTCCAATAAAGTTTGCTGTTAACGGCGTAGTGGTAGCATTGTTAAATCCGTTTGCTCCACGAATAATATAACCTTTTGTTGGAATCATATTCTCATTAATATTACCCCAGTTTCCTTGACCTCCATTAGCATTAACTCCTGTTGTGAGCCAATTGAAAATATAATTTGTTGGTGTTGATGGAGATACACTTGTTACTGGAAACGTTCCAGTCAATAGATTTCCAACAGGGGATGACCAATAAGAATAATCGTTAAAACGAAGATTCGCAATACGTTCCATATTTATATTTCCCAAGTTTGTAAGATTGTCTATTTGTACTAAACTTGAGTTATTTTTAATATTGAATGTACCACCTGTATTTACATCAACTATTTCTTTTATTGTTAATGCATTTCCTGATTGTATTTCAAGAATTCCGCCATTTTTTATAGTTAAATTTTTACCGTTTCCTGCTGAACCTGTACTTAATGTTGTAGGGTTAGGTATAGCTGTTGGTATAATTACACAATTTGCTATAGTTGGGACAGTTGCTGGAGCCCAGTTACTTGCGGTATTCCAGTCACTGTTAGTTGAGCCTTTCCATATTTTTGTGTTGTTTGTAACATTTATTGTACCACTTGTAACACAACCATTATTTAAGTTAGAACTAACATTAATAATAAAAGAAGGTTGTTCTAATTGTGTTAGAGTTGGTCTAATATATATTGTATTGGCTGGTTGTCCATCATATGGAGTTGTAGTAGCTGTAGCATCATAAAAGCCATCTACACCACCACCAAGCGCAAAGAAAGGAGTTAGTGGTCTGTCTCCAAATAATTTCACATCGTCTATTGCTACACCATCACCTGCTAAACCACTTGCGGTACCATCTCCAAGCGCTCTTATTCTAATTTTCAAAAGTGTATTATTTATGTAACCAGACATAGGAAAGCTAGCTGTAATAAAGCTTGATCCGTAACCTTGGTCTGCTGTGTAAGTCCCTGCTGGTAAAGTTGTCCAAGTACCACCTCCATTTGTTGAAATTTCTACATTACAGTTTTCTATAGTTGGATTTATTCCATCTGCATAATATCTAGAATAAAATATTCTAAAACTTAGGGTTAGGTTTGTAAAGCCAGTAGAGTTTACACTACTTGCTAGTGTTAATGAGTTTTCCATAGGGACGGTCGGGAATGATCCAGAAAAATCATCAAAAGAAGTTAAGGCAAATTTATTTGTGCCAAAACCTGAGGTGATAGCTGGAAACCATCTTGCTCCAGATGGAACAAAAATACTTGTTTTGTTTTTCCATGCGGTTTTTGCTTTGTCAGCTGCGCTTGTCGCATCGCTATTTATATTTGTAAAAACACCCAGTGTTCCGGTTTCGAAATTCTCATTAATCAAATAAGCTACTTCATCATCTCCTGTAGCATCTAGCTGAATAATAGAATTCTCTCCACAAACTGTAACGTTAGGTGTGGCGATTATTAGTGCAGGAACTGGTTTTACTTCTACAAAAACAGGAGTTCTTACTAAGGATTCGCATGATCCTAAGGCAGTTGCATAATATGTTGTGCTTGTAGATATTGCTGGAGTTGTCCAGTTTGCCCCAGATGCGGTATTGCCTAATAACGTTCCGCCTGTTAGTGCATCATACCAATTTATAGTTCCTGCTGTGCTTGTTGCAGAAATTGTTGCAGTAACGGTTCCTGATACAGCACCACAAATCGCTGGATTGGTAATGCTGGTAATTATATTATCACATTTAGGAATTACTGTAAATAAATAATCTTCAGCTTCACCATAAGTTCTATAGTTAATTCCGCTAATAGTAATTGGATCAAAACTATTACATGAATTAAAATCAACTAATGTTTCTGCTCCATTGGAATTTCTGTATGTATTTTGTACTCTTACTCTAATTCTGTAATCACCTACAGGAGCATAGCTAGGTATTATAAAACCAAATGTTGTTGAAGAAAATAGAAATCCTCCAGGATTGTAAACTTCTTCACCTGCATCTAAAAAATCACCATCTTTATTCCAATCTACCCAAACTTTCCAAAAACCACGAACTGCATTAGATGATAATTTCATGTTAATGGCGCCGCCTTGAGCTTGAATACATTTTGGTCTTGCTGTCCAGTCTTGATAACCATCAGCAGGAGTGTCTGTTGTGCTTATAGTGCTTTGATCTAACATTGTTCCCACAAAATCTACGTTTGTTACATATAATCTGTCAGTTGCTACTGATGTTGTTGCGGGTGTACAATAGCCTGTTGGAACAGCTGGAGTTGTTGCATTACCGGTAAGTGGTACAACGTTTCGATATAAAGGACCTCCCGTACAAGCAGAGTTAAAAGAAAAAATATAAAAATAATAAGTTGTACTAAGATTTAATGCTCCAGCATTAAAATTATTATTTGCATCAATATCTACTACTGTATATCCAGCACCAACACTATCTCCAATACTATATGTAGTTCCATTAGCTGGTGTTGGTGCAATGTTTGATGTGCTTATAACTACTAAGTATTGATTTGGTCTAGGAGCTGCATGGGTAAATGTACCACCTATACTTTGTCCTACAGGAGTTAATATAAGTGCGGTTGGTTGTGTAGTAGGTGTTATGCAAGGTGTTTGAGCAATAACATTTACTATGTAATCTTCTGCTTGACCGTAACCCGCACCTGTTTGACATGGATCATTAGGATAACCTCCATATCGTTTCATTACTCTCATTTTTGTATTACCAAGTAATGCTCCAGAAGGCACAGATATACTACTTATTAACGTAATTGCATCAACGCCAGTTGAATTAAGTATAGATCCTAAACTGTATATTTCATTTGGATTATTACCAAAAACACCATTTTGATCCCAATCGATATAGGCTTTGAAAAAATCTTCAAAAGCGCCATCGGTATTTCCTTTTATGCTAATCTCATTATAAGATGAGCCTTGAACTACTGTTGCAGAAGATGAGCAAAAAACCTCTAAACTTGGTGTACCTCCAACAGTTGCAGACGTAGTATTATTAATCCCTGCAAAAGTAACATTAGTAATTGGCTCTATAGCATTTGTGAAAGTAGGCAAGCAATATGGTGAAATTATCGTGTATGTAATTGTAATTTGACCATTACTTCCATTACCTCCGTTTCTTCCACTACCACCTGAAATTCTTAATGCTCCGCCGCCGCCACTTCCGGGATTGGTTGCTCCATTACCATTACCGGTTGTGTTTCTTGAAGTTCCTCCTGCTAATGCGTTACAAGTCCCTCCAGCTGCTCCTAATAAAATTGTACCAAGAGATCCATTACCACCAGAAGTATCAGTTCCGCCGTTAATTGCACCACCAGTAGCAGTTCCTCCCGTTCCAATAGCTCCTTGATTTTGTCCACCACCATTACCGCCATTAGCGGTTATTGCTAAAATTGTAGTAGCTGTACCATTACCTCCATTATTAGCATTCCCGGTGCCTCCAGTGCCAACTGTATAAGCAATGATTTGACCAGGTACCACAGTCGCGGTATAAGTAGAATAACCACCACCACCACCACCAGATCCTCCATTTGGAGTGTTGTCTGCTGCGCCACCAGCGCCACCAGCGCCCCATGCACGTATTGTAATAGATGTTACATCACATGGAACTGTAAAATTACGTGTGCCTGGAGTATTGTCAGTAAAAGTTTGCGCATTTGCAACATTAAAACTAAAAAGGGTTGCAAATAAAAAAAATAAGCCGGTAAAGATTTTTGATTTATTTTTTTTCTCTGAATTATTTGAGAAAAAGGGTGGTTTTTTTAAAATAAAAATACCACCCAATTCATGGGTGAAGTAGTTATTTTTCATATGTATATATATTTAGATAATGTAAACTTAAAAATTATATACGTGATTACCAAACAAATAGTTTTATTTTACTTCATTTTATTTCGTTTTATCGGGTTTTAAAGTATTTCGTCGATTTTATTTGTAAAGTAAAGAAAGTCTATTATATTTCTTTATATTTGTTATAAACCTAAATTGAAATTGCTAACTCTAATTTTTAAATTATGAAAATCAATTATTTATTAACACTATTTTTATTAGGAATTACTGCTCAGGCACAAATGTATGTAAGCCCCAATTCTTATGTTTTTGTAAACGATCAATATGTCTTTGTTACGCAAGATGTAAATCTTAATGCAGCAACAAGCAATATTTATTTACGAAATAATTCACAGTTGTTGCAAGGAACTACAGCTGTTAATGGTGCTAATGTAGGTTTAGGTGCTTTGTCAGTATATCAGGAAGGTACTGTGAATAATTATCAATACAATTATTGGTGTTCTCCAGTTGGAGCTTCTAATGCTACTGTTGGAAATTCTGCTTTTGGAATTACACAACTTGGTATTCCTAGCACAAATTTAGACACAAGATCCTATACTACTGCATCAATATTGCCTATAGGTAATTATAATGGTGTTTCTGCAAATGGGTCACTTAGCATAGCTCCTTATTGGATTTGGACATTTAGGTCATCAACTTTATATTCTCAATGGTTTCAAATTGCTTCGGCATCAACACTTGCAGCTGGTGAAGGATTTACGATGAAAGGAACTAGTGGTTCAGACACATTTACTCCATTTACTGGATCTGGAGCAAACAATCCTGGAAGTAAACAACGTTATGATTTTAGAGGTAAACCAAATGATGGTACAATAAATAATTCTGTTACTAATGGGACATTTACTTTAATAGGAAATCCTTATCCAAGTACTATAGATATTAATCTTTTCTTAAGTGATGCAGGAAATGCTGCACTTATAAATGGTACTGCTTATTATTGGGAGCAAGCTGTTGTAAATTCACATTTAATAGCTTCTTATCAAGGTGGTTATGGTAAATATACTATTGGTGGAGGATATGTGCCAGCGGATATATGGTCTTATAATAGCGATGGGACATATAATGTAGATACAACTGTAAATGGTGCTGTTTATCAAAGAAGATTTCCGCCAATTGGTCAAGGATTTATGGTTATGGGTACTGCTACAGGAAGTGTTAGCATGAAAAATAGTTTTAGAAATTATATCAAAGAAGGAGCAGTTAATCTTTCTGAGTTTGCAAAAACCTCAGGAAAAGCTACTAATTCTCCGAATTCAGTTTATGATCCAAATTCTGAATTTTTTCCAGAAATACCTAACCTTGCTGGAGTAGATTATACACAAGTGAGAAAAACTTATGCCCCACAAATAAGAATTAATACTAAAATTAATGAAACAGGTATAATTCATACAGCTTTAGGTTTTGGAGATCAATATACTGATGGATTTGATTATAGTGGAGATGCTAGAGCAACTTCAGATGGAGCTCCTGCAAGCTTTTATTTTGTATTAGATAATCAGCCTTATGAGTTTGCAATGTCTCTAGCTAAATTTGATATTGATAAAAAATACCCTGTAGGTCTAAAGTCAACAGCTCAATCAAATTTTAAAATAAAAGTAGGTGATTTATTGTATGGTTTCGATCCAAATCAACAAGTATATATGCATGACAAACAAACGGATGTCTATTATAATATTAAAACTGGAGAATTTGATATGACTCTTCCTGCGGGAGATGTTAGAGATAGATTTGAAATTACTTTTAAAGAAAATGCGCTTAGCACAAATGACAATTCGATTGCTGATAATTTTACTGTTTTCCAAAACAATGATGGAGGATTTTTGACTATCAAAAACCCAAAAGCAATAGCTTTAAGTAACTGTGTTCTATATGATATTTCTGGAAAAGTAATTTTGTCTAAAACCAGTTTAGGTTCAAATCTTAGTTTTGAATATAGTACTTCAGGTTTAAGTGAAGGTGTATATATTGTAAAACTGACTACTGAAAAAAATGAAGTAGTTGCAAAGAAAATTTCTATATTTAATAAAAAATAACATCTTTATAAAGTTAAATAAAAAAGGAGCCCTAGGGTTCCTTTTTTGTTTTTCAGAGCTTTTTTACGAAATGGCAAAAGAGTATTTAAAAAATCATTAGAAAAAAATACATCTTTATCTAAAATTTATTTGTGGAAATTTCTCTTCTAAAAGCATTATTTTATTTTGAAGTTTCAATAAGAATTGTTGATGGCTTTTTGATTCAATATTAAAAGGTTTATGATGTAATGCTTTCTGAATATCACAGACTTGTTGCATTATAGGAAATTCTTTTGGATCAATATGATTTTCAAGAAATCGCTCCCAAATATAATCGATAGCTATCTGATTTGGATGTAACATGTCTTGGTTATAAAAACGGTAATCACGTAATTCGTCCATTATGACTTCATAGCTTGGAAAATAGCTAGCTGTTGGACTATTTTTGATAAATGAATGTAAAGCGGTAATTAAATGTGCCT
Organism: Flavobacterium sp.; assembly: GCF_046153165.1. Lineage (GTDB taxonomy): Bacteria > Bacteroidota > Bacteroidia > Flavobacteriales > Flavobacteriaceae > Flavobacterium. The sequence continues at coordinate 23,731 of NZ_JBJXEN010000070.1, read as the reverse complement.
TGCTTAATGTGTTTTCTACAAAACCATCTTTTATATGACGAACAGGAGAAATAGTAAAAATAAACTTTGCGGACTTATTGACTGATGAAATTAAAGAAATAATATTTTCTAAATTTTCTTGAATACTTTCAATTGAAAGTAACTCCTTTGTAAATTGCTTTTGTGGGACTTTATGGCAATTTGCAACAATTTCTTTGTTATCTATGTTTTTGTAAATCCAAGCAGTTCCTAATGTGATTATTATATGAGTTGATTCGGTAATTTGTTTATTTGTTGATTTAAGAATTGAATTAAGATTTTGAAGTAACTCATTTTTATTTAAATTACTTAAATCAGAATGTACCTCATAGCAATTCCAACGGTCATTATGAAAAAAAATATCTTTTTCAGTAAAAATATCATTCAAAATAACCCTTCTAATAATTTTTTCTAAAGAAGCTGTATTAAAAATAATTCCAAAAGGATTTACATTATTTTGAAACTTAAAATAGTCTAATTTATCTGAAATATTTTCTGCAAAGCAAGAACCCAAAGAAATTATTTTAGAATTGTAATTTATAGGGTAATTGTTGTTAGAAATTGGTATTTGAGTTCTAAATTGCATGATTAAATTTTTCGAAAATACTTGTTAATGAATGAGCTTTAAACAAAAAAAATCCCAAACTTTACGTTAGGGATTTTTATAATTTCAAACTAAAATTAGTTTATTAAATTCTTGTATAAACCTTTAGCAATAAGTTTTTGGATTAATTCGTCATTTAATGTAGCTCTTAATTTAGCATCAATTTCATTAGAAATTCCTTGTTTTTCAGCAACTGTAATGTTTTCTTTACTTAACATTTTATATTTTCTATAAAAAAGTTGATTTAAAGTTTCAGACATTGGATTAGTAATATCCATAACAGCAGTTAAAGATTCTACATTTTGCTTTGCTTTTTCTTCAATCGATAATTCTTTTTGAGTTGTTGCTTTCTCAGCTTGAGCATTTGCAGTCAATGAGAATGCGAAGAACAGAACGAATATTGATAGTGCTTTTTTCATAATTTGATGTAATAAATTAGGTTGTGAACATCAAATCTAAACATTTTTTTTAAATTAACAAAAATTATTTAGAAACTTCAGGTTTTCTTTTGTTTCTATGTTCTTTTTTCATTTTATGTAATTGAGATTTTCTTTTTCCTTTATTAGCTTCCCATTTTTCCATTTGTTCAGAATTCAGAATTTTTTTCATTTTAGCTTTCATTTCAATTTGAGAATCTAATGATTTATTTTTCATTTCAAATTTCTCATTTGCCGTTAGAGGTTTTTTAGTCTCTTTTTGTGCTCTCATTTCATTATTTTTCGCATCTCTTTTTGCAGTTTGTTCAGCAATAATAGGAGCTATTTCTTTTTGTTGAGAAGCGGTTAAATCTAAATTCAATGTCATCTCCTTTAGTATTAGAGTATTTCTTTGTTCAGGAGATAATTTTTCAGTTGCTTCTCTTTTTTCTGCTCCTTTTTCTTGTGCAAATGCTGTAAAAGAAAGGCTAGTAATTAGTGCTAGGGTAAAAATCAATTTTTTCATGATATCTTTTTTAAGTTATATCATTAAGACAATAAATAAATGAAAAGGTTTAATATAAATAAAAATATGCTTATTTATAAATTTAAAAAACATACAGATTTTTATTTTATAATTCAGCTACTAATTTATAATGTAACTTATGAACAGAAAACTAAAATGAGTTCATTGTTATATGGCTGATATGATATTTATCATTTTTTTAATCAATATGATTTGTAATATTTGTTGATTATATAAAACAGTTTTTAATGAAAACAACAAAACCACTACATACATTTCACATACCAGTAATGGGACTCGCTTATACAATAGACAGTCCGATTAGAGTAGCAAAATATGGAATTTCCTCAGTTATTTCAATTATTGATGATGATTTAATAGAAAAAATGAATGCTTTTTATAGTGAGAAATTTAGTCTTCCTTATCAAGAAATCACTCAAAAAATCCATGATTATCGAGCAGAAAGAATCACCGCGTATCTAAATTTAGTTGATAAAATTGTAAAAGAAAAATTCAATAATTTTAAAACAGAATTAGCCGAAAGTAAATTAGCATTGGAAAGTTATATTGCTACATTACCTAATAAATCTGAAATTAAAAAAGGATTGCAAGATTTGATGAATGATGGAATTTCCTTCAAAGAAAATATTAAAAAATTTCTTGAAGAAAATTTATCACCTGGTGATATTGATGTTAATATTATGACTAAAGTTGATAAAGATAATTTTATCAAAGAGGAACAATTACCTATAGATTTTAATGATGCTCACGCTTCTCTTCGAGGATTTGCAAATAGTAATTTAAATTCTTCGGTAGTACTTTCTGCTGGGATGAATCCAAGATTGTACAGTTATTTTGAGAATTTTAAAGACTTCTTCCCTGATTTTAATGATACATTAAAAAAGAAAATTATTCTAAAAGTTAGTGATTTTAGATCTGCCATGATACAAGGAAATTTTCTAGCTAAAAAAGGACTTTGGGTATCGGAATATCGAATCGAATCAGGACTGAATTGTGGTGGACATGCGTTTGCTACTGATGGTTTTCTTTTAGGGCCTATTTTAGAAGAATTTAAGCAAAAAAAGGATCAGCTAATTCAATCTGCTCACGATTTAATGATTAAGGCTTTAGGGCAAAAAGAAATGCATGTTCCTGAAAAGCCTTTAGAGTTAAAAATAACAGTTCAAGGTGGCGTGGGAACTGCCGAAGAGCATAGTTTTTTATTAGATAATTATAATGTTGATTCAGTGGGTTGGGGTTCTCCGTTTTTATTGGTTCCTGAAGCAACATCTGTAGATAAGGAAACACGAGAATTATTAGCAAATGCTAAAGAAGAAGATTTATATTTAAGCCATATTTCTCCATTAGGAGTTCCTTTTAATACTTTAAAAGGAACAACTAACGAAATGTTGAAGCAAAAGCGAATTCAAGAAAGTATTGCTGGAAGTTCTTGCCCTAAAAAGTTTTTAGCGCTGAGTAAAGAATATGGAGAAAAAGGCATTTGCACAGCTTCAAAAAAATATCAAGATTTAAAATTAGAGGAATTAGAAAAAAATGCTGCTAATTTTTCTGCGGAAGCTATTACAAAAATGAAAAACAGTATTACTGAAAAAGCTTGTCTTTGCGTAGGTTTAGCAAATGCTTCTTATTTAGAAAATGACATAAAAATTAAAGGGCAATCACAAGGAGTTGTTATTTGTCCTGGACCCAATATGGCTTATTTTGATCAAGAGGTTTCTCTTTCTAAAATGATGCAACACATTTATGGAAATGCTTCGGTTTTGCGAGTTGCAAACCGTCCAAATATGTTTGTCAAGGAATTGAAAATGTATGTGGATTATTTAAGAAACGAAATCACCTCTATTTCTGAAGAAATTACTTCAGCACAGGTTAAAAAATGGAATTTGTTTAAAAATAATTTAATAGAAGGAATTGGGTATTATGAAGGATTGTTTTCATCAACATTGTTTTTTGATAATGAAAAGAATACTATTCAAAACCAACTACAGTTTTATAAATCAGAATTAGTTAAAGTTGAAATACCATCACTGTAATTAGTAAAATAAAAAAAGGAACTCAATTTTGAGTTCCTTTTTTTATTTAAAAATAAATTTATTTTCCTAAATATTCTACAATTTTTGCATCACCATCTACAACTACTTTCATTAAACCATGTTTGCTAAGGCCTTTGCTGGCTGCATCCCATTTTTTGCCGCTTAAAGCAGATTTTTCTTTTAAATCGCCAATTGAAATTCCTTCGTTAGCTTTCAAAAGTTCAACAATCCATTTTTCATCTTCGGTTAGCTCTACTTGTTTTTTCTCAGGTCTCATTTGAGGGAAGAACAACACTTCCTGAATAGAAGCATTATTAGTCAAGAACATGATGAGTCTGTCCATGCCAATTCCCATTCCAGATGTTGGAGGCATTCCGTATTCTAAGGCACGGAGAAAATCCTCATCAATAACACCATTAGCCTCATCATCACCTTTTTCGGAAAGTTTCATTTGATGTTCAAAGCGTTCGCGCTGGTCTATCGGGTCATTTAGTTCAGAATAAGCATTGGCAATTTCTTTACCACAAACCATCAACTCAAAACGTTCAGTTAAATCTGGATTGTCACGATGCGATTTACATAATGGAGACATTTCTTTCGGATAATCAGTAATAAATGTAGGCTGAATGTAATTTCCTTCGCATTTGGCTCCAAAAATTTCATCAATCAATTTTCCTTTTCCCATCGTTTCATCCACATCAATTCCCATGCCTTTTGCAGCAGCAAATAATTCTGCTTCGCTTTTTCCAGAAATGTCAAAACCAGTAAAATCGATAATGGCCTGCGTCATAGTTACACGAGCGTACGGTGCTTTGAAATTTATTTTATGTTCACCAAAAATTACTTCACTACTATCATTTACAGCAATAGCACAATGTTCTAGTAAATTTTCGGCAAAAGTCATCATCCAGTTGTAGTCTTTATAGGCTACATATATTTCCATAGCGGTAAATTCAGGATTGTGAGTTCTGTCCATTCCTTCGTTACGGAAATTTTTAGAAAACTCATACACACCATCAAAACCACCTACAATTAATCTTTTCAAATACAATTCGTTCGCGATACGCATATACAAAGGCATATCTAAACTATTATGGTGCGTAATAAACGGACGAGCCGCAGCGCCACCAGCGATAGATTGTAAAACGGGAGTTTCAACTTCCATATACCCACTTTCGTTAAAAAAGTTTCGCATGGCGGTAAATAATTTCGTTCTTTTTACAAAAACTTCTTTCACTTGCGGATTAACCACAAGATCTACATAACGCATTCTATATCGTAATTCAGGATCGTTAAACGCATCATGAATATTACCTTCTTCATCAGTTTTTGGCAATGGGAGCGGACGTAAAGTTTTACTCAAAAAAGTAAAATTTTGTACTCGAATACATTTTGCACCAACTTGAGTGGTAAATAATTCACCCTCAACACCAATAAAATCACCTAAATCGGTCAATTTTTTAAAAACCTGATTGTACAACGTTTTGTCATCACCTTCGCAAATCACATCACGGTTAAAATACAATTGAATTCTACCTTCACTGTCCTGCAACTCAGCAAAAGAAGCTTTTCCTTGATCTCTCACACTCATCAATCGTCCAGCAAGAATTACCTTTTTACCTTCTTCAAAATTTTCTTTAACCTGTTTTGAAGTATGATTTACAGGAAATAAATCTGCAGGATAAGGGTTAATTCCTAGTTGGCGCAAAGCGTTCAATTTTTCTCTTCTAATGATTTCTTGTTCCGAAAGTTGCATGGGTAAATTTTTATTTAAGAGTACAAAGATAGAGATTAGTTGCAAAGTTTCAAAGTCACAAAGATTCAAAGTTTTTTAGGAGCTATTTCCAGCTTTCCACTACAATCTTTTTCTCTTGTTCTCGATACTCCTCGTAAAAAGCGAGGAACTCGAACTGACAAGAAAAAGGATTTTCGTTGCAATCTGGGCTATTATCAGCAGTACAGTTCAAAATTCAATATTAGTTATTTGGAATACAATATTTAAAAAGTTTTAACAATGAATAGCGAATTTTTTAAAAAATAACTCGAATTAGTATTTTTCTGTGAACCTCAGAAACTTTGTGCCTTTGTGTCTTTGAAAACTTTGTACCTTTGTTCTTCAAAACCTCAGTACCTTCTAAAAAAATGAACAAAACCATACAACTTCAAGATTTAGGACATAAAGACTACAAAGAAACTTGGGATTATCAAGAACAATTATTTCAAAAAGTACTAGATATTAAAATCCAAAATAGGAGAGAGGAACGTCAAGACGAAACGCCAAATTATTTTTTGTTTGTCGAGCATCCACATGTTTATACTTTAGGGAAAAGTGGCGATTTCTCTAATTTGCTTCTATCCGAAAAACAATTGGAAGCAAAAGGAGCTACATTTTATAAAATAAACCGAGGAGGAGACATTACCTATCACGGACCAGGACAAATTGTAGGTTACCCAATTTTAGATTTAGAAAATTTCTTTACAGATATTCATAAATATTTGCGCTTTCTCGAAGAAGCCATAATTCTCACTTTAGCAGAATATAATATAATAGGTACAAGAAGTGAAGGTGAAACAGGAGTTTGGCTTGGTGTAGGAACTCCATTTGCACGAAAAATATGTGCTTTAGGAGTTCGCGCTTCTCGTTGGGTTACTATGCACGGATTTGCACTCAATGTAAATGTTGATTTGGGTTATTTTGATAATATTATTCCGTGTGGTATAAAAGGTAAAGCAGTTACGTCACTAAATGTCGAACTTGGTGTCGAAAAAGTAAATGAAGAAGAAGTAAAAGAAAAAATTCTAAAACATTTTATACAGTTATTTGAATGTACGATTGTTTAGGTAGTTTTTAAAGATCAAATTCTAATTGTTCTGGTAGCAATCTAAAACTCATTCGGTGGTATTTTGTCACACCATATTTTCTAATAGCTTCTCGATGTTCTTTTGTAGGATATCCTTTGTTTTGCTTCCAATTATACATTGGGAATTCCTCATGAATTTTATTCATATATTCGTCACGATACGTTTTTGCTAAAACCGATGCGGCAGCAATACTCATATACTTAGAATCGCCTTTTACGATGCTAGTATTCGGAATTGAATGAAGAATTTCCATTTCCTTATCGGTAAATATTTTTCCTGAACACTTTTTAAAGCTGTTTTTAGATAATAAAGGTCTATTTCCATCTACTATAATATATAAAGGAGTAGGATTTAACTGTAAAATGGACTCTTGCATTGCTTTTAGGGATGCATTGAGAATATTTATTTCATCAATAATTATAGGCTCTAAATGTGTAACTGCGAACGAAATTGCTAATTTTTCGATGAGAGGTTTTAGCTGTTCTCTAGTTTTTTCAGATAATTGCTTAGAGTCGTTTAAAATATCCAATTCAAAATTCTCAGGTAAAATTACAGTGGCGGCTGTCACGGGACCAGCTAAGCAACCTCTTCCTGCCTCGTCAGTGCCGGCTTCTAAATATTGTGTTAAAAAAAATGGACTTAACATGGACTTAACATAGATTTAATTTTGACAAAAATATAATTTTTAACGCAACCTTTTGCATTATTATCCATCTAACAAACGAGTGATTATCATTCCGATTATATTCAGGCAATTTTTTTAACTTAAATAAAAACGTAATATTCCGAAGTATTATTTGGTTATTTAAGAAATTATTAAGAAGTTTGCGGAATAACTAACTCAAATAAAAATAATATGAGATCAAAGTTCAAATGGATTTTTACGCTATTAGTAGCGTTAACTATGCAGCTTTCCTTTGCACAAGAGAAAACTGTAAAAGGTATTGTAACTGATGCAAGTGGCCCAATGCCAGGTGTTAATGTTGTAGTAAAAGGAACCCAACGTGGTGTTTCTACAGGTTTTGATGGATCGTATTCTATCAAAGCAAGTCAAGGAGAAGTTCTTGTTTTTTCATTCATGGGAATGAATGATATTTTAAGAACGGTTGATGCTTCAAGTACTGTTAATGTTAAAATGCAAGACAATACACAGCAATTAGAAGCTGTTGTTGTTACGGGTCTTGGTATCAAGAAAAGTCAACAAGCAATTACTTCGACTCAGCAACAAGTAAAAGGAGCTGAGATAACTCAAGCTGCTAACCCTAATATTGTTAGATCTCTTGCGGGTAAAGTTTCTGGTTTGCAAATTAGTAATACATCTAGTGGTGTAAATGGTGCTACAAGAATTCAATTAAGAGGTTCTCGTTCTATTTCAGGAAATAATGAGGCGTTAGTGGTTATAGATAATGCTATATCTAGTGCTTCTGTATTGCAATCATTACCTCCAGAAATTATAGAAAGTGTTAATGTTATCAAAGGGCCAGGTGGATCTGCATTGTATGGAGAGCTAGGTTCTAATGGTGTAATCATCGTGAATACTAAAAAAGGTTCGAAAGGTGAAAGTAAATTAGCTATTTCTGTTAATTCTTCTGTAGATTTTGAAACAATTTCTTTTTTACCAGAAAGACAACAAAAATATGGTCAAGGATGGGATGGAACTCATTTCTTCTATGAAAATGGTGGATGGGGAGAGCCTTTAGATGGTGTTGTTCGTCCTACAGGTTTAGCTCAAGCAGATGGAAATAGTCTTCAATTGCCTTATAGCGCTGTTAAAGATAATATTAAAGATTTTTATCAAACAGGTACAACATATCAAACAGGTGTTACTTTGAACTTTAGTGGTTCTGATGGTTATGCTTTGTTATCTGCTAACAGACAATCTACTGATTTTATTGTTGATGGAGATGGGTTGAAAAGAAATTCATTTATTTTCAAAGGAGGAAAAAAAGTTGGTAAATGGAATTTTGATGGAAATGTGAATTATATTTCTACTAAAACTAGCCAATCAGATTCTGAAAATGATCTTTTAGAATTATTGCAAACTGCATCAAATATTCCTGTTGGATTGTTTGCTAATTCTGGACCTGGGGAAGGTTGGAATGCATATTATGCTAATCCATTTTGGGTAAGAAAGAATGATAGATTAGATAGAGGTAGTGATTTTTTTAATGGTAGTGCAAATCTTGGATATAAATTCAATGATCACATTGATGTTAGTTATTTGGCTAATGTTCAAACTACTGGGTCTAATCAACAACAACATGCTAATCGTTTTGATGATATAAATAATCCTGGTGGTGGTGATGTTTCTCAACAGTCTTCATATTATAATACTTCTACTAATAGTAGAAATTATTATGGTGACTTATTGTTGAATTTTAACTATGATTTAACTAAAGATTTGTCTTTTAAACTTAATCTTGGTAACAACGTAACTGATAGATTGTCTAGAACAATTTCTCAAGGGGGTACTGATTTAGAGATTGACGGATGGTATCATATTCAAAATGTATTAAATCCTGCTCAAGCAAGACAATTAACTAATAATGAAATTAGAACTAGAAAATTCTCGTTTTTTAGTAATATGGATTTAGGTTTTAGAGATTATTTATTCTTGAATGCAACTTTGCGTAAAGATTATTCGTCAGTTTTAGTTTCTAAGACTAGTACAAGCGGAGGAGTTGCTCCTTATTATTCAGCTGGTTTGTCATTTATCCCTACTAAAGCTTTTTCAAGTTTAAAAGATAATAAGATTTTAAATTATACTAAATTATTTGCAAATATTTCAAAAGTTGGTAATGCATCTCCTGTTTCTACTTATGATTTAAGTGAAGTTGCTTTGTTAGCTACGGGGTTCCCTTATGGAAATTTATCATCATATACTGCTAATGGTAATATTACGGATGCTTTAATTACACCTGAGTTTGTTAATACATTAGAAGGTGGTGTTAGTTTAGGTTTCTTTAATAATAGATTAACTCTTGATGGTTCATACTATAAGTCTAATATTACAGATTTGATTACTAGAATTGGTTCTTCTTCAAGTGCTGGTATAGCTACTCAAAAACAAAATATTGGAGAGATGGATAACAAAGGTTTCGAAATTGATTTAGGTTTCACTCCTATTAAAACTGAAAGCTTCACATGGAGTGGTAGAGTAGGTTATAGTACATCTAAAACAGTAGTTAAATCTTTAGGTGGTGACGCAAAAGAAATTTTGTTATTTAACGGTTCTACTGTTAGTAATATAGTAGGTGGTAGTTACGCAGTTGTTGGAGAAGAATTCCCAATGATTAAAGGTACTACTTTTGTTAGAGATGGTGAAGGAAGAGTTGTTGTCGGTGCTAATGGAGTTCCATTAATCAATAGTGCGCTTTCTAATTTAGGAAAAGCGACACCTGATTATATTGTAAACTTTTCTAATAGCTTTGACTGGAAAGGATTGAGATTAGCTGTTTCTGGTGATTATAGAACTGGAGCATCTTTCTTATCTGAAACTAAATATAATTTGACTTGGTCTGGTCACTTAACAGATTCTGCTGAATTTGATCGTGATTTAGGATTTGTTTACCCTAATTCATCTGTAGAAACTGCTCCTGGTTCAGGAATATATACTGCAAATGATGGGAATACAGTTCCTTTAGTTACTTCTGCGGTTGGTTATGCTGCAGGTACAGGTGTAATCGATTATTATGGTGCTGTTTCTAGAGTTGGAGAATTCAATTTAATTGATGGTACAGCTTTAAAAATTCGTGAGATTGCATTAAGTTATGCATTGCCTTCTAAAATCACAGACAAATTACATCTTTCTTCTTTAAGATTTGGTGTAAATGCGAGAAATCCATTTATTCAACTTGCTAAAGGAAATAAAGGATATGCTGATCCAGAAGCTTCTAACTTATACTCTGCATCTAATACAAATAGTTCACTTAGAGCTACTGCATTAAATACTAGTAACAATGGTATTGGATATATTCAAACTGGACAATATCCTTCTACTAAAACATACGGTTTTAGTGTTAATCTAACTTTTTAAAACTTAATAATATGAAAAAAATAGTTTATATTTTTCTTGGATTAGTTTTATTAACGTCTTGTTCTGATTATCTAGATGTTAATGAAGATCCAAACAACCCTCAGCTTTCTCAAGTAAAACCTGAGAACCTATTAGCTGCTGCTTTAGTTATTCCTTTTAGGACTCAAGCCATAAATATGAATGAGTACGGAAACGTAATGTCAAATTCATGGGCTGGTAATGTAAATGCCTTTACTGGTGGTTATAGAAATGAGTTTACAATGGACTTTACAACTGCTACAAGATCAGTAATTTGGGATAATTTGTATCTTGGAATAGGTCACTTAGACAATATTACTAAGTATCCTAATCCTACTGGTGACTATGATAACTTTATTGGGGTTAGTAAAATCATGAAATCTTACTATATGGAATATATTGTAGATTTATATGGTGATGCTCCTTATAGTGAAGCATGGGAACGTGGTAAGAATTTAACTCCTAAATATGATGATGATAAAGCCATTTATTTAGATTTAATCAAACAATTAGATGTAGCTAGAAATTTATTGGCTAGTCCTTCTGCTGTACCGATAGATACTCAAGATGTTATGTTTCATGGTGATTTAAATGCATGGATTTCTTTTGCTAATACAGTAGAATTAAAAATGTGGTTAAGATTATCAGGATTGTCTAATGCACAATTAGGAACTGATTTAGCAGCATTAAAAGCGACTAGATTACCTTTATTAGCTGCTGGTAATGATTTTGTTATTGCTGATGTAACTATAAATCCTGGTTATTCTAACGCAGTTTTAGCTCAGAACAATCCATTCTATAGCGTTTGGGGGCCTTCTGCTACAGGTTCTGCTGCTGGAACAAGTAGAACTTTTACTGTTGCTTCTGATTATATAGCAAAAGTATTAATGGGAACTAGAAATAATGCACATGTAAACTCTTTAGGTGTTGTAGATGCTAGAAGAAATAGAATCTTTAGAGCTACTTCTGGAACAACTATTACAGGAGTTGTTCAAGGTGATGTTGCTGCTGCTGCTGGTGGTACAGCTCCAAATCCACTTTCTTTAATAGGTGTAGGTATAACTGGTTATACAGGATTAAATGCTGGTGATGCTCATAATAATGGTTCTAGAAAAGATGGATATGTTATGACTCTTTCTGAGGCTGATTTTTTAATATCTGAAGCTTCTCAAGTATTTCCAGATTTTTCTGGATATGATGGTAAAACATATTTTCAAGCTGGTATTTCTGCTTCTTTTGCATACCACAGTAAAGATTTGCTTTCTGTTGCTTTAGCTGATATTTCACCTGCATCTTATTTAACAGCAATAAACTTGAAACAAGGTTTAGGTTGGGATGGTACTCCAAACAAAATTGAAGCTATTATGACTCAAAAATGGATTGCTTTATGTGGTATTCACGGTATTGAGCCTTTCTTAGGTATTGTTAGAACAGGTTTCCCTGATGTTCCATTAGCTATTACAGCTAATGCTACTCGTACAAATAAACCTAAAAGATTATTATACCCTACATCTGAGTACACAGCAAACTCTGCTAATGTACCAAATGTAACTTTAGATCAAATATTTGCAGTAAATGCTTATTCGCCTTTCTGGGCACAATAATTAAATATTTTCTAAATATTTTAAAAAGGGCTACCATATGGTAGCCCTTTTTTTATGTATAATAATTTCAATTGTGTATTTTTGCAATAGAGTTTACTATATGAAGCACATTTTTACATTCTTATTATTCATTTTCACTATTGGCACTTTTGCACAAGTGGATAAAGAACTATCTATAAACAAAAATGATACTATAAAAAGATCTTTGCGTGATAAACCCAAAGAGAATCCCAAGGCGCCTATAAATATGTATCGTATTATAACTTTGCAAAGAGATACAACTTATGTAGATACTTCGCTTACGATTCATAAAGATTATAAATTTAATCACTTGCGTAAAGATAATTTTGGGTTGTTGCCTTTTGCTAACGATGGGCAAACTTATAATACTTTAGATTTTGGTTTAAATAATCCTAGCACTTTCCCAGAATTTGGGTTTAAAGCCAAGCATTTTAATTATAGTAAAGCAAAAGATATTAATTATTATTCGGTAGCGACTCCAATTACTGAATTGTATTTTAAAACTGTTTTAGAGCAAGGACAATCTGTCGATGCATTTATAACTTTAAATACTTCCGAGCAACTTAATTTATCTGTTGCTTATAAAGGATTGAGATCTTTAGGGAAATATGTGAATTCTTTGTCTAGTTCAGGTAATTTTAGATTTACAACTAGTTATTTTTCAAAAAATAAAAGATATTTAGCTAATTTTCATTATGTTAGTCAGGATGTGTTAAATGGGGAAAATGGTGGTGTCTCTGGTCTTTCAAATTTTGAATCTGGGAATTCTCAGTTCATACAACGATCTCGATTAGAAGTTTATTTCGAGGATGCAAGCACACTGCTAAAAGGAAAAAGATATTTTCTAGACCATTCTTTTAGAATAAATTCTAAAGATAGCGAGAATAATATTTCTATAAACCATCAGTTTAGTTATGAAACTAAAATGTTCGAGTTTAGTGGTAAGTCAGCAATTGATAGATTTGGAAATGGATATGTTGCTTCTAATTATTTTAATGTGACTAAAAGCAATATAACTTATAATAAATTAGGAGCTAGTTTCTCGAATAAAATCCTAGGAGATTTTCATTTTTTTGTAGAAAACTATCAATATAATTATTTGTACAAAAGGATTATAATTTCTAACAATCAGGTGTTAGTGCCTAATTTAAAAAATGATAAACTCAATGCTGTTGGTGGAAAATATATATATTCTAAAAATAAATTAAAAGGAGAGGCTTTGTTTTCTAAGTCAATTTCAAAACAAACATTTTCAACTTTAGATATTTCTGCTCAATACAAATGGAATGAGAAAAATAATTTTTATGCTCAATATTTAAACCAAAGTAAAGTCCCGGATTTAAACTATACTTTGTATCAAAGCGAATTTATTAGTTACAATTGGTATAATAATTTCAAAAATGAAAAAATAAATACAATTAAGTTGAAAGCTAATACGCAATGGTTAAATGCCGAGGTTCAAATTACAAGCTTAGATGATTATTTGTATTTTAGTGATGATGATGCATCAGATACTATTATTATTTCAACACCAAAACAATATAATAAAACAATAAATTATTTTTCTATTAAAGTTAGTAAAGAACTAAAATTTAGAAAGTTTGCCTTGGATAATACTGTTTTGTTTCAACAAGTATCTCAAGATAATAATATTCTAAATGTGCCGAAGTTTGTTGCTAGAAATACCTTGTATTTTTCCGATTATGTGTTTAAAAAAGCCATGTATTTGCAAACAGGTTTCACATTTCAAACATTTACAAAATACTATGCAAACGATTACAACCCGTTAATTGGGGAATTTTATGTTCAAGAAAAGACTAAAATTGGAGATTTTCCATTAGTCGATTTCTTCATAAATGCACGAGTTCGTCAAGCTAGAATCTTTTTAAAAGCTGAACATTTAAACTCAAGTTTTACAGGAAGAAATTATTATTCTGCTCCAAATTATCCTTATAAAGATTTTATCATTCGATTTGGTTTAGTTTGGACATTTTTTCAATAGATTTTTCTTCTAAATTTTAGAATAACCCAAAGGTCATACTTTTGGTTATATCTTTTTTTCGTACTTCAATAAAAGGTTTCACCTCACATGAGTGATAGCAAACCGGCGAAGTAATGATTAATGCAAATAACATTCTATTTCACAATTATAATTCTAATATGTATCTTTGCATATAAATTTTTAGGTTTTGATTTTTTAAATCAAAAGCCTTAATCAAAAACGACAATGAAATATTCAGAAAACATACTGGGAACTATTGGAAACACGCCGTTAGTAAGATTAAATAAAATCACAAAAGAAGTAAGCGCATTGGTACTTGCAAAAGTAGAAACCTTCAATCCAGGAAATTCTGTTAAAGACCGTATGGCTATAAAAATGATTGAAGATGCTGAAGCTGATGGTCGTTTAAAACCAGGAGGAACTATTATTGAAGGTACTTCAGGAAATACAGGAATGGGATTAGCATTAGTAGCAATTGTAAAAGGATACAAACTAATTTGCGTAATATCAGACAAACAATCGAAAGAAAAATGTGACATTCTTCGTGCCGTGGGAGCAAAAGTTGTGGTTTGTCCTACTGATGTTGAGCCAACAGATCCACGTTCCTATTATTCAGTTTCGAAAAAATTAGGAGAAGAAACACCAAATTCTTGGTATGTTAATCAATATGATAATCCGAGTAATGCAATAGCTCATTATGAACAAACTGGACCAGAAATTTGGGAACAAACCGACGGAAAAATCACACATTTTGTAGTTGGAGTAGGAACTGGAGGTACAATCTCTGGCGTAGGTAAGTTTTTAAAAGAAAAAAATCCAAATATTAAAATTTGGGGTGTAGATACTTATGGTTCTGTTTTTAAAAAGTATCATGAAACTGGTATTTTCGACGAAAACGAGATTTATTCTTATATAACAGAAGGAATCGGAGAAGATATTCTACCTAAAAACGTCGATTTCGATATTATTGATGGCTTTACAAAAGTTACCGATAAAGATGCAGCTGTTTATACTCGTAAAATTGCATTAGAAGAAGGTATTTTTGTAGGAAACTCAGCAGGTTCAGCAATAAAAGGGTTATTACAACTTAAAGAACATTTCAAACCAGAGGATGTCATTGTTGTTTTGTTTCATGATTCAGGAAGTCGTTATATAGGAAAGATGTTCAACGATGATTGGATGCGTGAACGTGGTTTTCTTGATGAAGAAATCACAAAAGCTGAAGATATCATTAAGGATCATATAGACAAACCTTTAGTAATTGTTCGTACTGAAGAGTTAGTTTCACACGCTATAGAGCGTATGCGTAAATATAAAATATCTCAAATTCCAGTAATAGACATTACAGGTTTTGTAGGTTCTGTAGATGAATCGGATTTATTTAGAAGTTATGTAGAAGATAAAAACATTGCCGACAAACCTATTCGTGAAATTATGGGAAAACCATATCCTATTGTAAAAGTAGGAACAGGAATTGAAGAGGTTTCTAAATTGTTTACAAAAGAAAATCAAGCTGTTTTAGTCGATTTAGGAAATGGGAAACACCATATTATTACAAAATATGATATTATAGGATCTATTTAATATTTTTTAAGCCACGAACTTAGTAATTTAAAATTACTAAGTTTGTAGCTTTATTCATTACTTTAGGTTTTATTTATAAGCCTATAAAAAATCACAATGAAAGAAGATTTTCTCCATTATATATGGCAATACAAGAAGTTTGATTTTTTAGACTTAAGAACTACTAATAATGAAAAATTATCAATTATTAAAGTTGGAGAATTTACACAACTAGCTGGACCAGATTTTTTTAATGCACAAATAGAAATTGACCAACAAAAATGGGCTGGAAATGTCGAGATTCATATTAAATCTTCCGATTGGTATGTGCATAATCATGAGAGAGACGATAATTATGATTCGGTTATTTTACATGTAGTTTGGGAACATGATGCGGCTATCTTTAGAAAAGACAACTCGGAAATTCCAGTTTTAGAAATGAAAAATTATGTTTCTACTACTTTAGTACAGCAATATAAAAAGTTGAAAGCTACAAAATCATGGATTTTTTGTGAAAACGAAATAAAAACTATTCCAAGTTTTGTGTTTAAAAATTGGCAAGAACGATTGTTTTTCGAGCGATTAGAAAGAAAATTCAATCCAATTGAAACTTTACTTTTAGAAAATAAAAACGATTGGGAAGCTACTTTTTTCTGTTTCTTAGCGAAGAATTTCGGACTTAATACAAACGGAGAATCTTTTTTTAAAATAGCACAATCTATTCCATTTTCTATTCTTCGAAAAGAAGCTTTTGAAGTTGAAAATATAGAAGCTATTTTTTTTGGAAGCTCTAATTTATTAGAGAATGATAAGGAAGATAATTATTTTAAAAATTTAAAACAACGTTGGGAATACATTCGGAATAAACATCAATTACAATTAGTTTATATTGAAACGGTTCAGTTTTTTAAGCATCGACCAGATAATTTTCCTACAATACGATTGTCGCAATTAGCAAATTTGTATCATACGCATCAAAATTTATTTTCTAAATCAATAAACGCAAAAAATATTGAAGAATTATATCAAATCTTCCAAATTTCAGTAACTGATTATTGGAAAGTTCATTATAATTTTGATAAAGTAAGCCCCAAAAAAACAAAATTTTTATCTAAATCCTTTATTGATTTGCTCATCATTAATACGATTATTCCTTTTCGATTTGCTTATGAAAAAAGTTTAAGCAAAGAAACATCGGAAGAAAACATCGAGTTTTTAGAAAAAATTTCTGCCGAGAAAAATGCAATTATAAATAAATTTAATGCAATAGGAATAACATCAAAAAACGCTTTCGAAACCCAATCATTATTGCAACTTAAGAACGAATATTGTGATAAAAGTAAATGTTTGCAATGTTCGATAGGTTTAGAGTTTTTTAAGAATTAAACTTTAATATTTTTTTGTAGTTTTACAAAACGATTAAACAAATAAATAAATGGTCAAATCAATTAGATGAGATTTGTTATAAAACTAAAATATCTTTTCGAAAAACAAGGTTTTCACATTGCGTCTCGACTAGCCGATAGGCTAGGAATGAGAGCTAATAGTGTGCGTTTGTTTTTTATTTATATTTCGTTTGTAACAGCAGGATTGTGGTTTGGTGTTTACCTAACATTAGGATTTTTAATAAAATTAAAGGATTTAGTGAGAGCTAAAAGATCTTCAGTATTCGATTTGTAGCTCATGAATTTTAAGGAATATTTTACTTTCAATAAAGAACAAAAAATTGGTTTGACAGTCTTAGTCGGATTAATAATTACAGTGCAACTATTGTGTTTTTTTGTCGATTTTTCAACCAATAAAATAGTGACAAAAGAAGAAGAACAATGGCTGTCGATGCAAACAGAAATCGATTCTATTAAATCTATTAATAGTGAAAGTAGCTATAAAATGTATCCTTTTAATCCAAATTTTATTACCGATTTTAAAGGTTATAAACTAGGTATGAAGGTATCGGAAATAGACAGATTGTTAGCTTTTAGAAAAACCAATAAATATGTAAATTCTGCACAAGAGTTTCAAAAAGTAACTCAAGTTTCGGACTCGTTGTTATCTGTAATTTCTCCTTATTTCAAATTTCCAGATTGGGTTGCGAATAAAAAAAATAATGAGTCTTACGGAAGTTCTAATTATAATGACTACAAGAAAAAAGAAAAAGTTGTAATCATTAATATTAATGAAGCTACAAAAGATGATTTGATGAAAATTTATGGAATAGGCGATGCAATTTCCGATAGAATTCTGAAACAAAAAGAGGCTTTCGGATCGTTTGTTAGCATGGATCAAATGAAAGATATTTGGGGATTGTCACCAGAAGTGGTAGCTGAACTAAATTCTCATTTTAAAATTTCTGGAAATACAATAACCAATAAAATAGATGTCAATAATATTTCTACTAAAGAATTAACAAAATTTCCGTATTTTAAATATGCTTTAGCTAAAGAAATTGTGACTTATCGAAGCATGAATAACGGAATCAAGAATATTGAGGATTTAACAAAAATTAAGGGTTTTCCTATTGATAAAATAAAAATTATTGCCTTATATTTGAAATTCTAAAAAAAAAACAACACTTTTTTAAAAACAGCCTTAGTTATATGAATTCAATATACTTTACAGAAGAACACGAATTATTTAGAGAAAGTTTACGAAATTTTTTACATAAAGAAGTTGTGCCTCATATTGAAAAATGGGAAAAAACCGGCACAATAGAACGCTTTATTTGGAAGAAATTTGGAGAAATGGGCTTTTTTGGAATAGCATATCCAGAGGCATACGGCGGATTAAATTTAGATTTATTTTATACCGTTGTGTTTTTAGAGGAGCTTCAAAAAATAAAATCTTCTGGTTTTGCTGCGGCTATGTGGGCACATTCATATTTAGCAATGACGCATTTGAATGCGGAAGGAGATGAACGAATTAAGCAAGATTATTTAGTACCAAGTATTTCAGGAGATAAAATAGGAGCTATGTGTATTACTGAACCTTTTGGAGGTAGTGATGTCGCAGGTATGCGAACAACTGCTGTAAAAAAAGGGGATAAGTATGTAATAAATGGATCTAAAACATTTATTACAAATGGTGTTTATGCTGATTATTATGTAGTTGCAGCAAAAACGAGCCCGGAGCTTGGAAATAAAGGAATAAGTATGTTTTTAGTAGATACAAATCTAAAAGGAATTGCTGCTACAAAATTAGATAAATTAGGTTGGAGAGCTTCGGATACTGCTGAAATTGCATTTGATGATGTTGAAATTCCTGAAGAAAATTTAATGGGTGAAGAGGGAAAAGGTTTTCCTTATATTATGCAGCATTTTGCTTTAGAGCGTCTAATTATGGCTGTCAATGCTCATGCAAGAGCAGAATATGCAATTGATTATACAATTGATTATATGTCACAACGCGAAGCATTTGGAACAACCATAAATAAGTTTCAGGCATTAAGACATACTATGGTAGAACATGCTACAGATGTTGAACATTGTAAAATATTTAATTATGCTGCTGTTGCTAGATTAGATAAAGGAGAATATGTAGTTAAAGAAGCAACTATGGCCAAGTTGAAATCTACAAAAGTAGCAGATGAAACCATTTACAGTTGTTTGCAAATGCTTGGTGGTTATGGTTATATGGAAGAATATCCATTGGCTCGTTTGTTGAGAGATAGTCGTTTAGGACCAATAGGTGGAGGGACTTCAGAGATTTTGAAAGAAATTTTATCAAAAATGATAATTGATAAACAAAATTATAAGCCAGCTGTAAAATAATTTATAATTTGTAATTCATAATTCATAATTTTTTTTTAAGTTTGCACCCTTAACGAGAGGAGGTGTCTATATTATGTTAATTATACCAATTAAAGACGGAGAAAATATCGATAGAGCATTAAAGCGCTATAAAAGAAAATTTGACAAAACAGGTGTCGTAAGACAATTGAGAAAACGTCAAGCTTTCATTAAACCTTCTGTTGTAAACAGAGCAATGATTCAAAAAGCTGCTTATGTTCAAAACATGAGAGAAGGCTTAGAAAATTTATAAATAATTTTCAATAATTATAAATCGTTAGTTATATAAGTTTCGTACTTTTATACTAACGATTTTTTTATGCAATCAAACCAGCAAAAATTCCAAGATTATCTACTCAAAGAAAAAAATTATTCTGTACTTACAGTATTAGCTTATGGGAAAGATTTGCAGTTTTTTCAAAAATTTCTTAAAAGAGATTTTGATAATGTACCACTTGAAGAAGTTTCTTATGTCTTAATAAGAAGTTGGGTGGTTTTTATGATTGACGATGGGATGAGTAATGTGTCGGTAAATCGAAAAATAGCATCGCTCAAAGCATTTTACAAATTTCTTTTAAAAACCAAACAAATAGAAGTAAACCCACTTGCAAAACACAAAGCACTCAAGACTCCTAAAAAAATTCAAATTCCATTTTCTGAAGAAGAATTGAATAAGGTATTAACTCAAATAGAATATAAAGAAGGGTTTGAAGGATTAAGAGATAAACTAATTATTGATTTGTTTTATACTACAGGAATTCGTCGATCTGAGTTAATTTCACTTAAAATATCAAATATTGATTTATTGAATAGTACTATTAAGGTTATTGGGAAAAGAAATAAAGAAAGAATAATACCATTATTGCCTATAATTACACAACAACTAAAATCATATCTATTTGAAAGAAAACTACTTCCGTTAATTGTGGAAGAAAATATTTTAATTTTATTGTCAAACGGAAATAAAGCTAACGAAACATTTGTATATCGATTAATAAATAACTACTTTAGTAATGTCTCCGAGAAAGTAAAAAAAAGTCCGCATATGTTACGTCATACATTTGCAACTCATATGCTTAATCACGGTGCCGATTTAAATTCAATCAAAGAATTATTAGGACATTCCAGTCTTGCGTCAACACAAGTTTATACTCATTCAAGTTTAGCGGAACTTAAAAATGTATACCAAAACACGCACCCTAGAAATCAGAAATAATTCTACAATGTTTAACCAAAATTTAAAAATTATGAAGGTAAATGTTCATGCTGTTAACTTTAATGTTGATAAAAAACTAGTAGATTTTGTAGAAGAAAGAATGAGTAAACTAGAAAAATTTTACGACAAAGTTGTTTCGTACGATGTATTTCTAAAAGTAGAAAAAACCAGTGATAAGGAAAATAAAATAGTTGAAGCCAAAATTATAGTTCCGGGAGACGAGTTTATTGTAAAAAAGCAATGTAAGACCTTTGAAGAGGGGGTAGAATTAGCTTCTGAATCTCTAGAAAGATTACTTGTAAAAAGAAAAGAAAAAATCAGAGCTCATATTTAAATAATTTTTTATTAAAAAAGTTTTGATTAATAAATAAAATACATACATTTGCAGTCCGTTAGAAATAGCGGACTTTTTTATTTAATTGCCAGCGTAGCTCAGTTGGCTAGAGCAGCTGATTTGTAATCAGCAGGTCGTGGGTTCGAGTCCCTCCGCCGGCTCAAAAGTCGTAAAGGGTTAAAAGTAAAAAAGTTGGGGAGATACTCAAGCGGCCAACGAGGGCAGACTGTAAATCTGCTGTGTAAACTTCGCAGGTTCGAATCCTGCTCTCCCCACAAGTTGAAATTTTAGGTTTTAATCTAAAATTTAAGCTCTAAATCAAGGATTCTGCCGACTTAGCTCAGGGGTAGAGTGCTTCCTTGGTAAGGAAGAGGTCACGGGTTCAATTCCCGTAGTTGGCTCAAAATTGTAAAATTTGAACACTAATATATTATAATTAAAGATTAAAAACTAAGTAAAATGGCAAAAGAAACCTTTAACCGTTCGAAACCACACTTAAATATTGGTACGATCGGACACGTAGATCACGGTAAAACTACTTTAACAGCAGCAATCACAAAAGTGTTATCTGATGCTGGTTACTGTCAAGCAAAATCATTTGATCAAATTGATAATGCTCCTGAAGAAAAAGAAAGAGGTATTACAATTAATACATCACACGTTGAGTATGAAACTGCTAATCGTCACTACGCACACGTTGACTGTCCTGGTCACGCGGATTACGTAAAGAACATGGTTACTGGTGCTGCTCAAATGGATGGTGCTATCCTTGTTGTAGCTGCAACTGATGGACCAATGCCGCAAACACGTGAGCACATCCTTTTAGGTCGTCAAGTAGGTATTCCTAGAATGGTAGTATTCATGAATAAAGTGGATATGGTTGATGATGCTGAGTTATTGGAATTGGTTGAAATGGAAATCAGAGATTTATTATCTTTCTACGAATATGATGGAGATAATGGTCCTGTAGTTCAAGGTTCAGCTTTAGGAGGATTGAATAATGATCCTGCTTGGGTTCCTAAAATTATTGAATTAATGGAAGCTTGTGATTCTTGGATCCAAGAGCCAATCCGTGATACTGAAAAACCATTCTTAATGCCGGTTGAAGATGTATTTACAATTACTGGTCGTGGAACTGTTGCTACAGGTCGTATCGAAACAGGTATCTGTAATACAGGAGATCCAGTAGAAATTATTGGTATGGGTGCTGAGAAATTAACTTCTACAGTAACTGGTATCGAAATGTTCCGTCAAATCCTTGATAGAGGTGAGGCTGGAGATAACGCAGGTATCTTGTTAAGAGGTGTTGCAAAAGAAGATATTAAAAGAGGAATGGTTATTATTAAGCCAGGATCTGTAAAACCACACGCTAAATTTAAAGCAGAGGTTTATATCTTGAAAAAAGAAGAAGGTGGTCGTCACACGCCATTCCATAACAACTACCGTCCACAGTTTTACGTTCGTACAACTGACGTAACAGGAGTAATCATGTTGCCTACAGGAGTTGAAATGGTTATGCCAGGTGATAACTTAACTATAGATGTAACATTGTTAAGCCCAATCGCAATGAGTGTTGGATTACGTTTCGCTATCCGTGAAGGTGGTAGAACAGTAGGTGCTGGACAGGTTACTGAAATTACTGAATAAGTATATTTTTAAATAAATAAAACCCAGTGTCGTTATTTTTACGACACTGGTTTTTTAACAAACGGGCGTAGTTCAAGGGTAGAATAGCGGTCTCCAAAACCGTTGATGGGGGTTCGAATCCCTCCGCCCGTGCAAAAAAAATAAAACACAATGACAAAAGTTGTTAATTATATATCAGAAGCTTTTGAAGAGCTAAAGTCTAATGTCTCTTGGCCTAGTTGGGAAGAAACTCAAAAATATGCTATAATAGTAGCGATTTTTTCAGTTGTATTTTCACTTGCTACTTGGGGTGTCGATACAGTCTTTGAAAAATCTATTGCAGGTTTTTTTAATTGGATAAAATCTTAAAAATTACCTCATGGCAGATGTTAATGTTAAAAAATGGTATGTTGTAAGAGCCGTTAGTGGACAAGAAAATAAAGTTAAAGCTTATATTGAAGCAGAGATTAATAGACTTGGTTTGTCGGATTATGTTTCTCAAGTTCTTGTGCCTACAGAAAAAGTAGTTACAGTTAAAGACGGAAAGAAGATAATAAAAGATAAAGTTTATTTTTCAGGTTACGTTATGATTGAAGCTAATTTAGCAGGAGAGATAACGCATATCATAAAATCTATCACTAGTGTAATTGGTTTTCTTGGAGAGACTAAAAATGGTGATCCAGTTCCATTAAGAATTGCTGAAGTAAATAGAATGTTAGGTAAAGTAGATGAATTGGCAGTTACTGCAGATCATAGTTCTATACCATTTACATTGGGAGAAACAATTAAAGTTATTGATGGTCCTTTCAATGGTTTCAACGGTACTGTTGAAAAAATTAATGAAGAAAAGCGTAAGCTTGAGGTAATGGTTAAGATTTTCGGAAGGAAAACACCATTAGAATTAAGTTTTATGCAAGTTGAAAAAGTATAATTTTTTGTTACATATATTAACCGCATTAATCGCTTCCAATGATTAATGTAAAATTTTAAAAAATGGCTAAAGAAGTTAGTAAAGTAGTTAAACTACAAGTTAAGGGAGGTGCTGC
>NZ_JBJXEN010000120.1:0-17929 GCF_046153165.1 Flavobacterium sp. | reverse complement strand
CGATCTCATAGTTCTCTTTGGCTTCATCTAAATCTGAAAGGATGGTATTCAAATCGAATTTATCTTCTTCTCTAAAATAATTAAAGGATGGTTTATCATAAGAGGCAGTTGCATAAAAAGCACCTTCAATTGGTGTAGGTGAACTATTGTCATACTCCATATTATTGGAAAAAACCATTAACTGAGTAATATTGACAAACTTTCTGAATTTCTTATTTTGAAAACGTGATTGGATGCGTTTATGTTCTGCTAAAATACCATCTTGATTATTTGGTTTTTTAACTTCAATAAAAACCAATGGCATACCATTTATTAAAAGCGTAATATCAGGTCGGAATTCTTCGTCATCTTTTTTACAAGTTAACTCAGTAACAACATTGAAAGTATTATTTTCAAAATTCTCAAAATCGATTAATCTGATTCCCGATTTATTAGTTAGTTTTTCAAAGAAAACTTTTCCTAAATCTTCATTTTCTAAACAAAGAGCAACTTCATCATAAAATCTAGAGACATCACCATCATTCATTTCTGGATTTAGTCTTTTAATACTTTGATTAAAAATATCAGTAAAAATATTAATAGACTGATCCCATTTTTGACTATTTAAAGACAAATATTCATAACCTAATCGCATCAAATGCAATATGGTAGGGATTTTTACTCTAGAATCTTCGTTGAATTTCATTAGTCTTAAGAAATTATTATATAGTTTTCCAAACTTACTCATAAAAAAACTCCTAAACAATCACTAAATTTAGTTAGATAGCTTCGCCATGAGGGTTAAAATAATTGTGTGTTAAAATTTTCATTTTAAAAAAATAAACACATATTTTGTGTTAAAATTTTCATTTTGAAAAAAAAAGCACAGTTTTTGTGTTTATTTTTTCAAAGTAAAAAAATAAACACAGATGAAAGATACTACCACTATAAAAAACCTAATAGGTTTATCTCAAGAAGAAATGTCCATGTTGTTGGGAATAACGGAAAGTCAGTGGTCTATGTATAAATCTGGAAAACGTGATATTCCACTTGCCGCAAAGCAACAATTAGCGGCTTTATTATCTAACACGCAAAAAGCCAAATCTGTTTCTCCCGAAAGCATCAAGATGGCCGAAAAAGAAAAAAAAAGTGAAAAAGAATGGCTAAAGCGAGAATATAAAGCCATAGACCACAAGCAAAAATACCTAGAACGCAAAATAATCGCAATAGAAAATATACGAATAGAATGCTTTGCAGCGCTAGAAGTTGTACATTATTTAGAATCGCAATCCGAAAATGAATTCACTATCAGTTTGGCAAATAGCATCAAAACAAGAGCAACGAATACCTTACATAAGCACAGTTCGTCTCGCTTACTGGAAATGAAACTGAAAAAGGAAAGTTACGAAATGTTAAAATACAGTTTGGTGCAAAAAATAAAAGAACATTCGACCGATCTGTAAATCAAATAGTTAAAAATGTTTTTTAAATGATATATTTTCTTACAAAATGTTAAAAAAATAAAACCGCCGCATAGCCCGTAATCTTTGGCATTCTATTTGGAAATGTAAGAATATTATTAATCATTAAATTATATTATTATGTATTCATTAAACAGAATTACCACAGTGGCCGATTGCGATGTATTATTAACATGGGCAGAAAGAGAAAAATCTGATTTGGCGTATAAGCATTATACGATAAATCGAATTACTACAAATTATGGTGAAACTTCAGTAGAAGTAGAAGCTATCCTACAAGGGGTAAACGCAGAGATTGCCGCCACAGAGATTGCAATTAATTCTTTACCTGAGGGAACTACCAAAGAAGATTACAAAAAAAAGAAAACCAGATTGGAGTACAAAAAGTTCTTATTGGTAAATAAAAAAGAAAGTTATGGCTCTATAGCATTACTAGAAAGAGAACTAGAATTAGAACGCATTAACAAGGAAATAGCTGAAGTAGATGTTTTTATTACAGGCGTTACAGACTACAAAAACACGTTGTAAGTAAATAGTAGAAATGGGGTTTACAAAAACAGCATTTCAACATCTTATTAAAACAAGAAACCCGAAACTTTCGTTTCGGGTTTTCTTTTGTAGAGAAAGGATTTCTTTGTTAGCAATCTGAATAATATATTATGGCAACCATTCTTTTACTTTTCTTACAATAAAATCTTTGTTACCACTAATGTCTGAACAATGTCCTGTCGAATTGTAAACTAAGCATTCGCTTTGTGAGCTTACATTTGGGTTTAAATTATTAAGTAAACCATTTTTAAAATCATTACCATCTGCAACCCCCATAGTTGGGTCATTCTTATTAGACATCCAAGCTACTGGAAATAATACGGCGGAACCTTTCCAGTTATCTCCACCAGAGCACTGAAAAATAGCTCCTTTTATTCCTGCAAACGAAGTTGTTCCTACAAATTGACCATTTGGTAAAATAAGTGCCATAGTCATATTCCCACCTCGTGATAATCCTCCTAAAATAGTCTTGCTTCTAGGAATATTATACCAAGTTCCAGCATTGGTAATCACATTTTCTATATCGGCTTTAAAACTAGCGCCTTGCTGATCCCATGTTCCGTTTAGTGATCTGTATGATGTGGTAATGGCAACATAACCCTCCTTTGCTAAGGCTGTACATTGCTCGTTTAGTGTTCCATCATTTTCAGTACTGCCATCGCCAACCGCCAAGATGATTAGTCCTTTTCTAGTAGAAGAATTGGCCGTTTCTTGATAGAATTCCTTATAATTAAAACCTGTTGCTATAACTGTTTTTGATGTAACTGTTGCTATTGGAGTAATGGGATTAGAAATAGCACTGTCGTCATTTTTTGAACACGATAATACCAGTATAGAAATTAGGAGTAAAAATTGTTTTTTCATAATATTATTCTGTTTTTAAAAATTTCCATAAAACTGCTTGGCTTCCATCGTTTGGAATGTATTTGGCAAATCGTCCGTCTTTTTTACCCATACAATCGCCTTTTGCAGCATTGCTTTTAATTATATAAGATTTTTCAGTTTCATTATATGCTATCACAAAACTATCTTTGGGATATTCTTTTATTTTTCCCAGTCTAGGATTGTTATATTTATTGGCAATAGCATTGGTTTCGTCTACAAATAAATAAATTGAAAATGTCCCATTTGGTTTTTTAGTTTTGGGATTTATATTCTCTTTTATCACCCATTTTTGTATCGCTGAATTGTCTAGTTTCGCAAGATTCAAATCGGTTAATGATCCATATTGTCTTTGATAAGGCTCTAATGCTAAATTTTCGCTTGTATTAATAATAAAATAAGTACCATTGGTCATTTTGCCTTCAGCATATTTTGATACTTTTTTCTCTGCTTTCTTTTCAATTTTAGTAGAATCTACCGTTGCTTTTTTAGTTTGACAACTCACTAATTGAAAAGTAAATAGCACTATAAATAATATTTTTGTGATTTTCATAACTATTACATTTTGGTTATATCATTCGTTTCAAAAGTTCCTGAAATATTTTTATAGACATAAGACCCAGAAGCATTGTTAGCCACTTGTCCCGAAAATGTTCCTTTTACTGTTGTACCGTCATAAAAAGTAATAGTCATAGTGTTTGCCGATGCCTTGCGTACCCATTGCAAACCATTAATTTGAATAGTAATTGCTATTCCAGTAATTGGAGTTCCTACAGTAAACAGCTTTGCAGATCCATCACCAATTCTTGTTTTACCATCACTATTGACAATATCTCCTATTGTAGTTCCGTTGTCAAGAATTGCTGTTAAAATGCCATTCTCAATTTTGGTTGTAGTTCCATCTACTGTGTAAGTGATGTTGCCGCCTTTTGTTATTGCCGTATTATTATCATCATCTTTTGAACAAGACATTAAAAAAAATGCTGCTGCTATAAGCGTTGTTTTTAAGATTGTTTTCATTGCTTTTTAATTTATGGTTTTTTATAAGCTATTACTTTCAAAAGTTCCAGTAACTGGAATTGCTGGATTTGTTGCTACTCCATTTAAATAAACGTTTCCTGTAAAACTTCCTTTTACTGTTTTACCATCATAGTAATCGATGGTTACTTTCATCATTCTTGTACAAGAGTAGCTTATACCATTTGGCGTAAATGTGGCATTCTGATTGTTATCCGTTGCACCAACGACAAAAGCGATTGGTGTTTGATCTCCAACTTTGGTTGTGAAATTTTTATCGGAAACCCATTTAAATTTATAATTACTAATGGCAACCATTATAAAATCGGTTGTTGTAAAAGTTTGCCCAAGCATGGTATAGGTTATTTTTCCTCCATCGTTTGTGGTTGATAATGGAGCTTGCTCCTCCTCTTTTTTAGAACAGGAAAACAAACAGATACTCGCTAGAGTAAGTAGTAGAATTGCTTTTTTCATCATTTAGTTTATTTAATTATAGAACAAATATGAAATAATATCTAGCGGGTTTAATGTATAAATGAGCGAATGGATGGATTGAGTTAGTAAACAGTTATAAAACAAAAAAACTTTCAATTTTTACATCAAAAGTTTTCTCTATTAGGTTTTTAAGACTTACTCCTCTATTCAATAATTATTTTTTTATTGATTAAACTTCCATTTTCTAATTCTATTTTAAGTAAATAAATTCCTGTTCTTTTTATATAAAATTGGTCTTCTGAAATAGGGTTTATTTCAATTTGCTTCCCTAAAACATCAAAAGCAGCAATTTTAGTTATTTTTTGAGTTGTCTTTATATGAAAAATGTTTTGTGATGGATTAGGATAAATACTTATATCTATGCTATTTATGGCAAAATCTGTATTGGATAATAAATTCATCGCACCACAACCGTTTATAGATTTTAGACCATAATTGACATTGTTTATAATATCATTCCCAAAAGTGGTTAGATTATTTGTATTGCTTGTAGTACTCATCACTCTATAAGTGGTGCTGTTATGTGCCGCACTATATTGTGTGCAATCGTGATTAAAATCCCATGCTAGCCAGCCAATATTTCTGCTACAAGCTTCGGTTAGAATTTGAGGGTATAAAGTGTATAAGCCAAAATCGCCACAACTAGCATCGTCTTGATTGTTTGCAATTTCTCCTAGAACGAAACACACATTGGCAGTTTGAGCCTCGTTCAGTTTTGTTTGTACTTGAGCCAGCGTTGAGGCATAACCACCCCAATACGCGTGAGATGAAAAAATAAGATTATGTTGCGGATCATTAGTATTCATATTGGCAGCTATTGATAATAGTTCTGTTGATGATTGTCCGCAATCAGGCGCATCTATCATAATCGGAACAGTTACGCCTGCATTTCGCAAAGTAGTAATGGCTGCGATATAATTGTTTTTAAAATTATTTAAAGCGGTTGCTTGATTTCCTGTCCATCGAACATAATCAAATTCGTTGGCTAGATTGATGATTATTTTAGCTTTATTCGTTTCTATCATACTCAAAACAGCTGGACTAGTCCAAAAATTCATGACAGTGGTATTGAAATAATTCCAATCTGTATTACAAGTAATATAACTATCATCGTGAATACTTAGTATAGGGATCATTCCTTTGGTGATGCAATAAGCAACTATATTGTTTAAATGACCACCCGTTACATAACCATTGACCGTGCCTGCAACTCCCCCATTTGCAGGCTGATCTCTCCAACTTTGCCCGCTAGTGTACCACGGAATCCGGATAGCATTTGCTCCTGTTTGTGCTACTTGATCGATGTAGGATTGGTATTGTGCTGGGTTGCTTAACGAAATAGCGCCTTCGTTAATAATGGGATAATTGACACCTCGCAACACAACGGTTTGCCCAGTAGTTAAGGTTAAATTCCTACCTACTACTTTTAGTGTAGTTTGCGAAAAGGAATTTAGATGTAGAAGAATTGCAGCTAGTATTGTTATTTTTTTTATCTTCATTTTTTTATAATTTTTTTATTCAAAATTGCTCCTTTTTTATTTCCTAAAATAAAAAAAATTAGTTTTTAGTAAGTTGTTTTTATAAATGTATCAAAATCGGGCAAATTTTTATCTTCATAAATTTCTATAAACTGCTTGAACTGCATATAACCATACACATAAGGATTTGCAGAGGCTTCTTCGTAGTTTTTACTAAAATAATCTTCCATAGTAGAACCTTCAGGAACAGGATTGGGTAATTTTGCCCACATTTTTTTTGCAGCTTCATAACATTGTTTTAGTTCTTTGTTTCGATGGTGTTTTTTCCACCATAAAATGGCAACGGTATTGGCAAAATATTCTCCTTTGTAAGAACCGTTTGTTTCTCCTTTTAGCGCAAATTCGTAGGCATGACCCAATTCGTGAGGTAGGTAAAATCCGTTGAAAAATAATCCGAAGATTTTTTTGCCCTCTGCTTCGCTTCCTGCAATTTCATAAAAAAATTGTTTTTGTTCTGGAATCACTTGTTCCCAAAGCGGAATGTTGGCAGCGTCTTTATAAAAATAAATTAAATAAGGTGTGGTATGCAGTACCGTTTTTATCTCATATTTAAGATTTTTATTGCTTTTTTTAATGTCCTTGGTAAAAGATTGGGTTATTAATTGTGCCTCTTTAACTAGAGCAATAGAATCAACATAAGTATTGAACCATTTTTTTTGAGCCATTCCAATTTGAACGGATAACAAAAACGAGAGTAAAACTATTTTTTTCATTTTTTTAGTGTTTAAATAAAAGTTGGGCTGTATTATTTGAAATGGACACTGTAATATTGGGCGAAATCAGGCTTGTTTTGCTTGGTAAACTATCAGTCAGATTGATTTCAATTGTTTTTAGAAGCGTTTTGTCAATTTTTTTCTTCACTTTATAATAAATTCTAAAATCATTACATTGAATGTAATTTTTATTGAAGCTGAAATCAAAATTTGAAGCCAGTTGTTTTAAATAATTTAACCCTATTTCATTCACTTCTAGTTTAATAGATTTTATGGATTTGAATTTTCTAGGATAATTGTGATTTCCATAAACAATTTTATTGAAATCGGTTGGCGAAATTGTTTTCTGACATTCTTCATCCGTAAAACCTAGCGTTTTAAGATATTCTGCACTGTATTCAAGAATAGAAAATTCCAAATTGGTTTTATTTTCTTTTAATTTTAAGGCATCATACCACAAGAATTTTTCGGTATCCGATTCTAGATATACTTTTTCAATTTCTACTTTAGAATTTATATTTTTTAAGCTATCCAAAATGCCTATTTTTCTCGATTTGAATTCGATGCCAATATCATTCAAATGATCTCCAAATTTATTTTTTTCAGAAGGTTGCAAAAATTCTATTGTAGCAAATTCGCCAATAAAATATTTTCCAGAATACTCGTCAGTTGATGTTTTAGTGGTGTTTTCTTTGCAAAAAAACAAAGTGTCTTTTACAAATGAATTGGAAAATAACGCATCAAAATCATCTTTTGCAATACACATAAAAAGGGTATTACAATCTGCTTTAGATTGAGAATACAATTGGCATGAGAAAGTCATAATTATCCAAAAAATGAGAAAACTTGTCTCTTTTGTTTTCATGTGTTTCAAATTTATTTATAAGCAATTATATATGTTATAGTCTTTTATTTATGGGTGTTTACTTGCGCAAACTTGTTACTAATGGCGATTTCATATTTTTCATTTATTTGATTATTATTTTTTTATTTAAAATCGTACCGTTTTCCAGTTGTATTTTCAAGAAATAAATGCCTGATTTTTCTATAAAAAATTGATTATTGGTAAGTATTTTCGCTGGTATTTCTTTTCCTAAAACATCAAAAGCGGTTATTTTTATACTATTTTGGGTAGTATCAATATTAAAAACGCCGTTAGAAGGATTTGGGTATAATGCAATAGAAGTTGTTGCCAATTGATTGTCGTTTCTCCCTAAAATTTGGGTGCTTGTAGCCAAATAAATCCCTCCGTTTCCTGGATTTGTCGAAGTGATGTTTAGTTTAAAAGCATTGTAATTGTCTACAATCGAGCTTAATGTAGCAATATCAAACCACATTCCCGCCCCGTTATTTTCGTCATTAACATAAATTCTATCTATGGCTTTATCAATTTGCAGGCCTCCCAGTTGTCCAGTACCTACAACCACAGGATTAGCTGTTGGTAAGTTCCAAATTTGAAAACCATTAATACTATTACTCATATTAGGATCTGCATTGATACTTGCGTTTGGTCCAAGTGCCAAAATAGCTGCTTGTTGAACTGTCGAAATACGCACTAATGTTGGTGCAGCATTAGATCCAGAATCGTTATTATTGGCAACCCACAATCGTCCGACGCTATCAAAAGCGACACCTTCGGGTTGCGAAAATGCAGTCGTTATTACTTTGGCTTGCAAAGTACCATTCATATTTTCATTATGTCCTGCATTTGTATTCCAATTCAATGAATTAGTATAAAAGGAACGAAATGGTGCAGAAACAGTAGTCAAATCGGCTACTTTTATAGCAATTACTCTATTGTTTAAATAATCTGAAGCCCAAAGATTTCCTGAGTTGTCGAACGTTATATTTCCGAAATAGGAAGTAACTCCTCCATTACCCAAATCTATACGAGTGGCATAATTAGAAGCTACTGTATATTTAAAAATAGTAGTATTTGCCCAAGAACCTTCAGAAACGTATAAATTCCCTGTTGCATCAAAAGCTAATCCCACATAATCGCTACTAAAATTGGCTACTTGAGAAACATTGGTAATGGCATTTGAAGGATCAGTTCCATAACTGGGAAAACGATAAATACGTTGGTTTGCATTTGTTAAACTGACAAACAAATCGTCACCAAACATCGCAGTACAGTTTGGGCTTGCATTTGTTGCTAATCCATTAGGTAGTGTGCTAAAATTTATTGTATAAGCAGGGTTTTCTACAATTGTTGTAGCAGAAGTCGGAAAATAAGTTTTTACGGTATTATTTCCTGCATTAGTACCAAACTTTGGAACTACTAAAGCTCTGTTTACCAGCTGAGCATTTCCAGCTAGAAAAAAGAAGAAAAAGGTAAGAAGAAAGATTTTTTGTGTAGTTTTTGTTTTCATAGTTTTTAATTTAGTTAAAATGAAATCCCCTTTGCTACCTACTAATAGCAAAAGGGAAGATTTTATTTATTCGGGAATTTGACAATATTTGCAAACCTCAGCATAGCTCATTTTTTTGAAGTCAGGTTGTGCTTGTTTGCCTGTTGCAACAGGTGTACCTCCTGGAATGAGAATGTAGCGAAACTGAACGGATGTTGAAATTGAAACACCACCAGAGCCATCGTGCTTAAATCGAAATAATTTGATATTGTTTAATTCTGGAAAATAAGTAAGTGTGTTAGCGCTTCCTCCTGCAGTTGAAACATAAGGTAATGGAAAAACTGTTGTAGAGAATTTCCCATATACTAAAACCGTTCCTTTATCTAAAATTTCTTGACTTAGTTGCGTGGCGGCAATTGATGTAGTATTACCATTTGTACCATCAATAGTTGTTGCTGTCGCTACTGGAGCACTAGCCCAGTTGCTATAAATGACATTGGCAGTTCCTGTTGGTCCAGCTGCGCCGTCTTCGGGTTTACTACAAGAAATAAAAATAAGAGTTACTGCTAATACTCTGATACTTGTTAAAAATGTGTTGTGAATTGTTTTCATATCTTTTAAAGTTTATTTATACTTCAAAGATATTCAGCACATTTCCTTTTTTATTTTAGGAATACGTGAACGGCGTGTTTGAGTTAGTGAACTGCTATATTTTTATACTCTGGTAAATAAATCTAAAAATTCTTGTTTTTTGGTTCGACTTAATGGAATATTTTTTCCATCCAGCATGATGAGTTCGCCTCCATCTCCACGAATATATTGTTTGATAAATTTTAAATTTACAATATGTGACTTATGGGATCTAAAAAACAAGGTATTATCTTGTAATACATCTTCAAAAGTGGCAAGTGTTTTACTAGCCAAATGTTTCGATTTATCATGCATGACAATCATCGTATAATTGCTACTGGCTTCTAGATACATAATGTCGTCAATTTTTACAAACAACAATCCTTCTTGGGTAGAAAGCGCAATGGTATCTTGTAATTTTCCATTGGTAAACAAATGTAAATTTTGCACTTGTTCGGTCGTAATGGCTGATTCTTGGTTTTTAAATTTATCCAAAGCAATCGCAATTTCATCTTCATCTATGGGTTTTAATAGATAATCTAAAGCATTCAATCGAAGGGCTTTCAAAGCGTATTGGTCATAAGCTGTAGTGAAAACGACTTTAAAAGGAACTGGATTAAATTGTGCAATGACATCAAATCCGTTCATTTTTGGCATTTCAATATCTAGAAAAACCAAGTCGGGTTGATGCTCTTCTATCAGCGCTTTGGCTTTTGTACTGTCTTGAGTGGTAGCAACGACCGTTACATTTTTATTTTGTTTTAATACATGTTCTAATGTAATGATACAATGTTTTTCGTCATCTATAATTATTGCTTTTATCATTTTTAACAAGATATAGTTAGTAGTACTTGTGTTCCTTTGGATTGGTTTGTATCGTCATACAAATCGATAATATTAATCGAATTAGTGGGATCTAACATTTGTAATCTATTGATAGTAATATCAATACCATAAGATTTATGTGTGGTTTGATTTTTCTTTAATAGTGCCGATGCCGTTCTGCCAATGCCGTCATCGGTAATACTGATTTTTAAAATTTCAGCTTCATCTATATCGATTTGAATAACAATATGTCCTTTGCTACTTTTATTTTGAATACCATGCCAAATAGCATTTTCCACAAAAGGTTGAATAATTAATGGTGGAATTTGAACGGTTTCTCGGTCAATTTCGTCCGAACAATGAATAGTGTAAATAAATTTATGTTCTAACCGAACGGCTTCGAGTTGCAAGTACCAATCTAACGTTTTGATTTCTTTGTCTAACGGAATGGTGAGATGTTTAGAATTGTCCAAAATACTTCGCATCAGTTTGGAAAAAGTACTTAAATATTTACTTGCTTCGTTCGATTTATTTTGAATGATGTAGCTATTAATGGAATTTAAAGAATTGAACATAAAATGTGGATTCATTTGGGAACGTAACGTTTGCATTTCGGCTTCTTTAATATTGCTTTTTAGTATTCCTTTTATTTTTTCCTGATTAATAAAATAACGACTTATAAAATAGGCTATTATCAGAAGAAGCACAATAACCAGTCCAATAAACCAAAACGTTTTGTAAAAAGGAGGTGTTATTGTTAAAGCTATTTGTAATGTTTTGGATTGCCAATTGCCTAAATTATCTCCAACAGCAACGGTTATGTTGTATTTTCCATGAGATAATTTTACCAAAGATAATTTAGGATTGGTTCCTAGATAATTCCATGTTGTATCGGTGTCGAATTTGTATCGATAAATAATTTTTTCTTTTTCAGAAAAAGACAATGCTGAGAAAAAGAAGTCTAATTCTGTAAAATCATAATTCAAATTTATATTGTTGTTCGTATGTGGTAGTATTTTGCCATCTTTTTTTACAACTGTAATTTTTAGTTTATTGACTAATTTGGTTGTAAGAATTTGGTTTAAATCAACTATTTGACAACCGAAGTTAGTCCCTAAAGCAATTTTGTTCTCCGAAAGTTTACAAAAACCATGAATAAGGTCATCGGTAGCGAGTCCGTCTATTTGTGAAATACGAGCTACTTTATCGGTTTGGAAATTATAATGATTCAAACCTTCGGCACTTGCAAACCAAATATTTCCTTTGTTATCTTCTGCAATTCCTTCTATGTGATCGTTTGCCACATTATACTTTTCAGTATTTAGGGAATGAATAATTTTTCCTTGTGGACTGACCAAATTCCATCCGCCATAACCCGAAAATAAAATGTTCCCTTTTTGGGTAAATGCTATTCTGTTATAATAGTCGGAAATAAATAACGATTCATTTTTAAAGGCTTTTAATTGGTTAATTTCTGTAAACTTCCTTTTCTTGTTCTCATAATAAGATATTCCATAGTCTTTGGGCATCCAACTCGCCAACCAAACCGTGCCATTTTTGGCTATAGCCATGTCGTTAAACTGATTTTCTTTCCAGTATTTGGAGGGATTCAATACAAAATTTTCTTTGGGTAAAGTTGTTGAAAAATTGTAAACTCTTACAGAACCTTTATTGGTCAATACCCACAATTGATTTTCATTATCTATTATTGCTTTTTTTACGCCTATATCTATTTTAATTAGAGGTTTTAAATTGTTTTCTTTTAGTATATAAACGCCTTTATTGGAAGATGCAATGAGATTATTTTCTCTAATAAATAATTCGGAAAACTGTACAGATTCATCGGGATAAGTAAAGGCTTTTGAACTATTTTTGGCATATACATAAATAGAATTAGTACCATTACACATCCAAAGTTGTGCTTTATTGTCTTGCACTATCGAAGTTATGGTTTTAGGATTTTTAATCGGAGATTTCAAAGTAATGATGCTATTGTCTTCTGGGGTTAATTTTACCAATCCGTGGTTAGTGGCTATCCAAAAAATATGGGTTTCGGTATCATAAAAAACATGATTAATTTTGTTTTTAGTTTCAAAAACAGGTTGAAGTTGCTCTTTTTTATCTAATAAAAACAATTGATTTTCGTTGTAAACTGCGCTATTTTTATTGTCATCTTCAAAATGACTAACAATAGAAAAAAAACCGTTTTTATGGTTTGGTATCGTTTTTTGCTTAATTGTATTTTGCACAATAGCGTAAGTATAAAAAACTCCTTTTTCATTTGTAAAAAATAGGTTTTGTTTGTCTTTTGAAAGTGCAGCAGAAACAAAATATTCATTTTTTAAAATGGAATTAAAATGTCGCGTCAAACGATTGGTTTTTCTATTCCACACATACATCCCTTTTCGGGTGGCAATCCAAATTTCGGTAGCATTAGGTTCTATAAAAATATTCTTTGTTTCAGAATCTGCTAAATTAGTATCAAACGGAAAGGAAATTATTTTTTTAGAACTAGGAGAATAGTATTTAATATTATTTTGATCAGTACACCAAACCAATCCTTTTTGATCAATATAAACATTATCATAATGGTCATTATAGGGTGACGCATCTTCAAAATTTATTTTTGCAAAAACCTTTGGAATATCAAAAATAGTTGGGAGACAAACCAGACCTAAATTATGATCATAATAGTATAAGTCATTTTTATTTAAAGCTAAATAATTGACAGATGAATTGATTTCAGGGTTTTTAATAAACTGATAACCGTCATACAAGCACAAACCTCGCTGTGTAGCGATATATAAATAGCCTTCTTTTTTGAT
This sequence comes from Flavobacterium sp., assembly GCF_046153165.1. Taxonomy (GTDB): domain Bacteria; phylum Bacteroidota; class Bacteroidia; order Flavobacteriales; family Flavobacteriaceae; genus Flavobacterium. Next base: position 4,644 of record NZ_JBJXEN010000120.1, on the reverse strand, counting down.
GGTGCTATGCACAAAATCGGAAGGTAACCCTTGGTTGAATTTAATCGTTTCAGCACGATACAACGATTGTGTAAAACCGCTATTCGGAAGAATAATTAAGATAAAACCAATTATAAAGTATCGCACTTGTAATAAAATTAGAATGTAAATTTATATATTTTTTAATGGATTATAAATTTTAAATAAGTGAATTGCAGGTTTGAATGCGTGAATGGTAAAATAGGGAAGTAGTTTGTTTTCATTGATACATTTCGGATTATTTTCGTATTTATCAATTATCATTTGAGATATAGGAAGAATTGGAGTTTTAGGTACTATCCTATTTATCATATGAAATAACAGAATTTCGACACACTTTAAAAACAAAAAACCCGAAACTTTCGTTTCGGGTTTCTTTTGCGGAGAGTATAACTTTTTGCCTGTAATGATTTGTATATCCTTTGGATAGATACAAATCCTCTTATTTTCAAATTTCATACACTATCTATGCCTTTGACTAGGCTTTGAATTACTTAAAACTAGTCGGTTAATTAATTTAAACAGTGTAAAATTAAATAATATTTGAACTTGTTCAGAAACGACAATTGAACTTGTTTTAAAGTCTTTTTTGTCTATTACGGACAAATGTCTCATGTAGTGACACATTATTTTGAAGGTGTTGTTTATTGTTTAAATTTTGTTTTAAAATCAATCTAAAAGTGTTGCAACGTGATGATGATTGAATGAGTTTTTAACTGATTTATTAATGAAATTTTTAATGTTATGGCTAGACAGAAAGGCATAATTAAATTAAAAGGTACTATCGGAGATATTACTTTTTACAAAACCCAAGACGGACATTTGGCTCGTGAGAAAGGTGGAATTGATGCAAGTAGAATTGCTAGTGATCCTGCTTTTCAAAGAACACGTGAGAATGGCTCTGAATTTGGAAGAGCTGGAAAAGCTGGAAAGCTTTTAAGAACAGCTTTTAGACCATTACTATTGAACTCTGCTGATGGTAGAATGGTGAGTCGTTTAACGCAAAGAATGGTGAAAGTTATTCAAGCGGATTTAGTGAGTGATAGAGGTTTGAGAAACGTTATTGATGGAGAAGCTGAATTGTTATTTGGTTTTGAATTCAATATTCGTGGTAAACTTGGGACTTCATTGTTTGCTCCTTATGTATCAACCATTGACCGTGTTGCTGGTGAAATTAAAGTGGATTTAGCTTCATTTATCCCAGCGAATATGATTGCAGCTCCAAGTGGAACAACTCACTTTAAAATCATCTCTGGAGGTGCTGAAGTAGATTTTGAAACGGAAACTTTTGTGGTTTCTAGTTCTGAAACTGCGATTTTACCTTGGGACAATACAGCTACTGCTGCAATAAACCAAGTTAATGCTGTAACTCCAGCAAGTACAAAACCATTGTTTTTGGCTGTTGGAGTTGAATTTTATCAAGAAATTAATGGACAAATGTATCCTTTGAAAAATGGAGCATATAATCCTTTATCACTTGCTAAAGTTGATGGTGGTGTATAATGGTTATTCATTTAACTAGAACTTATTTCCCTGACGGAACAAACGGAAAACTCGAATGTGAAGGTAAATTTATTTGTTATTCGATTGAATTACCTTGGAAGAATAATGAAAAGAGAGTTTCCTGCATTCCGGTAGGGAAATATTTTATTAGAAAGCGATATAGTCAGAAATTCAAATGGCATTTAGAAGTTTTAGATGTAGAGAATAGAAGTTTTATTTTATTTCATCCTGCTAATAATGCATTAAGAGAATTGAATGGTTGTATTGCTCCCGTGACAAAACTTTCTGGTCCAGGATTAGGACTAATGTCGAGAAAAGCATTTGAAAAGCTTAAAACGTTTGTTTATACTGCTTTGGACAATAAAGAAAGTGTTGAATTGATTGTTGAATAGATTCCCATTTTCGTTGGAATGAAAAAATATAAATTATGAAAAAAATAGTAAATAGAGCTACAGCTCCTACTCCAAAGTTTTTTAAAGTGCTTCGAAATGTTGGTTTGGTTTTGGCTACTATTGGTGGAACGATTTTAGCTGCTCCAATTGCCTTGCCAGTATTAGTTACAACTATTGGAGGTTATATGGCAGTTGCTGGAGGAGTTTTGACAGCAACAAGCCAGCTTACTACAACTGATGACGGCGTCCTTCGACAAACTCAAGATGACAAAGATGGAAGCAAATAATAGTAGTACTTTAATGGGAACTGCTGGTGGCACTTTTTTAAGTATAGTACCGAATATAAATTCTGATGATATTGCAAAAACTATTATATTAGCTTCTATTGGGGCAATTGTCAGCTTTACGATTTCGTTACTACTTAAAAGCCTTAACAAGAAGCACAAAAAATAAGTTTAGCCCTAGTTGTGGTGACCTTTGGGTTAAACAATATGAAAGTCATGTCTGAAAAGACTTGACTTTTTTTATTTTTTTATTATATTTGAATTAACTAATTTATGAATACTAGTAATACTTAGTTTTTTATCGGTTTCTTTTTTTGGATGTCCTCCAGCAACATTTTTCCAGTTTGCACTGGGTGGAATAACAGTTTTTAACTATATTAAAAATCTAGAAGATATGAATGACATTGGAATTTTTTTGAAAAGGTGGATTGGAGTTAACGCGGGCAGACCAAAAGTAAAAAAGTCTAATTGATTTAAAATTAAGAATGAACATATTGCAGTTAACTTCTCAGGTTCAATTCCTGACTGTCCACAAGTAAATAACCCAGCAACTGCTGGGTTATTTTGTATTACAATAACGATATAAAATTACTCTTCTCATATCGTTGATAAGGTTGATATTCTCTTGAAATTGCTTTTCTTTTTGCTCTAAAAGTTTTAGAGCTGCAATGTGTTTTACGTGAGCTTCGTGTTCTTCCATCATCATTTTAGACCTAACAAAAAACTCCTTTTTGAAATCATTAAGTCGTAAAAACGGAATTACAGAACCTACTAAAAACTGGTGCCAGAATTTTGTTTGCCATAAACTGTACGCAATAAAAAAAAGGTTTTCGCAGTCTTGTTCTAGATCAAAAATGACTACAAAACTGTTGGTAAATGGCTCTTTTTGTGGCTTTCCGCTGTTCATCCCTTTGTTAAGTATGAATAGAAAGTATATTCTAAATAAGTTGCTATGTCTTTGATTTCTGTTGTACCATTATTGAAAACACCCTCAGCATGTAATGCATAAAGTAATTCTGTTAATGCCACTTTTGAACTGGTCCAAGTCAAGCTTATATTTGGCTTACGAAGTGTTTTTTCGGAGTTATCTTTATTATCAATCATAACTAATTGATTTTCTATATATAGTTGAATTAGATCGTTTGCTAAAATTTTTGCAACTTTAAAATCATGAGAGGTAGAAAATTCTGTATCAGCTTCAAAATAATAACTATCTATTGACATTTTAATATCAAATTTTCCTCTTTGAAAATATTTATAATCTAAATATGTACTTCCAGAACGGTAATATTGATAAAAATCAAGTTCGTTATCAAAAAAAGCCTTCAATTTTAAAAGTTCATTGTTGTAATATTTTTTTAGAATTCGATTTCCACCATTAGGTCTTTTCATTTCAATTTTATAGACCATATTATAATAAATTAGCTTAGAACTAAATTGAGGTTTAACCTCTTTAAAAAATTGGATTTCCTCAAGTTCTGATTTAAAGTTATATTTTGAAACTATTTTTTTTAAATTGGTTATGGATACTAAAATTACTTCTACAGCTTTTTCACATTTTATTATAGGGCTATCGATTTCTAGGTTTAAGAAATGTATTTGTTCATTTAGGTTGGCCAGTAATTGATTAATTTTCGGATTCAATTAATTATGCTTTATAAATTACTTTTTTGTTGTTTCCATGGTTGTTCGGCTGGAAGTTCTTCAGCATTCCATTCTTTCAAAATTATTTTAGCATTTTTATTTTGATTATTAAACATTGGAATTTTTCTTTCTTTTGGATCTAACTTAATTTCATTAAAAATAAAACTATCACTAAAGCCTATTTCTGTTGCAAATTCGTTAGTGTTGGCAAAATAAATTGCCTTTAAATTTGACCAATAAATAGCAGCCAGACACATTGGACAAGGTTCTAATGTTGTATAAATAATACAGTTACTTAATGATAGACTTTCTAAATTTTTACAAGCGTTTTCAATAGCTACCATTTCGCCATGTGCGGTAGGATTTGTTCTAAAAAAAATTTCATTGTGACCTTCACCAATAATTTTATTATCTTTTACAATTACACAACCGATAGGTAGTCCTTTACCACTTTTATATGCTAATTGTGAAAGCTCAACTGCTCTTTGCATAAATTTTTCGTTGTACTTTATTTTTTCAATCATGATTTTGTTAAGGTTGTTATTGGTCTTTCAGAAAGTAATATATTTATTATCTGCCTTTGGCTTTGTCTCCGCGTAATGTCATAACTGTACTAGATGCAAGTGCAATTGTTTTTCCTTCTGAATTTTTAATCTCACAATTGTACACCGTAATGGTTTTACCAGACTGAACTGGAAATGCAAATGCTCGCAATGTATCTTTCCAAACTGGACGAAAGAAGTTGATTTTGAATTCAAGGCTGGTAAAAGTTTCATCTTCACCAACAATTGTAGAATGGGCAG
>NZ_JBJXEN010000103.1:0-30551 GCF_046153165.1 Flavobacterium sp. | reverse complement strand
AGAAATATATTTTAAACTGTTTGTTTTCAATGTAAAAGATTTTAATCATTAACTTCTAAAAATCAAATTTAGTATTAATGACTGGTAAAAATACGTTTCTTTTTTAAATTCCGAAAATAAAGTATTTTTTTAATTTTTTGTTAGTAACAATAATATATCAATCGTGTTTATTAATTTTGCTAAAAAGAATTAAATCATGTCTACATTTTACAAATTATCTATACAAGAAATAAAAAAAGAAACTTCTCAAGCAGTTTCTATCCTATTTAATGTTCCCAACGAGTTTAAAGATTTTTATAAGTTTGATGCTGGTCAATATGTAAATTTAAAATTAACTTTAGACGGAGAAGAAATTCGCCGTGCCTATTCTATATGTTCTTCACCAAATAGTGGTGAACTTCGCGTAGCAATTAAAGCTATAAAAAATGGCCTTTTTTCGAAATTTGCCAACAATGAACTAAAAGTGGGGAATATTATTGAGGTGGGAACTCCAGAAGGTAAGTTTACATTTGAGCCCAATGCTGACAAACAAAAAAACTATCTAGCCTTTGTTGCTGGAAGCGGAATTACTCCTGTTATGTCAATCCTAAAATCTGTTTTAATACAAGAGCCTAAAAGTTCATTTGTATTGGTTTTTGGAAACAAATCACCACAAGAAACAATATTTCACGATCAGTTAATAGAATTACAACAACATTATTTAGGTCGCTTTTTTGTACACTTTGTGTATAGCCAATCTGAATCTGACAATTCTCTTTTTGGTAGAATTGACAAATCTGTGGTAAATTTTGTGATGAACAACAAACATGCTGGTAAAGAATTTTCTAAATTTTACTTATGTGGACCCGAGGAAATGATTAATACTGTAAGTGATGTTCTTAAAGAAAAAAATGTTCCTGAAAAAGATATTAAATTCGAATTGTTTTCTGCTTCAATAAAAGAAAACGCCATTGACATTGGTAAAAATGACCACACAAAAATCACTGTTATTGTCGATGGAGATGAAACAACTTTCGAAATGTCATCCAAACAAACGTTGTTGGAAGCTGCGCTTAAACAAGGTATTGATGCTCCGTATTCTTGTCAAGGAGGAATATGCAGTAGTTGTTTAGCAAGAGTAACAAAAGGCACAGCAGAAATGAAAAAGAACTCTATTCTTACAGACAAAGAAATTGCCGAAGGATTAATTCTTACTTGTCAAGCACACCCAACATCGAGTGAAATTTTAGTAGATTATGACGATGTTTAATATCACTTATTTCAATAAAAAAAGGAGCTAATTAGCTTCTTTTTTTATTGAAATAAGCTTTTAGCCGATAAATTTCGCTTTTTTATCGAGTTTATTGATTTTTAGCATAATAGGTTAAAAATGATTGTATTTTTATCGAAATTTCAATAAAAAACAAACAAAAACAAAACATTTATTATGTCTCTAACAATTATTAAACTTAAAGCTCAAGTGAAAATCGCTTGTGTTATGTTCTTCTTATTTATAATGAATACTTTAAATGCCCAAGTAGGACTTGGAACCACAACTCCAAATGCTGCTCTCGATGTTGTTGCTGGGGCAAATAATTATGGTTTACTTATGCCTCGTGTAGTACTAACTGCTACAAATGTCGCTGCTCCTGTTAAAAATCCTGCAACTGGAGCTTTTTTAACAAACACAGTCGCAGAAATAGGAACAATGGTTTTTAATACAAATACTACGGCTGGAACCTATGGTGTAATTCCTGGTATTTACTTTTGGGATGGTGTTAATTGGGTGTCACAAGTACATCGCTATTTTGATGCAAAATTTTCACAAAACTCAGATTTAGCAATAGCCACAAGCGCATCTACTTATACAAACATTCCAAATTTGAATGCAAAATCATTTGTTGCTCCGTACACGGGAAAATATTCAATTATATTTACAGGTTATCTTGGGGCTGGAACTGTTGATATCAATTCAGCAAAAGTGGGATTCGTAGAAGGAAATTTTAAGCTTACGGTAAACGGAACGGACTATAAAAAATACAACCACTCTACTAGTTTTTATAATAGTGATACTATGGTAGATTATCTAGAGCTTTTTAATGAAACAAATATAAATACAACTATAAGCTTAACCGCTGGGCAAACCTGCAACTTAAATGCCTCATACTGGGGAATTGCCGATGACAATATTACCGAAGCTAATTCGCATGTGATCGGAAAAAGTACTGCTCTAGGTAATTTTTGCGAAATTAACGTAACCTATATTGGAAGATAATATTTTTTTTTATAAAAAATACAAGAGGAGCTTAATTAAGCTCCTCTTGTATTTTATTTACAATCGTTTCTGGCAAAATAGTTCTCATGACATCTTGATAGCCTGATACTATTTTATTCCCATAAACTGACGTAGGTAATAACGGGTATTTTTCTCTATCAGATACCAATGCATTTTCTAATGGTTGATTAAATGGAGAGAAGCCGGCAAAAGGATGCGTTGCTCCCCAAAGTGTAATCACTTTTACACCCAACATTGCTGCGATATGTGCGTTTCCAGAATCCATAGAAAGCATAATATCTAGATTTGAGATTAAGTCTAATTCTTCCTGAAAAGTAATTTTTCCTGCAATATTTATTACACTTTTATTTCCTTTTGAAAGAGAATCTAAAACTTCTATTTCTTTATTACCACCACCAAAAAGGAAAATTTTACAATCATGATTTTTAGACAAATCATTTATAGTTTCCTGCATCAAATCTAAAGGATAAACTTTACTTTCATATTGTGCAAAAGGTGCAATTCCTACCCATTTTTCATTTTTATTTCCAATAATAGAAATTATTTTTTCTGATAAAATGGCTTTATTTGGAAACGTTGGATTGTTTAAAATAATATCAAAGCCTAATTCTTTAAACGTATCACAATGCACATTGAACATTGTTTTTAGTGGTTTAAAAATTTTATTTTCGGCTCTTGTTAATGCTTTTTTATCGGCTCGCCCTTTGTTTGAAGCGGCTACTTTTTTTCCAAACAAAACGAATAATTTACTAATCGCTTTAGAACGGATTACATTATGCAAATCGGCAACAGCATCAATATTTAATTTTTTTAAATCTAAAAATAATTTTATAAGTCCTAAAAATCCTTTGTGCCGATTATTCACGTCGACACCAAAAAAACTCACATTAGGAATAGCATTAAAAAAAGGTTTAAAAAACGGTCTTGAAACAACAGTAATTTTAACTTCTGGATATTGTAAAACAAAGGCTATTAAAACAGGAACCGTCATAGCGACATCACCCATTGCTGAAAGCCGAATTACTAGAATATGTTTAATTTGGGACAATTGTACTATTTCTTATTCTGATACAAAACAGGATTCAACTCATCGTCATTGTACATTTTCATTTGTTTGTACACTTTCATATATTTATCTCCAGATTCAATATCTGTTAGTAAATCATCTATTGCGGTGGTCAAATCTTTCTTTTGTTCTAACAAAACATTCAGTTTTTCTTGACACTTAGTTCTATGATCTACAGAAGCTTCTTCACGAGTTGCTTCTTCATTCATATGGTAAATTTTAAGTGCTAAAATAGACAATCTATCAAATGCCCAAGCTGGACTTTCAGAGTTTATTTTTGCAGATGGTTTTACATTTACCGAAGCATACTTTTGAAGAAAATAGCTATCTATATATTCGACCATATCGGTACGAACTTGGTTAGAAGCATCGATTTTTCTTTTAAGGACCAAAGCTTCAACTGGATCTATATTTGGATCACGAATAATGTCTTCATAATGCCACTGAACAGTATCTACCCAGTTTTTAGCATACAACAAATGCTCTATTTGATCTTTTGGATATGGATTGTTTATAGGTTGATTAACATCATCAAATTTGTGATAATCAATAATACTTTGTTCAAAAATAGGAAAGGCAAATTGTGAAAACATAATTTTTAATAATATATTGAATACAAATATACTTTTTATACCTTTATCAAACCAAATTAACAGTTAATTTTCATAAAATGCACATTCATTATATCTCAGAACAAAACAGTATTCTTAACCATTTTTTGGCACAAATACGTGATGTAAATATTCAAAAAGACAGCATGCGTTTTCGTAAAAATATTGAGCGTATTGGAGAAATAATGGCATACGAATTAAGTAAAACTTTATCATATAAAGATATTGAAGTTCAAACTCCACTTGGAATAAAAAAAACGACTACTATTGCCGACAATGTTGTTCTGTGCTCCATTTTACGAGCTGGATTGGCTCTCCATACTGGTTTTATGAACTTTTTTGATAGTGCCGAAAACGGTTTTGTTTCCGCCTACAGACATCATTATAATAATGATGATGCTTTTGAAATTTTAGTCGAATACCAAGCAGCTCCATCTTTTGCAGGGAAAAACTTAATTTTAATAGATCCTATGTTGGCCACTGGACAATCGTTGGTTGCTGTTTTACATAAGTTACATTTAGAACAAAAACCAAAAGAAATTCATATAGCGGTAGTCATTGCTGCTCCAGAAGGAATTAAATTTCTTGAAGAGAATCTTCCCGAAAATTGTCATTTATGGGTTGCTGCTCTTGACGAAAAATTAAACGAGAAAAACTATATTATTCCAGGCCTTGGTGATGCTGGTGACTTAGCTTACGGTGATAAATTATAACAACTGAAAAATAAAAGTTAGAATACTGGCTGTTATTATAATTCCTAACATTGTTTCTTTTATCCAGTATTTATGTATTGTTTCAAGATAGTTTGTTAACATAATAGAAACTGGTACAAAAGTGTAAATTAAAAAACTATTATCTTTATTAGGCGAAATAAAGAAAATTACAAGACCAATAATAAATGCTAAAATCATTTTTCGATAAGAAGGTTGTAAATTAGATAATTTACTTGGTAATATAAAAATCATACTTACAAAAGCTACTAAAGCAGTTATAACATATATAAAAAGAGCAATATTCTGAAAAATTGTTTCTATATATTTTAAATCAAAATCTACTACAATTTGTGTCAAATAATTTTGAATAAGATTTGGATTGTAAATTAAAGAACCGAGAACTGAAATTACTAAAACTGTAAAAAAAGCAATAAACGGTATGAACCAATTTCTATAATCTCTAGAAACGTGAAAAATAATAGATACAAAAACCAATATTATAAATAAAATACACCAAAAATTAAACAACGTTGCTGTAAAAATCCAAAATGAAGCATCAAATATTTTTTCTTTTGGCGTGATTAATGACTGCATCGATATTAATCTTCGCAATGCCAATAAAATAAACAAGTTTGAGATAATTAATGATCCGTTAGATAATGTTTTGGGAAATAAAATTAGAAAAATAAAAAATAAAAAAAACGTGTAGCTATTGTCTTTACTTAATCCGTTCTTTTTTGTGATAAAATTTGTTATGTACAAAGAACCAACCAGTAAGAATAATAAAATAATTTTTTTTCCTATTTCTATTGTAGAAATGGTATTGAAATTAGATTGAAATTGAAACAATAAGAAACATAAAACCAGCAATGTGGTTGTTAAAATATAATTTATTGGTCGAGATTTACTAAAAACGCTTGTTATCATGAGTAAATTTTATATTTTTGTCATTGTAAATATAATACATAAAAAAGATGAAATCATTTTTTGAAGGAATACAATGGTTATTTGACAATGTTATTTTAGCACTTCACGATGTTTTACGTTCTCTAGAACTTAGTAACTGGTGGTTAGCTAATCTTATCTCGTGGGCTTTTATAATTATTTGTTGTTACTACACTTGGTATTGGACAAAACAATTACAATCTCACAAAGACAATAACGAAGAAAACCAAGATACTACGGCTCACTCTTTCTTAAAGTAAGTCGAAACCAATATCTTTTCTAAAATACATCTTATCAAAATGTAGCTTGTCTATGTTTTGATAAGATTTTTTTATGGCTTCTTGAAAATCATTTCCAAATGAAGTCACCGCTAAAACTCTTCCACCATTACTCACAACCTGATTATTTTCAGTCTTTGTTCCTGCATGAAAAACGATAGACTCTTCTACATTTTCTAATCCAGAAATTATTTTTCCTTTTTCATAATCTTCAGGATATCCAACTGAAACAACCATAATTGTTGTGGCACTTCTAGAATCGATTTCTAGTGAAACTTCATTCAATTTTTCATTAGCAACAGCTTGAAATAATCCGACTAAATCTGATTTTAATCTAGGTATAACAACTTCCGTTTCTGGATCTCCCATTCTCACGTTATATTCAATAACAATTGGTTCACCTTTTACATTTATTAATCCTATAAAAACAAATCCTTTATATTCTATTCCATCTTTTTGTAAACCTTCAATGGTTGGTTTTACAATTCTATTTTCTATTTTTTCTAACAATATTGCATCCGCAAACGGAACTGGAGAAATAGCTCCCATTCCTCCTGTATTTAAACCTGTATCTCCTTCGCCAATACGTTTGTAATCTTTGGCTGTTGGTAAAATTTTATAATTTTTTCCATCGGTTAAAACGAAACAACTTAATTCTATTCCGTCTAGAAACTCTTCAATAACCACTTTTGAACTTGCATTTCCAAACTTAGCATGAACTAACATATTGCGTAATTCTTCTTTAGCTTCTGCCAAATCGTGAATAATTAAAACGCCTTTTCCTGCCGCCAGTCCATCTGCTTTTAGCACATACGGTGCTTGTAGTGTTTCTAAAAAAACACATCCGTTTTCGACCGTTTCTGCTGTAAAACTATCATAAGCCGCTGTTGGAATATTGTGTTTTACTAGAAATTCTTTTGCAAATTCTTTACTTCCTTCAAGTTGTGCTCCTTTTTTTGATGGACCAATAACTGGGATATCTTTTAACGCTGAATCGTTTTTAAAAAAATCATAAATCCCAAGAACCAAAGGATCTTCTGGGCCAACAACAACCATCGAAACTTTTTCTTCTATTACAAATGTTTTAATAGCTTCAAAATCTAGAATGTTTAAATTTATATTTGTTGCTATTTGAGCTGTTCCTGCATTTCCTGGTGCTACAAAAAGTTTAGAACATTTTGAAGATTGTAACATTTTCCAAGCTAAAGCATGTTCTCTTCCACCAGAACCAAGTAATAAAATTGTCATTGTGTAGTTGTGTTTGTTTGTTATGCAAAAATAGGTTGTTTTAAGTTTTGGAAAAAATGTTTCGGAAAAATTAAATGAAATATATAAGGTTAGTTTTGTTATTTTTGATAAAAATAATTTTTAATGTTCAAATTATTCGATTTAACGCTCAAATTAAATGGTTTTCCAATTGTGAAAGCTAAAGCCGAATTTGATAAAATTATTTCTTTTTCTGAAGAGCAACACCGTGTTTTTATTGAGAATAAAAAAGAAGAAATTGTTGAATATCACCTTGAGAATAATCCTTTCTACAAAGAATTAATAGGCTCAAAAAAAATTAATAATTGGAATGATTTACCAATTCTTACTAAAAAAAATCTTCAAAAACCTTTGGCTGAAAGACTGTCTAAAGATTGCGAAACAAAATCTGTATTTGTAAATAAAACTTCTGGTTCTAGTGGAGATCCTTTTATTTTTGCCAAAGACAAATACTGTCACGCTATTACTTGGGCTTCAATTATATATAGATTTAGCTGGTACAAAATAAATTTCAATACCTCTTTTCAAGCTCGTTTTTATGGGATTCCTTTAGATTTTATTGGTAATAAAAAAGAAAGAATTAAAGATTTTTTGAGTAACCGATTTCGTTTTACTATTTTCGATTTATCGGATGTGGTTTTAGAAAAAGTATTGGTAAAATTTAAAGCTAAAAAATTCGATTATATAAATGGGTACACTAGTTCAGTCGTTTTATTTGCTAAGTTTTTGCAAACCAAAAATATTATTTTAAAAGAAATATGCCCAACTCTAAAAGTTTGTATGGTCACTTCGGAAATGCTTTTTGATGAAGATAAAATACTAATGGAAAGACAATTTGGAATCCCAGTTGTGAATGAATATGGTGCTTCTGAGCTTGATTTAATTGCTTTTCAAAATCAAAATGGAGAATGGCAAATAAATTCCGAAACACTATTTGTAGAAATTTTAGATGAAGACAATAATGTTCTGCCTTATGGTAAAGAAGGTAGGGTTGTTATAACATCATTATACAACAAAGCGCATCCTTTTATTAGATATGATATTGGAGATATTGGAATTCTAGACGAAAAAAGCACTGTACAAAAACCTCTTCTTAAACAATTAATTGGTCGTACAAATGATGTTGCTATTTTACCAAGTGGTAAAAAATCTCCTGGACTAACTTTTTATTATGTTACAAAAAGTATTATTGAAGACGATGGAAATGTAAAAGAATTTATAATAAAGCAAACTAAAATAAATGCATTTGAGATTGATTATGTAAGTGAAAAAGAATTGCACTTAGAACAAATAAGTAAAATAGAAGAGGCTATTTCACTATATCTAGAACCCAATCTAAATTTTATTTTTACAAGAAAAAACTCTTTAGAAAGGAGTAATCGTGGCAAATTAAAACAGTTTAAGTCGATGATTTAGTTTCTATATTTCATAAATCCTCTATACATCCAGTTTAACATATAGTAAATAGAGGATAAAAAACTTAATTTTTCTACCTCTCTGTAAAATTGCCATTGGTATTTAAGCAAGTTTTTTTTGTTTCTAGACAATGAGTTTTCTCTTATTCGATATATTGCCTTTGGTTCTTGAATGCCGTAAGCATATGGAATTTCCTTAAGATATTGTAGCCACAATCCCATATCTTGCCGTTTTAAAACATCTGGCATTTTTTTTATTCCTAACACTTCTACATTTATAAATGCCGTGAGACAACTTATCGAATTGGTTTTTAGAATGTCTGTATAAGTTACTCTTTCTGGGACTATAAAGTCCGAATATATAAATTCTAAATTTTCATTTGAACGTTTGTATGACGAAAAAACAAAATTTATTTTTTTTTCATTTATGGTTTTTATGCTATTTTCAATAAAGTCGGTAAACCAAATATCATCGGCATCTAGAAATGTCATGTGTTTTCCTGTTACCTTTTCGATTCCGAAATTTCGTGCTTTTGCAGCACCAGAATTTTTATTTAATTGTAGTAAATGAATTCTATGGTCTTCATTCATAAAATTTTGGATGATTTCTACTGTTTCGTCTTGAGAACAATCATCAACAATAATCATTTCCCAATTTTTATGGGTTTGTTTTTGAACAGATTGAATAGTTTCTGAAATATATTTTGCAGAATTATATGTTGGTGTAATTATTGAAACAAGCTCATTCATGCTTAATATGCTTTTTCCTGTCCTTTAAAAATATTTATGACTGTTAGTACTATAATTTTTATATCTAATAATAACGACCAGTTTTCGATGTAAAATAAATCATATTTTATTCTGTTTACCATTTCTTCATCGGTTTCTATTTCTCCTCTAAAACCTTTTACTTGTGCAAGTCCTGTGATTCCAGGTTTTATATGCAATCTTAAATTATATTTTCTGATTTTTGTTTGGTATTCATTATTATGTGACCATAAGTGTGGCCTTGGTCCAACAATGGACATGTCACCAAGAAACACATTAAAAAACTGTGGCATCTCATCGAAACTAGTTCTTCTTAAAAAGGCACCAATTTTAGTAATTCGTGGGTCATTTTTCACAACCGATTCTTCTGTTTTGTCGTTTATTTCCATCGAACGGAATTTGTAACAAAAAAACTCTTTTTCGTCTAAACCTGGTCTTCCTTGTTTAAAAAATATTGGTCCTTTTGATTCTAATTTTATTAAAAGAGCAATAATTGGTATTAACCATGATAAAACAAAAATAATTATAAGCAATGAGAAACAAATGTCGAATAATCTTTTAATAAACTTAAGTAGCGGTTCGTTTAACGGTGTTCTTTTAAGAGATAATATGGGGAAGAATTCATAGTAATCTATTTTTAAGTTTTTAGCATAAATTTCATTCGATTCCGGAATGAATTTGATGGTTTTCTTGTAATAATCTGCAAATTCTACCAACTCTTTAAGTTGGTCGCTAGAGAGTTCTTCTAAAGCGCAATAAATATCATCTATCTTGTTTTGTAAAACAAAATCTTGAATATTAGAAACATTTCCTTTTATCTTTTCATTACTTATAGTATCAGAAAAAAAACCTTTAAAACGATAACCGTAATCAGGTCTGTTTTGAAATAATTGTTGTAAATTTTTTGAGCTATCTGTGTAACCTACAATAATCACATTTCGGTAATTTCCGCCAAGAACAATTCGATATTTTTTCAGGTAATAAAATAACAATCCTTTGAAAAAAGTGATACACATAAACGAAAACCCAATAAAATATAACAAGAGTCTAAAACTAAAAATTATTTCTCTTGTAATAGAAAAAAAGGTAACAACAAACAATGAAAACAAAAACAACTGTTTGAATAACATTCCCATAATTTCCACAGGTTTTGTAAAGCGATATACTTCGTAAAACTTTGTGAAATAAGCTAATACACACCAAGAAACTAGTTGGTAAATCATAAAATACGGCAATTGTATAGCAAATCCCTTCAAGAAGAAACTGGCTAAAACAAAAAGCAAAACACAATCTATTATAATGCTTATTGGACGTATATATTTTGAATACCTACCTTTTGTCATTTTTTATTTAATGAATAAATCCTGAAAAATCTTTGTGTTCTTCTTTTAATAATTCTTCTTTTGGAAGGTTTTTAAAATATTCGTAAGTAATTTTCATTCCTTCAGAACGAGAAACCTTAGCTTCCCAACCTAATAATTCTTTAGCTTTTGTTGTGTCAGGCTGTCTTTGCAACGGATCATTTTCCGGTAAATCGTGGTATACAATTTTCTGAGTTGTTCCTGTTAATTTAATAATTTCTTCGGCAAAATCTTTAATGGTTATTTCGTCTGGATTTCCAATATTTACTGGATAAACATAATCTGAATGCAACAATCTAAAAATTCCTTCTACTTGATCATCTACATAACAAAAAGAACGAGTTTGCAAACCATTACCAAAAATAGTTAGATCTTCGCCACGCAATGCTTGACCAATAAATGCGGGAATAACACGACCATCATTGAGTCGCATTCTTGGTCCATAAGTATTAAAAATTCTAACAATTCTAGTTTCTAATCCGTGAAAACGGTGGTAAGCCATTGTGATTGATTCTTGAAAACGTTTGGCTTCATCATACACACCACGTGGTCCTATTGTGTTTACATTACCAAAATATTCTTCCGTTTGTGGATGCACTAAAGGATCACCGTAAACTTCCGATGTAGAAGCTATTAAAATTCTTGCTCCTTTAACTCTTGCTAATCCAAGTAAATTATGTGTTCCTAACGAACCTACTTTTAGAGTTTGAATTGGGATTTTTAGATAATCTATAGGGCTTGCTGGCGATGCAAAATGCAAAATATAGTCTAAATCTCCTGCTACATAAACAAATTTTGAAATATCGTGATGATAAAACTCAAAATGTTCTAATTTGAATAAATGTTCTATATTTTTTAAATCACCAGTAATCAGATTATCCATTCCTATTACATGATAGCCTTCCTTGATAAACCTATCACACAAATGCGAACCTAAAAATCCTGCAGCACCTGTTATTAGTATTCTTTTCATTTTTTATATCGTTTGCAATAGTGATTCTTGCCAAGTTTTTATTTCAATTCCGAAAGTATTTTTTATTTTCGATTTGTCTAAAAGGCTATATTTTGGTCTTTTTGCTGGTGTAGGAAATGCTTCTGTTGGAATTGGATTTACATTGATAACAACATTATTTATTCTAAAAATTTCTACAGCAAAATCATACCAACTAGCAATTCCTTCATTACTAAAATTGTAAATTCCGTATTTTGAACTGTTACTTTGTATGATAGAAAGTAAGGCTTTAGCCAAATCGACAGCATTTGTTGGTGAACCTATTTGATCTGAAACGATATTTAAACTATCTCTTTCTGATGCCAAACGCAACATGGTTTTCATAAAATTATTACCAAATTGAGAATAAACCCAAGAAGTTCTAATAATGAAATATTCATTCGTATTATCTATGACCGCTTGCTCTCCGTCTAGTTTTGTTTTGCCATAAATGCCTAGCGGATTTGTTGTATCAGTTTCTGAATAAGGCTTGTTTGATGAACCATCAAAAATAAAATCGGTCGAAATATGTATTAATTTTGCTTGGTTTTTTTTACAAGCAATGGCCAAGTTTTTTGGCCCTACAACATTAATAGATTCCGCTTTTTCTATTTCAGATTCGGCTTTATCAACCGCAGTATAGGCTGCAGCATTTATACAAAAATCTATTTTATTTGTATCAAAAAAATGGTTAACACGTTCCTGATTTGTAATATCTAGATCTTGTGAAGAAGCAAAAATAAATTCGAAATCAGGATAATTTGAAGCAATAAACTGAATTGCTTGACCTAATTGACCTAATGCTCCTGTAACTAAAACTACCATACTTTTTTAGCATTTTCTAGTGTTGGTAAAATCATATCTTTTTCAGAAATAATCAATTTTTTTTCAGGAAAATTCCAATCTATATTTAATGCTGGATCATTATAAACTACTCCGCCTTCACTTTCTTTATTGTAAAAATTATCACATTTATAAAAGAAGGTTGCTGTTTCACTAGTTACTAAAAACCCATGTGCAAATCCTCTCGGAATAAACAATTGTTTTTGGTTTTCACCTGATAATAAAATAGAAAATGACTGTCCATAAGTTGGAGATTCTGGACGAATATCGACTGCGATATCAAGTACTTCTCCTTGTAATACTCTCACTAATTTTGCTTGAGCATGATCTCCTGTTTGATAATGCAAGCCACGCAAAACACCTTTTGATGAATACGATTGATTGTCTTGTATAAAATGGACTTTTTGCCCAATTCCTTTTTCAAAAGTATTCTCGTTAAAACTTTCCATGAAATAACCTCGGTCATCATGAAAAACTTTAGGTTCAAGGATAAAGCAACCAGCTAAATTAGTTGGAATAAAATTCATTATAATTATTTTACGTTGAAAATTTGTTCTAATATCTTAATAGTAATTAAGTACGTTGGTTTTACACCTGTTGTTCCTAAACCACCAGAAGCTAGTGTACTTCCCGTTTCTAAAGGATTATCTGAGGCATAATAAGCATAACGAACTTTTACATTTTCGTTGATACTTTTTCTAATTTTAGATGCACTTTGAATTGCTTTTTGATAATAAGAACCTTCCATTTCTAATCCTATGGCTTCCCAAGTAGACTCATGAAAGAACTTTAGTAAATCTCTATTTTGTAAAGATGTTCCTAAAACTGTAATCATTGGTCCTGCAAAAACTGGAATATCATTTCCTTCAAACATTTTAGCCGTTAATTCATTGTAAAATGGGTAATTATCAGCTGTTCCTTCATTTATATGAGCATTAGGAATCATTATGTCTCCTTTTCCTCCTTCTAGAATTCCTGCTTTTCCCATAATAGAAACCGACTCTACATTTAGGAAAGTTTTCTCTTTTCCTACTTTATAAGGTTTCAATAACTCATCAATAGTTTCAAAAGCTTGTTCTCCAAAAGCATAATCCATTACGATTAAAACTGGTAAAACTTTGTCTATTTTTGCTTTGGCGAAAGCCGATTTTGTCCAATCTATCTTAGCGGTATCAAAAATCTGAACATCAATATTAGTTCCTGATGTATCTGGCAAAGAAATCATACCGTGTTTTAGTGCAAATTCTTCTACTTTATCACGAACATCGTTAGCGCCTGGCTTACTTAATTCTTCGTAAATATCGAAATCTGATTTATCTTTAAACTTTGTTTTAAGTACGTGAGTTGCAAAAATCGAGTTCATAACACTGTGCATATTAGCACTAATCACGTGGATTGGTCTAGATAATAAATTGTTTTTTTGCAAAACTTCTTTAATATCATTTGCCCAAATTTCTCCATGAATGTGATGTCCTAATCTTTCTCTTAAAATTGGGCTAAAAGTGATTGTTCTTTTATTGTTATCGACCACTTCTTCTATAGCAATTTTTCCTAACCAATAAATAATATGCAAGAAACGATCTGGTGATGCTGTGTTTCCAAAACTATCATAAATAGCTAAAACCTCGGCAAATGTTCTTCCTAAAATATTAGCTGTGTGAGAAATAGCCTTTTCTCTTTCAATTAATGTCAGCTTTTTGTTTTGTAACGCAGCTTGTTCTAGTTTTTGCCAATCGCGAGATACTCTCCCATCTTCATCTATAAGAACTCTGTCTTTAATTTTGTGAGATTCTATGAATATAAAAGTTAAATGAGTCAATATATCATAAATATCTGAACGACCACGAGTAATTTCTACATTCATTTGTTCCTCATCAATTCGGTAGCAATTTCTTCTACGTTTTGGCGGAACAATGGCTTGAAAATGCGAGTTAGAATAACCTTCGTCCGAAGTTAAATTAATGTAACGACATTCTTCAATCCCTACCGGAAGGCGCTCTATAACGTATAATAATCCGTTTAGTTCTACTTTTTCTTCGGCAATAGTCCCATAAATTTCAGGTCTTAATGCCAGCAATGCTTCTCTTAAAGTTTCTCCAGAAATTCCCATTGGTTTATAGAAACCTCTGTTGAATAAATGGCGCATTGTAATGTACAATCGTTCGATAGCTGCCGACGATTCTTGCGCTCGTGAGCGCGAAATGTTTTTAATTTCCTTCATTAAATTTTTATTTTATAACCTACAAAGATAAGGTTTTTATATTTAGTTAGTAAGAATTAGGTTTATTGCTGGTTCATACACCATGATTTTATTTGACGAATCAGTCTCATTATGCTTAGTTTGCCTGTTCCATTTTCCTCCAGAAAAAGTGTACAAAAAAGCTCTTTCTACAAAATTATACATCACAAAAGGGAAGTAAGTTTTTTGAACTTGTGCTTTATTTGTTTTTGAATCTATTATAGTCTTTTCTAATTTATTTTTTTCAATAATTAATTTTTCGAATCCAACAAATAGTCCTTTTTTAGGTATTGTTAGGTTAAATTTTGTTACATCGAAAATATTTTTTTTTGTTCCTTTTTTTACCGAAACAATAAAGTCTTTATCTAACATTTCTTGGCTAGGAAAACCATTTGCATCAATGCTATAAAAATGAATTTTTATTGTAGCATTTTCTATTCGGCTATCTGTTTCAATAGTAACATTTTTTATAAATTTTGTTTTTTTATAAGCTGGACGATAAGGAAAAAATTTTGTGTCTATTCTTGGTCCGTTATCAAACGATTGATATATTTGGTTGTCCGTATCGCCTATTTCTATCTTTTTTGTTTCTAATCTTTCTGATAAAATAACCACCTCATCTAACTGATAAACCATTGGTTTTAAATTGACCAAAATTGCTTTTGAAGCTCTAATAATTTTTTTTTCAAAACCTAATGCAGAAAATATTAAGTTTTTATTTTTCTCTGTCGAACTGATTGTAAATTCCCCATTTTCTTCAGATGTTGTTCCAATATTTTCGTTTTCTACCCAAATATTTACATACGGAATTGGTTTTCCAGAAATACTGTCTTTTACAACTCCTTTTATTTGAGCGGTTATCGAAAAACTTAATAAAAATAAGCAAATTAAAAATCTATTTTGTATCATAATCTCCTTTTTCTAATTTTTGAACTATGTTTCTATCATTAGATAATCTCGGGATTTTATTTTGTCCGCCCAATTTTCCGATAGATTTCATATACTCTTGAAATCCGTTTTTATCGACCTTAGTAATTACAAGTGTTCGCAACACATGACCAACAATTAAATCATCGTAATACGTGTTTTGTTTTCTCATCGCGCTATCAATCTGCAAGGCAAAATTTTCGATATTTTCTGGCTCATTTTCAAACTCAATAAACCATTCGTGGTAAGGCAATCCTTTTACAGGAAAAATTTGTGGTGCCACCGTAAATTCATTTACACGGACTGATGTATTTTGCATCGCTTCTTGCAGAGCACTTTCTACCTCTTTTCCAATTACATGTTCACCAAAGGCTGAAATATAATGTTTAATACGCCCTGAAACTATTACACGATATGGTTTTAGAGAAGTAAACTGAACGGTATCACCAATATTATATGCCCAAAGTCCAGCATTTGTAGAAATTATTAAAACATAATTCACGCCCAATTCGACTTCACCAATGGTAAGTCGTTTTGGTTTTTGGGTAAAAAATTCATCAGCTTTTACAAACTCATAAAAAATTCCTGAATTTAATAACAGCAACATTCCTTTTTCTTTCTGAGAATCTTGATAAGCAAAAAATCCTTCCGAGGCAGGAAAAAGTTCGATTGCATCTACTTTTCGTCCGATGAGATTTTCGAATTTCGCTCGGTAAGGTTCATAATTTACACCTCCGTAAATAAATAGATTGAAATTTTTAAACAATTCTCCCACTGGTTTCCCAGCTTTTTGATGCAATTTTTCGAAATACATTTGCACCCACGACGGAATTCCAGAAATTACCGTCATATTTTCCTGAAAAGTTTCTTCAACAACTGCATTTACTTTGGTTTCCCAATCATCGATACAATTGGTTTCCCAAGATGGCATTCGGTTTTTTTGCAAATATTTCGGAACAAAATGAGCTACGATTCCTGATAATCTTCCTAATTTGATTCCGTTTTTTTCTTCAAGAATAGGACTTCCTTGCAGGAAGATCATTTTACCATCAACAAAGTCTGCTTTTCCAGTTTGGTGAATATAACTTAAAATGGCGTTTCTTGCCGCTTCGATGTGAAAAGGCATCGATTCCTTTGTGAGCGGGATATATTTTGCTCCCGAAGTTGTACCTGATGTTTTAGCAAAATATAAAGGTTTTCCTTTCCAGAGAATATCTTTTTCTCCTTTTACAACTTGATCAATATAAGATTTTAATTCCTCATAATCTCTTATAGGAACTTGCTTTGTAAAATCTTCAACAGTTTTTATTTTAGTAAAATTATGGTCTTTTCCAAACGTTGTATTACTTGCTTCTCGTATTAAATCTTGAAAAACTTTTTGTTGTGTTTCAATAGGATTTTGAGACCATTTCAGCGTTTTTTTATGTATTTTTTTTGCGAATTGCTTCGCTAAAAAGGATTTTATAGACATTTGTAAAAGGCTTTAGGCTTTAGCTATATGCTTTAAGCTCTTATTTTTTAGTTTTTTTAGCTTCTGCTTCCACTTTTTTTCTGAGTTCTATTTCTTCCGGTGATGCAGAAAAATTATATTCAGAAGGATCTACATATTCTGATGCCATTATCGAATCTTTATTCACTTTTGCATATTCTAAATCGCCTGTTAAAACTTTTTTTACAGATTGTATGTAGGCATCATTTTTCTTTAAAGCAAATTCTAAAGAGTCCGATTTGAGTCCTAAATTTAGTGCATCTTTTTTAAGTTGTGTCGAAGCGTATCCTGGAATATATTCTCGAAGTGGCGTAAATGCTATAATATAACTTGTTATCGAAATAAGAAATATAGCACCAATTGTAGCCACAATAAAAACGTTAAGAATGTTCAGTTTGAAAGAAAATTTTTCTTCAAAAGTTTCTTCGTTCAAAATAATTAATCTTCGCTTTGTTTTTATTTTATTGAAAAAGGCTTTTCTTTTTAATCTTTTTTCTGACATAAATTACAATAATTACAACAAATATAATAATTTACTAAGTGTGGTTAGTTTATTAGTAATAATAAATCGTTAAAAAAATAATGGTTTATTAAATTCTTTAATATATTTGCTCAATGTTTTATTTTTAAATTGCGAAAGCATAATTTTATATATCATGGGAAGATTAGGAGTTACAGAAATACTTGTCATATTAGCCGTTGTTTTATTACTTTTTGGAGGTAAAAAAATTCCAGAATTAATGAAAGGTCTTGGTAGTGGAATAAAAGAATTCAAAAACGCTGCAAAAGACGAACAGCCAGCAGATTCTAAAAAAGAAGATACAAAAGAGTAATTTCTTTTAAAAAAAATTAAAAAATAAATCCCAAATTCAATAAATGAGTTTGGGATTTTTATTTATAATATCATCGTCAACTGAATTCGTTTTCTATCTTCATCAACCTCAGTCACTTTTACTGTAACATGTTGGTGCAATTTGACCACTTCATTTACATCACTCACAAATCCAGCTTTGAGTTGTGAAATGTGAACCAATCCGCTTTCTTTGGTTCCAATATCGACAAAACAACCAAAATTGGTAATGTTGTTAACAATTCCTGGTAAAATCATTCCGGTTCGAAGGTCTTTTATGGTTTTTACATTGGGATCAAATTCGAAAACTTTGGCCGATTTTCTTGGATCTAATCCTGGTTTTTCGAGCTCTTTGATAATGTCTTTTAGGGTTAATAAACCTATTTCTGGAGTAATATAATTGTCTGGTTTTATTAAAGCTGTTTTCTCTTTATTGGCAATTAAATCATGAACAGAAAGTTTTAAGTCTTTTGCCATTTTCTCGACAATTCCATAAGCTTCAGGATGAACCGCCGAATTATCTAACGGATTTTTGGCATTCGAAATTCTGATAAAAGCCACGCCTTGTTGGTATGCTTTTTCGCCCAATCGTGGTACTTTTTTTAGTTGTTTTCTGTCCTCGAATGGTCCGTTTTCTGAGCGGTATTGCACAATATTTTCGGCTAGTTTTTCGCCTATTCCTGATACATAGCTCAACAAATGTTTACTAGCGGTATTAATATTTATTCCTACCGAATTCACACATCGAATCACCGTATTATCTAATTCTTCTTTTAGTTTGGTTTGATCTACATCGTGTTGGTACTGCCCTACTCCAATGGCTTTTGGGTCAATTTTTACCAATTCTGCCAACGGATCCGATAATCGTCTTCCAATAGAAACCGAGCCACGAACGGTAACATCATAATTAGGAAATTCATCTCTCGCAATTTTTGATGCCGAATATACCGATGCGCCTGCTTCTGAAACTATAAAAACCTGAACAGGTTTATCGAAAGCGATTTTTTTAATAAAAAATTCAGTTTCTCGTGAAGCGGTTCCGTTACCAATTGAAATCGCATCAATATTATATGCGTTTACCATCGATTTTATCTTCTTCATCGCCATCGCAGTTTCATTTTGTGGTGCGTGCGGATAAATCGTTTCATTGTACAACAAATCTCCTTTTTCGTCGAGACAAACCACTTTACAACCGGAACGAAATCCTGGATCGATGGCTAAAATTCGTTTTTCTCCCAAAGGTGGTGCTAATAAAAGTTGTCCTAAATTATTGGCGAAAACCTGAATAGAATTGGCATCAGCTTTAGCTTTGGCTTCTTGTAAAGCTTCATTAGAAATGGCTGGCGTTAGCAATCTTTTGTAACTATCTTCAATCGCTAATTGCACATGAGAAATGGCGGAACTGTTGCTGTTTTTGATGATAATTTCATCAATTAAATCATAAGCTTCATCAATATCAACTTCGATTTTTAATTTGATAAATCCCTCATTTTCTGCGCGTAGCATGGCCAATAATCTGTGTGAAGCTGCTTTGGTTAAATTCTCACTCCAATCGAAATATTGATTGA
This sequence comes from Flavobacterium sp., assembly GCF_046153165.1. Taxonomy (GTDB): domain Bacteria; phylum Bacteroidota; class Bacteroidia; order Flavobacteriales; family Flavobacteriaceae; genus Flavobacterium. The sequence goes on along the minus strand of NZ_JBJXEN010000103.1, from coordinate 10,946 downwards.
ATTTTTGCGCTGCTTCTTCTTCTTTTTTAGATTTTGAAACCTTTGCTGTTATAGTTGCTTTTCGTTCGTATAATCTTCGCAATTGTTTACGAACATAAATATTTTCGTTAACCCATTCGGCAATAATATCTCGCGCGCCTTGCAAGGCAGCTTCTTCATTTATAATATTTTCATTCAAATACTGTGTTGCCAAGAAATCGACATCCTCATTTTTCTGATCCATGATGATTTTAGCAAGTGGCTCTAATCCGTTTTCACGGGCGACATCAGCTTTGGTTTTTTTCTTCTTTTTATAGGGCAAATAAAAATCTTCTATTTCTTGTAAATCGAAACTTTCAGAGATTTTTTTGTTCAATTCTGGCGTGAGTGCTTTTTGCTCTTCTATCGATTTTAGAATCGCTTCTTTTCTTTTTACAATGACATCATATTCCTTGTTTAATTTTGCGATTTGTTCGATAAAAACCTCATCAAGATTTCCTGTAGTGTCTTTTCGATATCTAGAAATAAAAGGAATCGTACAATCTTCGTTTAATAATTTTACAGTAGCTTCAATATTTTTTGGAGTCGTTGCGACTTGTTTTGCTATAAATTGGATGTTGGTCATTGCAGAATTTTAGGATTGTGATATTAGATTTCTGAAGTCTTTCAACAAAAATAATATCTTTGTGCATATTCAGAAAATTATGTTGTTCATTTTTATTTATTTTTTTATCATCAATATAATTGGATTTATTTTAATTGGTTATGATAAAAAAATGGCTGTTGTAAATCGATATCGAATTTCCGAAAAAAAACTTTTATTAATTGTCTTTTTTGGAGGAATTATTGGTTCTGGATTGGCAATGCTTTTCTTTAGACACAAAACCTCCAAAGCTTCTTATTTATTGAAGTTTTTTGGAATTATTATGTTTCAAATTATATTTTTTGTTTTAATCCTGAACTATAAAATCTTTTGATTCTTCTTTCTGAAATTCAGGTTGAATATTAATGTGGTTAATGTGGAATTTTTCTAACAAAACCGCTTCGATTTTTTCTAATACAATATTAAATTCGCTCATTTTTATATCTTCAGAACAATCTAAATGTGCTTCGAGATGTAATTCATGATCATTAAGATGCCAAACGTGAATATGATATAACTTATTATTACCTGAAATTTTATGAACTTCTCGAACCAATTCTTGAATATCAATATTTGACGGCGTAAAAAGCATCAACATTTTTGTAGATTCTTTCAATAAATCATAACCAACATAAATTAAATAAATCGCAATAGCCAAAGTTAAAACGCTATCTATCCAATAAATTTGATATATTTTCATCAGAATCCCTCCGACTAAAACCGCCACAGAAGCCATCATATCGGTAAAAAGATGAATGTAAGCAGATTTCATATTTATATTATGATCGGCATCTTTTTTGAGCATTAATGCCGAAATACCATTAGCTACAATTCCTAAAACAGACATCCAAATCACTAAATTAGATTTAATTACATGAGGATTAGAAAAACGATCTGAAGCTTCAAAAATTAAATATATTGCCACCACAATCAAAGTAATTGAGTTTACAAAAGCAGCGATAAGTTCTGCTCTTTTGTAACCAAAAGTCTGATTTAAAGAGGCTTTTTTCTTAGATAAAACATTTGCTATATAACTAAAAATTAAAGTTAAAACATCAGAAAAATTATGCAAAGCATCAGAAATAAGAGCCAAACTTCCTGACAATATTCCGCCTATTACTTGTGCAACCGTAATTACAATATTTAAAACTATCGAAAATAAAAGATTTTTACCTTTTACTTCATGATGTGAATGGTTGTGATTGTGAGACATTTTAGATTTCTTAAATTTTTAGATATTTTAGACATCTCATATTTTTGAACTTCTTATAAAATCTAAGATGTCTAAAAATCTAGCAGTCTAAGTTGTCTTTATTAACAACTAATTTTCCCCACTCTTGTAGCGTGTCTTCCTCCCTCAAAATCTGTATTTAAGAAAGTATCTACCATTTCTATAGCTTGGGGAATCGATGTGTATCTTGCAGGAATACTTATTATATTCGCATCATTATGTTGTCGGGCTAAAGCAGCAATTTCTTTTATCCAACACAAAGCAGCACGAATTCCTTGGTGTTTGTTTGCTGACATCGCAATTCCGTTTCCGCTTCCGCAGATGATGATACCAAAATCTGATTTTCCTTCAGCAACATCAAGAGCAACTTTATGTCCAAAATCTGGATAATCGACACTGTCAAAAGTATCGGTTCCGTGGTTTGTTATAGTATGTCCTTTTGATTCTAAAAATTGAACAATAGCTTTTTTGTAATCTGGTCCTGCGTGGTCGTTTCCGATAGAAATTTTCATTGTAGTTGTGTTTGTGGTTACAAATTTAAGGAAAGAAATGTAGATTTGCCTCTTTGTTGTTTTGTTTATTCAACGAAAATATAAAATAAACTAATTAACTGAAAATCAGTTATTTTTAATAATATATATGTTAAAATTTTACATTGTTAATAACCAAACGTAATTCCTTGATATTCAGTTAACGATAACTTAACAACTTCTGTTAACAACTTTAGATAGAATTTTAGAAGTTTTTTTTGCTTGTATTAATAAAAAATGTAATCCAAAATCCAATCGAGAAAATCTAATTTAGTTTGCGGTTTTTTTATATAAGTTATCAATATAAATTTTTAGTTTATCAACAAAAATAAATTAAAATCTTATTTACAATTCTATTTGTATTTTAGTTTTCAACGGATGTTAACAAAGTTTTAAAATCTCTTTAAAATCAAATATTTGAATATAAAAAAGTATGTTCATAAGTCATTATAAAAAAAAGAAAGTAATATTTAACTCTTATTTTTTATAATTTATAGTAACTATTAACACGCTATAATAACCATCAATAAATAATTTAAATTTAAATTTTCTTTTTGTTGTATTTAATAAATGTTGACAACTTAAAAAAACCAAAGAGATAAAAATTGAATTGTAATCTATTTTAGTTTTTCATCTATTCAACTTTTATCTCTTTAAAAAAGTTATATTTTCTTTAAATCTGAATTCTAAAATCTAAATTCTAAAATCTTATTCGTAAATTTCAACTTTATAAAAATGAATTATGAGTAAAATGCCAAAAAAGTTTGGAAAAAATGAGAAAGATTTCTCAACAAAGATTTTAAAAGTACTATCACAAAACGCGAATAAACCTTTTAATTATAAACAAATTTCAGCATTACTTGAAGTAGATGATACTAAAAGTAGAAATGAAATTATTAAGGATTTAAAAATTCTTGCTTCACAAAAAAAGATTGTAGAAACCGAACCTGGTAAATATCTGGTAAAAGGAATTTCACAAGATTATTATGAAGGAAAAATAGACATGACTTCTCGAAAAACAGCTTATTTTATTTGTCCTGATTTTGGAGAAGATGTTTTTATTCCAACCAATAACTTAAATCACGCTTTAGATAAAGACATTGTAAAAGTTTATATCTACAACAGAAGAAAAGGAAAACGCCCCGAGGGAGAAGTTATAGAGGTCGTAGAACGAGCTAAAACCGATTTTGTAGGAGTTATAGATATCCAGAAGAATTTTGCCTTTGTAAGTACTGCAAATCCTAAAATGTACACTGATATTTTTATTCCGTTAGCAAAAATTGGAGAAGCACAACAAGGAGATGTTGTTTTAGTGCATATCGAAGATTGGCCTAAAAAAGCTGATTCTCCTTTTGGAACAGTTACTAAAGTTTTAGGAAAACCAGGAGAACATAACACTGAAATACATGCTATTTTGGCTGAATATGGTTTACCTGCAGAATTTCCTGTAGAAGTAGAAGTTTTTGCACAAAAAATAGATACTTCTATTCATGAAGATGAAATTGCAAAACGTCGTGATATGCGACAAACATTAACTTTTACTATCGATCCTAAAGATGCTAAAGATTTTGACGATGCCCTTTCTTTTAAAAAATTAGAAAACGGAAACTACGAAATAGGAATTCACATTGCCGATGTTTCTCATTATCTTGAAGAAGGAACAATCCTAGATGATGAAGCATATCAGCGAGCAACATCTGTCTATTTAGTAGATAGAGTTGTACCTATGTTACCTGAAGTTTTATCAAATTTTGCTTGTTCATTACGACCAAATGAAGAAAAATATACATTTTCAGCTATTTTCGAAATTGATGAAAAAGCAACAGTGATCAACCAATGGTTTGGAAGAACAGTAATCGATTCTAACCAACGTTTTGCATACGAAGAAGCGCAATATATTATAGAAACCAAAGACAATACAATTCCAGTAGATATTTCTATTACAGGAAGTTCTTATATAGTTTCTGATGAAATTGTTTCTGCTACTTTAAAATTAGATGATTTAGCTAAAATTATGCGTCGCAAACGTATGAATGATGGTGCTATATCTTTTGATAAAGTAGAAGTAAAATTCAACTTAAGTGAAGATGGTGAACCAGAAGGTGTCTTTTTTAAAGTTTCTAAAGATGCCAATCATCTTATCGAAGAATTCATGTTGTTAGCCAACAGAAAAGTAGCTGAATATATTGGTAAACAAAAGAAAACTTTTATTTACAGGATTCACGACGAACCTAATGAAGATAAATTGTTTGCTATGCAAGCTGTTATTGCAAAATTTGGTTATAAAATAGATTTTAGAGGTGGAGAAATATCTAAATCTTTGAATGCTTTAATGGAAGAAGTAAACGGGAAAAAAGAGCAAAATCTTATTGATACTTTAGCGATTAGAACCATGAGTAAAGCGAAATATTCGACCGATAATATTGGTCATTATGGTTTGGCTTTCGATTATTATTCTCATTTTACTTCACCTATTCGTCGTTATCCAGACGTTATGGTTCATCGTTTGCTGCAGTATTACCTTGACGGAGGAAAATCTGTCGATCAAGAAACTTATGAAACAAAATGCCAGCATACTTCTAATATGGAAAGTTTAGCTACTAATGCCGAACGCGATTCTATTAAATATATGCAAGTAAAATACATGCAAAATCATCAAGATCAAGAATTTTTAGGTGTAATTTCTGGAGTGACTGAATGGGGAATTTATGTAGAAATTATCGAAAATAAATGCGAAGGAATGGTTCGTATTCGAGATATAAAAGATGATTATTACACTTTCGATGAAAAACAATACGCTTTGGTTGGAGAAATTTCTAAAGGTTTATTACAATTAGGTGATGAAGTTTGGGTTAAAGTTAAAAATGCTGATTTGGTTAAAAAACAATTAGATTTTAATTTTTTAAGAAGAAAAGAATAATTAATTTGTTTTACTGGGCTGCCTAAATATTTTATTTAAATTTATTGATATGAAAAAACTATTTATAATTCCATTTTTGGTTGTAACCAATTTACTTTCAGCACAAGTAACAAAAAATGTTGGTGATTTTACTAAGGTTACAGCTTTCGATAAAATTTCAGTTCAATTGATACAATCAACTGAAAATAAAATAGAATTAAAAGGGAAATTTGAAAATGAAGCTGAACTTATAAACAATAATGGTGAGCTAAAAATTAGACTTCCTTTAGGTAAATTTTTAAATGGAGATGATCTAGTTGCTCGTGTTTATTTTACAAAATTAGAAGGATTAGAAGCCAATGAAGGTTCTTATGTTTCTTGTGATACCGAAATTAAAGCATTAGATTTTAGTCTTATTGCAAAAGAAGGATCTCAAATAAAAGTAATTGTCGATGCGCAAAGAATTACTGTAAAATCATCTAATGGTTCTGTAATAAAATTATCAGGAAAAGCACAAAATTTAGATGCCGTTACTAACTCTGGAGGAAAACTAGAAGCAGAAAAATGTATTACTTCTCAAACTACAGTTTCTGTAAATGCAGGAGGATTTGCAGATGTATTTGCTACCGATTTAGTAGACGCAAAAACAAGAGCTGGTGGTACAATAACTATTTATGGAAATCCAAAACAAGTGAATGAGAAAAAAGTTTTAGGTGGACATATTGTAATTAGTAAAAGATAAAATCGTTACTTCGAGGAAATTTTACAAAAAATGTAACAAGAAGTAGATTTTTATCTTTTATAAATTTTTAACTTGCATCATCGGAATATTAATTAAAAAAATTTATGATTCAATATATTTTAGGCAACGGAATCCCATTAGGAATATTTTTAAGTTTCATGATAGGACCTGTTTTTTTTGTACTTCTAGAAATTAGTATAACAAAAGGTTTTCGTGCCGCATTAATGTTTGATTTAGGCGTTATTTTAGCCGATATTTTTTTTATAGGTGTTGCTTATTTAGGTAGTTATCGATTAATTCAGAGTTTAAAAGACGATCCAGCCTTGTTTATTTTTGGTGGAATTATCATGGTAACTTATGGGTTAATATCTTATTTTAAACTTCGTAAAGTACATAAAGCAGAACAAGAGGAAGAAGCTGTCGAATTGATTAAAAAAGATTATTTAAACCTATTTATAAAAGGTTTTTTACTCAATTTTATCAACATAGGTGTTTTGGGTTTTTGGTTGTTAATCATTATTACTTTTGTCCCTAAAATGCACATGGAACTTTCTAATGTAATTTGGTTTTTTACCACAGTAATTGTTACTTATATTGCTACCGATATTTGTAAAATATTATTATCTAAACAATTACGTAGTAAATTGACCACAACAAATATTATTAAAATTAAAAAAGTAAGTAGTATTTTACTTGTTGTTTTTGGAGCTTTTTTATTATCTCAAGGCTGGTTTCCTAGTGACAAAACCTTTGTAAAAAATACGATTGAGAAGATCGAGAAGAAATAATTTATTTACAAACCTACTTCATATAAATATTATTTATGAAAAAATTATTTGCATTACTATTATTGCCACTATCATTTTATGCCCAAAATGATTCGATACATACAGTAAAACCAAACCTTTCTTTAATAAGTTTAAACAATTTAAATATTGTTTATAGAGGAATTTATAATCCTATTTCAATTGCTGTTAAAGACTCAAAACCATATAAAATAAAAGGTGATGACTTTACTCAAGACGAAAATGGATTATATAACATTAAACCAAAATTCGGGAATACAACCAAAGTTTTAGTCGAAATAGAAACTTCCGACAGTACAAAAGTATATGAAGAGCACACTTTTAAAGTAAAAAATCTTCCAACAGCTGTGTTACTTGTTAATCAGAAAGGTTGTATAAATAGCGATTGTACATTAGAAATTCCAAATAAAGAACTACTAAACGCAGAAATATCAATTAAACTAATCGATTTTTTAATAGATTATGACATTACTGTAACGAGCTTTAGACTTTATTTAACCAACGAAAATGGTGATACTTTAGCTAGTTTTGATGTACAAGGAAATAAAATTTCTAAGGAGATTTATGAAGAAATAAACAACAATAACAAAGGAACGCTAATTATTATTCATAAAATTACCTTTACCTCAAATTTAAACTTGTCAATTGCTAAAACACCAATGATAAAAATAAGGAAAATCATTTCAAACACCAAGATTTAATCTCACATAAAATTTATAAAATGAAACAGTATTATTGTATTATATTGCTACTATTTTCTTTTTCATTTTATGCACAAAATGACACAATTCCTGTTGTAAAAAAGACAAATGCATCAGTAGTTTCTGCTGATAGAATGAATGTGGTTTATCGTGGTGTTCCTAATCCAATTTCTATTGCGCTGTTCCCAATGTAAAATCTTTTACCGCCACAGGTGAAGGATTAACTTTTAAAGATGGAAAATATGTTTTAAAACCTAGATCCGGAAATGAAATGGTTATCAATGTGGTTTATAAAAATAAAAGAGGTATTTCAATTACAGATAAACACACTCTTAGAATTAAAGGACTTCCTTCAGGATTTACATTAATAAATGGATATGGATGTGCTAGAAAATGTATAGTTGAATTATCAAAAAAAGAAGTTCTTAATGCCGAAATAAGTTATGAAATGCCTGATTTTTTATTTGATCCTAAAATTGATGTTACGGGTTTTACAATTGGTTTCATTGATTCTAACTATAAAAAAATTTATAAAAGCATTGAAATTCAAGGAAATAAGATTAATAATAAAACCTATTTAGAAATCGAAAAAATAAAAAATATTTCTTTTTTAATAATAAGTGATATTCATATACAGGCTGAAGATTTGGATTTACTTATTTGTAAAATTTCACCAATTAAAGTTTTAATTATTGAATAATTTGAGAGAATAAATACATAAAAAAAAAACCTCCAAAGTTCTTTGAAGGTTTCCTCTTTTTTACATTTTTTTAAAACTTAATTTTTTACAATTTTAACAAATTGGCTATCTATTTTTAATAGATAAATACCAGTTTTTAGTACTTCTAAATTTATTTTATTAAAGCTAATTTTGCCACTCATAACTTCCTGACCCATAGTATTTATAATAGTATAAGAAGATTGTTCATTTAGTAAATTATCTATCGTAATTTCATTTATAAACGGATTTGGACGCACTTTAAACGTTTTGTTTTCGGCTATAAAATCTGTATTAGATAAAACAACATTATTATTAGGAATATAATTTTGTAAAGCGTTGCTGCCAGCTAAAGTATATTTGTATAAAGAACTGTTCATATTATTTGGAGTAGCAATTCCGTTTTCAGTTGGGCTATATTGTCCGTAATCATTATCATTACACAAAACGATTGTATTAGCATCTATAATAGCAATTCCTTCCGCTTTTTCTATAGTTGTTGGCCAACCATTGGCGTGTAAATCAAATTGTAAAGTTTTAGTAACAGGAGTTATACCGTTACTTGTCAAGTTTGCAGGAGAATCAAGCTCTTCTAATGTTTTAGTACCATAAGCTATACCACTTAAAACTTCAGTAGCGCCAGTTATATCTATTTTATATAATCTTTTAATATTTTGTGCTCCTCTTAACCCTTGTTCGATAACTAAGAACGTAGTGTTGTTTATCGCTTTAATATCTCCAATTTTTAAGTCTCTTGGTCTTATGTCAGATGATGTTCCAATTTGTCCATCATTTACATAAGCATACATTTTTTGTGTATTAGTAGTAGGATCAATTTCTAAAATTCTATGAATTCTAGAATTTCCTAAAGTAGCACTTCCTACCACGCCAGAAACATTTTTATAATACATAGGACTTTGTATAATAGCATATACTTTTCCGTTTGGCGCAATAGTTATTCCTTCAAAGCCTCTGTTGTTTCTTCTAAATGCAAAACAGCTATTTATAGCCACATCTTCAGGTTCTGTTAATGTATATGGTGTATATCTTTTTAAAACAATTCCATTAGGACTTACTTTCCAAATGGTTGGACCACCTTCTTCACTTATCCAAAAATTCCCTTCAGAATCTACATCAATTCCTTCAGAATCAATTCCCCAAGCATCTTTTGGAGCAGTATTGGCATCAAAATTTGCACAATCAGTAACTACATTTGTAGAAGCTACTTCGGCAGAAGTACTGCCAAAGCCTGTAGGATTTAATAAACCTGTAGCATCATTCCCGTTGGGTCTTTTTATAGTTATCATTTGCATGATTTGAACTTCATTGCCAACGATTTTTAATCTCATTATTTTTGGCGCATAGTTAGGAAAGGCATATATTTTATCATAAGTTGGAATACAAGTTGGATATTGTGCCGATGCTGTTGCGCCTGTATTTGCTGTTGCAGCATCAATATTTACACCTCTATCTGTTACTGTCCAAAATTCAGTTCCATTAGTATTTGGGATATACTGTAAACTAGAAAAACCACCTTCTCTAAAGGTTATTCCTTGAAAAATACCTATTGTTTGAGAACTTGTGTTTTGATAAGTGTTATCTAATGTTATTTGCCCATTCATTTTTGAAGCAAAACACATTATTGTAATTGTAAATAGTTTTACATTAAGTCTTTTTAGTATCATAATTTTTATTTTCAAAATTACTTTTCATTAGAAGATTATGTGTTTTATTAGGATTATGAATGAGTTATTAAATTATTAAACAAGGTTTTTTGTGTTAAAAGACTAATTAAAGTTTTATTAAAGTAATACCTTCAAAGTAATTTAGAGGTTTTAGAGGCATCTCTCGATAACTAAGGTTCCGATAGTTATCGGAAAGATTCGAACGTAATATTTAATTAATTTTCCTAAAAATTAACCATAAAAAAAACCTCCAAATTACTTTGAAGGTTTTAGAGGCATCGTCCGGATTCGAACCGGAGTAGGAGCTTTTGCAGAGCCCAGCCTAGCCGCTCGGCCACGACGCCCTTTGTTTAGCGGATTGCAAATATAAGAAACTATTGATAATTAACAATTGATAAATACAAATTTTTAAAAAATGTTAATTATCAATTGTTAATCATCAATTAATTCTAATTTCTATATTCTTCCATTTCAATCGTAACAGATTCAACATCACCACCAATAGGAGGGTTTAGTTTAGAGACAGCCACAATAATTCTAGAAACAGAAGCAATTTCTGCAAAGATTCTAGTTATAATTCTGCCACCAACATGTTCTAATAAATGCGAACGAATCGCCATTTCTTCGACTACAATTCGGTTCAAAAGTACATAATCGACCGTATCCGATAAGTTATCTGACAAGGAAGAACGTCGTAAATCAGTTTTTATTTCTAAATCAACTCTATAATCAGAACCAATTTTACCTTCTTCGACCAAACACCCATGGTAAGAAAAAGTGCGTATGTTTTTTAGTTTTATAATGCCCATCTTTAAAGTTTTTGTTTAAAGTTTACCGTTTAAGGTTATCTCAAGTAACTTTAAACCTTAAACTTTAAACCATTTTTTTATCTTTGCTAAAATTAAACATAATTATGTCAACCGAAGAAAAATCACTCAATTTTATTGAACAAATTATAGAAGATTCGTTAGCAAGCGGTTTTCCACAAGATAAATTGCGTTTTCGTTTCCCG
>NZ_JBJXEN010000121.1:0-10024 GCF_046153165.1 Flavobacterium sp. | reverse complement strand
AATGTTCTAAATAATTATCTACGATAGAAATAGCTTCAATATTTTCGCTCATTCCTTTTACTCCTGGTATTAAAGAACAAATTCCTCTTATTATTAATTGAATTTTGACTCCTGCTCTACTGGCTTCATAAAGTTTATCGATCATTTTATTGTCTGACAAACTATTCATTTTTAGTTTTAAAAATGCTGGTCTTCCTAAACTTGCGTTTAGAATTTCCTTGTCTATTAATTTATTAAAACGAGTTCTTGTATAGTGTGGAGAAACAATTAAATGTTTGTATCTATGAACTCTATAATTTATTTGAAAGAATTCAAAAACCTTAGATACATCTTTCAAAATTTGCTGATGTGCTGTAAACAATGTCACATCGGTATAAACTTGGGCTGTCGATTCGTTAAAATTTCCTGTCGAAATAATACCATAACGTTTTAGTTTTCCTTCATCATCAATACGTTCTACAAGACAAACTTTACTGTGAACTTTTAGTCCTTTGACCCCAAAAATAAGTTCGATTCCTTCAGTCTGCATTTGTTCTGCGTAGGAAATATTGCTGGCTTCGTCAAAACGAGCTTGCAATTCTATTTGAACAGTTACTTTTTTTCCGTTTTTGGCAGCATTTATAAGTGAACTTACAATTTGAGAATTCTTGGCCAAACGATATAGCGTAATTTTTATTGCTGATACTTTTGGATCTAAAGCAGCTTCTCTCAAAAACTTAATAATATATGAAAATGACTGATATGGAGCATTTACTAAATAATCTTTTTGCTCTATTTTTTTTAGAATACTTCCTTCCAGACTTAATCCTTCAACAGGAAGAGGTAAATTTGTTTTATATAACAAATCATATCTTCCTAGGTTCGGAAAATCCATATAATCACGTCGATTATGATATCTTCCGCCAGGAATAATACTTTCTTTTGCATCTATTTCCATATTGCGAAGAAAGAATTTTAGTGTATCTTTTTCGATTGTTTGATCATATATAAAACGTACAGGTTCTCCTATTCGTCTGTCTTTTACACTCGAAGATATTTTCTCGATAAAACTTTTATTCAAATCACTATCTAACTCTAACTGTGCGTCACGAGTAATTTTTATCATGTGAGCCGAGATACTTTCGTAATCGAAAATATTAAAAATATTATGTAGATTGTATCGAATTAAGTCATCTAAAAGTATAATATGCTGTTTTTCGTTAACCGAAGGTAAAACCACAAAACGATTGATAGTTTTTGGAATTTCGATAACCGCATAACGAATTTCCTTTTTTATCTTAATTTTCTCAAGTATAGATGAAGTTTGTTTTGGTTTCATAACCAATTTTATGGCTAAATATCCTGAAGTATCTTTAAGCAAAGGGAATTCTGCTAAATCATTCAAGATAATTGTTACCAATGCTGGACTTACTTTTTGAATAAAAAAATCTTTTACAAAACTTTCTTGTTCTTTAGAAATTTCGTTTTCATTTATAATATAGACATTTTGATTTTCAAGTTCTTTCTCTATAATACTTAATATTCTTAAACTTTCTGATTGTTGTCCAATTACAATTTCGGTAATTTCTTTTAGTAATTTTTGCGATGTGATTCCACCTAAAATTTTCTCGGCAGTTTCTCCAGCTAAACTCAATCTTCGGATTGCAGCGTAGCGAACTCTAAAAAATTCATCTAAATTATTTGAAAAAATTCCTAAAAACCTCATTCTGTCTAATAGTGGAACTCGTTCGTCTGCCGCTTCTTGTAAAACTCTAAAATTAAAAGCTAACCAGCTTTTTTCTTTATCTATATATCTGTTATTGTTAATTATCATTATCAAATTTCTTTAGGAAAAATAGTTTGAATTGTTTTCCCTTTATTAATGTCTTTCCAGCTATTTTGCTCGAATTGTAAATATACAAACCCAGCTGTTGGAACGTTTATTATATATTTATCTCCAAATTTATTAACAAAATTTGTAATTGCCTCATTATGTCCAAAAAGAATTAGGTTTTCTATATTATTATCGCATTTTTTAATTTCTTTTTCGAGCTGATTTTCATCGAAAGTGTAAAGATTATCTTTAAACTCTATTTTATTTTCATCTATAAGTATCTGATTACAAAATAATAATGCCGTTTGAGATGCTCTATTAGCAGTACTTGATATAATTGTGAAATTTTCAGGAAGATATTTTTTAGTCTTAATGGCTATTTTTTTAATATTTTCTATTCCTTTATCTGTTAATATTCTTTCTTTATCTATAACTGGCTTGTTCCAATTAGATTTTGCATGACGTATTAAAATAATTGACTTCATATTTTTATAAATAATTTAAATAAAAATGCTGTAAATATTAATCTTTTTAGTCAATATATTTAACTAACATATTGGCTAGTTCTTCTTCCTTAAACGGTTTTACAAGTATATCATTTATACCACATTCCTTAGCTTCAATACTAATTTCTTGTTTATCGGATGCTGTTAATGCTATAATTGGGGTTGTGTTGCCTCTTTTTCTTAATTCTTTAGATGCTTCAAAGCCATTCATTATTGGCATATTAATATCCATTAAAATCAAATCGAAATTATTATTTTCAATAATAGCTAGTGCTTCAAATCCGTTATTGGCAATTTGACAAGTATGCTTATTTTTTTCTATTAATCTTTTAGTAACTAATTGATTTATTGCATTATCCTCGACAATTAAAATTTTAAGTTGTTTTTTAATAACTGCTTTTTTCGTGTTCTCTTCTTTTATAAATAAGTTTTTATCAGCTTTAATATAGGGTAATTTTACTGTAAATATGGTTCCTTCATTTACAACGCTTTCCACAAAAATTTCTCCTTTAAAAAGCTCTACTAATTTTTTAACTATCGATAATCCTAATCCTGTTCCTTTATATTGCTCTTGTAAATTGACTTCAACTTGAACAAATTTTTCGAAAATTTTATCTAAATATTCATTCGAAATTCCAATTCCTGTATCAATGATATTAATCTTGAGTAATTGTTTACTTTTTTCAGTTATTAAATCTAATTGTATTGTAACTGTACCATTTTTAGTAAATTTTAAAGAATTACTAATTAAATTAATCAGAATTTGCGAAAATCTAGTAATATCAGTTTTTATGGTTTTAGGAACATTATCAGAAATTTCTATATTTAAAATGTTATTATTTGATTTTGCAATTACATTTAATGATTCTCTTAATGTAAATATCTCTTTTCTGATATTGAAATTATCAAAATTAAACTCAAACTTACTATCTTCTATTTTATATACATTTAATACATCGTTAATTAATGCTAAAAGATAATTTGACGAAAATTTTAAAGCCTTAAAGTGTTGATCATTTTTTATATCAACATATTCAGATTCTATAATTTCGGCCATTCCTATTACTCCATACAAAGGCGTTCGTAGCTCATGGCTCACATTAGATAAAAACTGAGATTTTAGTATCGAAGCTTCCTCAGATTTTTCGTTTGCAATTATTAACTGGTTGTTCGTCTCGAAAAGTTTTTTATTAATTTGTTTATGAATTAAATAACTTCTGTAGAGAAATCCAGTTAAAAGTATTAGAAAGAATAATGAAACAATAATTATTAAACTAGTTTTGTTTGCTTCGTTAATTGTTTGTTCTTGTATTTTTTTTTCAGATTCTATTTTTTGAATTTTGCTGTTCATTTCGAGAACTTCTATAGTAGTTCCAGCAAATTTAATTTCTTGATTCCTTTCTTTTACATATAAAGCATCTTGTAAACTATCATGCTTTTCTAAAAAGGATAATGCTTTTACATTATCCTTATTTTTTTTATAAAACTTAGATATTTTTTCATAAATATCGAGTTGGTTAGATTTTAACAGCTCAATTTTATTTTCTTTAAATTTGTCTATTACAAGTTTATATGTAAACTCTGCCTTTTTTACTTCATTTGTATTTGCATAATAATTAGCTAATAATGAATAATAAGTTATATACATTTCATAATCCTCAGAAGAATTTACAACTGGTAAAATATTATCTAAATATTTTTTCCCTTTTTTAAAATCTGATGAATTGATATATACGTCGGCAATATTTAGTTCTGTAAATGCAATTTCTATTTTGTCCTTACTTTTTTTTGAGTATTCATAACATTTTAAATAATATTGCAATCCTTTTTTAGGATCGTTTAACTGGAAGTTGTATAAATTTCCAATATTGTTATATAAATAATCTAAAAGTTTAGTGTTGTCGCACTTGTGAGCAAACACTATTCCTTTTTTGTAAAAATCTATTGCTTTATTAAGATCTGAAAACTGTTCGTAATTAAGTCCAATAATATTATATGCTTTAGCTGAATTAAGATAATCATCATTATCTAAGGAATATTTTAAAACAATTTGAGCAAATTTTAAAGATTCCTTACAATCTAATCGGTCGAAGCTTTCAACTGCTTTTTTTAATATTTTGGTAGCATCTTTATCATTATGTATTACTTCTTGAGCAAAATTACCTTTGGGTAAAATGAAAAAGAATAAATAAAAAAGCAATCTTGTTTTCATATAAAATGTCTGGAAGGTAAAAATAAAAAAATCCTGAAATAAATCAGGATTTTTTAAAAAAACTTATCTTATTAACTTTCTATATTTCAGCCTTTTCGGAGTTAAGTCTCCACCTAAACGTTTTTTCTTATTTTCTTCATATTCAGAGAAGCCTCCTTCGAAATAATATACTTCCGAATCGCCTTCAAATGCTAGAATGTGAGTACATATTCTATCTAAAAACCACCTGTCGTGAGAAATTACAACAGCACAACCTGCAAAGTTTTCTAGACCTTCCTCTAGAGCTCGTAAAGTATTTACATCTAAATCATTCGTTGGTTCATCTAATAATAATACATTTCCTTCTTCTTTTAGGGTCATAGCAAGATGCAAACGATTACGTTCTCCTCCAGAAAGTGTAGATACTTTCTTATTTTGTTCTCCGCCACCAAAATTAAAACGTGATAAATAGGCTCGAGAATTTACTTGTCTTCCCCCCATCATAATAAGCTCTTGTCCATCTGAAAAATTTTCCCAAATAGATTTATCAGGATTAATATTGGAATGTGATTGATCTACATAAGCGATTTTTACTGTTTCTCCTACTGAAAATTCTCCGCTATCCGTTTTTTGCTCTCCCATAATCATTCTGAAAATAGTCGATTTACCAGCACCGTTTGGTCCAATAACTCCAACAATTCCTGCTTGAGGTAAGGTAAAATTTAAATTATCATACAATAATTTATCTCCAAAAGCTTTGGCTACATTTTTAGCTTCAATAACATTAGTTCCTAAACGAGGTCCGTTAGGGATATAAATTTCTAGATTTTCATCTAGTTGTTTTTGATCCTCATTTAATAACTTATCATAGTTTTGTAAACGCGCTTTTTGTTTCGTTTGACGACCTTTTGCTCCCTGACGAACCCAGTCTAGCTCACGTTCTAAGTTTTTACGACGTTTTGAAGCTACTTTTTCTTCAATTGCCATTCTACTCGATTTTTGATCTAGCCAAGACGAATAATTGCCTTTCCAAGGAATACCTTCTCCTCTATCTAGTTCTAAAATCCAACCTGCAACATTATCTAAGAAATATCTATCATGCGTTACTGCAATTACAGTTCCTGCATATTGTGCTAAATGTTGTTCTAACCAAAGTACACTTTCTGCATCTAAGTGATTTGTAGGCTCATCTAACAACAAAACGTCTGGCTGTTGCAATAACAAACGACATAATGCTACACGACGACGTTCTCCTCCTGATAAATTCTTAATTGGTGTATCTGCTTCTGGTGTACGCAAAGCATCCATAGCGATTTCTAGTTTGGTATCTATTTCCCAAGCGCCTAACGAATCTATTTTGTCTTGCAAAGCTGCCTGACGATCCATTAGTTTTTCCATCTTGTCAGCATCTTCATAATATTCAGGCAAACCAAACATATCGTTTATTTTGTTGAACTCATCAAGGACTGCCATAGTTTCTGCCACACCTTCACGAACTATTTCGATAACTGTTTTAGAATCATCTAATTGTGGTTCTTGCTCTAAGTAACCAACTGTATAACCTGGAGAGAAAACTACATCTCCTTGATAGTTTTTATCTACTCCTGCAATAATCTTCAATAATGAAGATTTACCTGAACCATTTAATCCTAAAATACCTATTTTTGCTCCATAAAAGAAACTTAGATAAATATTTTTTAATACTGGTTTATCTGCTCCTTGGTAGGTTTTACTCAATTTTGACATTGAGAAAATTACTTTCTTATCGTCTGACATTTTATATTTTTTTTATCCTAATTTATAATTCGCGTATATTTTTAGAGTCTGCCTTTTAAAGAACTAAAGACCCAAGCATTTAATAAAAAACCAAAACCAACAGTAGCAAAGCCCCAACCAGCGATGTCAGCGTATCTGTATGCGCCTAAACCGATTAGTACTAATCCCATAATCACCATCATTAAAGTTGCCCAACCTAAAATTGTGTTTTTATTCATTCCCATAACTTTCTTTTTTTATTTAATTTGAGGGGTACAAATGTCGTTCTTTTTTAAATAATTTTCAATATTAATTAAAAATCTTAACTAACATTTCTTTCAATAAATCTGACTGTGGTAAAGCATTTGCACCAACACCTTTGCTTTTTACATCTATATCCCTTAAAGAAGCAACTATTTGACTTACTTTTTTCATAGGGTAATTTCTCAAGGCAACATCATAATCTTTTAAGAAAAAGGGACTTACTCCTAATATTGGAGCAACAGTTTTAGGATTTCGGTCTTTTAATCCATGATATTTTAACAATTGAATAAAAAAGCTAAAAACCAAACTTGTCGTTACCACCATTGGATTGTCTTTTGGATTTTGAGCAAAATGATCGGCAATCTGATAAGATTTTAATTGATTGCGTTCCCCAATGGCTTTTCTAAATTCAAAGACATTAAAATCTTTACTAAAACCTATGTTTTCTTCAATAATTGCTGGTGTGATGGTACTTCCTTGTGGTAAAATAATGGCTAATTTGTCTAATTCATTTGCAATTTTGCTTAAATCTGTTCCTAGAAAATCGACTAACATGGCTACCGCTTTGGGTTCGATGTTTAGCTTTTTTCCTGATAAAACACGTTTTAACCACTCACCTACTTGGTTTTCGTATAATTTTTTACTTTCGTATACAACGCCTTTTTGAGCTAAAATTTTGGTAATTTTTTTTCGTTTATCTAAAGTTTTATATTTATAACAAATAACTAAAACCGTTGTTGGCTGTGGATTTTCGGCATAAGATTCTAATTTATCTATTGTTTTTACTAAATCTTGTGCTTCTTTTACAATAACCACTTGTCGATCTGCCATCATCGGATACCGTTTGGCATTCGAAACCACGTCTTCAATCGTAACATCACGTCCATAAAGAACGGTTTGGTTAAAATCTCTTTCGTGCTCTTGGAGGATATTATTCTCGATATATTCTGATAATTTATCAATATAATAAGGCTCTTCTCCCATTAAAAAATAAATAGGTTTTATATTTCCAGCTTTTATATCGTTTATTATTTTGAGTACTTCGTCCATTATTTTTTTATTTAAAGTTTAAGGTTTAAAGTTTGTAGCATCGTAAGAAACTTTAAACCTTAAACTTTAAACTAAATAACTATTTTTGCATTATGCAAAAATTGAATTTTCAACCTTATTCGTTTCGGTTCAAAAATAGTGAAAATAAAGTTTCTATTTTTGATGAAATACGTAAAAAATTTGTGATTCTCACTCCTGAAGAGTGGGTACGTCAAAATGTGGTTCGTTTTTTATTGGAAGAAAAAAAATATCCAAAATCTTATATTAACGTAGAAAAAGTTATTAAAATAAATAGTTTAACTAAACGATATGATATTGTTGTATTTCAACCTAATGGAAAGTTATTTTTGCTCGTTGAATGTAAAGCTCCAGAAGTTACGATTACACAAAATACTTTCGATCAAATTGCGAGATACAACATGGTCTTAGAATCCGAATATTTAATGGTTACTAACGGTCTAAATCATTACTTTTGTCAAATGGATTTTGAAAATGAAAAATATCAATTTCAAAATGAATTGCCTAATTTTAAAAGTAAACTGTAATTGAAAAAAATAGCTGTTGTTATATTAAATTGGAATGGTCAGAAATTGTTAGAACAGTTTTTACCTTCAGTTATTCAATATTCTAAAGAAGCTACTATTTATATAGCAGACAATGCATCTAGTGATGATTCAATTTCGTTTGTAAAATCTAATTATCCAACGATAAAAATCATTCAAAACAAAGGGAATTTTGGTTATGCAAAAGGTTATAATGAAGCTTTACAAGAATTGGAAGAAGAAATTTATGCTTTAGTAAATTCTGATATTGAAGTGACTGAAAACTGGTTGCAACCTATTATTAATTTATTTGAAAACGAGCCCAAAACAAGTATCATTCAACCTAAAATTCTTGATTTTAAGACTAAGGAATTCTTTGAATACGCTGGTGCTGGTGGTGGTTTCATAGATAAATATGGTTTCCCTTTTTGTCGTGGACGTATTTTTGATACTATTGAAAAAGATAACGGACAATATAATGATATATCTGAAATATTTTGGGCTTCTGGTGCTTGTCTTTTTATTAGAAAAACAATTTTTAGAAAAGTAAATGGTTTCGATACAGATTTTTTTGCACACCAAGAGGAAATCGATTTATGTTGGAGAGCTTTTAATAAAGGATATGTTGCAAAATATTGTGGACAATCGACAGTTTATCACGTGGGTGGTGCAACTTTAGATGCCGAAAATTCTAAGAAAACTTTCCTTAATTTTAGAAATTCATTATGGATGTTGACTAAAAATCTTCCGAAAAATAAATTATTTCCAGTTCTTTTTATTAGATTAAGTCTAGACGGAATTGCTGCAATTCGCTTTTTAACACAAGGAAAATATAAACATTTTTGGGTTGTTTTAGAATCTCATTTTTACTTTTATAAATACCTCTTAAAATTTATTTATAAGCGTAATGAAACTCAATCTAAAAATTACTATAAAATAAAATCTATTGTTTTTCGTTATTTTATAAAGGATAACAAGATTTTTAAACAACTTTAATAAAATAAATTATGAGAAAAATTATTATATCATTATCAATCATTTCATTATTAACAACTTCATGCGTTTCTAAGAAAAAATTTCTAGAAGCTGAAGCTAGAAATAAAGAAATACAAGATTTATTAAACTCTGCAACAGTTAAGTTAAATGCTTGTCTTGAAGAAAAATCGGGAATTAATGCTTCTTATCTTAGTTTAAAAGACCAGAATGACAACTTAAAAAAGAACAATTCTGATTTGATTAATAATATGGGGAACATGACTACCCTATCTACTAAAGGAGCACAAAATATCGAAAAAGCTTTAGAAACAATAAAAGAAAAAGATTTAAAAATTAGCAGAATGCAAGATGCATTAACCAAAAAAGATTCTGTAACCTTAGCATTAGTCACTAGTCTAAAAAGTTCTGTAGGAATTTCAGATCCAGATATAGAAATTAATGTTGAAAAAGGAGTTGTATTTATTTCAATTGCTGACAAACTAATGTTTAAAAGTGGTAGTTATATTGTTAGTGATAGAGCAAAGGAAATTTTAGGAAAAGTAGCAAAAGTAGTAAATGACAAACCTACTTTTGAGTGTATGGTTGAAGGTCATACGGACAATGTCCCATTTACTGGGAATGCTATTTTGATAGACAATTGGGATTTGAGTGTAAAAAGATCTACTGCTATTATTCGTGTTTTAACCAAAGAACACAATGTAAATCCGAAACAATTAATTGCTGCTGGTAGAGGAGAATATATTCCGCTTGTAGAAAATAATTCGGTTGAAAATAGATCTATAAACAGAAGAACTCGTATTGTTGTACTTCCTAAGATTGATGAATTTTATGACATGATCGAAAAAGAAATGAAAAAACCTGCTAAACAATAATCATCTAATATTTTTATAAACAGAAAACCCTTTTC
>NZ_JBJXEN010000094.1:0-15198 GCF_046153165.1 Flavobacterium sp. | reverse complement strand
AAAAAGAAATTAATAATGATGTTTTGTTAGCAAACATTATCAAGGGAATAGAAGAAGTAAAAGGTAACGACATAACAATTCTTGATTTAAGAGCATTAGAAAATACAGTTTGTGATTATTTTGTAATATGTAACGGAAATTCGAATACACAAGTAAATGCAATTGTAAACTCTGTACAAAAAGTAGTTTCGAAAGAGCTAAAAGACAAGCCTTGGCACGTAGAAGGATCAGATGTTGCGGATTGGGTTCTGATGGATTATGTTCACATTGTAGTACACGTTTTCCAAAAACACATTCGTGAATATTATAACATTGAGAGTCTTTGGGGTGATGCAAAAATCACAACTATTGAAAACAAATATTAAATAAGGTAGTTATGTCTAAAGAGATAAAAAAGAATAATTTCAAGTTTAATCCGTGGTGGATTTACGGTGTTATTACAGCTATTTTTATAACAATGTGGTTTTCTGGTCAATCTCGTTGGGTTGAACCTACAAAAACTTCAGTTTCTAAATTCTATGAGTATCTAAATGCAAATCAAGTAGAAAAAGTAGAAATTATAAATGACAAAACAGTTGAGGTTTATTTGAAAAAAGAAGCTTTATCACAAAAAGCACATTCAAAAATACCTAAAGTTGATTTGTTAAGAAAACCGAATTTAGGACCACATTATACTTTTCAAATTGCTAATAATTCTGAAAATTTTCAAACAAAATTAGATGAAGCCCAAAAAGCGCATAAACTAAATTCATTTGAGTACAAAACATCAAGTGAATGGACAGATTTAGTAGGGTTTCTACCAATTATTTTGTTAATAGGCTTCTGGATTTACATGATGAGACGCATGTCAGGTGGTGGTTCTGGTGGCGGAGGTCAGATATTTAGTATCGGAAAATCTAAAGCAAAACTTTTTGACGAGAAAACAGATATTAAAACGACTTTCAAAGACGTAGCTGGATTAGAAGGAGCAAAAGAAGAAATACAAGAAATAGTTGAGTTTCTTAAAAATCCAACAAAATATACCGATTTAGGAGGTAAAATCCCAAAAGGAGCTTTACTTGTAGGGCCTCCAGGAACTGGAAAAACATTATTAGCTAAAGCTGTTGCAGGAGAAGCTCAAGTTCCGTTTTTCTCATTATCTGGATCTGATTTTGTTGAAATGTTCGTAGGAGTTGGAGCTTCACGTGTTCGTGATTTGTTTAAACAAGCTAAAGATAAATCACCAGCTATTATTTTTATAGATGAGATTGATGCTGTGGGACGTGCTCGTGGAAAAGGAAACATGTCTGGTGGAAATGATGAACGCGAAAATACGCTAAATCAGTTATTGACAGAAATGGATGGTTTTGGAACAAATTCGAACGTAATC
Source organism: Flavobacterium sp. (assembly GCF_046153165.1). Classification (GTDB taxonomy): domain Bacteria; phylum Bacteroidota; class Bacteroidia; order Flavobacteriales; family Flavobacteriaceae; genus Flavobacterium. The sequence goes on along the minus strand of NZ_JBJXEN010000094.1, from coordinate 13,829 downwards.
GTAATTGCAGCAACAAATAGAGCCGATGTTTTAGATAAAGCCTTAATGCGTGCAGGTCGTTTCGATCGTCAAATCTATGTTGATTTGCCAGATGTTCGTGAGCGTGCAGAAATTTTTGCTGTGCATCTTGCACCACTTAAAAAAGTAGAAGGTCTTGATTTAGATTTTCTAGCAAAACAAACACCTGGTTTTTCAGGAGCAGATATTGCAAATGTTTGTAATGAAGCGGCACTTATAGCGGCACGTTACAATAAAACAGCTGTCGATAAACAAGATTTCCTTGATGCTGTCGACAGAATCGTAGGAGGACTAGAAAAGAAAAATAAAATTATAACACCAGAAGAAAAGAAAGCAATTGCAATTCATGAAGCTGGTCATGCCACAGTAAGTTGGATGTTAGAACACGCAGCACCACTTATAAAAGTTACTATTGTTCCTCGTGGTCAAAGTTTGGGTGCAGCTTGGTATTTGCCAGAAGAAAGACAAATTGTGCGTCCTAATCAAATGCTAGACGAAATGTGTGCTACCATGGGAGGAAGAGCTGCAGAGAAAGTTATTTTTAACAATATTTCGACAGGAGCATTAAGTGATTTAGAAAAAGTAACTAAACAAGCTAGAGCTATGGTTACAGTTTACGGATTAAATGATAAGCTTGGTAACATAACTTATTACGATTCGTCAGGACAATCTGATTATAATTTTTCTAAACCATATTCAGAAGAAACAGCTAGAATTATTGATAAGGAAATATCATTAATGATTGAAGAACAATATCAAAGAGCTATAAAATTGTTAGAAGAGAATAAAGATAAACTAAATCAATTAGCTGATATTCTTATCGAAAAAGAAGTTATTTTTAAAGATGATTTAGAAACTATTTTTGGAAAAAGACCATTCGATAAAGAAGTTTTTGCTGAAGTGAAACCTGAAATTGTTTAAAACTTCGTTAATAACATACTTAAAAATCTCAATCTAATTAGACAATTAGATTGAGATTTTTTTATCTTTGATAGCAATTAAGTAAAAACTTGCATTTTTTTTAAGTATATGAGTCTTTTTAGAAAAATATTTGGTTCTGGTAGCGAAACAACAAACGATATTAATGAAAATGATTTTAATCCATTTCAGGATTTTCATTCTCAAATTCCTGTAGACGAGCAATTTACTCATAATTTCAAAAAAAATGGAGGTAAGTTTTTGTATTGTGAAAATACGGTCGAGCTAAATGAACAATTTGAAAATATTTTAGAAGAGAATGACTGGTTTGAATCTGAAGCAATGTGTTTAGAGTCAAGATTGTTTAAAATGCTAGAGGATAATAAAATCTCATTTGATAAGCCACAAAGCCCTAGATTTTTCTTAGCCAGTTGCGAGAACCTAATTGCAGACGAGGGTTCGATATTGTTTTCATCAAATCAAATTAAACAAAATAAACCAAACGATTTACCTGATAATATAATTTTAGTAGCTACTACAAGTCAAATTATACTAAATAAGAGTGATGGTTTGAGAGAAATAAAAAAACGTTATACTACAGATTATCCTACGAATATTACCACTTTTAAGTATTTTGAAAAAGTAAAAGAAGAAGACTTCTTGCACTACGGAAGCTCTCCAAAAAATTTATATTTATTGCTTTTAGAAGATTTGTAAAATGAATGAAAACGTAACACGTTCATTGTCTGGATTGGTTTATATATTAGTACTAGTCTTTGCAACTCTTTTTTCTAGAGAGTCCTTTTTGTTGCTTTTTGGGATATTTATGTTGCAAACTGTTCGTGAATTTTGTAATTTGATACTTTTGCCCAAAACACCAGCACTAATCGTCTCTGCATTATTGTATTTTATTTTTGGTTGCTTTTTACCAGAAAATAAATTCACCGATTTAGGACTAATTATTGCTTCAATATTTGTTTCAATCAGATTACTATTTTGGTTATTCAAAGGAAAAAATATGTTAATGGATACTCAAGGCAAATGGGTGAATTTAATAGGATATATTATTTTGCCTTTTATTTTTATTGTGAAAATCTCAATTTTTGATGGTAGTTTTGAACCAATGTTAATAATATGTATCTTTATACTCATTTGGACAAATGATACTTTCGCTTATATTGTAGGAAAGTCTATTGGAAAAAATAAATTATTTGAATCCATCTCTCCTAAAAAAACAATAGAAGGATTTGTTGGGGGTTTAGTTTTTGCAATAATTACAGCAGTTATAATAGCAAATTATTCTTTTTTAAGACCGATGTATTTTTGGATAGTAACTGCGATAATAGTTAGTGTTTTTGGTACAATTGGAGATTTGATCGAATCCAAATTTAAACGAATAGCCAATGTAAAAGATAGCGGGAATATAATGCCTGGTCATGGCGGTATGTTAGATCGATTGGATAGTATTATATTTGTGGCTCCATTTTTATTTTTATTTTATAAAATTATAGTATATGTTTCATAAAGAAGGTTCAAAAATTATTTTAATAGCAACATTATTATTTGTTGTAACGATTTTATCAGCAGGAGAATTTATTAATTTATCTTGGCTTAGATTAGGAATTCAGCTTTTGGCTTTATTTTTTTATATTATAATATTGCAGTTTTTCAGAAATCCAAACCGAGATATTATTGCCAATGATAATCAAATTGTTGCACCTGTAGATGGTAAAGTAGTTGTTATAGAAGAAGTTTTCGAACCAGAATATTTCAAAGACAAACGCTTGCAGGTTTCTATATTTATGTCTCCAATAAATGTTCATGTTACAAGATATGCTGTATCAGGACTAGTTAAATATAGCAAATATCACCCAGGGAAATTTCTAGTGGCTTGGCATCCAAAAGCCAGCACCGAAAATGAACGTACAACTGTAGTTATTGAAAATAAAGTTTTTGGAGAAATTTTATATAGACAAATTGCAGGAGCACTTGCAAAAAGAATTGTTAATTATGCAGAAGAAGGAACTCAAGTAGTTCAAGGTACCGATGCTGGATTTATAAAATTTGGTTCACGAGTAGATTTATTTTTGCCTCTAGGAACAAAAGTAAATGTGAAGCTAAACGAAGTAGCAATAGGGAATAAAACGATTATAGCTTTAAGTTAATGTCTGAAAAAGATTTAGATACACGATTTCAAGAAGCTATACAACTTGCGCTAACGATTCCTCAAGCATCGTTGCCACAAGATGTACAGTTGAGATGTTATGCCTATTATAAACAAGCAACTTTTGGTTCTTTAGGAAGTGTAAATTATTCAAATCTAGATGTTAGAGATGCTTTTAAAAATAATGCATGGTTACAAATAAGCCACATTTCTGCTGAAGAGGCAAAGGAATGTTATATCGATATTATAAATAAAATCTCAAATAAATAGTATATGAAATCTCATCAGTTATTCGTTATCACATTGGCATTAACAACTGTAGTTTCATGTAAAAAAAACACATTGGTCGAGCAAGTAGATGTTCCTGCAACTCCTATTGAAGTTGTAAAAGTAAAAGGAGGATCTAGTAAAGCAACCGATGTAAAAGCTATTGAAGGTGCTTTTAAAATGTATGAATTACCATATGTTTATAAAGCACTTGAGCCAAATTTTGATGCTACAACAATTGAAATACATTACTCTAAACACCATTTAGGATATGTGAATAACCTAAACAAAGCGGTAATAGGTACAAAATATGAATTCTTAAAATTGAATGATGTATTTAAAAACTTAAATTTAGCTGATACCGAGATTCGAAATAACGCAGGAGGTTTTTACAATCATAACTTTTTTTGGGAAAATATGTCTGCCAATGGGGGAGGAGAACCAGATGGAAATTTAATGGAGTCCATTACTAGAGATTTTGGTTCTTTTGATGCTTTTAGATCTCAGTTTACAGAAGCTTCACTCAAATTATTTGGATCGGGTTGGACTTGGTTAGTTTCTGACAAAACAGGAAAATTACGAATAGTAACTACACCAAATAATGATAATCCTCTGATGAAAAATCTAGGTTTTTCAGGCATTCCAATTCTAAATTTAGATATGTGGGAACATGCTTATTATTTAAAATTTCAGAATAGAAAGCGGGATTATGTAAATACTTTTTTTAGTGTTATAAACTGGAGTGAAGTATTAAAAAAATATGATGCTTTTCCTAAAGTTGCTGTTTCAACGAGTACAAATAACGTGGTAAATGAAACGACTGTTATTCCTGCTGAAAAAAAACAAACTTCATCAGTACCTGAGGAGTTTAAATAAATTAAATATTACTAAATTAAATTTTTCAATCTTTTTATAATATTTTTTTAAGTTCAAATGCAACTTTTATAATTTTTCCTTTTCGATCTACTTCCATAGTAATAGTTTTCCCTTCTTCAGATTGTAATAATTGAGTTATTTGTTGTAATTTATATTTAAAAGCATAAATTCCATTAATTTTGTTAATAAGATCTCCTTTTTTTAGTCCAGCTTTCTCGCCTGGAGAATCTTCCCTAACATTTGTAATTTCATATATAGGTTTAAGTAAAAAATTATATTTTACATTGGTTTTTTCTCCTTGAATAACATTAATCTCGTTGGCAACTAAATTTGTTTTTAATTCAATTTCCTCTTTTATCCATTGTAATCCATTGTGTTGAATCTCTAATCCACTCATATTATAATTAAAAGGGTCTTCAAAGTCTGAATTTTTTTTGAGATAAATCTTTTTATTTTTATAATCAAAAATGACATCAAATCTTTTAAGAATTTCTCCGCCTATAGAACCATTTCGACCTTCTACCATTTCCACATTTTGTATAGACAATGTGTCTGGAAAAGAAATTGTTGGGTAAGGTAATTTATAGTTTCCAATTTTGAATTCCTCGATTCTAGATTTTTTACCATATATGTTACCACTAAAACCGCGTCCAAGAAAATCTTTGAAATATTTTTCAGGAGATTGTATGCTTTTTTTATTTTCAAATAACCATAAAGCATCACTACCTCCTGTATCTACAAGTAACTTGGTTTTAATTTCTTTAGAGTTTAGATTTACAAGAGCTTCAATGTATGGTTTTTCTATTTCTAGAGAAATAGGAATTTCATTGTAATGTTTTAATTTTTTCAAGGAAAAATCCTGATTACTTCTATAAATATTCAAATATCTTCGATTATAATTTATTTCTATAAAATAATTTTTAAAAAATTCGTAACCAATAATACCATGTACTGGAATTCCTAATTGTGATGAAAAATTAATTTCTTGATCTAAAATGATGTATATTTCGTGATCATTATCTACAAAATCATTTATCACTATTTTATTTTTTTTAGAATGTAAAGCATCAATAGGGATCCCGCTACCTAAACCTCTTATTTTTATTTTTTCTATATGGTTAAATTGCAATGAATCAGTATCTTCTAAACTAAATAATACCGTTTTTTCTACACCAGTATCAAGTAAAAAATTAAGATTAACCCCATTTACCTGAACAGGAATTATTATTAAATTATTATTTAGCTGAAATGGGACTTTTATTTTTTTTGTATTAGATGTATATTGAAATCCTTCTTGAGAATAAGAAGATAAAAAAGTAAATAATATAAATTTTAGTAAGTATAATCTCTTCATTAAGAATGATGTTTTTTATAAAGTTACTAATTAAATTGTTTTAAAAAACAGATTTAATAATTTTGAATCATTTTTGAGGAAATTATTTAATAAAAAATTGCAAATTTGCATTTAAAATATATTATCATGCCAAAAATATCAAACAAAGGGCAACAGATGCCAGAATCTCCAATAAGAAAATTAGTTCCTTATTCGGAAATTGCTAAGAAAAATGGAAATAAAGTATATCATTTAAACATTGGTCAGCCCGATATTAAAACACCTGAAGTAGCACTAAATGCAGTAAAAAATGCTGATATTAAGATCTTGGAATACAGTCATTCTGCTGGATTTGATAGCTATAGAACAAAATTAGCTTTAAGCTATCAAAAAATAGGGTTACCTATTAATAAAGAAGATATTATTATTACAACAGGTGGATCTGAAGCTTTACTTTTTGCAATGGGAAGTACGATAGATGCTGGTGAAGAAATTATTATTCCTGAGCCTTTTTACGCAAATTACAATGGATTTGCAACTGCATCTGGAGTAAAAGTAGTTCCAGTAATTTCGACAATAGATACTGGTTTTGCTTTACCTCCTATATCAGAATTCGAAAAATTAATTACACCAAAAACTAAAGCTATACTTATTTGTAATCCAGGGAATCCTACAGGTTATTTGTATTCAGAAACTGAAATTCAACAATTAGCTGCTTTGGTTAAAAAGCATGATCTATTCTTGATTGCAGATGAAGTATATCGTGAGTTTACTTATGACGGATATAAACATTATTCCATCATGAATATTGCTGGAATAGAAGAGAATGCAATTATGATTGACTCAGTGTCGAAACGTTACAGTATGTGTGGTGCACGTATAGGTTGTATTGTTTCAAAAAATAAATCGGTTATGGCAACAGCTATGAAATTTGCACAAGCACGTTTAAGCCCACCTACATACGAGCAAATTGCCAGTGAAGCAGCTTTAGACACACCGCAAAGTTATTTCGATGAAGTAATTACCGAATATAAAGAGCGTCGAGATACGCTTATTGCAGAACTAGATAAAATTCCAGGAGTAAAAGTAGCTACTCCAAAAGGAGCGTTTTATTGTATTGCACAGCTTCCTGTAAATGATGCAGATCATTTTGCTCAATGGTTATTAGAAAGCTATAATTACAATAAAGAGACTGTTATGGTTGCTCCTGCGGCAGGTTTTTATTCCTCTCAAAATGTTGGCAAAAACGAAGTTCGTATCGCTTATGTGCTTAAAAAAGAGGATTTAATCAAATCGGTTCAAATTTTAGGAGAAGCACTAAAAGTTTATAAAAATTAGACAAATTTTTGTGGATTTTAAAAAAAGAAATAATAAAAAAAACGACCTAATAGTCGTTTTTTTTATTATTGCTTTTTTTAAAATTTAATCTTTTATATCTGTTCTTCTAGATGACTCTTGAATTTTTTCTTGATAAGCTTCCATTTCTTCGCTATATTTTTCCATTTTAGATTCAAAAATTTCCATTTCTTTTTCAAAGGCACTCATGTCAGGTTCATATGCTTCCATTTCTTTTTCGTAAGCTTCCATAGCAATTTCGTACTTTTTTATTTCGGTACTTTCCCAAGCCTTTGCATATTTATCCATTTCGTCTTCATATTTTCTGATTGCTTTTTCATCATTTAGGTTCTTTGGAAATCTAGCAGTTGGTGCAGGTGGAAAATTTGGAGGAGTTGGCGGTTTAGGCATATTGTCCAAATTTGTAACTGGCGGAGTAGGAGGAGTTGGCGGAATTGGTAATTCTTGATTTAAATTATCCAGTTCAGATAATTCACCTAAACTAACTTTAGTATTGTTATTTGCATCAGTTTCTTTGCGTAAGATAATTGGTTTAATTGGTGTATCACCAGAATACTGCAAATTCCCAGTTTTGCCACTTTTATCTTTGAACGCAATTTTAATGGTAGTAATTTCACCTTTAGAATTTCTTTTAATATCAGAATAATTGACTTCAATTCCCATTTTTTTCATCGACTTAACGTCATTTTTAATTTCATCATCTGGAGTGTCTTTTGTCCAAGTCATTTCTGAGACTTGTTTTGTGTCTGATGAAATTGATGCACTACCTTCATGATGCGATACTTTTTCTTGTGCAATAACTTTAATTTGAAATAGCATTACAAAGGCAATTAAAACTGGAAGAATCAAAGTGTACTTCCATAAATTTCTTTTTTGTGATTGATTTTTGTTTAACATAACAATTCGTTTTTTGATTAATGATTGATAAAATGAGTTGGTAATCGACAAGCAGTTGTGATCAGTAACTGCCTTTAAAAGCGTCATTTGATACGCTTTTTTATCTTCAATATTTTGTATTGCCTTTTGATCAGCAATATATTCTAGGTTTTGAGTTATAGCTTTTTTGTACAACCAAACAAATGGATTTAACCAAAAAAGGGTACAATAGATTTTTGCAATTAAAACATCTATCGAATGTTTCTCTTTACTATGTACTTTTTCATGATTTAAGATATTCTCTAGCTCGGAATTAGTGTACTTTGTCGAATTGAAAACAATGTACTTAAAAAATGAAAATGGATTTATATTTTCATTAATATCAACCATCGCAAATGGGTTGCTTACAGTGATTTCTTTATTTTTTATTAATTTGAAAAATGAAACTAGTTCAGATACTATTTTTAGTATCAAAAAGATTGAAATTATAAGATAAATTATTGAAAATACATTGTACCAATCTATTGTTGGTTCATCAACCACAGAATTAATACGAGTGTTTGTTATTGATGATAAATTATTTACAACTAATTTAGGAGCTTCTATAAGTACTATTTTTTTTATAAAAAATAACGGAATTGAAACAGATGCAAACAATCCAAATAATAAAAACCATCGATTACTATTAAAGAATGTTTCTTTTTGAACCAAAAAATAATAGGTTAAATAAAAAACAGCAATTAATAGATTTGCTTTTAAGAAGTAAATAAAAATAGCATCCATAGCATTATTTTTTTTGTTCGATAATAGCTAATATTTCACGTAATTCGTCGGCAGATATTTTGTTTTCTTCTGCAAAAAATGAAACCATATTTTTATATGAACTATTAAAATAATTATCTATTGCAGTATTCATAAAACGCTTTCTATAATCTTCAATACTTATAATTGGAAAATATTGATGCGTATTTCCATAAGCATTATAGGATACAAATCCTTTTTCTTCCAAATTTCTTATAATGGTTGAAAGTGTGTTGTAATGAGGCTTTTCTTCTGTGATTTCTGCTAAAACTTCCTTTACAAAAGCTTTTTTTAGCTTCCACAAAATCTGCATTACTTCTTCTTCTTTATTGGTTAATTTTTGCATATTTAAAATATTATAGAGCAAACATACAACTAGTATTTTAGTTACACAACTATTTTTATAGTTATTTAACTATTTTTTAAGTTGGCTGTTTTTTTAATTAAAAAAACAGCCATAATAGGCTGTTTTTGTAAATACTTTATAGAGTAAGATTTTATAAATTTTAAACTCTCTGTGTTTTTATTTCGGATTTAGCTTTTTGTAATTCTTTTTTTGCTTCTTCCATATCTTTTTTTGCCTTAATCATTTCTTCTTTTGCGTCTTTTAATTCTTTAGATAAATCTTCTTTTTTAGATTTTGAAGGTTTTTCAATTATTTTATCTTCTAATGTATTTGGCATCATTTTTTGAATCTGATTCTGCATTTTTTCTATTTCTTGCTTCAAATTCTTTACATCAAAGTCATCTTCGTTTAGATTGAAACTAAAATTTTCAGTATTAGAATTTAATTTATTTTCATTTTTCATTTTTTCAATCTCTTCCTTCGAATAATCGTTTGCGCCTTCAATTACTTTTCCATCTTCAATTACGAGTGGTTTCCGACCATTTTTTTGAATAATAATTTTCGATTTTTTAATATTAGGCTGACCATTATCTTCTAAATTAAACTTGAAAAATTCGTTACTTCCCAAAGTATCAATTTTGATTCTATTAGAGAATTGTTTTTGTAAATCATTAAAATCTAAATTTCCTAACGCAAAATTATTGTTCGATTTTAAATCACCAAAACCAATTTCGTCATTATTTTTGTAAAATTTTATTTCTGGAATTGCATTTTTGTTGTTGTATTCTTGTGAACCAGAATTTCCTTCATTGTCAGTATATTCAATTTTGATACTTACAATTTCCGATTTAGAATTTCGTTTCAGGTTAGAATATTTAATAGTAATACCATTATTTGACTTCAAAGAATTAATATCATCCTTCATTTCTTGTTCAGGAGTGTTTTTATTCCAAGTCATCACAACTGAATTGTTTTTGCTAATTTTATCCTGATTATTCTGAGCAAATATATTCGCTGGAAATACAAAAACAAACATTAAAAAACTTACAAACGTTCTCATTTCTTTCATTTTTAAATTTATATAAAACAAATTTATATGAATTTTTAAATGTAAAAAGTTTAAAATTTGTTAATTAACTATTTTTTAAGTTTCGATAAATTATTACTTTCAATTTGCACTAATCGATAAACCCAGATGCCTAAAAACACACTAATTACACCAATAATTCCCATAAACAACCAATTGGCTTGATAACCAAAATCTGAAATGATTTCCATACCAATTTTTGCACTAAGTATGTGCGCCAAACTATAACTCATGGTAAAAATAGCCATGTATCTTCCTTCATGACCTTTTGGAGCTCTACTCATCGCAAAGGAGTTAGAGAACGGAAAAACAAACATTTCGCCAAAAGTCATAAACAACATCATAACAATTAGAATTCCTGACCAAGTGTTTATTAACATTAAAAACAAACTAATAGACATAGCAATAAGACCAAAAGTTACAATTTTTACCTTGTTCATTTTTTTTCTTTCTATGTAACTTACTAATGGCATTTCCATAAAGAAGATAATCAGACCATTCATCATTAATAATAATCCAGTTTGAAACTCAGTCAAGTTAAATTGTTCTTTGTGATACAAAGGAATTGTAGTAAATAATTGAAAAAATAATATTCCTGAGATTGTACAAGCTGTTAGAAATACCCAAAAAGGTTTATCTTTAAAAACGGAATGTGTTAATACTTCTCCAGGATGTTCTTTATCTAAATAAGGTGACTTTTTCTTTTCTTTTACCATTAACCAGAAGATTAAAATAGCTAAAATACAAGTTGCACCATCTACCCAAAATAATCCTTTGTAACCTATGTTCATAATGATTAATCCTCCCATTGCTGGCCCAGCGGCAAACCCTAAGTTGATGGCGAGCCTTACTAAAGTTAGTGCTCTGGTTCTATTTTCTGGTTTTGCATAAGCACCAAGAGAGACAAACATGGCGGGACGAAACATATCGGCAATAGTCATAATGACAAACATACTTATACAAAGCCCTACAAAACTGGTAATATATTGTAATACAAAAAAGGCGATTCCGCTTGTAAATAAACTAAAAATCATGATTTTATAAAAACCAATTTTGTCTGAAAGTTTACCGCCAAGCCATGAGCCTAACATAGACCCAGTACCGAAGAAAACCATTATCCAGCCCACTTGACTATAAGAAAAATGCAAATCTTCTTTCAGATATTTAGATAAAAAAGGCAAAACCATTGTTCCTGCACGATTAATAAATGTCATTAGAGTTAAGATCCAAATCTCTCTCGAAAATCCTTTGAAGTTATTAATGTAGCGGCTAAAAACGGTTTGAAACATAAATTGAAGTATAATTTTCAAAGTTACAAAATTGCAACTTTGTAGCTTTGCAACTTTTAAACTATTTTTGCATAAAATTATTCTAATGAAAAAATATTTGTCATCACTTCTCATTCTATTTTTTGCAATTTCTTTTGCCCAAGATAAGAAGATAGAAACTTCTCAAGAATTCCAGAATAATTTGAATGAAGAGTATGCCGATAAAAAAGATAGCCCTCTTACAGAAGAAGATTTTAAGGTTTTTAAAGCATTAGATTTTTATCCAATAAATGAAAAATTCATTATTGAAGCCACCTTTCTAAGAACTAAAAAAGAGAAAGTTTTCGGAATGAAAACATCGACCACCAGACTTCCTAAATATAAAAAATATGGAGAATTATCTTTTGTGATTGATGGCAAAAAGTTTAAACTAAATGTCTATCAAAATATCGATTTATCTAAAAAAGAAGGATATGAAGATCATTTATTCTTACCTTTTTCAGATTTAACTTGTGGTAAGGAAAGTTATCTTGGTGGAAGATATATCGACATGTATTTTCCTAAATCGGAAACGGTAATTATCGATTTTAATAAAGCTTACAATCCTTATTGTGCTTACAATCACAAATACTCTTGCCCAATTGTTCCTTTGGAAAATGACTTACAAATTGAAATTTTGGCCGGTGTAAAAAAGTTTCATGACTAATGCAATACATCAATTTACATACACATAAATTTTCTAACAACCCAAATGTATTGGAAATTGTCAATCAATATCCACAAGAATTTGATTCGACTATTCCATTTTATTCTATAGGAATTCATCCTTGGTATATTAACGAAAGTAGGCTAGAAGCCGATTTGAAAATTATTGAAGAGAAATTACAATTGAAAAATTGTCTCGCTCTTGGCGAATGCGGATTAGACAAACGAATCGAAATTTCGATGGGTATTCAAACGCAAGTTTTCGAAAAACAATTGTCATTAGCTATAAAATATAAAAAACCTGTAATTTTGCATTGCGTTTCAGCTTATCAGGAAATTATTGAAATAAAAAAAAGATTAGAAGTTGAAGTTCCTATGATTATTCATGGATTTTCTAAAAATGAACAAGTAGCAAAATCACTTTTAGACAACGGATTTTATCTTTCGTTTGGAAAATATTTATTACGAAATCCAGAATTGGAATCCGTTTTTAAATTTGTTCTTAACGATAGATTTTTTTTAGAAACAGATACAATCGAGGAAACGTTAGAAGAAGTATACCAATTAGCAGCAAAATATAAAAATATAAAGGTTTCAGAATTACTGGAAATAGTTGCAACTAATTTTCAATCTGTTTTCAAATAACCGAAAAAACACACGAGCGTTAGCTAACTGACGAAGTAAATAATCGAATAAACATATTATGGCAGAGTGGACAGAAAGAGCAGAACTTTTATTCAAAAAAGAAGGTTTAAATAAATTACAAAATGCAAATATCTTGGTAGTAGGATTAGGAGGCGTAGGTTCATTTGCTGCCGAATTCCTAGTACGTGCTGGAATAGGAAAAATGACAATTGTAGATGGTGATGTGGTGGATATTACAAACATAAATCGTCAGTTGCCAGCCTTGCATTCTACTGTTGGGCAACCTAAAATAACGGTTGTTGGTGATAGATTGATGGATATAAATCCGGAATTAAAACTGACTAGAGTTCAAGAATTTCTTTCGCCAGAAAGAGCTTTCGAAATTGTTTCTGAGGAGTTCGATTATGTTCTAGATTGCATAGATAGTGTGACGCCAAAACTAAATTTGATTATTGCAGCTAAAAGAAAAAGAGTAAAAATAATTTCAAGTATGGGAGCTGGCGGAAAGATGGAAGCTGCTAAAGTAAAAGTTTCTTGTATTACTCAGGCTACAAACTGTATGTTAGCAAAAACCATCAGAAAAAGATTAAAAGCCGTAAAAATTGACAAACTAAAAGTAGTTTCTTCATCAGAAATACAAGATGAAACTAGTCTGAAAATGACAGATGGATCTAATTACAAAAAATCATTTTACGGGACAAACAGTTATATGCCAGGACTTTTTGGATTACATGCTGCGGAAACGGTGATTAGGTATTTGTTGAAGTAAACATTTGTTACGGATTCGTAGAACTCTTAACTTTATTTTCAGTAATGGTATTTAGCGTATCTTTTTTTACAGATTTTACGCTTATTATAGCCTTTTTAGGTCGTACGGGAATATAAATTTCGGTTACCCATTTCGCTGCCGATTTTTCGGTTAAGCTATTTATAGGAATAATTTCGACAACTTTATTACGGTCACTTCTCTCTAATTTATTTTTAAACATAAATTCAGATAGCTGATCTAAAGCTTCTTTCTTGTGGTTATAATTTCCTGTAAGCGTTGCTTTTACTGCCTGGAAAGGATTAGTTTGTCCTGTATAAATATCGCTTTCGGTCGAGGTGAAAACCTTCTGTTTAGTCGGAATTGCAACAGAGAAAGTTATTTTATTCGCCAAACTATCTAT
>NZ_JBJXEN010000083.1:0-36895 GCF_046153165.1 Flavobacterium sp. | reverse complement strand
AACAATTCTTTTTATTTCTATTGGAACATAGGAAGGGATTGTTATATGGTTATTTGATTAGAAAATTAAATTAATAATTATAAATATACAATCCCGTCTAGTTTTAAAACAAGACGGGATTTTTTTTGCTTACATGGAAACAAAAATCGCAATTCAAGGAATTAAAGGCTCATTTCACCATCAGGTTGCAAATGAATTTTTTAACGAAACAACTTCACTTAATGAATGTATGTCATTTGAAAGTTTAGTAACGAGTATTAAAGAGAATAATTCTCAAAAAGCGGTCATGGCTTTAGAAAACTCTATTGCGGGTTCAATAATCCCAAATTACGCACTGATTGATACCAACGATTTGCACATTATTGGAGAGCATTATCTAGATATTCACATGAATTTGATGGTTATTAAAGGTCAGAAAATAGAAGATATTAAAGAGGTTCATTCGCATCCCATTGCATTGTTGCAATGTGCTGTTTTTTTTAAGCAATACCCGCATATTAAATTAGTTGAAAGTGGTGATACTGCCGAGACAGCTCAACGAATTAAAAAAGAAAATCTATTAGGAATAGGTGCAGTTGCCAGCCCAATTGCTGCAAGAATGTATGATTTAGATATTATTGCTGCAGGAATTCATACTATAAAAAGCAATAAAACACGATTTGTGATTCTAAAAACACAGAACAAAGAAATTCCTAAAGAACAAATTAATAAAGCTTCTATAAAATTTGAATTAGACGATACGCCGGGAAACTTGGCTACGGTTCTCAATGTGATGAATAACTGTAAATTAAATTTAACTAAAATTCAATCAATGCCCATTATTGAAACACCTTTTCAATATTCATTTTTTGTTGATGTTGTTTTTGTGAAATACAAACATTATGAAAAAGCAAAGAAAATATTAGAATTAATGACGACGCATTTTAAAGTTTTGGGTGAATACAAAAAAGGAGAGCAATGATAACAATAGCAAATAGATTAAAAACTGTCGAAGAATATTACTTTTCATCAAAATTGAGAGAAGTACGGGAACTAATTAATCAAGGAAAACCTATTGTGAATATGGGAATTGGAAGCCCAGATTTACAGCCATCAAAATTAGTTACTCAAGCAATGCAAAATGCTATGTGTGATAATGTTGCGCATCAATATCAATCCTATCAAGGGTTGCCAGAATTGAGACAGGAAATGGCAATTTTTTATAAAAATAACTTTCAGATCGATATAAATTTTAATAATGAAATTTTACCATTAATGGGTTCTAAAGAAGGAATTATGCATATTTCACTCGCTTTTTTAAATGAAGGAGACGAAGTTTTAATTCCAAATCCAGGTTATCCAACGTATACTTCGGTAACAAATTTAGTGGGAGCAAAACCTGTTTTTTATGATTTGATTGCGGAGAATGATTGGGAACCCGATTTTGAAGCTTTAGAGAAGCAGGATTTAACCAAAGTAAAACTAATATGGGTAAATTATCCACATATGCCAACGGGAGCAAGAGGAAGCTTACATTTGTTTGAAAAATTAATAAACTTCGCTAAAAAACATCACATTTTAGTTATAAATGATAATCCGTATAGCTTTGTTTTAAACGACAATCCAATTTCAATTTTACAAGTAACAGGAGCAAAAGAAGTTGCATTAGAATTAAATTCATTATCTAAAACCTATAATATGTCAGGCTGGCGAGTGGGAATGGTTTCTGGGAATTCAAAGTATATTGATGCTGTCCTGAAAGTAAAAAGCAATATGGATAGCGGTATGTTTTACGGAATTCAGAAAGGAGCCATCGAAGCACTGAAACTAGATAAATCTTGGTTTGATGAACAAAATAAAATTTATTATAAACGTAGAAATTTAGTTTTTCAGCTAGCAGACAAGCTAAAATGTACTTATGATAAAAATTCAGTTGGGTTATTTGTTTGGGCAAAATTACCAATAGGAATAACTAATTCTGAAGATTTTGTAGATGAATTGTTATATCAAAAAGATTTATTTATCACACCAGGAAAAGTTTTCGGAAACAACGGAGAAGGTTATGTTAGATTTTCGCTATGTATTTCCGAAGAAAAAATTAAAGAAGTTTTATCAAAATTTTTGATAGAAGAACAAATTCATTTATAATTTTGTAACAAATAAAAACTATGGAAAATAGTATCTCATTACGCACTTGGTTAGACGATTTCAAATTATCACATCCGTTAGTAATAGCGGGACCATGTAGCGCAGAAACAGAAGAACAAGTCTTGAAAATTGCACACGAATTAAAAAATTCCGATGTAAGTATTTTTCGTGCTGGAATCTGGAAACCAAGAACTCGTCCAGGTGGATTTGAAGGAGTTGGAGAAATTGGTCTTAAATGGTTGCAAAAAGCCAAAGCCGAAACAGGTTTGCTTATGGCGACCGAAGTAGCAAATGCTACTCATGTAAAATTAGCATTAGAATATGGTATAGATGTTTTGTGGATTGGTGCTCGAACAACTGTAAACCCTTTTGCAGTTCAAGAAATTGCCGATGCTTTACAGAATACCGACAAAATTGTATTGGTAAAAAATCCTGTAAATCCAGACTTAGCTTTATGGATTGGTGGTGTAGAACGTTTGTATAACGCAGGAATCAAAAAATTAGGAGTTATTCATAGAGGATTTTCTACTTACGAAAAAACAAAATATAGAAACATTCCTGAATGGCAAATTGCAATCGAACTACAAAGTCGTTTTCCAGATTTACCGTTGATAATTGATCCGTCTCACATAACAGGAAGACGAGATATGATTCAAGAAGTTTCGCAACAAGCGCTCGATTTAAATTATGATGGATTAATAATTGAAACGCATACAGATCCAGACAATGCTTGGAGCGATGCAGCACAGCAAGTAACACCAACGGTTTTGAAGCAAATGTTTGAAGATTTGAAAGTAAAAAAAATCACCGTTGAAGAAGATGGTTATAACACCGAAATGATAAAATTACGAGCTAATATCGATATTTATGATAGCAAAATTCTCGAAATTTTAGGTAACAGAATGAAAGTTGCTGAACAAATAGGAGCGCTTAAAAAAGCAAATAATGTTGCCGTTTTACAAAACAAACGATGGAACGAAATTTTAGGAAAAATGATTCTTGATGGTGAAGAAAAAGGACTAAGTGAAGAATTTATCTTAAAAATGTTTAAAGCCATTCATCAAGAAAGTATTACACACCAAGAAAAAATTATAAATCAATAAAAAACACTAATTACAAATCACAAATTATATTGTAGAATTAATCGTAATTTTGCATTCAATTCATAATTCATAATTCATTTTGACAGGAATCGTTTATAAATCTACAGGAAGTTGGTACACCGTAAAATCTACAGAAGGAGATTTTATGGAATGTCGTATAAAAGGGAAATTCCGAATGAAAGGGATCAAAAGCACTAATCCAATTGCTGTTGGCGATGTTGTCGATTATGATTTAGATGAAAATTCCGATGTGGTTACTGGAACGATTACCAATATTCATGATCGTAAGAATTATATTGTTCGTAAATCAGTCAATTTATCGCATCAAATGCACATTATTGCATCAAATCTAGATTATGTTTTTTTGTTAATTACGATAAATAATCCACCAACTACAACCAATTTTATCGACCGTTTTCTTGTTACAGCTGAAGCTTACGGAATAGAAACGATTTTGGTATTTAATAAAATAGATACTTACGATGAAGCGATGCTCGACGAGCAATTGTTTATGCAATATATTTATCAGCAAATTGGTTATAAATGCCTGCGAGTTTCATCGACCGAAGGAAAAGGAATTGAAGAGTTAAAAGAGCTTATGATTGGCAAAGTGACTATGTTTTCTGGACATTCGGGAGTAGGAAAATCAACTTTAGTCAATGCAATGGAGCCAAGTTTACACTTAAAAACCAAAGTGATTTCTGAGCAAAGTAAGCAAGGGCAACATACTACGACATTTGCAGAAATGTATGATTTGTCATTTGGCGCTCAAATTATAGACACACCAGGAATAAAAGGTTTTGGAATTGTAGATATGGAAAAAGAAGAAATTTCGGGTTACTTCCCAGAATTTTTTAAGCTCAAAGACCAATGTAAGTTTAACAATTGCTTACATAAAGATGAACCAAAATGTGCCGTTAAGGATGCGTTAGAAAAAGACGAAATTTCCTATTCACGATACAATAGTTATCTAAAAATACTAGAAGGCGATGATGAAACGTATCGCACGGATATTTATAATGACGACCGAATTGCGAGTGACGAAACGAGAAATAAGTAATAATTGTGAAAGTAGTAATACAAAGAGTTTCTCAAGCATCAGTAACAATCGATTCTAAAATTGTCGCTGAAATTCAAAAAGGATTGTTAGTTTTAGTCGGTATTGAAGATTCAGACAATCAAGAAGACGTTAGTTGGCTAACATCAAAAATAATAAATCTTCGCATTTTTGCTAATGAAAATGAGGTGATGAACCTTTCGGTAAAAGATATAAAAGGCGAAATTATTGTTGTTTCTCAATTTACACTTCATGCTTCTACTAAAAAAGGAAACCGGCCAAGTTATATTAAAGCATCTAAACCAGAAATAGCCATTCCGTTGTACGAAAGTTTCGTCAAGCAAATAGAAACCGAATTAGGTAAAAAAGTGCAAACAGGTGTTTTTGGAGCAGACATGAAAGTTTCGCTAGTAAATGACGGACCAGTAACAATAATTATAGATAGTAAAAATAAAGAGTAATGAATCTAAAAACCTCCCAACTTGAAGTAGATAATTGGATAAAAAACCACGGCGTTCGTTATTTTAATGAACTTACTAATATGGCACAACTTACAGAAGAAGTAGGAGAAGTAGCTCGTATTATTGCCCGTCGTTATGGCGAGCAATCCGAAAAAGAATCGGACAAAAATAAAGATTTAGGCGAGGAACTTGCTGATGTCGTTTTTGTGGTTTTGTGTCTAGCAAATCAAACAGGAATAGATTTGCAAGCCGCCTTTGATAAGAAATTGGATTTAAAAACAAATCGCGATCACGACCGTCATCATAACAATGAAAAACTGAAATAATTGTGAATTTACTTCTGCAATCAACAATCATTAATAAAAGTTCAAAATTGAGTATTTCTGGGTCTAAATCGGAAACCAATAGATTGTTATTATTGCAAGCATTGTATCCGAACTTAGTTTTAGAAAATGTTTCTAATTCGGATGATTCACAAGTAATGATTAAAGCATTAATTTCGAATGAAAGTATAATCGACATTCATCATGCAGGAACCGCCATGCGATTTCTAACAGCTTATTTTTCTATGCAAGAAGGTAGAAAAATTATTTTGACGGGTTCCTCTCGAATGAAAGAACGACCAATAAAAATTCTAGTCGAAGCTTTGCAACAACTTGGAGCGGAAATTTCATGCGAAGAAAACGAAGGTTTCCCACCTATAAAAATAACAGGAAAAAGAATTACTCAAAATAAAGTATCACTTCCGGCCAATGTAAGTAGTCAATATATTTCGGCACTTTTATTAATCGCACCAAAATTAGAAAACGGATTAGAGTTGACATTAATTGGCGAAATCACATCAATTCCATATATCAAAATGACTTTGGCTTTGCTTAATGATTTAGGGATTGAAACTTCATTTATTGGCAACAAAATTTCAGTAATTCCAAAATTCCAAATTCCAAATTCCAAATTCACAATTGAATCTGATTGGTCATCAGCTTCCTATTTTTATTCAATAATTGCATTATCAGAAATTGGAACACAAATAACATTGTCAAGCTACAAAAAAAATAGTTTGCAAGGCGATTCAGTTTTGGCAACAATTTACAGAGATTTTGGCGTTGAAACAGTTTTTGAAAATAATTTAATTACTATTCAAAAAGTCAGTGATTGTAAATTATCAACTGTCAATTATCAATTAAATAACGCTCCCGACATTGCCCAAACCATTGCCGTGACTTGCTTCGGATTAGGAATTGCGTGTCATCTTACAGGTTTACATACTTTAAAAATTAAAGAAACCGATAGATTAGAAGCTTTACAAGTTGAATTAACAAAATTAGGTGCAACAATTTCTGTTACCAATGATAGTTTAACTTTAGAAGCTTCAGATTCAATCAATTCAGATGTAAAAATTTTAACCTATCAAGACCATCGTATGGCAATGGCATTTGCACCATTAGCCTTAAAAAATTCAATTATTATTGAAGATGCTGAGGTAGTTTCAAAATCGTATCCTAATTTTTGGAGCGATTTACAAAGTATAGGTTTTACTATGTCAGAAGAATAAAATGAAACTAAGAACCTTAGTTTCTTTGAGCCTTTGCACCTCTTTTCAAAAATAAACACCAAAACACTTGACAACGCCTATCTCACAATCGTATATTTGCACACGATTTAATTTTAGAACTCAAAAATCTAAAATCTAACCCGAGCCTGAAAGTGCGAATAGGCGAAGCAAATCTAAAATCTAAAATTTTACTATGAAATTATCTCATTTCCAATTCAATTTGCCAGCCGAATTATTAGCTGAATATCCTGCTGAAAACCGTGACGAATCAAGACTTATGGTTGTCGATAGAAAAAAAGGAACAATAGAACATAAAATGTTCAAAGACGTTCTAGATTATTTCGACGAAGGCGATGTTTTAGTTTTAAACAATACTAAGGTTTTTCCAGCAAGACTATACGGAAACAAAGAGAAAACAGGAGCAAGAATTGAAGTTTTCTTATTAAGAGAGCTAAATGCAGAGCAACGTCTTTGGGATGTTTTAGTAGATCCAGCTCGTAAAATTCGTATTGGGAACAAATTGTATTTTGGCGATGATGATTCATTGGTAGCTGAAGTAATAGACAATACAACATCACGCGGAAGAACACTACGTTTTCTTTATGATGGTTCATATGAAGAGTTTCGTAATAAATTGACAGAACTAGGTGAAACACCAATTCCAAAATATATTTCTCGCGAAGTAACGCCAGAAGATGCCGAGCGTTATCAAACTATTTATGCAAAAGAAGAAGGAGCAGTAGCTGCACCAACAGCTGGTTTGCACTTCTCTAAACACTTAATGAAGCGTTTGGAAATAAAAGGAGTTCAGTTTGCAGAAGTAACACTTCACGTAGGTTTAGGGACTTTTAATCCAGTTGAGGTTGAAGATTTATCTAAACACAAAATGGATTCTGAGGAACTAAAAATAACACAAGAAGCTTGTGATATTGTAAATGCTGCAAAAGTAAGAAAAAATAGAATTTGTGCTGTAGGAACAACCTCTATGCGTGCAATAGAAAGCTCAGTTTCTTCAGCAAGAACACTAAACCCTTATGATGGTTGGACAAATAAATTTATTTTTCCACCACATGATTTTAGTTTAGCAACTTGTATGATAACAAATTTCCATACTCCTAAATCAACCTTAATGATGATGATTTCAGCATTTTGCGGTCATGATTTAATGAAAGAAGCTTATGCGCAAGCCATCAAAGAAGGATATAAATTCTATTCTTATGGTGATGCGATGCTAATAATATAATTCTTTGTTGAAATTAATTTAAGAAACCTTTCAGTAATGAAAGGTTTTTTTATGGCGTGACCCGAAAAGGGTCGGGCTTTTCGTTACAAACGAAGTTCACTGAACTCCGATGAAAATAAAAATATAGTGAAGTAATCTTTTTCTCGGCGAAAAGCCTCAAAAAAGGATTTTCACTTCTATCCCTCACGCGGGAGCATTTTAAATTTCAAAATTCGTTATTCAATATTAGCTTATATGACCTTAAATGCCTTATTTGGTTCAAAAAAACTTTGTGCATCTTCGTGAAATAATTTTTCTTAATTTTACAAAATCAAAAACCAAATCATGACTTTCCAAAATACCTTACAATTTGCACAACAACTCGATAATCAAGATGAACTCAAAAATTATAGAAACGAGTTCATATTTCCACAACACAATGATAAAAATGTAATATATTTTACTGGAAATTCATTGGGATTACAACCCAAATCAGCCAAAACTTATGTTGGTGAAGTGATGAATGATTGGGGAAATCTCGCTGTAGAAGGTCATTTTTACGCAGATAAACCTTGGTGGGATTATCAAGAACGTTTTGCAAATCCGTTAAGTAAAATTGTAGGAGCAAAACCAAGTGAAGTGACTGTAATGAATACACTTACAGTAAATCTTCACCTACTTATGGTTTCCTTTTATCGTCCTACAAAAACACGCTATAAGATTATCTGCGAAGAAAAGGCTTTTCCATCAGACCAATATATGTTTCAGAGTCAAGTTGATTTTCACGGTTATAAACCGGAAGATGCGATTGTCGAAATTAAAAGAAGAGAAGGCGAACACAATATCCGACTAGAAGATATTCTCGCAAAAATAGAAGAAGTAGGAGAGGAATTAGCATTGGTATTATTTGGAGGTGTGAATTATTACACAGGACAAGTTTTCGACATGAAAACCATCACCGAAGCAGGACACAAGCAAGGAGCAAAAGTTGGTTTCGATTTAGCTCACGCTGCAGGAAATATCAAATTAGAATTGCACGATTGGAATGTCGATTTTGCGGCATGGTGTTCTTATAAATATATGAATTCAGGACCAGGTAATGCTTCAGGATGCTTTGTTCATGAAAAACATCATAATGATTCAGACTTGCCTAGATTTGCTGGTTGGTGGGGACACAACAAAGAACGACGTTTCAAAATGGAACCTACTTTCGACCCTGTTCATGGAGCCGATGGTTGGCAAATAAGTAATTTGCCAATTCTATCATTGGCACCTTATTTAGCATCAGTCGAAATGTTTGCTGAAGTTGGAATGGATAGATTAATTGCAAAAAGAAACCAAATTACAGCTTATTTAGAATTTATCCTTCACGAAATAGACAAAGAAGTAAAAGGTCATTTCGAAATTTTAACACCAAGTAATCAAGAGGAAAGAGCTTGTCAACTTTCTGTTTTCTTGCACGGAGAAGGTCGTTCGTTATTCGATTACTTAATGAAAAACGGAGTCATAACAGACTGGCGTGAACCCAATGTAATTCGCTTAGCGCCAGTTCCGTTATATTGTTCTTATGAAGATATGTATCATTTTGGTCAAATATTAAAAAAAGGGATAGAAAACCATTAAATTTTTATAGTATTCTTAAAATTTTAAACTTATTTATATATATTTGCGATTCAAATAGAAATTAATTTAAATATTTATGAAAAAAAAAATACACTTTATAATTCTGTTTTTGCTAGGATTAACGGCAGTAAATGCTCAAACTTCAGCAAACGAACAAAGAGCTCGTGATTATATCAAATCGCAGGAAAAAGAATTACAAATTAAACCAGAACATAGTTTTAGTCTAAGATTTGTTCGTAAAGGATTAGCTGGAGAAACACTTAGGTTTCAACAAATGCTTAACAATGTTCCAGTTTTTCAATCAGAAATTGTAGTTAACTTTGATTTAGAAGACAAAGTTGCTTATTCTTCAAATAATTATGATACTACTGTAGATAATATCAATACAAATCCAAGTATAAGTGAGCAACAGGCAATTGCGATTTCAAATGCTAGCTTAAATGATACTAATGGTAAGATTGCGTTTCAAGCATGTAAATTATATATTTATAATTTAGAAAAACCAACAAGATTAGTTTATCGTGTTTCTACACAAATAGATAATAAACCAGGAGATTGGCAAGTTTTTGTAGATGCGAATACATCAAAAATTATAAAAACAGAAAATATAGCACTCGATTTTCACGCTACAAATGTGACTAAAGAGAAAAAAAGAAAAGAAAAAAAAGAAGTAAAAGAAAGTAAAGCTCCTTTAGCATTTACAACTGGGACAGGAATGATTTTTAATCCTGATCCTCTTTCTGCAGCTCACGCAACTTATGCAGGAGGATATTTAGATAACAATGATGCGGATAGTCCTCAATTACAAGCTGCAAGAACAGCGGTTGTTTTGCCACAAATAGATTTAACAGCCGGTGTGTATAGATTAAAAAGCCAGTACTTAAATATTGCAGATTTTGAAGCGCCAAACCTTGGCTTATTTACTCAAGCAACAAATGCTTTCAATTTTACAAGAGATAATGATGCCTTTGAAGCAGTAAATGCTTTTTATCATTTAGATAATAGTATGAGATATATCAATAGTACATTAGGGATTGTTTGTTTACCAAATAATGCAACTCTTTTTCAGTTTGACCCTTCAGGTTTAAGCGGAGCTGATAATTCTCATTTTCTTCCTTCTACAGATCAAATTGCCTTTGGAGAAGGAAGTATAGATGATGCTGAAGATGCTGATGTTGTTCTACATGAATTTGGACATGGTATCCACGATTGGTTAACTGGTGGTGGAGGATCGCAAGTTACCGGACTAGGTGAAGGAAACGGTGATTATTGGGCGCAATCATATAGTAGAAGTTTGAGTCAATGGACTTCAGTTGAGGCAAATTATAACAAAGTTTTTACTTGGGATGGTAATGATAGCTGGAGCGGAAGATCTACGGGAGTTACAGCTACATATCCTCAAACAGGCGCTACTAACACTGAGATTCACACTTACGGACAAATTTGGGCAACAGCTTTAATGAAAATTTGGGATGTATTAGGTAGAACAAAAACCGACAAAGCATTTTTAGAAGGATTAGCTTTAACTAATAACTCTACTAATCAACCCAATGCAGCCATTGCAGTTCGTCAAGCAGCTATAAACATGAATTATCCATGTGCTGATATTCTAACAATGACACAGAAATTTACTGCTGCTGGTTATACGATGCCAGCTGTAGCTTTAAAAATTAATTGCCCAGGAACACAAACAGTTACTGCCGGTGCAGGTAATACTTATACAGTTCCAAGTTATTCAAGTTTAACAAATGCAATTAGCCCTTTATGTAATGCGGTTGTAACTCAATCACCAGCTATTGGTTCTAGTTTAGCACCAGGTACTTATACTGTAACAATGACTGCTACTAATGGAACAGCAGTTAATTGTCCGTTTACATTAATTGTGCAACCTCTATTAGGATTAGATGAGGTTATTAAAAACAATCTAAAAGTTTATCCTAATCCAGCATCTACAAACATTACTATTAAAGGTGATTTTATTTCAGATCAAAACATTACAGTTTATAATATTTTAGGTCAAAAAGTGATGGAGAAAACTTTAAAAAACAATGAAAATATTTTGGATATTTCTAGTTTAGCTTTAGGAGTCTATACTATTAGATTTAATGAAACTAAAACTACAATCAAGTTTGTGAAAAACTAAAAAGAGTATTTTTTATATAAAGCCTATTCATATTTTTTTGAATAGGCTTTTTTTATTGAATTGTCTTTGCATAGTTTAAAGTTATAAAAACATCTTTTGTAAAAACCTTTCAACCTTTGTAACTTTGCAACTTAGAATCTCAAAAAAATGAACAAACAACAAAAAATACAATCTTTCGATCCATCACAACCGGGATTGGCCGATGCTACCATTTTCGGATTACCATTTACAGCCGAAGAAAGTGAAATTATTATTATCCCAGTGCCTTGGGAAGTAACCGTAAGTTATGGTGCAGGAGCATCTGAAGGCCCAGAAGCAATATTTGAAGCTTCTTTTCAAGTCGATTTGCAACACCAAGAATTTCCAGAGTTATGGAAATTAGGAATGTATTATGACCAAGCGCCAGAACATTGGTTAAAAAATTCAGATAAATACAAAAGCCTCGCACAACCTATTATTGAAGCTTTGGAAAATGGAGAAGTAATCGAAAATTTCCCAGGACTACAATCTGATTTAGATAAAATAAATAAAGTTTGTGCCGAATTGCATGCTGAAGTAAAGGAACGTGTTCTGCATTGGATTAAAAAAGGGAAAAAAGTAGTTTTATTAGGAGGTGATCATTCTACACCATTAGGATATTATCAAGCATTAGCAACAATTCATGATAATTTTGGGATTTTGCATCTAGACGCTCACATGGATTTACGCATTGCTTACGAAGGTTTTACTTATTCGCATGCGTCTATTATGTATAATGCACTGCAAATTCCTCAAATAACAAAATTGGTTCAAGTTGGAATTCGTGATTTTTGCGAACAAGAAGTCGAAGTTGTACAAAAACAAGGAAATAGAGTCGTTGTTCATACTGATATGGATATGAAATCAGATACTTTTGAAGGGAAAACGTGGCAACAACAATGTGATCAAATTATTGCAGCATTACCACAGAAAGTTTGTGTTTCTTTCGATATTGATGGGATGTATTCTTGGTACTGTCCTAATACAGGAACGCCAGTTCCAGGAGGGTTTTCTTTCGAACAAGCTACATATTTGTTAAGTAAATTAGCCAATAGTGGAAAAGAAATTATTGGTTTCGATCTAGTAGAAGTAGCTCCAGGAGAAAATGACGATTGGGACGGAAATGTAGGTGCAAGGATGTTGTATCATATGTGTGGCATGTTAGCTAAAAATAACGGAATGGAAGTGGGGAATAAAATAAAATTTAATAAAAATTAAATTATGTAACCTCATAGGGTTTTTGGTGTTACTTTGTAGCTTATTAATTTAAAATATTTTAGTTATGAAAATAATAAGTTTGATGGTAGTATTTCTAGTTTTTTTTTCTTGCCAAAATCAGGCTAAACTCGATATTCAAAAAGAGAAACAGACGAGTATTGATTCTATGAAAGTTATAACAGAAAAGCAAAGAGTTATTGATTCAATGAAGGTGGAAATGGCTCAAGTTGAAAAGCAAAAAGAAGTAGTTGTAGTAAATCACACAACGGAAGCAAACTCCAAAATTGCAAAAAAGAAAAAATGGAGTGGTGCGGCTAAAGGAGCTGTAATAGGGGCCGGTGTCGGAGCCGTTACGGGAGCTATTATCAGTAAGAAAAAAGGAACTGGAGCAATTATAGGCGGATTAGCAGGTGCAGGAATAGGAGCAGGAACCGGAGCTATAATTGACGATAGTCAGAAAAAATAATTTATTTTTTAGGATAAGATGCGTTTAAATTTGTAATAAATTTAAACGCATCTTTTTTATTTAAAACTGTAAATAATTAATTAGATTTGGGTATTAATTTATCTCAAATGAAAAAGCTTAAAAAAGTACTATTTATTTTTATTTCATTCATAGCTTTATTATCACTTTTAGTATATGGTTACCTGTTCACTACAAAACCACAATATGAGGGAGAATTAGCTATAAAAAATATATCAAAAGAAACAACTGTATATTTTGATGATTATGGTGTGCCTCATATTTATGCCGCGAATCAGAAAGACGCCATGACTACATTGGGTTATGTTCATGCGCAGGATAGATTGTGGCAAATGGAATTGATACGTCGTATTGCACCAGGAAAATTGTCTGAAATATTTGGAACCAGAGCACTTAAAAACGACAAATTTTTTATTGGTTTAGGAATCGAAGAAAATGCTGAAAAAGCAATAGCAGAATTAGATAAAAGCGGGAAGCCATACCAAATGGCAATGGCGTATTTAGATGGAGTAAATCAATATTTGGAAAACGGAAAAACACCAATCGAGTTCACGATTTTGGGGATTAAAAAAGAAAAATTCACCTTAAAAGACGTTTACAATACTTTTGGATACATGGCTTTCAGTTTTGCTATGGCTCAAAAAACAGATCCGTTGTTGACAGATATTAAAAATCAATATGGAGAAGAATATTTGAAAGATTTAGGAATCGATTATTCATTAAATCCAACAAGACTAAAAATTTCCAAAGAACAAACACAACAATATGTCGAAATTTCAAAATCGATAACTGCATTATTAGAAAATTCTCCGGTGCCACCATTTATTGGAAGCAACAGTTGGGTGCTTTCTCCAAAGAAAACTAAAACTGGAAAAGTACTTTTTTGCAACGATCCGCACATCGAATATTCACAACCCGGAACATGGTACGAAGCACATATTTCTTGTCCAGAATACGAAATGTATGGCTATTATCTTGCCGGAACTCCATTTCCACTTTTAGGGCATAATCGAAATTATGCCTACGGATTGACCATGTTCGAAAACGACGATGCCGATTTATTTCAAGAGGAAAACAATCCAAAAAATGAAAATCAGTATAAAACGGTTACAGGTTTCGAAAATTATAAAATAAGAACTAAAACTATTAAAGTTAAAGATTCTACATCGGTAATTTTAAAAATAAAAGAAACACAACACGGGCCTATAATTAATGATTTAATGGCTGATTTTAAAACCCAAAAACCGGTTTCTTTTTCTTGGATTTACACACAACAACCTAACAAAATTCTAGATGCAGTTTATGGATTAAGCAGAGCAAATAATATTGAGGAATTTCAAAAATCAGTTTCCTACATAGTAGCACCAGGACTTAATATCATGTATGGTGATGCCAAAAATAATATTGCTTGGTTTACTTCTGGAAAATTATACAAATTAGAAAAAGGAGTCAATGCCAATTTTATTTTAAATGGTACCAATGGCATCGATGATAAAAAAGAATTTTTAGATTATTCTAAAAACCCATCGGCGGTAAATCCGAGTTGGAATTATGTATATTCCTCAAACAATATGCCCGAAGCGATTGATGGTTACAATTATCCAGGCTATTATTTGCCAGAAGATAGAGCTAGAAGAATCACCAATTTATTAGATAGCAAAAGTGATTGGAATAAAGAAGACGTAAGTAAAATGATGACAGACAATACGTCGCCAGTTTCAACCGAAATAGTAAAGACAATGTTATCTGTTATTGATGGTGAAAAACTTTCGAATCAAGAAAAAGAAGCAGTAAGCGTATTAAGGAATTGGAAAGGAACAAACGGATTAACAGACATTGCGCCAACTATCTATAACAAATGGATTTATTTATATCTAAAAAATACGTATCAAGATGAAATGGGAGAAACTTCATTCAAACAATTCTTGAAAACACATATTATGAAACAAAGTATCGTTTTCCAAACAAATAATGAAAATTCACCTTGGTGGGATAATATTGCGACTAAAAATAAGAAAGAAACTCGTAAAGACATTCTAAAATTAGCATTGCAACAAGCTATTTTAAGTTTAAATAATCAACTAGGAAATGATGTAAATTCTTGGACTTGGAATCGTGTGCATAAAGTGGAATACAAGCATCCGTTAGGAAGCGTAGCTTTATTTAAACCCTTTTTTAATGTTGGTTTGTTTGAAATTTCGGGAGCAAACGAAGTCATAAACAATACCATGTTCGACTATTCCGATGCAGCTGAATATAGTATAAAAGCAGGGCCGTCAACAAGAAGGATTGTCGATTTTTCTGATGTAGAAAATAGTTGGAGTATTTTACCAACAGGACAATCAGGTAATCCTATGAGCAAACATTATAATGATCAAGCCGAAATGTATGCTACTGGTAAATTCAGAAAAATGAAATTGAACAAAGAAGAAATTATTAAAACTTCTACTAAATTGGTTTTCAAAACTAAATAAATTGGCTCATCTTTGCAAACATTAAAATTAGGATTAATGTTTAGCAGCTTTGATTCATAATTCGTAATTTTTAATTCGTAATTATTTAATGCAAACTCCTCAAAAAATTGCAATTGTAGGTTCTGGATTAGTGGGAACTTTACTAGCAATATACCTTAAAAAATTAGGACATACGGTTCATGTATTCGACCGAAGCGCGGATATAAGAACAGTAGAATTTTCCGGGCGATCTATCAATTTGGTAATGTCTAATCGTGGCTGGAAAGCCATGGAAGATGTAGGGTTAGGAGAAGAAATTCGAAAAATAGGAATTCCTGTAGACAAACGTGCTATACATACTCAAGACGATAAACTTAATTATCAGAACTACGGCAAAGAAGGAGAAGCTATTTTTTCACTTTCACGTGGTGTCTTAAACCGAAGAATGATCGATTTAGCAGAAGATGCTGGAGTCGAATTTTTCTTCGAACAAAAAATTTGGGATGTTACCTTATCTGATGCAACATTGCATATTGGAGAAACAGAAAGAGGCGAATGGAAAGATTTAAAATACGATAAAGTTTTTGGTGCCGATGGTGCTTTTTCAAGAATTCGTCACAGGATGCAACGTCAAAGTATGTTTGACTATTCTCAGGAATTTATGAAAATTGGCTACAAAGAGTTGCATATTCCAGCCAACCCAGACGGAACTCATAAAATAGATAAGAACTCATTGCATATATGGCCAAGAGGTAATTTTATGTTAATGGGATTGGCTAATCTCGATGGAAGCTTTACGTGTACATTATTTATGCCTTTTGAAGGAGAAAACTCTTTCGATAAGTTAAAAGATGAAGCCAGTTTGATAGCCTTTTTTGCTAAATATTTTCCAGATACTAAAGAAGTAATCCCTGATTTAGTTAGAGATTTCTTTAAAAATCCGACGAGTTATTTAGCGATAATGAAATGTTATCCTTGGACTTATGAAGACAAAGTCGCTTTAATAGGAGATTCGGCTCATGCTATTGTGCCTTTTTATGGTCATGGTATGAATGCTGGTTTTGAAGATATTACAATTCTAAATGAAATGATTACTCAATACGGAGACGATTGGAAAACTATTTTTTCGGAATATCAAAAATCCCGTAAACCTAATGCCGATGCTATTGCTGAACTTTCGTACAGAAACTTTATGGAAATGAGTTCGAAAACAGCCGATCAGAACTTCTTGTTACAAAAGAAAATCGAAAAATGGTTTTCAGACAAACATCCTGACAAATGGATGCCATTGTACAGTCGTGTCACATTTAGTTTGCAACCTTACTCAGAAGCACTTGCTATAGGTGATTTCCAAAATAAAATCATGGAAGAAGTGATGCAAATCCCATCAATTGAGGAAAAATGGAATTCTAAAGAAGTAGAAGATAAGATTATTGAACTTTTGAAATAGCAATCTCAAAATTCAATAAAAAAAATCAAATTATTCTTCTCGATGCACTTTTGTAAAATCGAAAGCAGGTTTACAAATAGATAGATATTCACAAGGTTCCTCAAAAGGATTTGAATACTGAACGCGTGTATTTTTTTCAATTTTTATAGATTGGCCTGCTTCAAGAATGATAATCTCGTCTTCTATAATAAATTGCTTTTTTCCTGAAATAATATAGGTATATTCTTCAAATTCAGGAGTTTGAAATGGTTCGCTCCATTTGGGTGGCGCAATCATGTGTGCCACTGAAATTTCCGAGTTACCTGTGGTTGCATTTCCGTGGTGTTCTTCAATAAGTTTCCCATCGGTTGTTGGAACTACAAAAGGTGATTTTTGAATGGTATATTTTTTCATTTTTGCTATTGCGAGATATTGGGTATCTTTATGATTATTATTTAATTTTTTCTGTAGAGATTTATAATCCCGAATAGACTAACGATTGCCCAAGTCCCTTCTAAAATAATAAAGGGCATATAATTAATTAGTAATGAAGCATAGCAAGCCAAAGAAGCACCTATAATGTTCATTATAAAATATAATTTCCCGTCTTTTTTTATTAACGAGAAAATATTTAAAAAATAAGCGATTAGGATTAATCCAACTCCAATCGTGCCAATAATATCTTTATAGTTCATCACTTTTTAAAAATAAAATAAACTGCTAATATTAAAAAAATAAAACCAAGAGCATGATTCCATCTAAAAGTTTCATTTTTAAAGAAAATCATCGAAAAAAACACAAAGATAACTAGCGTTATTACCTCTTGAATAACTTTGAGTTGCATTAAACTAAATGGTCCACCATTGCCTTCGTATCCAATTTTGTTAGCGGGAACCTGAAAGCAATATTCAAATAGAGCCAATCCCCAACTAATCAGAACGATGGTAATTAATCCTGCATTTTCGAACCATTTTAGTTCTTTAAATTTTAAATGTCCATACCAAGCCAACGTCATGAAAATGTTGGAAAGTATAAGTAATCCTATTGTTGCGTAGCCTTTCATCGTTTCAAAACCTTCATCAAAACGCTAAAAGCACCTCTAATAAAACTAGCGCTCGTCACAACTTTCAAAACTGATTTCCCAACAACACTTGCAGTGCTCGGTTCTTTACTAGCCTTTTTTTCTTCCTCTTTTTCGGCAATTTCTGCCGAAGCGTCTTCAATTTTTTTAATCAAAATTTCGTAAGCGCTTTCTCGGTCTATTTCTTCGGAGTATTTTTCTACTAATTTTGATTTTGAATTAATTTCAGAAATTTCACTTTCACTCAAAATATCCATTCTACTTTCTGGTGCACGCATCATAGTGGCAGCTAAGGGAGTTGGAATTCCTTTTTCGTTTAGAGCCGTTACTAACGCTTCGCCAATTCCGAGAGAAGTTAATAATTCTTCCGTTTTATAAAACTCGGAAGTCGGATAATTATCGGCAGTTTGGTTTATGGCTTCTCTATCATTGGCAGTAAATGCTCTCAAAGCATGCTGGATTTTCAATCCCAATTGAGCCAAAACTCCTTTGGGAATATCCATCGGATTTTGAGTGATAAAATAAACGCCAACTCCTTTAGAACGAATCAGTTTGATGATAGTTTCTATCTGGTCTAGCAAAGTTTTACTTGCCTCATTAAATATAAGGTGTGCTTCATCTATAAAAATAACCAATTCTGGTTGGTCAACATCTCCTTTTTCTGGCATTACATTATAAATCTCGGCTAGAAGATTCAACATAAATGTCGAAAACAATTTTGGTTTGTCTTGAATATTTGTTAAACGAACAATATTTATATATCCTTGACCATTTTCATCAATTCGCATTAAATCATCAATTTCAAACGATTTTTCTCCAAAAAATGTGGTGGCACCTTGTTGTTCTAATTCAATGATTTTTCTTAAAATAGTTCCTGTTGTTGAAGTCGAAATTTTACCGTATTCTTCAGAAATTTCGTCTTTTCCTTCTTCGGTAATATAATTCATGACTTTTTTAATGTCTTTCAAATCTAAAAGAGGCATTTTTTTGTCATCACAATATTTAAAAATCACTGATATTACACCAGCCTGTGTGTCATTTAAGTCTAAAATTCTAGAAAATAAAACGGGACCAAATTCGGAAACCGTAGCACGCAAACGAACACCATCTTGTTCAGAAAGTGATAATAGTTCGACTGCAAAAGCTTTTGGAGAAAACGGAATATTAATTTTAGTATGTCTTTCGGTGATAAAAGATTTTTCTTCACCAGCCTTTGCTACGCCACTAAAATCACCTTTTATATCCATCATCAAAACTGGAATTCCTTTTTGGGATAGTTGTTCGGACAATACTTGAATCGTTTTTGTTTTTCCAGTTCCTGTTGCTCCAGCAATTAATCCGTGACGGTTTAAGGTTTTTAAAGGGATTGTAATATGTATGTCTAAAGCCTCTCCGTTTAACATGGCGCCACCAAGAATAATGCTTTCGCCTTTACAAGCGTAGCCATTTGTTATTTGTGTTTTAAAATTTTCTATGGTATTCATTTAAGTAAATTTATAGAAGTGCAAGTTATTAATTTTTGATTTAACAAAACTACTTAAACTTTTCTTTAAAATTTGGCTTAATTTTTGATACTGCTTACAGTGAGTATGTGTTTAGAAAAAATATCTAAAATATAATTTAATAATGCATATTTTATGATTTTCGCATTAAATGCTTATTTTCGGTATTAAATAATCAATAATTAATTTGTTTTTAAATACATTTTGTATTTAATTTGTTTTCTAAGATATATTTATAACCTAATTATTATTATTATTGATTAGAAAGTTTAAAAAAAGTTTTTTTATTAGAACTAAAAAATTAAATTTGCCTCCACTATTTAATAATACAAAAGAAATTATAATCAATTAAGAAAATTTAAATTTTAAAAAAATGGCAAACGTTAAAAAAGAAAGTAGTTCAAACGGAGGAGATATGTTCTCAGGAATTGTTATCGTAGCATGTATTGTGGTTGGATGGTTAGTTTGGAAGTTCGTAATGGGTGCAGGTACAAACTTTGCTGGAGGAATTTCAGGAGGAACACCTTTACCAGGAAATTATCTTGCAATGGTTTATAAAGGAGGATCTATTGTTCCTGTTTTGATGGGATTGTTGTTAATGGTTGTTGTTTTTGGAATCGAAAGATTTATGGTTATATCTAAAGCTGCTGGAAAAGGAAATTTAGATGCATTTATGAAAAAAGTACAAGGTAGTATTACTACGGGAGATATAGATGGAGCTATCGATGCTTGCGACAAACAAAAAGGATCAGTTGCTAATACAATTAAAGCGGGTCTTGTAAAATATCAAGCTGTAAAAGCGGAAGGTTTTACTAGTGAAGAGGCTACAGAAACTATTCACAAAGAAATAGAAGAAGTTACTTCTCTTGAAATGCCAATGTTAGAGAAAAATTTAACAATTATCTCTACATTAGTATCTTTAGGAACTCTTGCAGGTCTTTTAGGAACTGTAACAGGTATGATTAAAGCATTTGCTGGATTAGCAGGTGGTGGTGGAGCAGATTCTGCTGAATTAGCAAATGGTATCTCTGAAGCGCTTATTAATACTGCAACGGGTATCTCGACTTCTGCATTAGCAATTGTTGTTTACAACTACTTTACTTCAAAAATTGATACGTTAACTTATTCTATTGACGAAGCAGCTTCAACAATGGTAAATACTTATAGACGTTTCAAAGGAAGTGTAAAATAATATAAAAAATTAGTGTAAAGGAGAATGGGCTTTATTTCCTTTTCCTTTACATAAAAAAACAAGAATATGGCTAAAGTAAAAATGAATAAAAAAGTAGCTGCTATCGACATGACAGCCATGTGTGATGTAGCATTTCTTCTGCTTACTTTCTTTATCTTGACTGCGACTGCAAAACAGCCAGAGCCTTTACCAGTTGATACGCCTAGTTCTACTGTGCAAACAAAATTGCCAGAAAAAGATTTAGCTACATTGACATTAGGAAGTGGTAAAGTATTTTTTGGAGTTACTGGAAAAGAAGTTAGAATAAAAACACTAGAGTTAATGGGTGCTAAATATGGTATTGCATTTTCTCCAGAAGAAAGAAAAAGATTTTCAGTGATAGATGCTTTTGGTGTACCAATGTCACAACTTAGAAGCTTAATAGCTAAAGAAGCAGCGGAAAGAAATCGAAAAGATTTACAACCAGGTATTCCTAAAGATTCGCTAGATAATCAGTTGAAAGATTGGATTTACAATGCAAGAATTGCGACACGAGATATTGCTCAGACAGAATTGAAGGTAGCAATAAAAGGTGATGCTAAACAAGAATATCCTCAAGTTAAAAAAGTGATTGATATTTTACAAGACCAGCAAATAAACAGTTTCAATTTAGTGACTGGTTTGCGTGGAGAAGATTTTTAATATTTAAAAAAAACAACGATGGCAGAATTAAATACTGACGACGGCGGAGGCAAAAAAGGCGGTAAGGTAAGAAGTAAAAAAGGAAACTCACGTGTAGATTTAACTGCAATGGTAGATTTAGCTTTTTTGTTAATTACATTTTTTATGCTGACAACTTCGTTAAATAAGCCACAATCGATGGATTTAGGGATGCCTGAAAAAGATCCTAAAAATCCACCGCCACCTGTTTTAGTCGATGAAAGACGAACTATGACTATATTGCTAGGAGAGAATGATAAATTAAAAAATTATATGGGTCTTATTGAAACTCCAATTGAGGCTCCTAAATTTCTTTCTTACGGTAAAGAGGGGATTCGTAAAGATATTCTTTCTAGAGTTAAATCGGTGCCGTTAGTTACTGGAGATCCTAAAAAGGGATTGATTGTAATTATCAAACCAAGTAAAAAATCCACTTATAGAAATTTAGTTGATATTCTTGATGAGATGGCTATTTGTAAGGTTCCAACTTATGCAATTGTGGATATAACTCCAGCTGAAGTTGCTTTGTTAGATAAAGAATAGGTTATTATTTAACCAAAAAATGAGAAAATTATGAAATTAGATTTATTCAGAACGCAGTGGTTAGATTTAGTTTTCGATGGTCGTAATAAGAAGTATGGTGCTTATGAGTTGCGAAAAGAGAATCCTAAAACATCGGTTAAAGCATTATTAGGTGGTGCGTTTATTTTTGCGTTCGCTTTAAGTACACCTTTATTGCTTGATTTGCTTCCAGATTCTGAAGCAAAAAACACACTCGACGAAAAAGTTGTTTTGGTGAATTTAGATAAACCTAAGGAAAAATTACCTGAACCAATAAAACCGCCAGAGCCACCAAAACCAAAGATTGACGAGGTAAAATTCGTTGCTCCTAAAGTTGTAGCGAAAGAAAAAGTAGTTGAAGAAATTAAGACTATCGAAGAGCTTAAGGATAAAACTATTGCAGCGAAAGATCAAAAAGGAGATAAAGATGCAGCTATTGTAATCGATCAACCTACTGGAAATGCAGATAAAGATGCTGAGATTATAGACAATAATGTATATAGTTCTGCAGGTATTGAAGTACAACCAGAATTTCCTGGTGGATGGGCTAAATTTGGGCAATATGTTCAAAGAAATTACCGATCTCCAGAAGTAGAACAAGATCTTAAAGGACGTGTTTTTGTTGAGTTTGTTGTCGAGAAAGATGGTAGCTTAACAGATATTAAAGTAGTAAGAGATCTAGGTTTTGGTACAGGAGCAGAAGCAATTAGAATGCTAAAAAATGCACCTAGATTTAAACCAGGAGTTCAAAATGGTAAAACGATACGTGTACGTTATAGTTTGCCTATTATGCTAGATATTAAAACAGAATAATGGATTCTGTAGATACAAATAATACCAAGAAGAAATCGCTAAAAGAGCGATTTCTTCTCGTTATAGGAATATTGTTTTTCGTGCTATACTTAGTTTTCGGATTAGCAGTAATCTTCTGGAGAGGATTGGGACTAGATATGTCTAATACTTACAGAATTGCTTTTGGTGGAATAATTATTGTATATGCTTTTTTAAGATTTATTCGTTTCTTTCAAAAATCATAATAATGAGAAAATCAAGTTTTTTAATTTTAATAAGTTTTGCTTTTATTATTGTATTTTCTTGCGATAAGAAAGCAAAGAGTCAAGATGAACAAACTATTCTAAAAGGTAAAGCAACAATTCTTGTAGACGAGACATTACTTCCAGTAATCGAAGACCAAGTAGATGTTTTTGAAAATCAATATAACGCTTCAATTACATTGGTTGGTAAATCTGAGTCAGAAATTGTACAGCTATTGTCTAAAAATAAGCAGCAATTAGCTATTTTGTCTAGAGAATTAACAAAAAATGAATCAGAAATTTTCGAAATAAAAAAGATTAAGCCTAGAGTTACCCGATTAGCAACAGATGCTATTGCATTTATTTCACACAAAAATAACAATGATACACTTATCGATTTAGAGAAAGTAATTACTTTTGTGCAAGGAAAAAACCAAAATAATTTTAAAGGATTGGTTTTTGATAATCCAAACTCTAGTACAGTTCGTTACATAAAAGAATTAGCAAAAATTAATGTATTGCCTAAAGATAAAATATTTTCTTTTCAAACCAATAATGAAGTGATCCAATTTGTTTCGAAAAATGAAGGTATGATAGGAGTTGTTGGGGTAAATTGGCTGTCACAGCCAACGCCTAAAATGCAAGAGATCGTAAATGAAGTTAAGGTATTAAGTGTTAAGTCTTTACATGGTAAAGATTTTGTAAAACCAAGTCAAGACAATATAGCAAGTGGATTGTATCCGCTTACTCGCGAAATAAAAATGTTAAATTATCAGCCATTCTCAGGTTTAGGCATGGGTTTTGCTTCATTTGTAGCAGGAGAAATAGGACAACGTATTATTCTAAAATCAGGGCTTGTTCCAGTTAGAATTCCAAATAGAAATATTATAATCCGAAAAGAAATAAACAACAAGAAATAATTAATACAAATTAAAATGAATAAAGTTAAATTTTTCAGTATTGCATTAGTAGCATTTGGGTTTTCTACTTACGCACAAGAAATTGAGTTAGCTAAAAAAGCTATTGATGCTGAACAGTACGAAAAAGCAAAATCTATTTTAAAATCAGCTTTAAATGCAAAACCGGATAATGGTAAAATAGATTTTTTATTAGGAAATGTTTATTTGCAACAAAGTCAACAAGATTCTGCAAAAATATTTTTTGAAAAAGGATTAACAACAAAAGAAGGGGCAAGTTTTAACTATATAGGACTAGGTCAAATAGATTTAAATAATGGAAATGCTACGGCAGCACAATTTAATTTTGATCAAGCTACAAAGGATATAAAGAAAAAAGATATTGAACAGTATATTTATATTGGAAAAGCGTTTACATATGCAGAAAAACCAGATTATAAAAATGCAATTTTAAATATTACAAAAGCAAAAACTATAAATCCCAACGATGCTCAAATGCAAATGGCTTTAGGTGATGCTTATTATTTAGATAGAAATCAAAATGAAGCATACAAAGCATACAGCAATGCTCTTGATGCTGACCCAACATTGATTCGTGCAAAAATGCAATTAGGAGTTTTGCTAAAAGGAGCAAAAGCATTTGCGGAAGCAAAATCTGCATTTGACGGAGTAGTGGCAACAAATCCAAACTTTGGTCCAGTATATCGTGAATTAGCCGAAACTTATTTTCAATGGGGAACAAATGATAAATCTAAATATACAGAATATACTTCAAAAGCTTTAGCATATTATGAAAAATATATGAGCTTAACAGATTATTCTTTGGCTTCACGTTTTCGTCATGCAGAATTTTTAATTGTAGCAAAAGATTACGTTGCTTTAGAAAAGGAAGCAAACGAAATGAAAAAATTAGATAAAGTAAATCCAAGAATTTTACGTTATTTAGGTTATGCTTCTTATGAAAACGGAAATACAGATAATGCAATTAAAGTTTTAACTGACTATACAACAAATCCCGCAAACAAAGTTATAGGTAGAGATTACTTATATTTAGGACTAGCTCAATTGAAAAATGCAACGCCAACGCCGACAACACCTGAAGCTAAACCAGTTATAAATGATGCTTTGTTTCAAATTGCCGTGGCTAATCTTCGTAAGGCTGTAGATTTAGATAAACCGATGGCAAATGATTTGAATGATATTGGTAAAAAATATTTTGACCAAAAATTATATAAATATGCAGCGGCTATATATGAAGTAGCAACATCAAACCCAAATTCTAAAAATTATTTATATGATAATTTCTATTTAGGATATGCTCTATATTTCGAAAATTCTGATAAAGATGCAGCCAAAATGGATATTGTAGCATTAAAAAAGGCAGACAAAGCATTCGATAATGTATCAATAGCTTCTCCAACTACACAAGATGCATATATATACAGAGCTAGAGTGAACAGTTTGTTAGACAAAGATCCAATTGCACAAGAACAAATGGCAAAAAGTTACGAAGAATATATAAAAGCGGTAACAGCAAAAGGAGATGTTGAGCTTGCAAAACCAGCAAATAAAACAAAATTTGTAGAAGCATATCAAAATCTTGCTTTACATTATAAGAAAGATAAAGTAAAAGCAAATGATTATTTAGCAAAAGCATTAGTAATCGAACCAACAAATGCTGATTTATTAAACTTGCAGAAAGCACTAAAATAAAATTTAAAATCTTTTAAAAACCGTCTTGTTATAATAAATAAGGCGGTTTTTTTATGATTAAATTTGCTCTAAATCTTAGTAAAAGATATTCTTACTATCATTTTTAACTTGTCATTGCAAGTTTGACAGACAATTTTTTCTGGTAGCGATATTTAATCTGTCAGGAATACCTGAGATTTTATTTTTTTATCGGGAATTTAAACTCTTCAATAAATAATCAAATATCCGAAAACACTATCTTTGCAAACTATTTAATATACAATGCTCACAAAAGAAATACAAATTGCCGTCGAAAAAGGAGAAATGCTTCCGCTTATGGAAGAATTCTATACTATACAAGGAGAAGGATATCATACAGGAACAGCAGCCTATTTTATACGAATTGGAGGTTGTGATGTAGGCTGTCATTGGTGTGATGTGAAAGAAAGTTGGAATGCGGCACTACATCCACCAACAAAAACAGATCTTATTGTCGAGAATGCAAAAAATCATGCAAAAACTATTGTTGTAACGGGAGGAGAGCCGCTTACTTGGGATATGACAGTTTTAACTCAAAAATTAAAAGCAGCAAACCTTCAAGTACATATTGAAACTTCTGGAGCATATCCAGTAACAGGTAGTTGGGATTGGTTTTGTCTTTCACCAAAAAAAAATAAATTACCAGTAGATGATGCTTATGCAATTGCACATGAATTAAAAGTAATTATTTATAACAAACATGATTTTATTTTTGCAGAAGAACAAGCTGCAAAAATAAATAAGAACGCTATTCTTTTTCTTCAACCAGAATGGAGTAAAAAGGAGGAAATGACACCGCTTATTGTTGATTATGTAATGAATAACCCAAAGTGGAGAGTATCTCTGCAAACACACAAATATTTGAATATACCTTAAGAAAGTTATTCATCTATAAAAATAGCATTTCAACGATTTTATTTTTTTGTTATAAGCAATAGTTTTACTTTTGTAAAGTTTTAATAATCAAAATATTAAAACTTATTTTCGTCCCAAATAAAAGTAACTTATTGCACATGTTTGGAATTTGTTTAAAATAAAATTTAACCAAAAATACCACACAATTATGAAAAAATATCTGCTAATAATCATAGCTATGTTTGCAACACAATTTATTTTTGCGCAAGCATCTTTAAATGCTATAAAAAGTCTTCCTATAAATTATGAAGATGCCGAAGTAAAACCTGAATTTCCAGGAGGATATAATGAGTTTATGAAATTTATCGCAAAAAATTTTAAAACTCCAGAAGTAGAAGGGCTTTCAGGAGTTGTTAGAGTCAGTTTTGTAGTTGAAACTACCGGTAAAATTTCTGAAATAAAAATACTAAAAGATATTGGTTCGGGAGCTGGTGAAGAAGCAGTTAGAGTTGTTTCAAAATCACCAAATTGGTCGCCTGGCGAGCAAGACGGAAAACCAGTAAGAGTTACTTTTCAATTACCGATTACTATTAAAGGTTATTAATTCTAGAATCTTTAGTCTATAAAAAACTCATTTAGCAAGAATGTTAAATGAGTTTTTTATTTACCTGCTTATCAGTTAGTTATATTTTAATTGTGGTAAAAACAAATATTTTTTTATTTTATTTACGTAGGAATAATTATACATATATTTTGTATTCATGTATTTCATCGATTTTATTTTGCACTTAACCGATACTTATATATTATTGTATAGAAATTACTTGCCCCGGTAATATTTGTTAATTGATTTAAATAATAAATTATGAGAAAATTTTTGATTTTATTTGTTTGTACTTTTTGTACAAACTTATTATCGTCTCAAACATCTACGAGGCTAGTAAGTGAAACACCTGTACTTTATGAAACAGTGCAAACGAAACCCGTTTTTCCAGGAGGAATACAAGAGTTCATGAGGTTTGTAATGAAAAATTATCAAGCACCAAGTACCGAAGAGGAGGAAGTTGCAACTGGTACTCTTGAAGTAAGTATAGTTATTGGTGTTGATGGTAACATAAGTAAAATAGAGATTATAAAAGAAGTTGGGAATGCAGGAAAAGAAGTGAAAAGAGTTTTAGCTAAATGTCCTAAGTGGACACCAGGAAGCCAAAATGGAGTAAATGTCCCAGTAGTTTATAATTTTCCTGTAAAAATTCAATAGTGAAATCTTAAATAAGTTTAAATCCCATCTGATATTGCAGATGGGATTTTTTTATTTATATTAGATTCAAAATAAAAATAATGAAGTCACAATTTCTACTCGACAAGAATATCACTTTTTTAAATCATGGTTCATTTGGAGCATGTCCGAAACCAATTTTTGAAGAATTTCAACGATTTCAATTAGAATTAGAAAGAGAGCCTGTACAGTTTATCCAGAAAAAGCAAATAGGATATTTAAAAACCGCTAGAGAAAGTTTAGCAAAATATGTGGGTTGCGAAGCCCAAGATCTCTATTTTACACCAAATCCAACATTTGCAATTAATACAATTATGCATAGTTTAAATTTGAAAGAGGATGATGAAATTCTAACTACCAATCATGAATATGGAGCTATGGATAGAACTTGGCATTTTTATTGTAAAAAATCTGGCGCTAAATATGTTAGACAAGAAATTTCTCTTCCAATTATATCTAAAGATCAAATCCTTGAAGAGTTTTGGAAAGGATATTCTTCTAAAACTAAAATTATTTTTATAAATCAAATGTCAAGTGCAACAGCTTTACTATTTCCAGTAAAAGAAATTTGCGATAAAGCTCAAGAATTAGGACTAATAACAATTGTAGATGGAGCACATATTCCAGGTCATATAGATTTAAATATTCAAGAATTAAATCCAGATTATTATACTGGAACTTTGCATAAATGGATGTTAGCCCCAAAAGGAAGTTCGTTTTTATATGTAAAAAAAGAATTTCAAAATGATTTACATCCGCTAGTAGTGAGTTGGGGTTATGAAAGTCTATTTCCTGGTGAAAGTCAGTTTTTAGATTATCATGAAAACCAAGGAACTCGTGATGTATCTGTTTTTGTTTGTACTCCTAGTGTGATTAATTTTTTAGAGAAAAACAAATGGAAACAAAAATCAGAAGAATGCAAACAAATTGTTCTAGATAATTATCAGCGATTTTGTGATTTATTAGGAACAAATCCTATTTGTCCTATTACTTCTGAATTTCTTGGACAAATGGCAAGTGTTCCTTTAAAAACAAATAATCCGCAAGGTTTAAAAGATTTATTATATGATAAATATAAAATTCAAATTCCCGTGATGCCTCTTAATGGAGATATTTATATCAGATATTCTATAAATGCTTACAACTCGCAAGAAGATTTGGATGTTTTGTATAGTGCATTGGAAGATATTATAAAAACTACGAATTTGATTGAAGTGTAAACTTGATAATAGCCCCGATTATAGTGGAAATCCTTTTGCTTTTTTCTTTAAAAAGCAAAAGATTGCAACGGAAAGCGGGATTAGCTCCTAAAAAAGTCTCGCCAAATAATCAAAATGTTCACCTTCCATAACCAATTCGCATTTTAAACCATTTGAATTCGCTGCGTTTTGAAGTGTATTGTAATCTAAATACAACCAAGGAAATGTATCTTCGGTTTCTCTTTTATATTGAACTGTAAAAGTAAGCTCCCCATAATAACCATCGGCAGGAATAAGGTAACTTCCATCTTCATCTTCGTCGAACATATAAATAATATCCGAAGAGTCTATTAAGATTTGACCATTTGGGTTTAATAAGCATTTTAGTTTCTGAAGATATTTGGTTGTTTCCTTTAATGTTCCAAAAATTCCAGTTCCGTTCATTAATAATATAATGGTATCGAATTTTTCGTTTTCAATATCCAAAATATTGGCAACACGAGCATTTTTTAAACCACGAAGTTGGCAAGCTTCAATTGCTTTTTCGGAAATATCTATTGAAGTAACGGTAAGATTTCGTTCGTTTTGTAATGATAAAGAATGACTTCCTGCGCCACAACCCACATCCAGAACCTTCCCTTTTGCTAATTGCAAGGCTTTTTGTTCCAACTTGGGCATTTCGGCGTAAGACCGAAACAAATAGACAACACTCATTTCGTCAGCCTCAGAAATAGAAGTTTCGGTAATAAGGTCTTCTGGTGAATTATTTGTTTGGTAATCGAGTATGGCTTTTCCGAAAAGATCTAACATTTTGTTTAAAGTTTAGGGTTGGATGTTTAAAGTTGTTTAAATTTGCACCATCAACTTTAAACTTTAAAATTGAAACAAATTTTACAACAACTTCCTAAAGAAGCCAAAGATAAGCATATCGAAAACAAAAAGTATTTTGTAAAGCTAAAAAATAAGCCGCCCAAAAACTTAGATTATGTGATGCAAGATTTGCATGATGCCGAATTTAAGAAAACAAATTGTTTAGATTGTGCTAATTGTTGTAAAACAACTGGGCCACTTTTTACTAGTGCCGACATTGAACGTATTTCGAAACATTTGCGTCAGAAACCACAACAGTTTATCGACCAGTATTTAAGAATGGATGAAGACCAAGATTATGTTTTGCAAACCGTTCCTTGCAATTTTCTAGACCAAGACAATTCTTGTTTTATATATGATGTTCGCCCAAAAGCTTGTCGAGAATTTCCGCATACAGATAGAAAAAAGTTTAATCAAATTACAGATTTAACCCTGAAAAATGTTGCGATTTGTCCTGCGGCATTTAATATTGTAGAAAAAATGAAATTGAAAATGCCTTTGTAATACTTTATGAAACAAATTTTATTCTTTTTAAGAAAATTAGGAAATTATAAATTAGAGGTTATAAATAGTAAAATTGAGTTAAGAAGAGCTCAAATTTTCAATTTTTCAATTCTTGCTGAATGTGTTGTTCTTTTTTTTAACAGCGTAAGACACTTTTTAAAAGGCAGCTATAATAGTGCTTTGATTATAGGATTATCTATATTGTTTCTGCTTTTTTTATATGCAATAAAATCTATAAAAAGAACAACGAAATATGTAATACTCATTAGTTTGGGTTTAATTATTCCATTTATATTTATACACTATGTTGATAAGTCAAAAGATATTATCCAAGTAT
Source organism: Flavobacterium sp. (assembly GCF_046153165.1). Taxonomy (GTDB): domain Bacteria; phylum Bacteroidota; class Bacteroidia; order Flavobacteriales; family Flavobacteriaceae; genus Flavobacterium. The sequence continues at coordinate 6,241 of NZ_JBJXEN010000083.1, read as the reverse complement.
ATTTAGTTACATTAATTGCTACTGGACTTTTTTTAAAGGGTAAACAATTTTATGTAATGTTTTATGCCACAATACTAGTTTACTACTTTACTTTTTTCAATTTAGGATACCAAAAAATATACAATCCTTTGGGAGTACTAACTTTTATTGGGTTAACATTAATGATGCGATTGTTTATTAAAGATGCTAAAAAAAATGAAACTATAATTGACAAACAAGTTGAAGAATTAAAAGAAATAGACACTTTAAAAGCACATCTTTTTGCCAATATTTCTCATGAGATTAGAACGCCATTAACCTTGATATTAGGGGCAAATGAAAATTTAGAAATGGCTAAAGCACCAAAAAAATATACAGATAGTATAAAAAACAATTCTAATAGACTGTTAGAATTAGTTAATCAGATATTAGAATTATCTAAAATAGAAAACAAACAACGCATTGTTGAAGTTTCAGAAATCGATTTTAGAACATTTATAATAGACCAAATGTTAAGTTTTTCTAGTTTATCAGATTCAAAAAAAATAAAATTTCAAAATAAAATAGACTCAAGATTACAAATAGTTTTTTTAGATATTGATGCTGTTGCTAAAATTATTTCAAATTTATTGGGAAATGCCTTTAAATTTTCTTCTGTTGGGGATAGCGTTTTTTTTGAAGCATTATCATCAAAAGATTATTTGCAACTAAAAATAACAGATACAGGAAAAGGGATTTCAGAAGAAGAATTGCCTTATATTTTTAATCAATATTATTATTCTAACGTTGAATTGGAAGCCAGTTCAGGAATTGGTTTAGCACTAGTTAATGAACTTGTAAAAGCGATTGGAGGAACTGTTGAAGTTACTAGTAAAAAAAATGTAGGCAGTTGTTTTATAGTTAACTTACCAATAACTATTCAAAGTTTAGAGAAGAATAAGGTAGATTTTGTACTTATCCAAAATTCAAAAGACAATTTAAAAGTACAAATGAATGCCATTGAAGTTGTTGAAGAATATTGTTTAGATGAAGAAATTGATGCTAAAAAAAATAAAAAAGTAGTATTACTAGTTGAAGACAATGATGAATTAAGAGAATATATTAAAGAAGTAGTTGCAAAAGAATATGATGTTATTGAAGCAATAAATGGAAAAATAGGAATTGAAAAAGCAATTGAGTTTAAACCTGATGTCATTATAAGTGATATTATGATGCCAAAAGTGGATGGATTAGAATTACTACAACAACTCAAAAAAGACATCAGGACATCACACATTCCAATTATTGTTTTGACAGCCAAGGCAAATGAAGAAGATAAATTAAAAGGATTAGAATACAAAGCCGACGATTATTTAACCAAACCATTCAATCAAACGGAGTTGTTATTGCGGTTAAAAAATAGAATTTCGGCACAAAGTAAAATGCAAAAACAAATAGAAGTTTTTTCAATTCAAAATTTAAAAAGTGCAGGATTAGTTTCTGCTGAAGATAAATTCTTGCAATCGATAAAACAACATATTGAGAAACATTTGCTTGATGATTCATTTGGTGCAGATGAATTAGCCAAAGAAATTGGTTTGAGTAAAAGTCAGTTGCTACGAAAAATAAGAGTACTTGTTAATGTATCAACCAGTATTTATATACGTAACATTAGATTGGAATTTGCCAAAGAAAAACTCATCAATAAAACAGCAACCATTGCTGAAATTGCTTATCAAACAGGTTTTAGTTCCTCCAATTATTTTAGCAAATGTTTTAAAGAATATACTAATCTGACTCCCAAAGAATTTATTGAAAATTCATAAAACATTGATTGTCAATTTCTTAAAATTAATCAATGCTTGATTAATATACTTTTTTGCGCATTGAGTACACTTTTATCATATGATTTATAAGTAATTTCGCTAAAATTTTTTAACGAATACGATTATGTTTAAGAAGATAAATTATTTAAACTGCGTTTTATTACTACTGTTAAGTTCCCCCATTTTTGTCACAGCACAAGTTGGAATAGGAAACACCAATCCACAAGGTGCACTAGACATTACAACTGATACTGCAACAAATCCAACAAATGCTGATGGGTTGTTAATTCCGAGAGTTGCACTTTCTGCAACAACAATTGAAACTGTAATTACACCAACAGAATCAGAGATGGTATATAACATAGCAACAATAAACGATGTAACACCGGGATATTATTATTGGAATGCTACGAAATGGATTAGATTAACTACAAGTGAAGAAAAAGACAAATGGAGCTTAACTGGTAATTTAGCAACTAATCCTACAGTAAATTTTATTGGAACAATTGACGCAACTGATTTTGTTACACGTACCAACAATTTAGAACGGATGAGAATATTATCCAATGGAAATGTAGGAATAGGAATAGGAATACCAGACGCAAACATGGATGTTTTAGGCACAATTAAATCAACTTTAAATTATGGTAATTTTAGAACTTATAATTGGACTCCAGGTGGTGATAGTTCTATTTTACTAGGAGGTTTTAATGGTACTGGAGGTTATAAACCCCAAATGCGCTGGACATACAATACTACCTCTAATTTTTTTGATGAAGGGTTGAATGGAAATGGGAACTTTGCAATTCAAGTAAATGACATCGATGGATTAGTTTTAGACACTAATAGAAATATAGGTATTGGCACTTCAATACCTACAGAAAAATTAGAAGTTAATGGTAAAACAAAAACCACTAGTTTTCAAATGACCAATGGTGCAGCGGCAGGTTATGTATTGCAATCAGATGCAAGTGGTAACGCTTCTTGGACATCACCACTTTTAAATACATATTCAGCTACTTCTATAATAGCTAGTCCTTTAACTCAAAATGTTACTGGGTCATTAATTTATAGTCAAAATAGCGGATTCCCTGTATTTCCTGAAAACTTGCCAGATGGTTTTACTTGTACAATAGTAAATTATTCAATTTTCCCAAATGTTTCAAATACATTAACAACAGCTAAGTTTATTACAACAACAACCGGCATGAGTGGGGCAAGTAGTTTTATAATGGCACCAGGGGAAACGGTAAATGTTTATGTAATAACAAATACAGCAACATTAGAAAAAAATTATTTTATCAAATAAATAAAATACAATCTTTAAACTCATTTTACACTTGTTTTGAAGCAGTAAAGATTTAAATTATCATAAATTTAGTTCGTAGAAAATAATATTCGTACGATAATGGTATAAGTTGAAGTATTCGATTTCTTGAGACGTTGAAACAAAAACTTTAATCGATTTTCTTTCTTAGGAGATTAGTTAGGGATTAGATTTAATAAATCAAATACTTCTTCCTCATTTCCTTAAAAGATTTCAATCCGCTTTCCCAAGATTTTCTAATTTCAGCTTCTGAAACTCCAGCTTCAATTTGCTGTTGTAATTTCCTTGTTCCAGCTAATTTTGTAAAAAAAAGATTGAAAAACTTCGATTTGTCCGAAGTAGTTTTATAAGCTTTAATGAGCCATTTTAACTCCAATTGTTTTACTTTGGCAACAGCCGATAAATCTTCCCCATAACATTCAATATTTTTATATACTGGTTCTTTTGCTCCAAAATTCGGAATAGGAGTAAAGCTAAAACCATTTATCGGTAAATAAGGTGAACCATAAACTTGAAATTGTTTTTCGGTTCCTCGACCCACACTTATATTAGTTCCTTCAAAAAAACACAAACTGGCATATAAATTTATAGCTTGGTCGTTTGGTAAATTGGGTGATGGTTTTACGGGTAGACTATAAGTCATTTCTCGTTTGTAATTCAAACAAGGTATAACAGTTAGTTTGCATTGAATTCCGTTTTTGAGCCATTTTTCACCATTTATCATTTTACCATATTCGCCAATAGTCATCCCGTGTAATGTTGGAATAGGATGCATTCCTACGAAGCTGGTAAATTCTTTTTCAAGAATAGGTCCGTCAACAATAATTCCGTTGGGATTGGGTCTGTCTAAAATGATGAGTTGAATATTATTTTCGGCACAAGCCTCCATAATATAATGTAATGATGATATATAGGTATAAAATCTTGCACCAACATCTTGTAAATCGAAAATCATAATATCAATTCCTGCTAATTGTTCGGGTTTGGGTTTTTTGTTATCACCATAAAGAGAAATAATAGGCAAGCCAGTTTTAGTGTCCTTTCCGTCAATGATATGTTCGCCAGCATCGGCAGTGCCACGAAAACCATGTTCTGGAGCAAATATTTTTTGAACTAATATTTTGTTCTCTATTAAAAAATCGACAATAGATAGAGTTTTGTATTCAATGTCTTCGCCTTCATATTTACCATTAACATCCACAACTTGTGCAATTGATTTAATAAGTTTAATTTCTCCCGTTTGATTGGTTACAATGCTAACTCTTTTGTCTTTCAATGAAGGAAGGTATGCAGATGAATTATCGGCTCCGGTCAATATTTTTGTGTTCATCATTTGATTTGGATTGTTTGTCGAAACGATATCAACTTTCAACTTTTTACTTTCAACTTTTGATTTGTTAGTACTTCCACAAGAAAAAACAATCATCAAAAGGAATAAAACTGTATTTTTGAACATAAATTTATAAATTATAATCGTTTGAATTTAGAATATTTTATAGCAAATCGACTTATTACTTCTAAAAACAATAAAAGTAGTATATCTGCGCCAATAATAAAAATTGCAATAACTGCTATTGCTATAGGTATGATTATGATGATTGTTTCTATCGCGACTGGAACAGGGCTACAACAAAAAATACGCCAAAAAGTAGCTGCCTTTAACGGACACATACTTATTTCAAATTTTGATGACAATCAATCTCAAGTTAGTTTGTCACCAATATCGACTAATCAGGATTTTTATCCCAAATTCACTTCTGTCGAAGGAATACAACATATTCAGGCCGTAGCAAGTAAAGCAGGGATTATTAGAACCGAAAAAGCTTTTGAAGGAATAGTTTTCAAAGGAGTAGGAAAAGAATATCGTTGGGAAAATCTGACAGAATATTTAGTACAAGGTAGGATTCCAAACTTAAAAGCGGAACTAAACTCCGAAATTCTTATATCGGAATATTTAGCAAACAGATTGCAACTAAAACTTGGAGACAAATGCAATACTTTCTTTATGAAAGAAAGCGGTAATCACATGCCAAATTTGCGAGTTTTTACTATTGTTGGAATTTATAACTCAGGATTCCAAGAATTCGATGCAACCTATATAATAGGAGACATTCGACACATTCAGCGAATCAACAAATGGAAACCAACCGAAGTAGGTGCTTTTGAAGTATTTATAAATGATTTTGATAAAATTGAAGAAAAAGGAGCCGAAGTGTACAACAATTCACAAAATAAAACCGATCCTTCAAAAACCTTAGATACCCAAACCATAGTTCAAAAATACTATTACATATTCGAATGGCTTAAATTATTTGATTTTAATATTATAGTCATACTTGTTATCATGATAGTAGTTTCTACTATTAATATGGTTGTAGCATTATTAGTTTTAGTTCTCGAAAGGACACAAATGGTTGGAATACTAAAATCGTTGGGAGCAAATAACTGGACAGTTCGTAAAATATTTCTTTATAATGCAGCACATTTAATTATAAAAGGGCTCTTGTGGGGAAATATAATAGGAATAGGGTTATTACTTGTTCAAAAATATACAGGTATTATAAAGCTTAACCCAGAAAATTATTATGTTAACCAAGCCCCTGTCAATATAAATTTATGGTCAATCTTGTTGTTAAATCTAGGAACAATTACAATATGTCTACTAGTTTTGCTAATTCCTTCCTATATAATAACAAAAATTTCTCCAGTAAAAGCCATTAAATTTAGTTAAAGACATCGGTTGGGGATAGTCAAAGTATGGCGTATCCCTCCCGAAAAGGTCGGGTCAGGCTATTCGTTTCAATCTTTTTATCGGTGAAAAACCTCAAAAAAGGATTTCCACTGCTATCCTTTACGCTAATTAACAATCAATTAAGTTAAAATCTTTATAATCCGATTCAGAAAGTATTATTATGAGACATATAGTATAAGGACATACTCTTCATTTCCTTAATATGGCTTATATGACTCTAAAGCCCTTAGAATGTTCTACTGTTTGTTGATTTTTCAATAAATTCAAAAAAACTTTCAATTCTAACTTCCATAAAACCAAATGACTAGAAAATACTTTTAAAAAAGATTCAAAAAGGACTTGTGAGATTGAAAAGAAGTGTTACTTTTGCACCCGCAT
>NZ_JBJXEN010000034.1:0-6193 GCF_046153165.1 Flavobacterium sp. | reverse complement strand
GGAGATTTCTGTTAAAGGTGATTTGCAAGTTGACGAACACCACACAATTGAAGACACAGCAATCGCTTTAGGAGAAGTTTTCGCACAAGCATTAGGGAATAAATTAGGAATAGAACGCTACGGATTTTGTTTGCCAATGGACGATTGTTTGGCACAAGTAGCTATCGATTTTGGAGGACGAAATTGGTTGGTTTGGGAAGCCGATTTCAAACGTGAAATGATTGGACAAATGCCTACCGAAATGTTTTTTCATTTCTTTAAATCTTTCTCTGACGGAGCAAAAGCCAATCTAAACATTAAGGCTGAAGGAACAAATGAGCACCACAAAATTGAAGCTATTTTTAAAGCTTTTGCTAAAGCCATAAAAGCAGCTGTAAAACGAGATTCAGAAAAAATGATTTTACCAAGCACAAAAGGAATGCTTTAAATAGTCATAATGTCTAAAGTCTTAAAGTCCTATTACGTTTAGAATTGACTTTATGACTTTTGACTTTACAACTTTAAGACATAAATAAATGAAAATAGTCATTATAAATTACGGAGCAGGAAACATACAAAGCATACAATTCGCCTTGCAAAGATTGGGTTATGAAGGTATTTTGTCAAATAATATCGCCGAAATTCAATCGGCAGATAAAGTTATTTTTCCTGGAGTTGGAGAAGCAAGTTCTGCTATGAAAAAACTCCGAGAAAGTGGATTAGACAAAATAATTCCAAATCTAAAACAACCCGTTTTAGGAATTTGCCTCGGCATGCAACTCATGTGTAACTCGTCTGAAGAAGGAAATACAAAAGGTTTAGGAATTTTCGATATCGATATTATTAAATTTTCCAACAAGGTAAAAGTGCCACAAATGGGTTGGAATAACATTTATAATTTGAAATCTAGTTTGTTTGCAGGAATTTCTGAAAACGAATACATGTATTTAGTTCATAGTTTTTACGCTCCAAAATGTGCCGAAGCCATTGCTTTTACAAATTATGAAACAGAATATTCATCAGCATTACAAAAAAATAATTTTTATGGAGTACAATTTCACCCAGAAAAAAGCGGGAAAATAGGAGAGCAAATATTAAAAAACTTTTTAGAAATCTAAATGACTTTATGACATTTGACTTTTAAACTTTAAGACTTAAATAAATGAGAATAATTCCAGCCATAGACATCATCGACGGGAAATGTGTTCGACTTTCCAAAGGTGATTACAATACGAAGATAATATATAACGAAAATCCATTAGAAGTTGCCAAAGAATTTGAAGCACACGGTATTCAATACTTGCATTTGGTCGATTTAGATGGTGCTAAGTCTAGCGAAATCGTTAACCATAAAATTTTAGAACAAATTGCTTCCAAAACATCTTTAAAAATCGATTTTGGTGGCGGATTAAAATCTGATAACGATTTACGAATTGCTTTCGAATCAGGTGCTAACCAAATAACAGGCGGCAGTATTGCTGTCAAAAATCCTAATGTATTCAACGAATGGATTATTAAATACGGAGCGGATAAAATTATTTTGGGAGCAGATGCCAATAACGAAAAAGTGGCTATTTCAGGTTGGTTAGAAGAAAGTAAAGAAGAATTAATTCCCTTTATTCAAAACTATCAAAACAAAGGAACGGAATATGTGATTTGTACTGATATTAGCAAAGACGGCATGTTGGAAGGGCCAAGTTTCGATTTGTATGCTAAAATTTTACAGAAAACAAAAGAAATTAAATTGATCGCTTCTGGAGGAATTTCCACTTTTGATGAATTACCAAAATTAGCCGAATTAGGTTGTGAAGGAACCATTATTGGTAAAGCAATTTACGAAAACCGAATTACATTAAAACAATTGGAAAATTTCATTTTAAACAAATAAGAAATGCTAACAAAAAGAATAATTCCTTGTCTAGATATAAAAAATGGAAGAACCGTAAAAGGTGTCAATTTTCTAGATATAAAAGATGCTGGAGATCCAGTAGAATTAGCCAAAAAATACGCTGACGAAGGTGCAGACGAATTGGTTTTTCTTGACATTTCTGCCACTGAAGAAGATAGAAAAACAGTAGTCGATTTGGTTCGAAAAGTTAGCGAAACTATCAATATTCCGTTTACTGTTGGCGGTGGAATCTCGTCTGTAAAAGATGTCGAAATATTGCTTAAAACTGGAGCCGATAAAGTTTCAATTAATTCATCGGCGGTTAAAAACCCACAATTAATCAATGATTTGGCTTCAGCTTTTGGAAGTCAATGTATTGTTGTTGCTATCGATGCCAAGCAAATTAACGGAAATTGGAAAGTACATCTTGTAGGCGGAAAAGTAGCCACAGAAATCGATTTGTTCGATTGGGCAACAGAAGTAGAAAATCGTGGTGCTGGAGAAATTCTGTTTACCTCAATGGATCATGACGGAACTAAAAATGGTTTTGCAAATGAAGCTTTAGCCAAATTATCACAAACTGTAAACATTCCAATTATTGCTTCTGGTGGCGCAGGAACAATACAACATTTTGCCGATGCTTTTCTTGTTGGAAATGCAGATGCTGCTTTGGCTGCCAGTGTTTTTCACTTTCAAGAAATTGGGATTTTAGAGCTGAAAAAGGAATTAAATATAAATAATATAAAAATTAGAATTTAATCATATATACCTGACAGGTTTTTAAAACCTGTCAGGTATAGTAAACAAAATAATATGAAACCAAACTTTCAAAAAAACGCAGACGGATTAATTCCGGCCATTATTCAAGACAATAATTCTAAAACAGTTTTGATGCTCGGTTACATGAATGAAGAAGCGTATAATAAAACAGTAGAAACAAAAAAAGTTATTTTTTTTAGCCGTTCAAAAAATAGATTATGGACAAAAGGCGAGGAGAGTGGTAATTTTTTAAACCTTGTAACTATCAAATTAGATTGTGATAATGATACTTTTTTAGTGCAAGTAAATCCAGAAGGAAATACCTGTCATACAGGTTCATATAATTGTTGGCAAGAATCTAAAAATCAGAATTTTAATTTTTTATTAAAACTAGAAAATACAATTTCAGAAAGAAAAGAAACAGAAAATTCTACTACAAGTTATGTAGCCAGTTTATTTCAGAAAGGCATTAATAAAATTGCGCAAAAAGTAGGAGAGGAGGCAATAGAAGTTGTTATTGAATCGAAAGACAATAACGATGATTTGTTTTTAAGCGAAAGTGCCGATTTACTTTTTCACTATCTCATTCTGTTGCAAGCCAAAGGATTTAAATTGCAAGATGTTGTGAATGTTCTAGAATCGAGAGAGAAATGATTTGATAAAGAGTTATAATTATGACAGTTGTGAATATTTAAATTAAAACTAAAAGTAGGAAGCTACTTTTAGTTTTTAACTATAAAATTCAAATGAGGCTAACGTTTAAGGAATAAACATTTAGTAACTCAATTTGAGTTTCATCATGATGTCGGTCTGCTCGTCATTTCCTAATTTGAAAATATGTTTGTCAAACTCAATGAAACCATTTTTCTTGTAAAAACTTATTGCTCTTTGGTTTTCTTCCCAAACACCTAACCAAATATAGGCTACATTCTTCTGTTTGGCTATCTGGATTGCTTTATCATACAATAATTGTCCAACGCTTTTTCCGTGAAACTCTTTTGAAACATAAATTCGTTCAATTTCAAGAGCTTTACTATCTTTTAGTTCTGTTTGCGATTCTCCAAAGTTAATTTTTAAGTAACCAATAACTACATCGTCAAGCGTTGCAAAATAAAACTCGGAGTTCTCGTCGTTAAGTTCTCCAATCAGTTTTTCTTTAGAAAATCCTTCTTCCAAATAGCTTTTCATGTTTTCTTCAGAGTTTGATTCTGAAAATGTTTCTTGAAAAGTTTGTCTGCCAATTTTTTGTAATTGGTCAATGTCGCTTAGTGTTACTGTTCTAATTTTAATATTTGACATACTTTTTTTAGATGTTTTGGGTTAAAGTTTTTTAAAATAAAACTCACTTAACGAACTTATAACTTTTTCAATACAAATTGCGTTTATTCTTCTAATAATTGTAACTGGCTTTTTAGTCTTTCTACTAACAAATTCATCATTCTTTTGTTTAGGTTCGAGGAATTTTTTATATAATCTTGGTATTCATGAACGGTAAAAAATCCGATAACCATGCCTTTTAGCGAGTTTCTAAATTTTATATCTTTTTGAATCACGTTTTCGATATAGCTTGACTTTTTTTCGGGAGATAAGGCGAAAAAAACACTCTTTTGCTTCTGAGCATAATTTATAAACACTCGAATAAGCAAGTCGTTTTGCAATTTTAAAATAGGTCGCAAAGTTATGTTCTGAAAAGCTTCTTCTTCCGATGATTGTGGCGTTACAATTCCTAAAGTGCCACCTCTTAAATCAAAAATTGTTGTATCACGATTTCCCATTTGTTTTTCTTTTAAAATTAAGAAATTATCGATGCTTATTTGTGGCTAAAATCTAAAAGTTATTAGTAATTTAGTGTTGAAAAGATAATTATGAGAACTTCAAAAATATTCGTCACAGTAGATACTGTTATTATCAAAAAAACAACTGACAATCAATTACTTTTAATAAAAAGAAAAAATGAACCATTTCAGAATTGTTGGGCATTACCTGGTGGTTTTGTAGATGAAAATGAAGATTTAGAAGTCGCAGCAAAACGAGAATTAGAAGAAGAAACAAAAATAAAAATTGATTCGTTGCAACAATTTGGCGCTTTTGGTAAACCTTTTCGTGATCCTAGAGGACACATGGTTTCGGTAGCTTATTTTGGAGAAGTTCCAGAAAACACCATTGCCATTGCTTCCGATGATGCTAAAGAAGTAGCTTGGTTTCCTGTAAATGAATTGCCTAATTTAGCCTTCGATCATCAAGAAATTATAGAAAAAGCTTTAAAAACATTTAAAATATGAGATTTCATACAAGAAAATGGGTGAAACCCGAAGATTTAAACCCAAATCATTCTCTTTTTGGAGGAAAACTATTAGCCTGGATAGATGAAGAAGCAGCTTTATATTCAATAGTTCAATTAGAAAATCCGAGGGTAGTTACTAAACACATGTCGGAGATAAATTTTGTGAGTTCCGCAAAACAAGGAGACATTATCGAAATTGGGTTAGATGTAGTAAAGTTTGGTAATTCTTCATTAATACTAAAATGTGAAGTTCGAAACATCATGACGAGAGAAACAATTATCACAATAGATTCGATAACAATGGTAAGTTTAGGAGAAGATGGAAAACCAAAAGCTCACGGAAAAACCGAAATAGAATTTGTAAGAGATAGGATAAAATAGTTAAAAGTCTGTGATCTTTAGCAAATGTTTTTTGTTGTAATGGATTATTAAATTTTTTAGAGAATTATTATTTATGCCGAATAATTTTTAAACATATAAATCCAAATCATTCTGGATAATCGGATATTAAAAAAACACAACAATACCACCACACTACAAATTATTGGTATGATTCTTAAATCAAATGTTTTATCGAAAAATTGATGAGCAATAAAATAGGTTATTAAGCCTTCTCCAACTGTTAATGCGTAGCTTACAAACATAGCTCCAAAAAAATAACCAGGTTCTTTTTTAAATTTAAAATTACATTGACTACAATATCCATTCATTTTTGGGAAACCAATACTAAAGAAGAAATTTTTGTCCCTAAATACTTTTCCATTGTTACATTTTGGACATTCGTTACTGAAAATATGTTTTATTGTACTAATCATAATTATCTTTTTTTATAATACAAATTTATAATATAAGAAGGAATAATAATTTTCTTATATTCGCTAAAAATGGTAATATTAAGACATTTTGTTTATGGAAAAACTACCTATTTATCAGATAAATAAATTTTATTGCGAGTCGAGTGAAAATGATTTGTATGTGAATGATTTTAAATCGCATTTGGTTAACAATAGTTTTATCGAAAACACTCATAGTCACAACTTTTATTTGTTAGTTTTATTTACCCAAGGAAACGGTATTCATATCATTGATTTTGATAGATTTGAAATAAAAGTTGGTTGTCTTTATTTTCTTAAGCCAGGTCAAGTTCATAGTTGGCAACTTTCAGAAGATATCGATGGTTATATAGCTTTTTATTCTCAGGAGGTTTATAATTTATATTTTGGAAAAAAAAAATTAGAAGAATATTCTTTTTATAGAACTTTAATGAATACCCCAGAATTAGT
>NZ_JBJXEN010000072.1:0-7740 GCF_046153165.1 Flavobacterium sp. | reverse complement strand
CTTCGACATCTTTAAGCACTAGGATCGCTTCTTTTAGTCCCGAAATCGTTCTTCGCGGTAAATCTACCTGACCTGGATCGCCTGTTATCATAAACTTGGCATTTTTTCCCATACGAGTCAGAAACATTTTCATTTGCGAATGTGTTGTATTTTGAGCTTCGTCGAGAATTACAAAGGCATTATCTAACGTACGTCCACGCATAAATGCTAATGGGGCTATTTGAATAATTCCTTTTAAAATATAATCCTCAAGTGTTTGTGGTGGCAACATATCTCGCAATGCATCATATAATGGTTGCATGTACGGGTCTAGTTTTTCCTTCATATCTCCTGGCAAAAAACCAAGATTTTCACCAGCTTCGACCGCTGGACGAGTCAAAATAATACGTTTTACTTGTTTTTCTTTCAATGCTTTTACAGCCATAGCAACTCCAGTATAGGTCTTTCCAGTACCTGCAGGACCTACAGCAAAAACCATATCGTTTTTGTTGATACAATCCACTAATAATTGTTGGTTTGGCGTCATCGCTTTGATAAGCTTACCTCCTATTCCGTGAACCAAAATCTTGTCGCTGTCTGCCATTTTTTGTTCTTCTCGAGAATCGCTCAAAATCACTCTATCAATAACATTGTTATCAATAGTATTGTAGCGTGTAAAGTGAACCATGAGTCTGTTGAAGCGTTTTTCGAATTCGTCTAGCTCATCTTTTTCGCCAAAGGCTTTAAGTGTTGTTCCTCGCGCTACTATTTTTCGCTTCGGATAATACTTTTTAATTGTTTCTAAATGAGCATCTTGTGTGCCCCAAAATTCTTTTGGAGCAATGTCGTGTAATTCAATGATTCGTTCGTTCAAAAGCAGGAAGATTAAATTAAAAAAATAAGTTAGCTTTGCATATCTCAAATTTAATAAATTTAGAGGGACGATTACAGAATAGTTATAAACAAAAAGATGTCAATAATTACGCTTACTACTGATTTTGGCTTGAAAGACCACTTTGTTGGTTCGCTAAAAGGCAAGTTAATTTCGGAATACCCTGAAGTTCAAATCATTGATATTTCTCATCATGTAGATTTGTTTAATATTTCGGAAGCGAGTTATATTATAAATTCTTCTTATAATAGTTTTCCTAAAGGAACAGTGCATTTTATTGGTATTGATAATGAACGAACTACAGAAAACAAACACATTGCAATACAATGGAATGATCATTTTTTTGTTTGTGCCGATAATGGAATTTTGAGTATTCTTACTCAGAAAATTGTACCACAAAAAATGGTCGAAATAAACATTCATAATCGTTTGCCCGATGGTTCGACCGATATAGATGTCTTTGTAAAAGTAGCTTGTCATCTTGCAAAAGGTGGTTCTCTAAATGTAATTGGTAAAGAAATCTCATCTATAAAAATTGTAAACGAATTGCAAGCTGTTGTGGCTTCAGATTCTAGTAGTATAAAAGGTTATGTGGTTTATGTAGATCATTTTGGGAATTGTGTAACCAACATTTCGAAAAAAATGTTTGCCGAAATTGGAAATAATCGCAATTTTGAGATTAAATTTGGAACCAAAACCATCAAGAAAATACATACTAATTATTCCGATTTTAAAGTATCAGAAAAATATACGCTGAGAGATTACGAAGGAGAAAAATTAGCCCTTTTTAACGAAGCTGGTTTTCTTGAAATTGCCATTTATAAAAGCAACCCGAAAACCGTTGGTTCAGCTAAATCGTTATTGGGATTGAAGTATAGAGATGTTGTAAATGTTGATTTTAGAATTTAAAAAAATCTGTTTAAATCATATTTCAATTATAAAAAATAAAAAGATGTTCGTAAGAATAGTAAAATTAAGTTTTCACGAAGAAAACATTCCAGCTTTTCTAGAAAATTTCGAATTAATGAAAGAAAAAATACGAAATGCTGAAGGAAATCGTTTCTTAGAATTATACCAAGACAAAAACAACAAATGTATTTTCTTTACTTATAGTTATTGGGAAACCGAGCAGGATTTAGAAAATTACCGAAACTCAGAATTATTTTATGATGTTTGGACATTTACAAAAAAATTATTTAACGACAAACCAGAAGCTTGGAGTGTTAAAAAATTGGTTTCTTTAGTTTAGCTTGCGATTTAACCATGGGTTTGTAGGAATGCTAAAATTAAGAACAAAACAAAAATAAAAATATGAAAATAACTTGGGATGATTTGAAAATTGATTTTTCAAATATTAATTCAGAAACTTTATTAGAAAGTTGGAACTGGTTGATTGGAAACGATAAAAAACTAATTTTAATTTCAAGTATTGGAGATGCATTTTTAGAAGATAAAAATGGGGTTTGTTATTGGCTAAATGTAGGAGAAGGAATTATTGCCAAAGTGGCTGAAAATAAAGAAGAATTAAAAACTAAATTAACAGACAAAGAAATTGTTGCAGAATGGTTTTTAGTTGAATTAGTTGCAGAACTAAAGAAAAGTGGAATTGAACTAACTGAAAATAATCTATATGGTTACAAAAAGTATCCAATTCTCGGTGGAGAATATTTGCTAGAAAATTTTGAATTGACAGATTTTGAAGTTCATTTTGAAATAAGCGGGCAAATTTACAAACAAGTAAAAGATTTACCAATTGGAACGAAAATTAATAAAATTGAAATAAAATAAAACCGAACGGTTAACAGCTTGAAACCTTAATTAAACAATATAAAAACAGAAAATGAAAGCCATATTATTTAAAGAATTTCGTTCCTTTTTTGGTTCACCTATAGGTTACTTAGTTATTGCCATTTTTTTATTACTCACCGGATTATTTTTGTGGGTTTTTGATGGTGATTACAATATCTTAAACTCAGGATTTGCAGACATGACTCCTTTTTTCACCATTGCCCCTTGGATACTTTTATTCCTAATTCCTGCAGTTACTATGCGTAGTTTTTCGGACGAGAAAAAACAAGGAACTATGGAACTTTTACTAACCAAACCATTATCACTTTGGGAAATTGTAAATGGGAAATTTTTGGGTGCTTTTTTATTATTAATAATTGCAATAATTCCAACTTTAGTTTATGTCAAAGTAATTTATGATTTGGGATTACCTGAAGGAAATATAGATTTTGGAAGCACGTTAGGTTCGTATTTTGGCCTATTATTTCTTATGGCAACTTATACTTCTATTGGGATTTATACTTCCACTTTATCAGACAATCAGATTGTAGCTTTTATTATTTCGGTATTTTTGTGTTTTGTTTTTTATTTTGGCTTTCAAGGCATTGCAAACTACAAGATATTTGGCAATTTTGGCGAAATAATTGAATCATTCGGAATGGATTACCATTACAAAAGTATGAGTCGTGGTGTGATTGATACTCGAGATATTATTTATTTTGTGAGTATAACTATACTATTTTTGTCGTTTACCGTTTATAAATTAAAATCATACAAATCGTGATGATACCAGTTAAGAAAAAGAAAATTAAGATATTATTACTTACTATTGCTATTATTCTTGTTATAAATGGAATAGGAAGTCAATTTTTTCATCGTTTCGATTTAACGCATGACAAACGTTACACTTTGTCTAAAACTTCGTTAGATATTATAAAAAACGCTAAAGAACCATTATATATTGATGTTTTTTTAGAAGGTAATTTTCCGCCCGAATTTAAACGTTTACAAAACGAAACCAAACAAATTCTAGATGAGTTTAAGGCTTATAATCCTAACATTATTTACCAATTTGTAAACCCTTTAGAAAATCCTGAAGAAGCTGATGCCATCATGGAATCCTTTGTACAACGAGGACTAAATCCTATAAATATCACTGTTGATGACAAAGGAAAACAATCGAAAGAAATGGTTTTTCCTTGGGCAATTGCAACCTATAAAGACAAAAGCACTAAGATTTCTTTATTAAAAAACAAATTAGGAGCAACGACCGAACAAAAAGTAGTCAGTTCCGTACAACATTTAGAATATGCTTTTGCTGATGGTTTTCATAAAATAACAACTAAAAAACAAAAGAAAATTGCTGTTATAAAAGGAAAAAATGAATTGCCAGATATTTTTAAAGCCGACTTCTTACAATCGGTTCGTGAAAATTATTTTATTGCGCCTTTTCCTTTAGATTCGGTTTCTAAAAACCCAGTGCTATTTGCAAAAGCATTAAAAACCTTCGATTTAGCTATTATTGCCAAACCAAAATCTGCTTTTTCAGACGAAGAAAAACAAGTTTTAGACCAGTTTATCATCAATGGAGGCAAAACATTATGGTTGGTAGAAACCGTAAATATCGATATGGAAAATCTAAATAAAATAGGAACTAGCTTTGCTTTCCCTTTCGATTTGGGTTTAAATGATATGTTTTTTAAATACGGATTCAGAATAAATCCAATATTAGTAAAAGATATTCAATGTGCGCCCATTTCGTTAGCTTCTGGAAACAAAGGAAACCAAACGCAATATGAGAAATATCCTTGGTATTTTGCGCCATATATTTTTCCTGAAAGTAAACACCCAATTGTAAACAATATTGATGGTGTAAAACTAGATTTTGCCAATGCCATTGATACGCTGAAAAACGGAATCAAGAAAACAATCTTATTACAATCTTCTATTTATTCTAAAAAAGTAGGAACTCCTGTTGAAGTTGATTTGAAAATGGTAAACGAAAAACCAAATCCACAAGACTTTCTGCCAGGAAGTATTCCTGTTAGTGTTTTGTTAGAAGGTAATTTTTCTTCCGTATTTGAAAATAGAGTTTTAGCTTTTAATGATCCAAGTTTTAAGGCCAAAGGGAAAGCATCTAAAATGATTGTAGTTTCAGATGGTGACATTATTAGAAATCAACTAGATGATAAAGGACAACCTTTAGAATTGGGTTTTGACAAATGGACTAATAAAATGTATGCCAACAAGGAATTTTTAATGAATTGCGTGAATTATTTACTTGACGATAACGGACTTATTAACATTAGAAGTAAAGAAGTCGATTTACCATTATTAGATAAAGAAAAAGTAGCTGAAAACTATACCTATACTCAATTGCTAACTGTCGGATTACCATTGGTATTATTACTGTTTTTTGGAATTGTGATTACTTATTTTAGAAAAAGACAATTTGGTCGTTAGTTGTTGATAAAAATGTTTTCAATACTGATTAGTTTACGATATATTTGTAAAAAATAATAAAGTTCTGGAAATTCAGAACAGAAGAATTTAAAAAAACGATGATGAAGTTTATAGTATCAAGCTCATATTTATTAAAACAATTACAGGTTTTAGGAAGCGTTATTAACAGTAGTAATACGTTGCCTATTTTAGATAATTTCTTATTTGAATTAAAGAAAAATGAATTGTTAGTTTCTGCTTCTGATTTAGAAACTACAATGTCTGCCTCACTTACAATCGATTCTAAAAGTGAAGGAAGTGTTGCTGTACCTGCAAAATTATTGTTAGAAATACTAAAAACATTCCCAGAACAACCACTGACATTTACAGTTGAAGAAAATAATACTATCGAAATTAGTTCACAATCAGGAAAATATGCCCTAGCCTATGCTCCTGGTGAAGAATTCCCAAAATCTGTAAACTTAGATGAACCATCTAAAACAATTGTTCCTGCCGAAGTATTATCGACAGCAGTAAGCAAAACAATATTTGCAGCTGGAAACGATGATTTACGTCCAGTAATGTCTGGTGTATTTTTTCAGTTTTCTCCAGAAGGATTAATTTTTGTTGCTACTGATGCACATAAATTAGTAAAATACGCTCGTACTGATGTAAAAGCATCTCAAGTTGCTGATTTTATTATGCCAAGAAAACCTTTAAATATTTTGAAAGGAATTCTTGCAACTTCAAACGAAGAAGTTACTATCGAATATAATGATTCGAATGCTACTTTCTCTTTTGATAATTATATTTTAACTTGTAGATTAATTGACGGAAAATACCCTAATTATGAAGCAGTTATTCCAAAAGAAAATCCAAATAAATTAATGATTGACAGAACTCAATTTTTAAGTTCTGTACGTCGTGTGGCTATTTTCTCTAATAAAACAACACACCAAATTAGACTTAAAATTGCTGGAACAGAATTAAATATTTCTGCTGAAGATATAGATTATTCAAACAAAGCTGAAGAACGTTTAACTTGTGATTATCAAGGTGATGATATGCAAATAGGTTTCAATTCACGTTTTCTATTAGAAATGTTAGGAAACTTACAATCTGATATGATTATGTTAGAAATGTCTATGCCAAACAGAGCTGGAATCCTTACTCCTATTGATGGTCTTGATGAAGGAGAAACAGTAACTATGTTAGTTATGCCTGTAATGCTAAACAATTAGAATTCTATATAATAATTAGATTTTTTATAAAAAAAATGTTCAGAAAATCTGAACGTTTTTTTTTTATAATATAAATTACAAAGTATATATTAAATAAATGCCGTCTTCTTTAATTTCAATTAATTTTTCTTTATACAAAGTACCAATTGCTTTTTTAAATGTCTTTTTACTCATTTTCAAAACCGTTTTTATATCTTCCGGATGAGAATCATCGTTTAAACGAAGAAAACCAAGACTAGCTTTGAGTTCGTCGAGAATAACCTGCGCACTTGGTTCTACTTTTTCGAAACCTAATTTTGTTGCAGAAACATCTATTTTTCCATCAGGACGAATATTTTTTATATAACCTACAATCCTATCCCCAGTACGCAAATCATCGTAAACTTCATTTTTGTACAATAGACCTTTGTGCTTTTCATTAATAATAACATTAATACCTACTTCGGTAATATGAGAGACTATTAAATCAACCTCTTCTCCATTTTCGACTGTAATATTATCATTACTCAAAAACTGATTAGTTTTGCTTGAAGCTACTAATCGGTTTGTTTTTTCGTCCATATAAAGGTAAACTAAATAACGTTTTCCTTTTTCCATCGGTCTAGCTTGCTCTTTAAACGGAACTAGAATGTCTTTTTCCATTCCCCAGTCCATAAAGGCACCTACTTGGTTTACATAATTTACACGTAAAAGAGCAAACTCATTCAACAGTATATAAGGTTCTAGAGTTGTTGCTACAGGGCGTTCTTCATGATCTAAATATACAAAAACAATAAGTTCTTCTCCAATTTCGAATTCGTTTGGTATATATTTAATAGGTAATAATATATCTTTACTTGGATCTTTGTTTATTTCGGGCAAACCTAAATATAATCCAACCTTGGTCTCACGGAGTATGGTTAGCGTATTGTATTTTCCTATTTCAATCATTTTATTCTATTTTTTCTTAAAGTGCAAAGGTACAAAGTTTAGAAGTTGTTCCAATAAAAAAGCGCTTCATTTCTGAAACGCTCTGTATTTTTTTATAAAACTATTTACTATTTGTTGTAAATGCCTTCTTTTTTGAAATGAATAGCTAGTAAATAATATACTACTGCTCTATATTTATTCTTATTAGATTTACCATATTTTTCCATAACAGCTTCAATTCCTTTATCTAAATCTGGACCATCTTTTAGCCCTAATTTTTTAATTAAGAAATTATTTTTTACTGTGTCTAGTTCAGATTGTTGACTTCCTGCTACTGTTGCAGCATCTTTATTGTAAATAGATGGTCCACAACCAACAGTTACTTTTGTTAACAAAGCCATATCGGCAGTATGTCCACATTTTTCTTTTAAGTCTGCTGCGTAAACAGCGATAAGTTCATCTCTTTTGCTCATAATAGTTTATATTATT
>NZ_JBJXEN010000036.1:0-18640 GCF_046153165.1 Flavobacterium sp. | reverse complement strand
CCTCAACTTTTTGAGTTAGATTTTTTGTTTTTCGTTGAAAAGCGCCAATTGTACCTTTTGGCTTTTGATATAATTCCGAAGTAAATAATCTCCATTCACTCCAGTTATTTGTGATGGCTTGCGCTTCTGGTGTTAAAGTTCGGGGCACAAAATTCCATGTTTTGTTAATCGTGCTAAAAACCAATTCTTTTTCTTTCAAAGCTTTGATAATTTGCATTTCATGTGTATTATCTTCGTCTTTACAGCCCGTAAATGAAACGATTATTAACAAAAACAGTAAAACAATATATTTCATATGTATATAATATTTTTTTATTGGAATATGGTGTATTTATGAGGAAACCATCATTTGTGTTGGTGATTTAATAATCATAAATATTTCATATTAAAAAATTTAACTAAAAAGCAAATGTAGTTATTTTTGGTTTTTGGTTTGCCAAAGTGTTAAAGATGTTAACGCTATATTTTACGAAAACGTTATATTTGTACTTCAACATGACAAAAATGGACACAAAAATATTAATTATAGGCGCTTGCGGACAAATAGGAACCGAGCTAACGAACAAATTGCGAACGATTTACGGTAAAGATAATGTCATTGCTTCCGATATTAGGAAACTAAATACTGATATTGTAAATGAAGGAATTTTTGAAGTTGTAAATGCTTTAGATTACAATCAGATTGAACATTTATTAGAGAAATATCAAATTACCGATGTGTATTTGATGGCAGCACTACTATCGGCAACAGCCGAAAAAAATCCTGCTTTTGCTTGGGATTTGAATATGAATTCACTTTTTCACGTTTTGAATTTAGCGAAAGCCGGAAAAATTAAAAAAATATTTTGGCCCTCAAGTATAGCCGTTTTTGGCCCTACAACACCACGCGAAAACACACCACAATATACCATTATGGAACCAAGTACGGTTTACGGAATTAGTAAACAAACTGGAGAACGCTGGTGCGAATATTACCACAAACAATATGGTGTCGATGTGAGAAGCATTAGATATCCTGGGCTAATTAGTTGGAGTACACCTCCAGGTGGCGGAACGACCGATTATGCGGTAGATATTTACCACAAAGCCATTACCGATGGAAAATTTACTTCCTTCTTATCTGAAAATACAGGTTTGCCTATGATGTACATGGACGATGCTATAAAAGCGACTGTAAGTATCATGCAAGTTCCATCTGAAAATGTAAAAATTCGTTCGTCATACAATTTATCTGCAATGAGTTTTACACCTGCAGAAATTGCCGAAGAAATTAAAAAACACTTTCCTGATTTTACTATTAATTATGAACCAGATTTCCGTCAGAAAATTGCCGATTCTTGGCCAGCCAGTATCGATGATAGCGAGGCTAGAAAAGATTGGGGCTGGAAAAATGATTTCGATATGGAAAAAATGACGGTAGAAATGATTAGTAAGCTAAAAGAAAACGTTTATTAGTTTTTTAGAAAGACTCGATGTCATTTCGACGAAGGAGAAATCTCATAGCTAAAATTTGTGATTTCTCCTTCGTCGAAATGACAAAAATGGGTTTTTACTTCTTTTTTAGTTTGTCTATCAAAGCGTCCTCAATAGGTGCTTTAACTTTAATTACTTCGTTCGTGTTGTCGTTAGGAATCGTCATAGAAAGAACGTAGTGTTTTATTTTCCATTCGCCTTTTATTTTTTCTAGAACACCTGAACCACGACAAATTTTCATTTGAGTGTTTAGTAATTCGTCAAACCAAGCTGTTTTTCCTGATTTATCTAGATAAACATGACGTTCTAGTGCTGTAAAACTCCATGCTTTGCCTTTGTCGAAATAAGGTTTAGCAAAAGTCATAAAATCTTTTTTGTTCCAGTTTTCGGTGGCATCAGTGCCAATGTATATGGCGTCATCAGTCATGATGTTCATATAGTTGTCAAATTTTGCTTCGGCAGCCGCTTTGTGCCAACTGTCTAAAACCGAATTTATCTTTGCTGTTTCTTTAGTTTGGGCTTGTGTCATTGTGGATAGCAACAATAGAGAGAAAAATATTTTTTTCATAAGAATGATTTGATGGAGGTAATTTAATTAAAACCTGACGAATATTTATTGTTCATTAAGCTTTACTACAATGTTTAATTTTTTACTTTTCTTTTGTTTAGATTATGAAAGTAAAAATAGTAAATTTGTTGTTCATAATTCTAACTTATTCCAATATGAAAATAGTTTCATTTTTTGCAGGCGCTGGCGGTCTTGATTTGGGTTTTCAAAAGGCTGGTTTTGATGTAGTTTGGGCAAATGAATATGACAAAGATATTTGGGAAACTTATGAAAAGAATCATAAAAATACTATTTTAGACAAGCGTAGCATTGTTGATATTCCCTCGAATGAAGTTCCTGATTGTGATGGAATAATTGGCGGTCCGCCTTGCCAAAGTTGGTCAGAAGCAGGATCGAAAAGGGGAATTACAGACAAAAGAGGTCAGCTTTTTTATGAATTTATGAGAATTCTTGCAGATAAAAAACCCAAATTTTTTCTCGCTGAAAATGTTTCAGGAATGTTGCTACCTGCTCACAAAGATGCACTTGCAAACATCAAACAGATGTTTACCGACATTGGTTATGATTTATCATTTCAGTTATTAAATGTTTCTGACTTTGGTGTTCCTCAAGATAGAAAACGAGTTTTCTTTATTGGCTATAGAAATGATTTGGGAATAACTTTTCAATTTCCTAGAGGAATAACAATCGAAAAAAAAATTAGTTTAGAAGAAGCAATAAGCGATTTAAAAGATAATGTTTTGCCAGCGAAAGAAGGTAATTATACAAATGGTGAAAATTGCAAAATAGAAAATCACGAATATATGATTGGTGGTTTTTCGTCAATGTTTATGTCTAGAAATAGAGTTCGTTCTTGGGATGAAGTTTCTTACACAATTCAAGCTGGCGGAAGACACGCACCAATTCATCCACAAGCACCAAAAATGAATTTTATTGAACAAAATGTTAGAGAATTTGTTAGAGGGAAAGAATATTTATACAGACGTTTAAGTGTTCGTGAGTGTGCAAGAGTTCAAACTTTTCCTGATGATTTTATTTTTTACTACAAAAGTGTTGTTGCGGGATATAAAATGATTGGAAATGCCGTACCTGTTGCAATGGCAAAAGTTTTAGGAGAAAAAATCTTCAAAGATTTAAGTAAAAATAAAACAAGTAAAAGAGAAATATTTCAGAAAGTTTCATTGGTTAACAATGGTAATATTGTTCGAGAAAAAATGAATGAAATGTTAAATTCTATATCTGCATAATGGTAAAAATATCAACTCAAACAATAAATGGGAAAGCATTTGAATATGCTCTTTTGAATGAATTTTTAGAACGATTAAAAGCAGTTACAATTGTTACAGTTGTAGATAACGAACCATATAAAACTGCCAAAAAATGTTTTGATGGTTTTGATGAAAATGAGCAAAATCATTATAAATTAGTGGCAAGTTTTGCTGTTAATTTTCTTCTTGATATTGAACCACGTTTGGGAAACGGAATTAATAAAAGTGATGTTTTACAACTTGAAATCGTTTCAGATAAAATGGGACAAAGTGGTGATGTTCGTGATGTTTTAGCAATCAGGTCTTTGCAAAAATGGGAAATTGGGATTTCTGCTAAAAATAATCATCGTGCCGTTAAGCATTCAAGATTGTCAAATGATATTGATTTTGGATTAAAATGGCTAGATGTTCCTTGTTCTGCTGACTATTTTGAAGAAGTTAGACCTGTTTTTGATAATTTAGCAAAATTAAGAACTGCAAGTAAAGCAACACAAAAATGGGATACATTAGGTAATTATCACGATTCGGTTTATGTTCCAGTTTTAGACGCTTTTAGAAAAGAATTATTGCGTTTAGATAATGATAATGTTGGAATTATTGCCGAACGTTTGATAGAATATTTAATTGGTAGACAAGATTTTTATAAAGTTATAAAAGGAAAAAATAAAGTTGAAATTCAAGCATATAATTTGCACGGAACTTTAAATTTACCCTTTGAAAATATAAAACCTAAAGCCAAAATTCAGAAATTAAAATTGCCAAACAGATTAATTGAAGTTGTTTATCAAGAGAATTCTAAAACTACACTTTTAGTTACGTTGAACGAAGGCTGGCAAATATCTTTTAGAATTCATAATGCAAGTTCACGAATTGAACCTTCTCTTAAATTTGATATAAATTTGGTTTCTGCTCCACATTCTCTTTTCTCAAATCAGTTATTTATCAATTAGAATGATTTTTTAACTACATACATACGCGTGTTTTGTAATTTGTATAATTATAAATTCCTAAAAATGGATTCCCGCCTGCGCGGGAAAGATAATGACAAACGTTAATTAAAGTTGATTGTAGTTTATTAAGACTACCTTGCTACGTTGCTTGTCTATTCAGGTAGTCAAACAATCCCATGGAAAATAGTTTTGAAACCCTCATTGCCTCTTATATTGAAAATAAAGTGGGCATCTCTCAGCACTTTTTGAGTGACGAACTAGCCAACCACCTCAAGGAAAACTTACTTTCTCTGCATCACGACAATAAATTGATCACCGCCGGAACTGGCAATGCTGATAAGCTAATACACAACACGGCGATACGAAACGATGTGATTTATTGGCTCGACAAAAAGAACAACAATGCTCACGAAAATGCGTTTTTTGTACAAATAGAAGCTTTTATAGCATATCTAAATAGTTCTTGTTATGCTGGTATCACGGGTTATGAGTTTCATTATTCTTTGTACGAAACAGGAAGTTTTTACAGGAAACATTTAGACCAGTTTCAGGATAATTCGAGCAGACAATTCTCGATGATTAGTTATTTAAATAATGATTGGCAAGAAAAGGATGGAGGCGAATTGCTTATTCATCAAGTAGACAACGACCAGAAAATATCGCCTACGCAAGGCAAAACGGTTTTCTTCAAAAGTAACGAACTCGTTCATGAGGTTTTGGTGACTAATGAAAGACGCATGAGCGTTACGGGTTGGTTGAAGCGGGATTAGTATCTTTAGAACTTATAACCAACACCTAAAGTCCATATCATTTCATTATTAGCATCATAACCATAATAGGGCGCTATAAACAACCATTTGTTGTGTTCGACAATGGGAGAAAAAGCCAATTTTGGGTATATCTTTTTATCTAAAAAGATTAAAGAAGGAAAAGCACCAATTCCAATTTTGAAATGATTTTTTAGTTTGTATTTTAAACTTGGTCCGCCAACATTTAGCGCTATTACTTTATTACTAACAGAAAGTCCTATCATTCCTTCAAATCCTGCATCGATTTTACTTTCAGATTTGGGTTTTTCTGTTTGAGTAAAGCCACAAAAACAAGAAAGTAGCATTAAAAGTAAAATGTATTTTTTAAATAACTTAAAGTTCATTCTAATTAAATTACTAAGGTTTTATAATTAAAATCGTTGGTGTATTATTGAGCCAAATACTTTGTGAATCGATGAGTTTTTTCCAACTATCTAAGCTTATAATCATTAAATCTTGTTGCATTAGAAACTCTTTTCTAATGGTGCGTTCTTGCATCATCATAATATGATTGGGTGCAATTTGCTCGATAGAACGAATGCTTTCTTGCATGTGTGTATTGTTTTTTACTTCGTCTAAAACATCGGAAATTATGATTTGTGAACCATTATTATGAATCAGTTTTTGTGCATATTCTAGCAAGAAAGTATCTTCCTTACTAAATATGGGAATAAATACATTTTCAATTTGGTCTAATCCTTTATTTACTAATATTCCGACCGACATTTTGCTGTTTGCTATAATTTGACGTGTATTTTCATCAAACGGAGAATTTTCAAACAAGCCTTCTTTTCCTGTTATTTTATCAATAAATCGATCCGGGTTTATGATTCTGGTTGTGAATCCCAATACTTTTCCAAGTAATGTTCCTTCAAAGATAGATTGGCCAAGACCAACCAATAATAAATCATATTCTCCGTGATTGGCGGTTTCTATAAGATCAGAATAAATATCATTAGAAGCTTTAAACAAAGTATATATTTTTTGTTGTAATACATCGGCTTCAGTTACTATTGGCAAGAAAGTCTCTTTTTCGTAATCTTTTAAATCAAAAGAATGCAACTCTGAACTTAAACCCAAATGCATGGCTGTGACAATTGTGTTTTCAGTTTGTTTTTTTACTAAACTGTTGGCCACTTTTAGCAAAGCTTTTCCTTTTTCGGAGGAATCAAATGATAGTAAAACTTTGTATTTGCTTTTGTCACCAATGGTTTCGGGAACAAAATGCGTTTTGGTTTTAAAAAGATAATTGATTAAATCTAATGCTGGTCCAGTCATAAACGTGGTGACTAATGCCATAATAACCATCATTGTGAAAATTTCGGTTGACAATACGCCCAAATCATACCCAATATTTAGTACGACCAATTCCATCAAACCTCTGGTATTCATTAAGGCTCCTATAGAAAGACTGTCTTTCCAATTATGACCAACAAATTTTGAGGCCAAAGCACTTCCTAGAAACTTTCCAGCTACAGCTACGATTATAATAACACCAGTTATTTTCCACAAATGAATATCGTTAATTAATCCAATTTGGGTACGTAAACCAGTAAATACAAAGAATAATGGCAATAAAAGAATAACAGATACATCTTCTACTTTTTCGATAAATACGCTTCTAAACTTAGCGTTTTCGGGCATTATTGCTCCAGCCATAAAGGCACCAAACAAGGCATGAATACCAATCAGTTCTGAAACGTATGCTGAAATTAATAAGGTTAAAAAGAAAATAGCGACAATAGGTTTGTTTAAGCTTTCTTTGGTACGATTAATATCTGCCACTCGTTTTAGGAATGGTCGCACAACTTTTAGCATTAATAATACATACAAAAGTGCCAAACCAATCACATAAAGTGAACTGGTGAAAGAACCTGCTTTTACAATGGCAATAACTGCGGCTAGAATACACCATGCTGTAACATCATCGGCAGCAGCACAAGTAATCACGATAGTTCCCAGTTTTGTTTTATGAATGTTTCTTTCTTGGACAATTCTAGCCAATACCGGAAAAGCAGTAATACTCATAGAAATCCCTAGAAACAAACCAAATGAGGTAAAATCGATTCCAGCAGGAGCAAATGATTTATAGATGTAAAAAGCCAAACCCATTCCCAAAGCAAACGGAATAATAATACTCGCATGACTAATAACTACAGCGTCGTGGGCTTTATTTCGCAAGGCTTTCAAATCGAGTTCCATTCCGATGACGAACATAAAAAGGATTAATCCTATTTGGCTTAAGAATTGTAAATTACCTAATGATTCTTTCGGGAAAAGAATTCCTGAAAATTCAGGATAAAACATTCCTAATAATGATGGTCCTAGAAGAATTCCTGCGATGATTTCGCCAACAACCGATGGTTGTCCTATTTTTTTGCAAACCCATCCAAAAAAACGAGCCACCAGAATAATAGTGATGATTTGTACAAGAAGTATCGATAATGGATTTTGTAAATTATGAGTCATCGATGCTAGAAAATCATTCCAATGACCACTTCCTTTTGTATTTGAAACAATATTTTGTCCTTGTTCTAATGTTTTTCCATTGAGGATTATAGCGTAGATTAAAGATGAAAATCCGCCTATAATTATTAAATAAAAAAATGAATTTTTAAAATTTCTCATACTTCCTTGAATTTCTATTAGCAATAATTCGGTGCAAATATGGGAAGTCTTTTTTCGGAAAAAAAACAAAAATGCTACCCTTTTTCGAGCATTGTAACAAGAAGGAAAAACTTTGTAATAAGTTACCTTGTAATCAATTTCATAAAAGCAGAACGGTAGGTTTCACTTAACAAGACACTAATAAAATTCCCGTTTTTATCCTGTTGTTTAAGTGTAATTTCGTTGTGTGTGTAATGTTTGACTTGTGATACAGCAATAATTTCTTTTTTATTTACCCTACAAAAATTGGTTTTTGGAATTTGTTGAAGCAAGGCTTCGAAATTAATATTCTTTAGAACCAGAACACTTCCATCAATTAGAAGTGCTTCTTTGTCTCTACTGTCGTGTTCCGCAGATTTGACATAAACCAATTGATTAATATAAATAATTCCTTTTCCTTTATCTGTATTCAATGTGATAAATGCGGCGTTTTGAATTGTGCTTTTATGTCTTTCGACTGCTTTAAGAACTGCTTTGTGTAGTCGTTCTTTTGTTACGGGTTTGGTGATATAATCTACGGCATCAATATCAAAAGCTTCCGACCCGTATTCTTTGTATGCTGTGGTGAAAATTACCAGTTTGTTTTGAAGCCGGCTGGCCAATGTTAAGCCATCCATTCCAGGCATTTCGATATCGGTGATGCACAAATCAAAATCTATCGAAGTAATTTTTTCGAGTAATTTTTCGGGCGAGTTAAATACTTTGACTATTTCTAACTCTGGTATTTGTTCGCAGAGCATTTTTAAATAAGTCAAGCCTTGTAATTCATCATCCAGCAGTATGCATCTGAGTTTTGTAGTCAAGGAGATTGATTTTTAGATGAGCAGTATAGACATTGTTTTCAACTAAACTATCTAATTGAAATTGATTTTTATAAATAATTTTGAGGCGTTGTTCTAAAGTGGTATTTCCTAATCCGCTTCGGTCTTTTTTCATTGCTTTTTTATCGGAAACTTTATTTGAAACCGTAAGCATAAAGCAATTGTTTTTAAGTTCGAATAGTACAGTTATAAAAGCATCAGGACTTTGTAAATCGGCATGTTTAAATGCATTTTCAATTAAATCGATAGACAATAAAGGAGCCAACAATGCTTCTTCATAGAGCTTTTCATTTTCATTGATTTTAGTTTTTACAGTGAGTTCAAAAAGAGGACTGATTTTAATTTTATGAATTTCGATGAGGTTTAATGCAAATGCAATTTCTTCTTTTGGTGAAACCCATTTTTGTTGGCTATCATACAAAATGTAGTCCAGAACATTGGCTAATTTATCTAACGCAAAATAGGTTTGATAAGCATGTGATTGAACCGAGTTCAGAATATTTTTAAAAAGATGTGGATTAAGTCTCGATTCTAAAGTATCCAGTTTTAAACCATCTA
Source organism: Flavobacterium sp. (assembly GCF_046153165.1). GTDB lineage: Bacteria > Bacteroidota > Bacteroidia > Flavobacteriales > Flavobacteriaceae > Flavobacterium. The sequence goes on along the minus strand of NZ_JBJXEN010000036.1, from coordinate 9,526 downwards.
CTTTCATCTCAAGAGAAGTGTATTTGTCAAGGAGTTCTTTTTTGGTTTTTTCAGATTGCCATAAACGCCATGAGACTATACCTAGAGCTAATATTGCTACCGCTAAAATTAAAATTAATATAGAAATCATAAAATCAGGATTGCTTAATTATTATTTATGACAAAAATACTTAAAAATTGTAGGGTTTGTTTAGTCCATAAAAAAAAGACTATCATTTCTGATAGTCTTTTCGCTTTTTGCTCCCTCTCTTGGGCTCGAACCAAGGACCCTCTGATTAACAGTCAGATGCTCTAACCAACTGAGCTAAGAAGGAAAGTGTGTTTCACTTTTAAAGCGGTGCAAAGATAGCACCATTTTTATTATTTGCAAATAAAATTATCACTTTTTTAGAAAAAATTCTTCATTATTATTGCATAGATGTCTTTCCCGAAGGTTAAAGCCATTAAACTCAGCAAGATAATCATCCCTACAGTTTGAACTCTTTCTGCTGCTTTTACACTTAAAGTTTTACCAGTAATCATTTCTGCAATAGTAAATATAGCATGACCACCATCAAGACCTGGAATAGGCAGCAAGTTCATAAACGCTAATCCTATCGAAAACATGGCTGTAAAACCCCATACAAACTCCCAGTTCCATTCTTTTGGAAGTTTCTGAGTAATTCCTATTGGGCTCATTACTTGCTTGTAGGCTTCGGTTTTTGGTCTAAGGATTAGTTTAAACTGCTTGATGTTATAAATAAATTGTGTATAAGACTCGTTTATAGCAGCAGGAATGGCTTGAAAAAGGCTTAATTTGTTTGTTATTATAAAATCCTCTTTGTCTTCAAAAGTGGGTCTAAAACCAAGTTTTCCTTCCGGTGTAACTTTAGATGATAATAAAATTTCTTTACCAGCTCTTAAAACAGTTAGTTTAATTGAATCTGATTTTTTAGCTTCCAAAGTTGTAGAAAGTTCGTCATAGAATTTAATGTTCTGATCATTTACTCTTACAATTTTATCACCTTTTAATAATCCAGCTTTATTTGCTTCGCTTTTAGGAACAATAGAATCCACATAAACCTCAGTTAATCTTGGAGAAATAAAATCTTTCCCTTCGGTAGCTAAAATTTTCCCTTTTTGTTGGTCGGTAATAGATAATGTTTGTTTTTGTCCTTCTCTTTCTACTTCTACCTTGTCTCCCAATAAGACATCAATAATCATTCGATTAAATTTTGGTTGCACTTTACCATCAACACTCAAAATTTTATCTCCATTTTTGAACCCAGCATCAATTCCTGATTGTCCAAACATTAATCCCTTTTTCTGGTATAATTCAGTTGATGCATATTTTTGTCCAACTGTACTAAACATAACGGTATAAATAAAAATAGCTAAAAGAATGTTTACTGTGATTCCTCCCAGCATAATAATTAAACGTTGCCAAGCTGGTTTAGAACGGAATTCCCACGGTTGTGCTGGCTGTGCCATTTGTTCGGTATCCATACTTTCGTCCATCATTCCTGATAGTTTTACATAACCACCTATAGGCAACCAACCAATTCCCCATTCGGTATCGTTTATTTTCTTTTTAAATAATGAAAATCCAGCATCCATAAAAAGATAGAATTTTTCGACTCTAACTTTAAATATTCTTGCGGTAATATAGTGCCCAAATTCGTGAAGAATGACAAGAACAGAGAGTATAAATAAGATTTGTGCTATTTGTATTAAAGTATCCATTTATTAATTTTAATTTTTTGTATAAAAAACAAAAGTAAGGTTTTCACCTTACTTTTTTACAATATATGTGCCGAGATTATTTTTTTATGAAATTTTTATGAAAAGTCCCTTCTGATGTTTCGAAATTTACAATGTACATTCCTGTAGAAAGACTAGAAACATTAATCTTATTCTGATTGGTCTCTAAAGATTTTTGACCTAAAGCATTGTATAAACTTACTTTTTGTAAAGTCATATTTGTTGGAAAATCGATCGTTAAAATATCTGAAGCTGGATTAGGGTACATATTTAGTGCTGTATCATAATTAAAATTACTTACACTTAGGATAGCAGTACTATTTCGAGAAATGATATCTTTATTAGGATCGAATTGTACTCCAGTTACTGTAAATCCTACTGGAACTACAAAGCTTTGTCCGTTTGTTGTGTTGTTTAAAACTACATCTAATTGTTGCCCGGAAGCTCCTGTTAATCTTACAGGAACTGGCATTTCGAAATAGCTAACAGAAGCATCAGATTGTGTTTGACTAATTTGAACCGTTGCTTGACCTGCACCAGAATTGAATGCATTTATAGTATAAGTCGGATAACCCTCATTGTAAACCCAATCATTAAAAAATTCTTGTAAACTACTTCCATAAATGGTTTCAAGTTTTGCTTGAAATTGTGGTGTTAAAGCATACGCATAAGCTAACGTTGGATCACTTAAATAATTTCTTAATGCTTGAAAGAAATTAGTATTACCCATCTTAAAACGCAACATATTAGCTACCATCGAACCTTTATTGTAGGTTAATCTATAGTCAAAAATTCTATTAACATTGGTAATTTGTGCATCAGTTAAATATAAGTTTCCGTTTGTGGCACCTGTAATACTATTTATTTTATCATTTTTCCAAGTTACAAAGCTAGTTGCTCCGTCTAAATTTTCTACAACACAACCTGACATATATTCGGTAATTCCTTCGTTTAACCAAATGTCTTTCCACGAGCCGCAGGTTATTTTGTCTCCAAACCATTGGTGTGCTGTTTCGTGTGCAATTAAACTTCTACTATAAGCACCAGAACCTCCAGCAGTCATAAATGAAACAGTGGTGTGTTCCATACCGCCACCCCAACTAAATTGACATAAACCATATTTTTCATTTCTAAATGCATATGGTCCAATAATAGATTCATAAAAATTTAAAATAGTTGGTGTAATTGCCATACTAGTTTGGTTAGCAGCAGCAGTTTCTGGATAGCTATAATTTATAAGGGGATAAAATGGGCTAGCAACTGTTCCTAAACCAGCTTGTTGATTATAAACACTATAATTAGTAACAGCAATGGCAATTAAGTATGCTGGGATTGGATAACCATGATGAAAGTGAGTGGTTTTATTTGCTCCAACAGTTACTGGCGCTTCAGGTTCTATACCATTAGAAACACTAACATATTCTGATGGCGCAGTAATGTAAACATCAATACTAGCAACTTTATCGTTTAAGTCTTGCTTGCATGGCCACCAATCACGAGCACCATAAGGTTCAGAAAGCGTATACAAAACAGCTTTTGAACTTGCTCCACTTCCATGAGTGGTTGTAGTAAATGCATCAAAACCATTTACTGGTGGCGCTCCAGAATAAGTAATTTCTACTGTTGCGGAATTCCCTGAGGTAATTGTTGTTGGTAAAGTGATAACCAATTCGTTATTTGTATTTTCTACAAATGATAAATTAGTTGCGCCCTGTTTAACTGAACTAGCAGTTAACTCATTGGCAAAATCGAAAGTGACAGTTGTCATATTTGATAATGCAGTAAAAGTTGTTGTAACTTTCCCGGATATAAAATACACCGTAGGATCGACCGTAAACTCCATTTTATGATAGGTAATATCATAGTTTTGAGTATTCGGATTTACTGCTAAATTCATTATTTTTGAAGCAGATTTTCCTTCAGCTTCAGCAATATTTTCAGTGCTATATTTCTCGTTTTGAGAAAACCCAAAAACGTTTGTTAAAAGCAATACTATAAGTGTAATTTTTTTCATGGGACTTTCAATATTTACACAAATTTAATACTTTCATTGATATTTTGTATTTATTTTTATTAAATCATCAAAATAACTAACTTTTTAATGCACAAAAAGCGACAAATAATTTGCCGCTCTTATAAATAGTATAATATATTTTTATTTATTTCCCAACAGGAGTAGCTCATTTACTACTACTTCGGTATAATATCTTTTTACGCCATCTTTGTCATCATAACTTCTATGTGTCAGTTTTCCCTCAACAGCGATTTCTTTTCCTTTGGTTACAAAACTTTCAATGATTTCTGCAGTTTTTCCCCATGCGGTAACGTTGTGCCATTGCGTATCTGTTACTTTTTCGTTTTTGTCATTATAATACACTTCGTTTGTAGCAATGGTTAGTTTGGCTAGTTTTTTTCCGTCTTCTAGGATTTTAATTTCTGGATCGTTTCCTACGTTTCCAATTAACTGTACTTTGTTTCTTAATGCATTCATGGCGTGTAAATTTAAATTGTTATTTTTTATGTTAGTGTCGATTGTTATTTGATTTCGACAGTGCAAAGATGTGGCGAGTTCCAAAATTTATTCGGTTGTAACTCATTTACTTTCGGTTGTAATTGTTTGTAATCGTTTGTAATTGGAGTTTTTTATTTATATTTGGTTGATTTTAAAAGACTTTAAACAAAATAATTAAAATTAAATGATAAACATATTTAGAGGAACTTTTAGCGAAACTATTAATATCAGGAATTTATTAGAAAATATAAATATTCAAGTATTTACTGAAAATGAAAATATGACAAATATTGAACCTTGGGCAATAAGTTCAGGAGGATTTAATCCAATAATTTTAAAGGTAAAAGCTGAAGATTTTGAAAATGCTAAAAAATTAATTGAAGATTTTGAAAACGGAATCTTAAATCAAGAAACCCTAAAATTTCCTATAGGTCATTTTACAAAACCCGATTCAATTTCAGAAAATGACATTCAAAACTGGATTGAAACAATTGAAATGTTTCCATTAAAATTAAAAAACACGGTTTCAAATTTATCTGTAGAAGAACTTAATTGGACATATCGACCAGATGGCTGGAAGATAAAACAAGTCATTCACCATTGTGCCGACAGTCATATAAATAGTTTTGTAAGATTCAAACTGGCGATTACCGAAGACAATCCGACCATAAAACCTTATGATGAAGCAAAATGGGCAACACTTATAGATGGAGATTGTGATGATATTTTAACTTCCTTGCTAATCCTAGAAGGAATTCATGCAAGATGGACAATGTTGCTAAAAAGTTTTGACACTGCGGATTTAGCCAAAACATTTACACACCCAGAAAGTAAAAAAACATACGAATTAAAAGAAGTTATTGGTTTGTATGCTTGGCATTGCAAACATCATTTTGCGCATATTGAGCAGGCATTACTATATAAAGGCAAATTTTAGAAGATGAAATATTTATGATACTTAAATCACGAACACAAATGAAGATTTCCTCATAAATATACCATATTCCAATAAAAAATAAATATTATTAACGTATGAAAAACTGTTTAGAATGTAACGAAAAAATTATAGGTCGCGAAGACAAAAAGTTTTGCAGTGATGGTTGTCGCAACGCTTATAACAACAAAATAAATAAAGATTCGACCAACTTAATGCGAAATATAAACAACAAATTACGCAAAAACTATCGCATTTTGTCCGATTTGAATCCTGAAGCGAAATCGAAAACAACACGTTCAAAATTATTAAGCAAAGGTTTCGATTTCGAGTTTTTTACCTCAATTTATACTACTAAAACTGGGAATATATATTATTTTTTATATGACCAAGGATACATGTCTATAGAAAATGAAGGGTTTGTTTTAGTAAAAAAAGATTCGTAAAAATGGAAGAAAAAGAAAAAAATGGTTGTGTTATTGGTATAACTATTATAGTTGTCTTATTAACCCTTTTATTTTTTGCAAAAAAAAATACAAAAAAAAATTATGATAAAAAATTGAAAAACTGTAATGCTACTACAATAGCTTACACTTACAGGCTTATGAAGTCAGGAAAAAATTCTAATGTTAAATACTATTTTTATAATGACAGGATAAAATATTCAGATATAACTGAAGCTAGTTGGGAATATGAAAATTTATACAAATTCTACAAAGTGAAATATAATGTCAGTAATCCCGATGAGAGTATAATCTTTTGTAACAAAGAGTTATTTCCAGACTCATTATCCCTAATAAAAGCAGGATTTAAAAAAAAGAAAATCTATTATTATGACAATATCACTAGCACATATAAAGAAAAAATAGAATGGCAATAAGTAATAAAAACATTTCAATATTAGGTTGCGGTTGGTTGGGCTTGCCATTGGCGACAGTATTAATCTCAAATAATTTTTCTGTAAAAGGTTCGACAACTTCTCAGAACAAACTTTCTGTATTGGAAGAAAATAGAATTCAGCCGTTTTTACTTTCGTTAAATGAAAATGAAATCATTGGAAATATTGATGCTTTTTTAGAAAATTCAGAAGTTTTAATTATTGATATTCCACCAAAATTACGAGGAAATGCTACGGAGAATTTTGTAGCCAAGATAAAAACTTTGATTCCATTTATCGAAACATCATCAGTAACGAAAGTGTTGTTTGTGAGTTCGACTTCTGTTTATGCGGATGATAATTCGATTGTAACGGAAGAAACCACTCCAAAACCAGAAACTGAAGGCGGAAAACAATTATTGGAAGCCGAAAAATTATTTCAAAACAATAAAAATTTTCAAACTACAATCCTTCGTTTCGGCGGATTAATAGGTGAAGATCGCCATCCTATAAAATTTCTGGCTGGTAGAGAAAATATTGAAAATCCTGACGGGGCCATAAATCTAATTCATCAAAAAGATTGTATTGGGATTATCTTGAAAATCATTTGTCATACTGAGTCTGACGAAGTGTGGAATGAAACGTTTAATGCTGTTTCACCATTTCACCCAACTCGAGAAGAATATTACACCCAAAAAGCCATCGAATTAAATTTGACTTCACCCAAATTTAATAAAGAAAAACCATCTTTTGGGAAAGAAATTTTGAGCGAAAAATTAATTAAAACTTTAGATTTTACATTTGCAAAATCAGATTTATAAAAAATTATTCTTCTAAAGCATTCCAGCCTCTAGCTTTTAGAGGAATTCTTGTATTGGCACGAGTTACTAAATGAATTCCTTCACTTTCCTGCGTCATGTGACCAATAATTGTAAAGTTAGGATTGCCTTTTATTTTTTCAAAATCTTCCATAGCAATGGTAAAAAGTAATTCGTAATCTTCTCCACCATTTATCGCGACAGTTGTAGAATCGATATTAAATTCTTCGCAAACAGAAATAAATTGGGGATCGATAGGCAATTTGTCTTCATACAAATTACAACCTACTTTGCTTTGTTTGCACAAATGCATAATTTCTGAAGATAATCCGTCAGAAATATCAATCATAGATGTTGGTTTTATTTCCAAAGCGTGCAACAAAGTTCGAACATCTTTACGAGCTTCTGGTTTTAGTTGACGCTCGATAAGATATGTATAAGCATCTAAATCAGGTTGCGAATTTGGGTTTACTTGAAACACTTGTTTCTCACGTTCTAGAACTTGTAATCCCATGTAAGCTGCTCCAATATCACCGGTTACAACCAATAAATCGGTTTCTTTTGCGCCATTTCTGTATACAATTTCATCTTCATCAGCTTCACCAATTGCTGTGATAGAAATTATTAATCCTTTTTGTGATGAGGTTGTGTCTCCACCAATGACATCAACTTTATATTCATGAGCAGCTAAATTAATTCCTGCAAATAATTCTTCTAATGCTTCTAGCGGAAAACGATTAGAAACTGCTACCGAAACTGTGATTTGAGTTGCTTTAGCATTCATTGCACAAATGTCAGAGATATTTACCACGACCGCTTTGTAACCCAGATGTTTGAGTGGCATGTAAGCCAAATCGAAATGAACACCTTCAATTAATAAATCGGTCGAAACAACTATTTTTTTGTCTTTAAAATCTAAAACAGCAGCATCATCACCAATTCCTTTTAAGGTCGATGGTTGCATAATTTCGAATTGTTTAGTCAAGTGGTCTATCAAACCAAATTCTCCTAATTGTGCTATACTGGTACGTTGTGGTGTTTTATCTTCGATCATTTATTTTTAATTTGAAGATGCAAAGGTACGAAGAAATTTTTGCCTCAAATCGCACAAATTTTGATTAAATTTATAGAATCTTTCAGATTAATTAATTTACCTAAAATGAAAATTTTTGATATTGTTACACTTACTGTAAATCCAGCTTTAGATAAAAGTACGCATTTTAGAGGTTTGGTTCCGGAGCAAAAAATTCGTTGCGAAACGCCAAGATTTGATGCAGGCGGTGGCGGAATCAATGTTTCTAAAGCAATTGCTCATCTAGGAGGAAGTTCTAAAGCTCTATTTACATCTGGTGGATTCACAGGAGAAATGTTGAAAGAGATTGTAAAAAAAGAAGGAATTTCGTTTGAAACGATAGAAATTCATAGTGATACTAGAGAAAGTTTTGTTGCTGTCGATGACAATACAAACTTGCAGTATCGTTTTGGTTTTAAAGGAGCTGAAATTAATGAAACTGAAAAAAATAAAATTATCCAATTAATTCAAGAATTAAAATCTGATTATTTAATTGTTAGTGGAAGTCTAAATGAAGGTTTGCCGGTTGATTTTTACAAAAAAATTGCTGAGATCACTAAAAAATCAGGAATAAAATTAATAATCGATTCTGATGGAGAAGCTTTAGTAAAAGTTTTAGAAGTGGGTGTTTTTATGATTAAACCTAATGTTTCCGAATTGTCTAAATTAATTGGTGTAAAGAGTTTAGAAATGGAAGAAATAAATCATGCCGCAAAGCAAATTATTGCAAATGGAGGTGCCGAAATAGTAGTTGTGTCACTAGGACCACAAGGTGCTGTATTGGTTACAAAAGATTTTTATGAATTTGTTTCTGCTCCAAACGTCGTTAAAAAAAGTACTGTCGGAGCTGGTGACAGTATGGTAGGAGGGATGGTTTTAGCGCTTTCTCAAAACAAAAGCTTAAAAGAAGTTCTTCGTTGGGGAGTTGCTTGCGGATCTGCAGCGACCATGAATGAAGGAACACAGCTTTTCAAAATGGAAGATGCAAAACGATTGTTTGAATGGTTGAAAGATAAATAAAATAAAAAAACCTGACAATTTTTATCATCAGGTTTTCTCTATTATTTATTCTCTAAAAAAATATTAATCATTCAATTTCAAAACTGCCATAAATGCTTCTTGAGGAATTTCAACATTTCCAACGAGTCTCATACGTTTTTTACCTTTTTTCTGTTTTTCTAAAAGTTTACGTTTACGAGAAATATCTCCACCGTAACATTTAGCTGTAACGTCTTTTCTTAAGGCTTTTATCGTTTCACGAGCAATAATTTTGGCTCCAATTGCTGCTTGAATTGGAATGTCAAATTGCTGACGAGGAATAAGTTCTTTTAGTTTTTCGCACATTTTTTTACCAATGTGGTATGCGTTGCTTTCGTGAATTAATGCCGATAAAGCATCTAAGGAAGTTTCATTTAACAATACATCAAGTTTTACTAATTTTGAAGTTCTCATACCAATTTGAGAGTAGTCAAAAGATGCATAACCTTTAGAAACTGTTTTTAATCGATCGTAAAAATCGAATACAATTTCTGCGAGTGGCATATCAAAATTTAGCTCTACACGTTCGGTTGTT
>NZ_JBJXEN010000027.1:0-7538 GCF_046153165.1 Flavobacterium sp. | reverse complement strand
TTGCTTTATGTATCGAAGAAACTAAACCTAATTTTAGAAAATTAGATAAAAGTCAATTAGACGGAAGATAATTTGCGTATTACACATTTGTGGTTTATATTTGCCACAAATGTGTAAAATATGAATTCATTATTTGAAATACCACTTACCAAAGAAGATAATCTTCTTAAAAAGTTTGAAGAAATCCACGATTACATTTATGCAAATGATGGATTATCGCCACAACAGACATTAGAAGAGTTTGTCAAAATATTGTTTATCAAAATTTGTGATGAAAATGAAAGCCTAAATCAATTTACTATTTCTACGGAAGAATGGAATGAATTGAAATCGGGCAAAACAAACCATTCAATTGCAGAACGTATCTCGGTTGTTTTTGAAAAAACGAAACAAACCTACCAAGACATTTTTGATTCAGACGATAGAATTAGGATTAGTGCTATTGCATTAGGTTTTACAATAAATAAACTACAAGGAATTTCATTACTCAATTCTTCGCAAGATGCAAAAGGTTTAGCTTTTCAAAAATTTCTTTCACACCACGAAAAAGACGGACGGGGTCAGTTTTTTACACCCGAACCAGTTATTGACTTTTGCGTAGCAATGATGCAACCCAAAACAAATGAAACAATTATTGACCCAGCTTGTGGAAGTGGTGGTTTTTTAATGTCAGCATTAAAGTATTTACAAAATAATAATACTGAACTTGACACAAGTCAAATAGTGTCTAAAAACCTTTTTGGTTCGGATATTAATAAAAGTATTGCACGAATTGCAAAAATGAAATTGCTTTTAGAAGCAAATGGAAAAACTAATATTCTTTGCACTAATTCATTAGAAGATTTAGATAGTTTGAAGCTAACTTTATCTAATACAAAGGGCTTTGATTTAGTTTTAGCAAATCCACCATTTGGAGCGAAAATAACAAATTCGTCAACGCTTTCAAAATTTGATTTAGGATATAAATGGACTAATCACGAAGGGGAATATCACAAGACAAAAACAGTTTATCCAAATCAAAATGCTGAAATTTTATTTATTGAACGTTGCTTACAACTTCTCAAAGAAGGCGGACGAATGGCAATAGTTTTGCCAAATGGCAATTTTGAAAATCCATCATTAGAATATCTACGCTATTATATAAAACTAAAAGCAAAAATTTTAGCCATTGTTAATTTACCACAAGAAACATTTATCCCTTTTGGAACAGGTGTAAAAACTTCACTATTATTTTTAGAAAAAGACACACCAAATAAAGTTAGACAATACCCTATTTTCTTTGGTAGAGTTACAAAATTAGGCTATCAAGGTAATAAAAACGGAACACCACAATATCAAAAAGATAAATACGGACAACTTGTAAAAGATAATTTAGGTCAGCCAATTTTAGATGAAAATTTCAGCGTAATTGTAGAAGCGTTTAAAGAATTTCAAAAAGGAATAGAAATTGATAAAGAAAATTCTTTTTCAATCAACTACAATGAACTAAACGGAAGATTTGATTACGATTTTTATTCGCCAGAAAATCGAAAAATGTTTACCAAGTTAGACACAGGAAAAAGTGTTCGTCTTGGAGATATTTGCGACATTATAAAAGTGAAAAGCAAAAAACTAAAAGACCAAAATCAAACAGTTGAGTATGTTGAACTTTCCGACATCAATACACATTCTTATGAAATCATAAATTCAACTACTTATCAAGTTCACGAATTGCCAAGCAGAGCAAGTTATGAAATTGAAAATGGCGACATCATTACAGCCATAGCAGGAAATTCAGTTGGTACACGAAAACACGCCACAGCATTAGTAAACACAGATTTTGAAGGAAGTATTTGCACAAATGGTTTTAGAGTTTTACGAAACTTCAAAATTGATAGTTACTATTTACTTTACTTTTTAAAATCAGAAGTGTTTTTAAAGCAAATGTTTATGTATCGGACAGGTGCAGCCATTCCAAACGTTTCCGACACAGATTTAGCAAATACTTTAATTCATTTACCTGACGACAAAACAATAACAGAAATTAGTTCAAAAATGAAAAAAGCGTTTGAACTTCGTCAAGAATCAAGAAATCAAATTGAAAGTATTAACCTTGAACTTGCATAAATATAAACGAATAAAAAGGACACCGTAGAAAGGGCGAACGGCTAACAGGTGCTTTGCAAAAGTGGGGCTTTTGTACTAAATTTAAGCATTGGGAATTCTAATAAACATTTGTACTAATATGAACATTTGTACTTCTAATCCCCCACCTTCGCAAAGCCCCAAAACGTTAGTGTCAAGACTACCGCAGTACCAATAAAATATAGAATTATGACAAACGAAGAGCGAAGATTTGCAATTATTATAGGAATAAATGATTATGATGTTAAACCTCTTAACTTTTGTGTTAATGATGCAACTGCTGTCGCAGATAAATTGGAAGAGAAATGCTTATTTAAAAAAGAAGATATATTTCTAATAACTAGTGAACAAGGTAAAACAACAAAAGATATTACTGGACATTTTGAAAATTCATTAAAACAAATTGAAACTAATTTAGTTCCGACAAAAGATTCTGTATTTTTCTTCTTTGCTGGGCACGGAAAATATCAATTTGAAAACTCTGGTTTACAATTTCACGATAGTTTTACTGAAATTTCTAATATTTTTGAAAAGATAAACGAATTACAGCCCAAACATCAATGTTATGTAATAGACGCTTGTGAATCAGGCGGGAAAGTTTTGACCCGCAATTCAGAGGAAGAAGATTTTATAAATAAATATATATCAAAAAGTTCAGGAACATTATTTATGTATGCATCTACAGAAAATGAAAATGCCAGAGAAATATCTGATATAAAACACGGTTTGTTTACTTATTATTTTTTAAAAGCAATTGATAATGACAATATATATGATGAAGGAATTTTAACTCCTAACAGGATTCAAGAGTATATTGCCAAAGAAACCCTAAAAGAAAGTGACTTTAAACAAACACCAGTAATTGAAAGTAGAACAGTTGGCTACTATCCTTTTGCCTACAATAGTGAAAAAAAAGTAAAAGTTGAAATTAGAAAAACCGAAGATTCAATAATTACAGAAAATGTAGTTGGAATGGAAAAAAATGTTGAATTTGAATATTTCCCTGAAGTACCAAGTGAAATTAGGCAAAAAATGTTCCTTGAATTGAAACCACAATTTGAATTAGAAATAGAAAACTGGGCTTCTAAATTAACTGCGGATGGCTATGAAATTAATATTAGTAATGATTTTAGTATTTATAATTCAGACATAAAAGACTCGCTAACTGATAGTATTGTAAAAAGTAGTATCAGCGAAAAAGTAGTTTCTTTAAATAATATTTTTACATCTGAACGTGAAATTATTAAGCCTAACCCAATATTAGGTTCTTTTAGTATGATAGATGCGATGTTGAAAAAAAGCGAACCTGAATATTCATATTATAATTACATAAACTGGAATGGTAATAATATTATAGGAAAATCTATATACTTTGAATCAAAAGAAGTGACAAAAGTATCGTTTGGAATTACCTTTTTAATTTATCAAGCAATTTATGGCATTGGCTTAGCCAAATCATCATTTTACTTGGATTACAATGGTTATTCAAATAACAATATAAAAGGACCATTTACTCAAATATATGCTTACAAATTTAACAACAACACAATATTAAACATCAATAGCAAAATCATATTTGATTTAGAATATTTTAAAGAAATGATTATAAAATGGAATGAAAGTAGAATGAAATCTATAAACGAATTTGGAGATAAAGCAAAATAAAGTCCAGCCACTAACAGCGGTTTCAAGAAATGGCGAGGCACGGGATTTATCAGAAATTGGAAAGGTTATTAATTAAAAGTTTTGTTTATATTTGTGAAGGCTTGGTCTTGGTTCATCGCCACTTCATGAAGCCGCGAAACGTTAGAGCGAAATGCGCCTTCCAGCCCACTTCGCTCTAACGACAAGCGCACTTCGCCTAACTAGCGCTTTGCAAAAGCAAAGCCGTCGCAAAGCGCGCTTGTCGTTGTGCGACACTTTCAAGCGACAGAAAACCGAAAAGAAACAAAAATGAATATTGATATTTTACTTTATATAATTTTCACAATTCCAATTTTAATTGCTAGTTTTCAATTAGAAAAACTAAATCAAAAAAAAATATTTTTTATTTGGCTTTCAATTTCTGTAGGAATAATTATAACTGGAATTATGATTGAAGACGATTCAAATAATGAAATGAGAAATATTAGTTATTTTGGTTCGCAAATGCTTTTTATATTTCTAATTATTCAAAAAATAAGCAGAAATATCTACTTCAATATATTCAAAAGAGAACCAGAATTCGGAAAATTTTCGAAAAATAAAATTGACTATATTTACACTTTATCATTAACAATTGGAACTATGATTTTACCATTTTTAATTGATAGTTGCATAATTCACAAATTTTAAAAACTATGGTAGAATTGTTAAAAGAAGTTTTAGAAAAAAAATTATCAGAGTATAAAGATTATCATCTTTTTATTTTAATTGGATTTACGTTAGTAATTGCTTTGTTTCAAATAATTCAAACATTAATTGTGACTAATAAAGTAGAAAAATTTAAAAATGAATTAAAAAAATCTGAAATTAGATTTTCTAGATATAATGAATTACAAATTACTGTATTAAGAAAAATTTATCATCAATTAGCAACTTTTCAGTTAGCAAATAATCTTTTATTCAAAATTGAACCAAATAGTATTGGTCATTCGAAATTTAAAACTAGAATTAACGAGTGGATAAAAAACTATTTAGATTGTGCAAATGAATTAGCCAGAGAAAAAATATTATTACCAACAGAAATTAAAGAATTATTTTCTAAAACTATAAAAGACTTTGACGAAATAAAAGAAATATTAATAAGTGAAAGAGAAAATTTGAATTATCTTGAAATGCAATATTCAGGAGATTGGAATTCAATGTATGATTTTGAAGATAATGAACTTCATATAATTACTCAAAAATTGAATTTTATAAAAGAAAAAGATTCAATTAAAAACTCAGACAAGCATATCAGAGAATTAAGAGTAAAAATTGAAGAGGTATTTCAGAAAATGGAATGATATAAAAAAGCGATCGCACAACAGCGGTTTGGCGCAATTGGGGTTTTAGGCAAACTTTAAAGTTGGTTTTGTACTTGCAAGTTCGGTCATTAATTTATACATTTGGCTAACCAAATCCCCAACTGCCGCCAAGCCACAAGACGTTGTGTGTCATTTTAGCCGAACGAAAACAGAATTAAATGAGAAATATTCTCCTACTTTTTATACTTTTTTGTGGAAATTTTATATTCTCACAAAACTTTGAAAATATAAGCAAAATTAAATTTTCATACATACACGGAGGTTCTTCTTGGGGGAAAAATGGAATTTACTCAAGAAGTGAAATATTTGAATTAACTAAAACTGAAAATGGAGATTTTAAAATTTCACAACATCTTAAAATAAACCAAAAAGTATACAATAAAGTCTTCTCAGAAGATTCAATAACAATCAAAACATCAAATTATAAAACCATTCCAAAAAGTGATGTTGATTATCTTTTAACTTCACTAAACACAAACAAAGAAAACTTTACTGAAGAATTTTTAATGCAAAATTTCACAAAACCAACTAAAAAAGAAATTTTAAAAATTGCAAAGCAAAATGGTGATAAAAACTATTTAAAAAATGATTACGACGAAAAAAATGATACTGAAAAAAAATATTCTGAAATTCAAAACTATAAATATTTTGATGAATATTTAAAACTTAACAAACCTATTTTAAATGTAATAACGTTAACAATGGATGCATGGAATAGTTTAGGAATTATTACTTTTTCAAAAGAAGAAACTAAATTATATGATTTAGATTTCCCTAAATATTGCGGACATCCGATTTCGGTAAATTATATAGAAATTAAAGAAAAGGATAAAAAAACAAATATCATAGAAAACAAAAGTTCTTCAATAATTAATTTAAATGTGAATTTAATTTTATTGAAAATATTACCAAAAAACACAAAATTAAGTGTCGAGTTAAATTTAAATAATATTCGAGATGAATATATAAATTGGTTTTTAGAAAATAAAAGAACCGAATTTGAATATTAAAAAACGAACACACAACAGGCGTTTGGCAAGATTGCGAATTTTGTAGTAAATACACGTTTACATTTCGCAAGAAATTTTAGCTTTGATAGAAAATAATCGGTTCCGAACTTCGCAACCTCGCCAAGCGCCGGAACGTTATGCACAATATTATCCCAAAACTATGGCAACAGATTTAGTAAAAAGACAACACTTTGTTCCTCGAACATATTTAAAGTATTTTGGTGAACAGAAGGGAGATGAATTTTATATTGAAGTCTTACCAGCACAAGAAACAGAAGTTAATAAAATCTTCAATTCAAATATTAAAAATGTTGCATTAGAAAAACATCTTTATACTTTACCAGGTGAAACTAATGAGCAAAAAATGGCTATTGAAAGTTTTTATTCACAAGAACTTGAAGCTCATTATGACACAATTTATAAAATTTTAACTGACCCAAACAAAATCGAAATAACAACAGAAGAAAGAAGATTAATTATTTCTACTGTAATAACAATGTACTACCGAACAACAAAATGGGTTAATCTTAGTCGTGATTTTATGAGTAGAGTTTTTGAAAGGATGTTTCAGCTTTGTGAACAAACAGGAAAAGATTATTTCACATTTGAAGGAGAAAAAATATCTATTGCAGGAAAAACTCTTAAAGAATTTACAACAGAATTTAATAAAGAGCGTCAACCTAGTATGATTATTATTCAACTAGAAACTGCCTTTAAATTAATTGCTTTAAGATTAGAAAACGATTCAATTTGCATCCATAAAATTGAAGAAGATAAATTAGAATTTATAACTAGCGATAATCCAGTAATTGCAAAAAACAATAATCCTGAGAGATTTGCTCCTTTTGACCCAACCAATATTCTCGAATTACCAATAAACTCAAAACATAAATTAGTTTTGATTCCAGAATGTCCTACAGAACTTAGAAATAGAATATTTCGGAGAACTTCAACAGCTCCTTTTTCAGAAATTGAGAAGTTAACAACTAATTTCTCTCAAATGCAAAATTCAGAGAAATTTATTTTTGGCTCTAAAAGTGGTTTGGAATCTTATCTATTAACTAAACAAGAATCCGAAAGACCAATTGAAGAAGGTGAAAACACTGCTGATATTTTTAAGAAATTAAAAGAATTAGGATTATAAATACTGTGCATAACAGCGGTTTCAAGAAATGGCGAGGCTTGGGATTTATCAGAAATTGGAAAGGTCTTTAATTAAAAGTTTTTTCTATATTTGTAAAGGCTTGGTCTTGGTTCATCGCCACTTCTTGAAGCCGCGAAACGTTAGAGCGAAATGCGCCTTCCAGCCCACTTTGCTCTAACGACAAGCGCACTTCGCCTAACTAGCGCTTTGCAAAAGCAAAGCCGCCGCAAAGCGCGCTTGTCGTTAACAGCC
>NZ_JBJXEN010000024.1:0-19959 GCF_046153165.1 Flavobacterium sp. | reverse complement strand
TTATTACTTTTTTTAAGTAAATTTATACTGTTTATTTCCCAAAACTGTATTTTTTATATGATAAAATTTAATAACATTTCTACTTATAAAAAAATAGTATTGTCTAATGTTATTGCCACGATAGCTTTTTTACTACTTTTTTTTTCTTTATATTATAAGACTTTACAGCAAGAAAAACAAATTTATAAATCATCTAAAGAACAGTTTGATAAAGAAGTAAATTCTTTATTAATACTTAATTCCGAATCAAATATTTCTACAATAACAGACATTACTTATTGGGATGAGTTGGTAAAATTCATTAAAACAAAAGATAAAAAATGGTTTGAAGCATCGATAGCAGCATCACTTGGGGTTTATAAAGTCGATTATCTGGCAACTTATGATTTGCAAGGTAATTTTATAATGAAAGTTTCAACAGATAAAATACAAAGAGATAATTTTATTCCAAAAAATGTTTTTAAAAAATTATATAAAAATAAATTATTAAAGTTTTACATAAAATTACCAGAAGGTATTGTCGAAGTTTATGGTGCAACAATTCATCCTTCTAATGATCCAACAAAGAGAAAGACTAATCCATCAGGTTACTTTTTTATGGCGAAGATCTTAGACGAAAACTATTTTAAAAATCTAGAAAAAATAAGTAGTTCTAAAATCACCCTATTAAATGTAAATGATTCTAATATTGATAAAAGGTCTATTATTGCTACGGCCAATTTATTAGATTGGAAAGGAGATATTATCGAAAAGTTAAGTTTTAAAAGAAAATTAAATGTCGATTTCGAATCTACAAAAAACGTACTATATATTACTTTTGGGTCATTTATAATAGGAATTCTTTTTCATTTTTATTTTTCAAAAAGATGGATTCACGAGCCACTAAAACTAATAACAAGGGTTTTAGAAACAGGGAATAAAAAAGCAATTAGATTGCTGAAAAATAGCTCTGTCGAATTTGGTTATATTGGTAATCTATTTGAAGAAAATATAAAACAGAAAAAACAATTAGAATTTTCTAAGCAAAAAGCAGAAGAAAGCGATAATTTAAAGTCGGCATTTTTAACCAATTTATCCCACGAAATAAGAACACCGATGAATGCTATAGTTGGTTTTTCAGAGCTATTAAATAACAAAAAATTAAAAGACCAAGAACGATTAGAATATTTAAATGTAATTACACAAAGTGGTACTAACTTGGTATCAATTATAGATGATCTTGTTGAAATGTCTAAGATTGATGCCCAGCAAATTACCCCAAATTATACCAGTATAAATCTAGAATCTTGTTTAAATGAATTATATAATGCTATAAAAATCACAATCCCAAAAGATAAAATGATCGATTTTGATTTGATTAAACCTGAAAAACCAATTGCAAATAGAATTTTAACAGACGAAATTAAACTCAAGCAAATTATAATAAACTTAATTACAAATGCTATTAAGTTTACTGAACACGGATTTGTCACTTTTGGATATAAAGTAAATAATAAAAATTCTATAATTACATTTACTATAAATGATACTGGTTTAGGAATAGATGAAGCTCATCAAGAAATAATTTTTGATAGATTTAGAAGAATCGACGGAGATTATGCTATCAAAGTGGGGGGCTTAGGACTAGGTTTGTCAATATCTAAAGCTTATGTAGAAATGTTAGGCGGAACAATTTCACTTCAATCAAAAGTTGATATTGGTTCTAGATTTGTATTTACGATACCATTAATTTTTGATAAGAAAAACCCAAGTGTTGTAATACCTAAAAAGAAATTTTCTGATGAAGCGATAGGAAATGAAACAATCTTAATTGCCGAGGATGATAATATTAATTTTTTATTACTCGAAAAAATTATGCAACTTAAAAACTACAAAATAATAAGAGCAAAAAATGGTCTAGAAGCGGTAGAATTTTGTAAGAATAATGACAAAATTGATTTAGTTTTGATGGATATAAAAATGCCAATTTTAAATGGTTATGAGGCTCTAGCTAGAATAAAAGTGTTTAGACCAGAACTTAGAATAATTGCACAAACTGCTTATTCATCATCCGAAGATCATGAAAAAATGAAACAAGCAGGTTTTATAAACTATATAACAAAACCAATAAATAAAGAAAAATTATTTGAAATTATTGCCGAATCATTAGAGTAATTAAGGAATGTATTTATAAATGAATATATATTCAATTTTAGTTACTGTTTTTTTTCATTATCGATTAGTTGTTTTTGTCATGAAAATAAAGCTGTAACAGATACTATATAGATCAACAGTAAATAGTTATCAAGAAATAGATTTTAGTGTAACTTATGATTTGAATAAATTTTTAAAAATTCAGGTTTATGATTATTTTGGACAACAGTTTAAACCGTCGAAAACATTAATAATAGTTTTTTTAATTATAGCAAAAATGGTGTAAAAACAATTGATGCTAATTTGCTTTTCGATTTTTCAGATGTTTGGAAACCTTTTAAAGTAAATGTTAGCTCACTTCTTACAGGTAACGACTTTCGATATGATAGTAATGGAAATAATCCAAAACAAAATTTTACAACTTATGTTGAAATTAGCTACTCTTTCAAAAATATCTAGAAAAACATTGAGAAATATAAATTTAGAACCAGCAATTGGAGTAGTACTAAATAATCAAGCGCAGTATTATTCCACAAGCAATTACAATAAGCCTTCACTCGTAAATTTAGGGATAAAAATAACTCAAGAATTAGAACTAGACAATCGCTTTTCATTGCCAATCTATCTGAATTATATTTGCAATCCTTCGATAGTAAGCACTGAGCAATTGGGAAAAATTTTGTAGTTTTAGGAATAAAAATTAATTATCAATATTTTTTTTTAATTTATATGAAAATATCTAACTGAATTTAGTTACATTTATGATTATTAGTTAATTATGATGATAAATCTTAATAATAAAAGACGTCCAGTTACAACTTATTCTAAAGTTGTGTTCTTGCTGGTTGTTGTAACTGTTGGGTTTTCAATACTTTTTTTTTCACTTTATTATTATACATTAAGACAAGAAAAACAAATTTATAACAACTTTGTCGAACAGTATAGAAACGAAATGAAGTCATTAAATGATTTAAATTCCGAATCATATGCATCGGTTATTAGCGATATTACCTATTGGGATGAGTTTGTTACATTTATTAAAACAAAAGATTTAAGCTGGTTTAATAGATCGGTAGCAAATAATTTATACACTCATAAGATAGATTATATGTCTGTTTATTCAGATAAAGCAATTTTTATTACTAGCGTTTCTGATAATAAAATTAAATCTAAAGATATAATTCCTAAAAGAGCAATAGATAAACTTTATCAAAAAAAAACAGACAAGTTTTACATAAAAATTCCTGAAGGAATTGCGGAGGTTTATGGAGCTACAATACAACCGTCAGATGATCCATTTAAAAATAAATACAAGCCAGCTGGTTATTTTTTTATGATTAGATTATTGGATGAAAATTATTTTACAAATTTAGAAAGAATAAGTAGTTCCAATATTAATTTTTATAATGACAATGAAAAAATTGAAGATAATTTAGTTTACAGTTTAGTCGAGCTAAAAGATTATAATGGCAAAACTATTTCTAAATTATTGTTTAATAGAATATATAAAGTGGATTTTAGTATAACAAAAAATATTTTATTAATTTTTGTTATAGGATTTTTATTATCTGTTCTAATATTTCATTATTATGCTGTAAAATGGGCTAAAAGACCAATTAGATTAATAAAAAAAGTATTAGAAAAAGCTGATTTAGGAGCTATTAATTCACTCAAAAAAATTAGAGGAGAGTTTCGATATATAGGCAAGCTTTTTGAAGAAAATCAGAACCAAAAACTACAACTTCAAAAATCTAAACAAAAAGCAGAAGAGAGTGACAAGCTAAAAACAGCTTTTTTAACTAATCTTTCACATGAAATAAGAACACCTATGAATGCAATTATGGGGTTCTCGGAGTTATTAGATAGCGAAGGAATTTCAAAAAATGAAGAAATTGAATACAGGAAAATAATTAATAAAAGCGGAAAAAATTTAGTTTCTATTATTGATGATTTGATAGAAATGTCAAAAATTGATGCCGATCAAGTTGAGATAAGATATTCTGATTTCGATTTAGATGATTGCATTCAGAATATAATAGATGATATTAAAAAATCAATTCCCAAAAGTAATGAGCTCGAAATAAAGATAGAAAAATCTAAAAATGGGTTATCTAAAAAAATAATAACAGATAAAGATAAACTTGTAAAAATACTTACTAATTTGATTTCTAATGCAGTAAAATTTACAGACAAAGGAAGTATTGTATTATTTTATGAGATAGATTATCAATCCTCTATGATTCATTTTTACATTATCGATTCTGGAATAGGAATAGAGAAGGAGAACTACGAAAAAATATTTAAACGATTCATAAAAATAGAAAATGATCATTCTATAAGAGGAGGAGGTTTAGGACTCGGACTTACTTTAGCAAAAGCATATATAGAATTATTAGGAGGTCAAATCTCATTGGAATCTGAATTTGGAGTAAGTTCTACATTCAAATTTTCTATTCCGCTAATAGTAGATAAAAATAAAGTTCCCGAAAATGAAATTTTATTAGAAGAAAATTTAATAAAAAATGAGTTAGTAGAAACTATTTTAGTAGCTGAGGATGATAATTTTAATTTTTTGCTAATTGAAAAAATTCTAAAAACAAAAAATTATAAAATTATTCGAGCCGAAGACGGAGAAAAAGCAGTCGAAATAATAGCTAAGAATAACAATATCGATTTAATATTAATGGATATTAAAATGCCAAAACTATCCGGGCATCAGGCTTTTGAAATCATAAAAAAAATGAGACCTAAATTACCTATTATTGCTCAAACAGCATTTACATCTAGTGAAGAAGTAGAACGGATTTTTAAGACAGGATTTTCAGGATATATATCCAAGCCGATAAAAAAAGATTTGCTATATCAAATGATAGAAAAACTCTCTATTTCGGCATAAAATTAGTCTTTTGAGCTAAATCGAAACCCAATTCCGTGTAAATTTTCGATAAAAATTTCTTCTTCATTGGCCAGTATTTTTCGCAAACGAGAAATAAATACATCAAGGCTTCTTCCCATAAAGTAATCATTATCACCCCAAAGTGTTTTTAGAATTTCTTCCCGTTTCAAAACTACATTTTTATTATCTAAAAAGAGTTTTAAAAGTTCCGATTCTCTTTCTGTTAGTTTTATTTTTTCTTCAGTAGTAAAAATCACATAGTTTTTAGTATCAAACTGATATTTACCAACAGTGTAAATAGTTTTTTCATCGAAATTATTTTTCTGAGAACGTTTTAAGAAAATTTCAATTTTCAGCAATAATTCTTCAATGCTGAAAGGTTTTACTAAGTAATCATCTGCACCTAATTTTAATCCTTTTATACGATCTTCTTTCAATGTTTTTGCTGAAAGAAAAATAATTGGAATATCAGAATTCAATTTTCTAATAGCTGTTGCCAGCTCGAAACCATCTATTTTTGGCATCATAATATCTAGAATACAAATGTCAAAAACATTATTTTTAAAAGTTTCTAAAGCGATTTGTCCATCATTGCAATGTGTGATTGTATAGTTATTTTGTTCTAAATTGTCCTTGGTCAAAAAAGCTAAAGTTTCGTCGTCTTCGGTATATAGTATTCTAAAATTTGCCATTATATAGGTTGCATTAAAATTGAAACTGTAATTCCTTTTTCAGTATTATTTTTTATTAAAATTTTCCATTCATGTAGTGTACAAACTTTTTTTACATAATATAATCCCAAGCCAAATCCGTTTACTTCATGACTTTTTTTGTCTGGAATTCGATAAAATTTATCAAAAACAAATGGCAAGTTTTTTTCAGAAATTCCAGTTCCATTGTCAATAAATTGGAGTAATAAATTGGTTTTTGTCATAGAAATTTTTATAATAATTTCAGGTTTGTCATCAGCGTATTTTATCGCATTTTCAAGAATATTATAAACTAAATTAGAAAAATGAAATTCATCAGCATCAATAAAAATAGTTGGTAAAATTGTTTTTATTGTGATAGCAACATTGTCATATTTTAGATTAATGTTTTCAATAACATCATTAAGAATGGGAATAAGCTCTAGTTTTTGTTTCTCTAATGTCATAGGAATATTATCCCATTTAGCGATATTTAAAATTTTCTCAATATGATTATTTAGTTTATTACTTTGGTTAATAATGATTTGGGTATATTTTTCCAGTTTTTCATCTGTTTTAATACTTTCTTGTTGCCTCAAATAATTAGAAGCAATTAATATTGAGGATAAAGGTGTTTTAAATTCGTGTGTCATATTATTTATAAAATCACGTTGCAATTCGGAATACTTCTTTTGTTGAATAATCGTGTAAATAGAATATACATAAACTAATAAAACTATGATTAATGCTATAGATAATACAAACCAAAACCGTAAAGAATTAAATAAATAGGAAGTCTCACTAGGAAACCGAATCGCAAAATAGTAAATTAGATTTTTGTGTTTTGGGAAATAAACAGAAACATTTTTAGGCGTTTTATTAGTTGCTGAAACATAATTGCCATAAACCATTTCGTCGCTTTGGCAATTGTACATAGCATATTCAAAATCTGTGTTGAGGTTTGCTTTTTTAAATTCTGATTTCAAATAATATTCAAGAATTTCTGCTTCAAAATCATTATCAATATTTACAACATAATAATCATTTGCTATTTTTTTTATAGGGTTTTCCGTCGGAAGGTCATGATTTGTACCTTCATATAAATGTTTTACAACTTCAAGTAGAGCAATATGTGCTTTTTGTGAAAATTTCTTTTCTTCGAGTGTAAATGCTTGTTTTGTCCATAATAATTGTGCTATAAGAATCCCAATAGTAGCAATAAGTCCAAGAACTATTATGGTATTTAATTTGTTTGTTTTCAATTGTAAATTATGTTTATCATCTGTTCAAATTTACTTAAAAAATACATTAAAAATAACCGTTAACAAGTCATTAACAAACATTTGAAATTGGTTAACAAGAGTCAAGCTTTTCTTCATCTACTTTTGAATTATCAAATTTGACAAACCAATTTATTAATCAATTTATTAATCAATTAAATTTAAAATTATGAACACAATTAAAATCTCATTTTTAGCATTAACATTAGGATTAATGTCTTTTGCAACCGTTTCGTCTATTGTCTGGAAAAGCGAAAGCATCGATGTTGGAGAAATCCCGCAAGGCAAACCAAAAGCTATTGTTTTTGAATTTAAAAATACTGGAAAAACAGATGTAATTATTACAAACGTGCAAGGTTCTTGCGGTTGTACTGCTACCGATTATACAAAAGAATCGATAAAATCTGGAAAATCAGGTATTGTTACAGCAACTTACAATGCGGCAAATGTTGGATCATTTACAAAAACAGTAACAGTAACTACAAATGCTGATGCAAGCCCAAAAGTTTTAACATTAAAAGGAACTGTAAAGACTGTTGTGCCTCAGAGTTAAACGGAATTATATTAGTTTAAAAAGAAAACTCCGAAACATTTTGTGTTTTCGGAGTTTTTAATCTAAAATCTTAATTCTAAAATCTAATATTTCTAAGCTGGTTCGCCATATAAGTCAAACTCAGTAGCTTCAATAATTTTTATATTTACAAATTCGCCAGTTTTTACATAGTGTTTTGTAGCATCTATAAGTACTTCGTTATCTACATCTGGGCTATCAAATTCAGTTCTTCCAACAAAATGCGTTCCTTCTTTTCTATCAATAATACAACGGAAAGTTTGTCCTAGTTTTTCTTGGTTCAAATCCCAAGAAATTTGTGACTGTAAATCCATAATTTCTAACGAACGCGCTTGTTTCACTTCGTCTGGAACATCATCTACTAATTCGTAAGCACTAGTATTTTCTTCATGAGAATAAGCAAAACAACCCATTCGGTCAAATTTCATTTCCTGTACAAATTCTTTCAGAATCTCAAAATCTTCTTCCGTTTCACCAGGATATCCCACTATCAACGTCGTTCTAATTGCCATTCCAGGAACAGCAGCACGGAAATCTTTCAATAATTTGGTCGTTTTTTCTCTTGTAGTTCCACGTTTCATAGATTTCAAGATAGAATCTGAAATGTGTTGCAACGGAATATCAATATAATTACAAATTTTTGGTTCACGTTTCATGATTTCCAGCACATCCATCGGGAAGCCAGTAGGGAAGGCGTAATGCAAACGAATCCATTCGATACCTTCTACTTTTACTAACGCTTCTAGCAATTCACCTAAAGCTCGTTTTTTATATAAATCTAAACCGTAATAAGTTAAATCTTGGGCAATAAGAATTAGTTCTTTTACACCGTTTTTAGCTAAACCTTCGGCTTCTTTTACTAATTTTTCAATAGTTTGTGACACATTTTTTCCACGCATAAGTGGAATAGCACAAAAACTACAAGGACGGTCACAACCTTCAGAAATTTTAAGGTATGCGTAATTTTTAGGTGTTGTTGTAAGACGTTCACCTAATAACTCATGCTTATAATCGGCACCTAATGCTTTTAGTAAAGCAGGCAACTCTGTAGTCCCAAAATACTGATCTACGTTTGGTATTTCTTTTTCTAAATCGGGTCTGTAACGCTCAGACAAACATCCTGTTACAAAAACTTTATCGACTAATCCACGCTCTTTTTTGTCAGCATATTCTAAGATTGTATTTACCGATTCTGCTTTGGCATTATCTATAAATCCACAAGTATTTATTACGACAATATTCCCTTCTTCTTCATGTACAACGTCTTTTCCGCTTGCTTTGAGTTGCCCCATAAGCACTTCGCTATCGTATACATTTTTTGAACACCCAAGAGTGATTACATTAATCTTATTTTTCTTTAACGATTTGGTTCTCATACCATTTAAATTTTGGAGTGCAAAATTACGCTTTTATTTTGGTATAACTATGTTTTTTTGTTTTTAGGAGCTATTTCCTGCTATTTGTTGCAATCTTGCCAAGAAAAATGGCAAGGATTTTCACTTCAAACGAAGTTCACTGAACTCCAATGAAAATGAAAGCATAGTGAAGTAATCAGGGCTAAAAAATAAACCGTCTCGTTTTTTAGGAACGAAACGGTTTATTCATGATTTTGATTATATAAGTTTATTACTATAATTCAAATGCTAATGTTAGTGTAACATTGTTTTTTATAGTATTTATTTTTGCAGCATCTGTTAAGCCTTGATTAAAAAACTGTTGGTTAGAATCTCTTTTCGAATTTGAGTAAGCCAAATCTAATTTTGTATTACCAAAATTATAACCAATTCCTCCAGAGTAGCTAGTTAAATTTCCTATTGTAGTTGCATTTTTATATGGACTTTGCTCGAAATGATAACCACCACGAAGACTAAACTGTTTTATTTTGTATTCTCCCCCAATACTATATTCTGATGCATGCTCTCTAGAATATTTAGACAAAGAATTATTTATAGATTGAAAATAGTCATCATTTTTAGGGCTAAATGCTAAATTGCTATAATTTTTTAAGCTGTAATCAAAACTAATCAATCCTCTTTTACCAAAAATATAAGCAAAACTTCCAGTAAGTTTACTAGGATTCTGTAATTTATAGGCTGGATAAATAATTGTAAGATTAGGATTAGCAACGTCTTCTGGTAAATTTCCTGCGGTATTTCCACTTATTGCCGATAAGCTTTGAGTTAGCTCATCAGTTAGTTTATACCAAGTAGGTGATTGGTATGCTAAACCAAGTCTAATTTCTTTTATAGGTTTAACAATTGCTCCTAATTGAAGTGAAAATCCTGATCCATAAGTGTACAAATCATTATTGAAAGCAATTCTGTTTACTAAATCGTTAATAGCTGAAGTATTATTATTGTTGCTTTCGGTAAATCGATTCGAACGTTTGTAATCTATAAAATGAGTATTCAAATTAATCCCTAACATTAATATATCTTTATATTGCGTTGCAGCATTAAAAGTCACTTTACCATTATATCCAGTAGCTTCTGTACTATTTGTTTGGTAATAATTTCCACCTGGCGCAACTAAAGAGATATAGCTTCTATTAGTAACATCATTATAGGTTGCTGATTCATTAATAACAAAAGCTTTGTAACCTAAATAAGCTTGTTGTTCTCTAAAAGTTAGTTCGTCATAATAATAATCTGTTCCATTTACAATGCTTAATTTTAGCCCATTAGCATTATTTAAAAAATAATTATCTATAGAATTATTATTTGTTCCAGCAGAGAATAATGAGTTATCAAAATTATTTGTGTTTTCGTAATTAATAGCAATAGAGAATTTTTTCCAATCGTTATTTTCATGATTATTTTCAAAAACAAAAACTGCTCCCGCTTGGTTTAAATCGAGGGAATTATTACTCTCAGATGTTTGTTTTCCAAAATAATTTGATTTGTTTTTTGTATTAAAGTTGCTTCCAGAAAAGGCTATTTGATTGTTGGCAAAAACGACTGATCCAGCTGGATTTAAATTTATAGCAGATAAGTCTCCACCTAATGCTCCAAAAGCGCCACTCATAGCTCTAAATCGAGCAGTTCCGCTAATATTATCCTGAGAGTATCTGTATGCATCAGATGCATCTTGTGCTTGTATTCCAGAAAAACAAAGTGTAATTACAAAAAGAGAAATATATTTTTTCATTTTTTTTCATTTTTAATGTCAATAAAAAACCAATGTATTTATAAATAGATACATTGGTTATATAATTTGTTACCCTCTACGTCCACCGCCAGAACGCCCACCGCCAAAAGTACTTCCTCCGTAATTACCACTTCCTGAAGAAGGGGACGAACGAGGGGAATCATAACTTCTTGGACTCTCGCTCCTTGGTGACTCTGTTCTTGGTCTAGGAGTATAGTCATTGTTTCTAGGAGTACTTTCACTAGGGGCATTGTATCTAGGTCTTGGAGTATTATAAATATCGTTTCCAGAATTATTACTTCTAGGATTAATGTTATCATTACTTCTAGGCGTACTGTTTCTAGGTCTAGGAGTATTGTATATATTGTTCCCAGAATTTGTTTCATTTCTTGGCTCTCTCCTAGGTTGAGAAAAATTTGTTCTAGGGTTATCTATTCTAGAGATATTTCTTCTGTCGGAATAGTTTCTTCCGCCATTATTTCCGTATCGGTCAGTATATGCAGAACCTCTTCTTCCATGACTGTATGCGTAATTGTTTCCATAATATCCACCATTATACCAGTTATTGTAACCATAATAGTAATTATTATATCCATAATAACCTCCATAATAAGGATTGTTCCAGCCCCAACTGTAGTATCCAGTATATCCCCAAGGACTGTACCAACCAGAATTCCAAGGACTATAATATCCCCAATAAGTATTCCAGTAACCATAATTGTGATTTCCCCAATAGTTATCATACACATTTATAGTGATATGATCACTACTACTTTCCCAACTAGAATAACTTTCTGAATTAGAATTTTTATTCTGATTGTTATTATCGCTTGAATAGTTTTCTACATCTGTAAGTACTTCAGACTGTTCATTGCTATATTTGTTGGCATTTGAACCAAAATATTCTTTGTATTTGTTGTTTGATTCATTAGTTTTAGGTGTTTGTTCTGTGTTTTCTGCAGTTGGTTTTTGTTTTTCTCCACCATATATTCCATCATTATCATAATATGATTTGTTTTGGTAAGAGCCACAGGATATAGCAGCCAAACTTAATAATCCAACAAAGGATTTAAGGAATGCTTTTTTTGTTATAAAATAATAAGTTTTCATATCTCTAAGGTTTTTTATTGTTGGACATAACAAAAATAGTTAGTTTTGTCGAACTATTTTATTTTTTAACATAGGTACAACATTTGTGCCAAACTATTCAAAATGAGCAAGAATTTAACTACAAGAGAAGAAGATTATTCAAAATGGTATAACGAACTGGTTGTAAAGGCTGATTTAGCTGAAAATTCCGGAGTTAGAGGTTGTATGGTTATCAAACCCTATGGTTATGCTATTTGGGAAAAAATGCAAGCAGAACTAGACAGAATGTTTAAAGAAACAGGACATAGCAATGCTTACTTCCCACTTTTTGTACCAAAGAGTATGTTTGAAGCCGAAGAAAAAAATGCAGAAGGCTTTGCTAAAGAATGTGCTATTGTTACACATTATAGATTAAAAAATGATCCTGATAAACCAGGAAAATTAATGGTAGATCCAAATGCCAAATTAGAAGAAGAATTGATAGTTCGTCCAACTTCTGAAGCAATTATTTGGAGTACATATAAAGGTTGGATTCAATCTTACAGAGATTTACCATTGTTAATTAATCAATGGGCTAATGTGGTTCGTTGGGAAATGCGTACAAGATTATTTCTTCGTACTGCAGAGTTTTTATGGCAGGAAGGTCACACAGCTCATGCAACTAGAGAAGAGGCAATCGAAGAATCTGAAAAAATGATGCAAGTATATGCTGATTTTGCTCAAAATTTTATGGCAATACCAGTTATTAAAGGATTGAAAACTGAAACAGAACGTTTTGCTGGAGCAGAAGAAACATATTGTATTGAAGCTTTAATGCAAGATGGGAAAGCATTGCAAGCAGGAACATCTCACTTTTTAGGTCAAAATTTTGCTAAAGCATTTGATGTGAAATTTGCCAATGCCGAAGGAAAACAAGAGCACGTTTGGGGAACTTCATGGGGTGTTTCTACACGTTTGATGGGTGCATTAGTTATGACACATTCTGATGATAACGGATTGGTTTTGCCTCCTAATTTAGCGCCAATTCAAGTAGTTATTGTCCCTATTTTTAAAACAGATGAAGAGTTTGAAAAGATTTCGGCTGTAGCTAATGATTTGGTAGCTCAATTCAAAAAACTAAACATTTCGGTTAAATTTGATAACAGAACAACTCAAAAACCAGGATTCAAGTTTGCCGAATGGGAATTAAAAGGAGTTCCTGTTCGAATTGCCATTGGTCCAAAAGATTTAGAGAACGGAACTTTCGAAATTGCAAGAAGAGACACATTGACAAAAGAAGTAAAATCGGCAGACGGAATTGCAAGATATATAAGTGATCTGTTAGAGCAAATTCAGAGTGATTTATTCAACAAAGCATTGCAATATAGAGATACACATATTACTGAAGTTTCTGATTTTGAAGAATTTAAAACAGTTCTTGAGAACAAAGGAGGATTTATCTCGGCACATTGGGATGGAACTCCAGAAACTGAAGAAAAAATAAAAGAATTAACAAAAGCAACTATTCGTTGTATTGCATTAGATAGGAAAGAGGAGTCTGGAAGCTGTATGTTTACTGGAAAACAGTCGATTGGAAGAGTTCTTTTTGCAAAGGCGTATTAAAATAAAATAAAATATTGCAAAAAATGTTATCTGACTATTGTGAGAATAAAAAATAGTTGTATTTTTGCACTCGCATTACAAAATAATGCAATGGCCCGTTCGTCTATCGGTTAGGACGCATGGTTTTCATCCATGTAAGAGGGGTTCGATTCCCCTACGGGCTACATAAATTATTGAGGTTACAAAAATCTAAGGCCCGTTCGTCTATCGGTTAGGACGCATGGTTTTCATCCATGTAAGAGGGGTTCGATTCCCCTACGGGCTACAATTAGTTGTAAATAAGTTTTGTGAAATTCAAACTTGGTGTCTCGAGTTTTTATTTTATTAGTTAAAACCAAAGTGATTGTTAAACAATTGTGGGAGGTTTTTCTTTTTTAACTGATAGTTTATAAATAATTATTACAATTAAAAAATCAAAGAAAATGGCAAATCATAAGTCAGCTTTAAAAAGAATTAGAAGCAACGAAAAGAAAAGAGTGTTAAACAGATATCAACACAAAACAACTCGTAATGCTATCAAAGCATTAAGAATTGCTACTGATAAAACTGAAGCTTCTGCAAAATTATCAAACGTAATCTCTATGATTGATAAATTAGCTAAGAAAAACATTATACACGATAACAAAGCATCAAACTTAAAATCTAAATTAACTAGATTCGTTTCTTCTTTGTAATACTTAGTGTTCAAATTTTATAAAAGCTCCTTTTTTAGGGGCTTTTTTTATGGTTTTAATTTCGGTTAATGTAAGTAAAACGTTAACATATTTGCTTCAAAATTAAAGAGATAAAAGAATACTATGATTTATGTATTTTTTTATGTACTTTTGCACCCACAAAAAAACACAGATGGAATCTATTAGAAACATTGCAATTATTGCTCACGTCGATCACGGTAAAACTACTTTGGTTGATAAAATCATGTATCACTGTCAACTATTTCGTGATAACGAAAACACAGGTGATTTAATTCTAGACAACAACGACTTAGAGCGTGAAAGAGGAATTACAATTACATCTAAAAACGTTTCTGTTATTTATAAAGGAACAAAAATTAATATTATCGATACTCCTGGTCACGCCGATTTTGGTGGAGAAGTAGAAAGAGTATTGAATATGGCTGATGGAGTTTGTCTACTTGTAGATGCTTTTGAAGGGCCAATGCCACAAACACGTTTTGTATTACAAAAAGCTTTAGATTTAGGTCTAAAACCTTGCGTAGTTATTAATAAAGTTGATAAAGAAAACTGTACTCCTGAAGAAGTTCATGAAAAAGTTTTTGACTTAATGTTCGAATTAGGTGCTGAAGAATGGCAGTTGGATTTTCCAACAGTTTATGGTTCAGCTAAAAATAACTGGATGTCAGACCATTGGGAAAACGTAACTGATAATGTGGAAGCATTGTTGGATATGGTTATCGAAAATGTACCTGCTCCTAAAGTTTCTGAAGGAACACCACAAATGTTAATTACATCTTTAGATTTCTCAGCTTTTACGGGTCGTATCGCAATTGGTCGTCTAGAAAGAGGAGTTCTTAATGAAGGTATGCCAATCTCATTAGTAAAAAGAGATGGTACAGTAGTGAAATCTAGAATTAAAGAATTACATACTTTTGAAGGTCTTGGTCGTAAAAAAGTGCAACAAGTAATTGCTGGAGATATTTGTGCGATTGTTGGAGTAGAAGGTTTCGAAATTGGAGATACAATTGCCGATTCTGAAAATCCAGAAGCTTTACAAACTATTGCTATCGATGAGCCAACAATGAGTATGTTGTTTACAATTAATGACTCTCCTTTCTTTGGTAAAGAGGGTAAATTTGTAACTTCTCGTCATATTAGAGATCGTTTGACAAAAGAATTAGAGAAAAACTTAGCGATGAAGTTAGGCGAAACAGATTCGGCTGATAAATTCATGGTTTTTGGTCGTGGAGTACTTCACTTATCTGTTCTTATCGAAACAATGAGAAGAGAAGGTTACGAATTACAAATTGGTCAACCACAAGTTATCATCAAAGAAATTGATGGTAAAAAATGTGAGTCTATTGAAGAGTTAACTATCGATTTACCAGAAACGCTTTCGGGAAGAGCTGTAGAGTTTGTTACTTTACGTAAAGGTGAAATGTTGAGTATGGAAACAAAAGGGGAACGTATGATTATAAAATTTAATATTCCATCTCGTGGAATTATTGGATTGCGTAATCAATTACTTACTGCTACTGCGGGAGAAGCTATTATGGCACACCGTTTCATTGGATATGAGCCTTACAAAGGTGAAATTTCTGGACGTAACAAAGGTTCATTGATTTCTATGGAAAAAGGAAAAGCAATTCCTTATTCTATCGATAAATTACAAGATCGTGGTAAGTTTTTTGTTGAACCAAATGCCGAAATTTACGAAGGTCAAGTAATTGGGGAAAACTCTCGTGGTGATGATATGTGTGTAAACGTAACTAAAGAGAAAAAACAATCTAACGTTCGTTCGTCTGGAAATGACGAAAAAGCAAGAATTATTCCACCAATTATTTTCTCTCTTGAGGAAGCTTTAGAATACATTCAAAAAGATGAATATGTTGAGTGTACACCAAAATCTATTCGTTTGAGAAAAATATATTTGACAGAAACTGATAGAAAAAGATTTAAGATTTAATTTCTAAATTTAAAGCATTGTAAATCCCAAACTTTAGTAGTTTGGGATTTTTTTATTTGTTTCTTTTTTTTGATAAATAAAAAACTAAATTTGATTTAAAAATTAAACTATGAAAAAAATAATTACAATTTTAATATTATTTATTACTGTTCAATCTTTTGGACAATGTTGGCAAAAATTAATAGTACAAGAACAAAACGCTTTAATGATTGCTCAAAATGGCACTTATTGGGGTTTGGGATATGGTAGTAATGGAAATTTAGGTCAAGGTGCAAATTCTAGTAGCAATGTGCCGTTAAAAGTAGGTACAGCATCAAACTGGCAAAGTTTAAGTGGGCAATTTAATCACACAGTTGGAGTTCAAACCAATGGAACGCTATGGGCTTGGGGATTAAATGCTTTTGGATATTTAGGCGATGGCACTACAACAGCTCGAAATACAGTAACCCGAATTGGCACTGCTACTGATTGGCAAAGTGTTGGTACAGGTAATCTGTTTTCTTTTGGTATCAAAACTGACGGTTCTCTTTGGGCTTGGGGTAATAATCCGAGTGGGCAATTGGGTGATGGAACAATTGCAAATAGATTAGTTCCAACCCGCATAGGTGCTTTAAATAACTGGCAAAGTATTGATGGAGGATTTTTGCATACAATTGCTATAAAAACTGATGGTACACTTTGGGCTTGGGGTGATAACTTTTACGGGCAAATGGGTGATGGCTCGAATGTTGGTAAAACCGTTCCAACTCAAATAGGAACTGGAACAAATTGGCAAAGCATCTCGGTAAGAGAATACAATTCTGCAGCAATTAAAACCGATGGTACACTTTGGACATGGGGATATAACAATAAAGGGCAGTTGGGAGATGGGACAATAATTGATAAAAATGTTCCTACACAAGTGGGAACAGATACAAACTGGGCAATGGTTTCGCAGGGGAAATACCATACTGTTGCAATTAAAACCGATGGTACACTTTGGACTTGGGGATTAAATTCTAACTCACAATTGGGAGATGGTACTTCGATAGATAAATTGGTGCCAACCCAAATTGGTACAGCCTCAAATTGGATGAGTGTTGCTGGATCTATTGTTAGTACTTCTGCATTAAAAACAGACGGGTCGTATTGGTTTTTTGGTTTCAATAATGGTCAATTAGGAAACGGAACAACAGGTGGTACCTATAATACACCAACTTCGGCATTCACTTGCCCAGCGGCAGCATTAGGTCTCAATGATTTCGATATTTCAAACAATTTGAAAGTTTATCCAAACCCGATAAAAGATATTTTGACGGTTTCGTTTGACAATCAAATTAATACCATTTTAATTTATAATTTTTTAGGTCAAGAAGTTATCTCAAAAAAGGTCAATGCGAATGATGTTAAAATTGATATTTCAAACTTATCTTCGGGTTCTTATTTTGTTAAAATAATTGCTGGTGATTTGGTGAAAATGATTAAAGTAACTAAAGAGTAAAAGTAAAAACTGTAGCAGGAAAAGCTTTAGAATACATTCAAAAAGATGAATATGTTCAATGTACACCAAAAATCTATTTGTTTGAGAAAAATCTATTTAACGTAAACTAATAGAAAAATATTAAAAATCTACCTAAATAAAAAACCATCAATGTAAGTTGATGGTTTTTTATTTAAAAAAAGCTAAGTTGTAAAATTTACAATACCAATGTAAAATTAATTAATTTTTACAGATGTCATACTCAAAGAACCAGCAAGTAAATTATCATTAAATAAACTTAAATCATCAGTTTTGTCTTGTAAACCTAGTGTGTAAAGCAACGGTAAATAATGATCTGGAGTTGGAATTGCGAGTTGAAAAGAACTGCTTTGAGACTTATAATCGATAAGAGGCTTGTAATTACCTTCAAGTAAATAATTATTGATTGTTTCATGTGCTTCAATAGCCCAGTCGTAACCATAATCTATCGTATTGAAATTTTTAAAGTCAACTAATCGTAAATTGTGAATGATATTTCCGCTACCAATAATCAAAATTCCTCTGTGACGTAATGATTTTAATTTTTTAGCCAGTTCAAAATGATAGTTAGCGGGTTTTGTGTAATCGATGCTTAATTGTATTACAGGTATGTTAGCTTCTGGATATAAGTGTTTTATAACACTCCAAGCGCCATGATCTAATCCCCATTCTTCATCTAATTCTACAAGTGTAGGGCTTAAAAGTTGTTTGGTTTCTTGCGCTAATTCTGGACTTCCTTTTGCGGGATATTGCACATCATATAATTCTTTTGGGAAACCACCAAAATCATGAATAGGAGGAGGGAACTCCATAGCTGTAACCTTTGTACCATTTGTAAACCAATGTGCCGAAATACATAAAATAGCATTTGGTTTTGGTAATGTTTTGGCAACATTCCTAAAGCCAGTAACAAACTGATTTTCTTCAATGGCATTCATAGGATTGCCGTGACCTAGGAATAACACGGGCATTTTCTCTGTTAATGAAAATGTACTTGAAATAGTATGTAAATCGTTTAGATTCATAAGTTATTTGATTATAATCTCATATTTATCCAATAGGCCTTTTAATCCTTCTTGTGAAAAAATAGCTTTTTTTAGTTTTGTTTTTTCAGGGTCTATCGAAAAGAAATAACTTGAATAAAAGTCTGCTTTATTTGCAATAGCATCACTAAATACAGCTAAATGTAAGTTGCAATTGTCAAATAACACTTCAGTCAAATCAGATTGCATAAAATCTACGCTTACCATACTGCAATCTATAAATGACATTCCTCGTAATTTTAAATCATAAAACTGGACATAATCTAATTTACAGTTCTTGAAATTGAATTCGTAAATTATTTGATCTGTCATTGCAAAGTTTACCGAAGTAAAATCACAGTCATTAAACATTACATTTCTCAGTCCGACATGACCAATTTTCGCTTCTTTAAAGTTACAAAAATTAAACGTGCAATCTACAAAAGCTGTTCCGGTAAAATTGCAAGTCGTTAAATCACAGTGATTAAAAACACAATTTTCGTATTCTTTTTGTGAGATTTCGTATTGACTAAATGTAATATTATTGTATTCTTTGTCGTATATAAAATTTTCAGACATAGCATGATTTGTTAAAAACAGTAAATGTAGTAAATAAAAAAAGCCCATCAAGTTGATGAGCTTTTGTGACCTCGACTGGATTCAAACCAGTAACCTCTTGAGCCGTAATCAAGTGCGCTATTCAGTTGCGCCACGAGGCCTTTTTTTGTGAGTGCAAATATAGGTATTATAATTAAACCTGCAAATATGTTTTAAAAAAATCCTAAAATTAATTACCTAATGCTTTTTTTGTTACAAAATAACGATAGCCAATAATCGCCATTTGCCATTTTTTTGCCTTGGCTAAATCTAGTCTTTGTTTAGAAAAACTAGGTAGAATAATTTTGTTTATTTGTGCTAGAATTTTGTACATGTTTCTTTTTTTGCAAAGGTAAATCTAAATTTTATAATTTAATGCTTCTAAAAATTAATTGTTATCTTATACATTCTCTTATTACTTCACTTAACTTTTATTTTCATTTGTGTTCGGTAAACTCCATTTACAGTGAAACTCTTCTTTTTCTAAGTTCGAGTTGTTCACTTTTTTTGCGAGGAGTATAGAGAATTAGGGAAAAAGATTGTTGCAAAAAGCGGGAGAATGTTTCCTGATAAAAGAACTGTTTCTTGCTTCTAATAATAAGTTGTACAACTGTTTGCGATTACAAAAAAAAGAATTACTTTTGCAGTCCAAAATGCAGAGTAGAGTTTCGTTTGGGAATTAAATAATTTATGTAAAACACTTTTGTTTTTCTATCGCGTAAAGAAACTCACGAAAAACAAAATACAAATTTTTATCAGCATGTCTGAAACATTAAAATCACAAGAACAGTT
>NZ_JBJXEN010000013.1:0-24856 GCF_046153165.1 Flavobacterium sp. | reverse complement strand
AGATTGTAATTGATGAAAATGCTAAAATATGCCATGACCG
Source organism: Flavobacterium sp. (assembly GCF_046153165.1). GTDB lineage: Bacteria > Bacteroidota > Bacteroidia > Flavobacteriales > Flavobacteriaceae > Flavobacterium. The sequence continues at coordinate 24,816 of NZ_JBJXEN010000013.1, read as the reverse complement.
AAAAATTACACGTAGTTTCAAAAAAGATGTAATCCAATCAAAATACAAAATGTTATCACAGGTTTTAGATATAAATAACACTTTGTTTTTAAGTTATGCAAATGCATTAAAAGCGGTTTTTGGATTGCCAAAATATTTCAAAAAAAGTTATTCTTTTACTTCTATTGTAAAGTTATTTTATAATTTGGTTGTTTATTATTTACAGCTTGTTTATAGAGTGAAAATTATTAAAAAGACTAGAAAAAAATCAATGACTTATGTCGAATAAAGTATCTGAAAAGCAAGCTTTTTTCTTTACAATAATTAATTATGTTGGGATTGTTATTGGTGTAATTTCTACACTTTTTATTTATCCAAATGACAAAGAATTACTCGGAATTTTTAGGTATATCGATGCAATTTCCTATGTTTTATTCCCTATAATGCTTATAGGAGCATCGCAAGCATTGGTAAACTTCACACCAAAACTAGACGATTTGCATAAAAAAAAGCTGTTTAATTATAGTATTTTTTCGATTCTAATTATAAGTAGTTTTATTCTTGGTTTACTTTTTATAATTTCTTTTATTCCAGCTTTTAAAGGAATGAAATATGTTTATTTTGCCTTTCCTGTTGCGTTATTTTTGGCATTTATTGAGTTGTTCAAAAAGCAAGCGACAATCATTCAGAAAATTGCAGTACCTACATTTTTAGATAATATTATTCCTAAAATTTCGCTGCCCATTATTTTTTTATTGTTGTTATATCATTACATAACGTTTAGTGAATCAGTTGTTTTTTACATTTTTTCGTACGGATTTATTCTTATTTTACTGACTATTTATTTGTATAAATATTTTAAACCTAAATTTAATTTAGACTTTAAATCTCTTTTTAATGAAGTTTCTAAAAGAGATTATTATCATTTTTCGATGTATGCTTTTGCGGGAAGTTTAGGATCTGTTTTTGCGTTTAGAATTGATGCTTTGATGATTCCAAAATTTATCTCGATGGAAGCCAACGGAACATTTAGTATAGGTGTAACCTTAGCTTCAGCATTAGCTATACCAGCAACTGGCGTTTTTGCGTTGTATGCACCTATTATTTCCAATTATTTAAAAACCGATAATTTGTCAGAATTAAATTTAAAATACAAGGAAATTTCAAAGTTGCTTTTTTTTATTGGAGCACTTTTATATAGTTGCATTTTTCTTGGAATTGAAAATTTATTTATGATTTTGCCAACTCATGAAAAACTCATGACATCTATTCCTATTATTCTCATTTTAGGATTTAACGTTTTGGTCAATATGGGGACGGGTTTTAATAGCGAAATAATTACGTATTCAAAATATTATAAATTTAATTTAATCGCCATTGCCATACTTATAGTACTTAATGTGGGTTTAAATTTACTGTTTATACTTTATTTTAATTTCGAGATTGAAGCTGTAGCCGTAGCTTCTTTAGTATCGATGGTAATTTTTAATTTTGCTAAATTATTATTTATTTACAAAAAATTTAAACTTTTCCCTTTCGATTATAATTATCTTAAATTAGTTTTAATTCTTGTAATAACTTTAGCAGTAGTCTATTTTTTACCGAAATTAATTAATGATATTTATACTTTAGTGTATAAGGTTTCATTAAGTTTATTCCTAAATATTTTTATTATTTATAAACTAAAATTGGTTTATCAAGTTAATGTTTGGATTAATAAAATCATAAATTATACACGATAAACAATCGCATTAATATTCATTCCTGCTCCAACAGATGCTAAAATAATAACATCACCTTTATTAATTTCCTGATTTTCTATTTTTCCATTAATAAGTAGATCATATAAGGTTGGCACTGTTGCAACGCTCGAATTTCCTAATTTGTGAATACTCATGGGCATAATGCCTTCTGGTGTTTCTTGATTGTGAAGTTTAAAAAAACGGTGAATTATAGCTTCATCCATTTTCTCATTTGCTTGATGAATTAAGACTTTTTTTATTTCAGAAATAGGAATGCCACTTTTATCAAGACAGTCTTTCATGGCTTTTGGAACTTCATTTAATGCAAATTCATATATTTTGCGTCCTTGCATTTTAATATAACGTACATCATTATCAAGATTCTTGTTAAATGAATTGCCAAAATATAAATAATCAGCTTCATCTGTGGCAAAAGTTGCCGAAGCATGTGCTAATATTCCTCCAGCTTCATTCGTAGCTTCAATAATAGTTGCACCTGCTCCATCTGAGTAAATCATACTGTCTCTATCGTGAATATCAACCACTCTCGATAAAGTTTCAGCACCAATAACCAAACATTTTTTTGCCATTCCAGCTTTTATAAAGGCTTGCGCTTGGATAACACCTTCTATCCAACCAGGGCAACCAAATAAAATATCATATGCTACACATTTTGGATTTTTTATTCTTAATTTCTGTTTTACCCTGGCTGCAAGACTTGGTACAGCATCAGCTTGGATAGCGCCTTGTTTTACATTCCCAAAATTGTGAGCAAAAATAATATAATCTAAAGTTTCAGGGTCAATCTTTGCAGCATCGATTGCTTTTTGAGCGGCAAAAAATGCAATATCTGAAGTTACAAGATTCGTGTCCACATATCGTCTTTCTTCGATTCCTGTTATTTGCTTAAATTTATGAGCAATGACCTCATTTGAAGCATTAAAAGCACTTCCGTCCTCATTCAAAAACTGATGTTTGGCAAAATCTAAATTGGTTACAATTTTATTTGGGATATAACTCCCTGAGCCTGTTATTTTGATGTTCATTTTGTAGTAATTGGTTAAGCTAAAGTATCAATAAAATCTTCTTTTTTGATTAAAAAATTTAAAATTTAATTATTATTACAGAATATTCATTTAACATTATCTTAATTTAATGATAATATAAAAAATATTAATTTTTTTGCATGATTTTAATTTGCATTATGGTAGCAATACTTAAAGCTTGTGTTTTTATTTGTTCTGCTTTTTCTCCCATAAAATTTTCATCAACAGAGTTATTAAAATGATTTAACCAAATTTTAAATAGCTCAGGAGTTAAATGTTCTTTTTCATCAATATCCAAATGGATTTGAGTGAGATTATTAGTGTAGCCTCCAGTCCCTAAAATAGCTTGTGACCAAAAAGTCACTAATATTGGTAAATGTTCTTCCAAATGAATTTTAATAACATCAGTAAAAATGTAACTTATTGATTTGTCCGAAAGTAGTTTTTGATAAAAATTATCAACCAGTAAATATAAATCGTCTTGGTTTTGTATATCGTTCATCATCATCTTTTAATTTTTCAAAATTATTGTAATTCAATTTTAAATTTACTGATAAAAATCAGTTTTAAAAAAAAGGTTTCAAATTATAAAAACTTGAAACCTTTTAATATTTACTAATTATGTTTTTAATTACATATATGCTTCAATTGGAGCACAACTACAAACTAAATTTCTATCGCCATAAGCTTCGTCAACACGACGAACAGTAGGCCAGAATTTGTTTTCAGTAATGTATTCTAATGGGAAAGCAGCAGCTTCACGAGTATAAGGATAAACCCATTCGTCTGCAGTAACCATAGCTAATGTATGAGGAGCATTTTTTAAAATATTTTGAGTGTCTTCTTTAGTTGAAGCTTCAATTTCTTTTCTAATAGAAATCATAGCGTCACAAAAACGATCTAATTCTTCTAAATTTTCACTTTCTGTAGGTTCGATCATCAATGTTCCTGCTACTGGGAATGAAACAGTCGGTGCATGAAATCCGTAATCCATTAATCGTTTAGCGATATCGGTTACTTCAATTCCTTTTTCTTTAAACGGACGACATTCCAAAATCATTTCGTGTGCTGCACGACCCATTTCTCCAGAATATAAAGTGTCGTAATGACCGTTTAGTTTTTCTTTGATATAATTTGCATTTAGAATTGCATATTCAGTAGATTTTTTCAAACCTTCAGCGCCAAGCATGCAAATATATCCGTAAGAAATTAAGCAAACCAAAGCCGAGCCCCAAGGTGCAGCAGAAATCGCTGTAATAGCGTTTTCTCCACCAGTTGGAATTACTGGATTTGTTGGCAAAAACGGAACCAATTGCGGAGCAACGCAAATTGGACCAACACCAGGACCACCGCCACCATGAGGAATTGCGAATGTTTTATGTAAATTTAAGTGACAAACATCGGCTCCAATTGTTGCTGGATTTGTTAATCCAACCTGAGCATTCATATTGGCACCATCCATATAGACTTGTCCACCATTATCGTGAATAAGTTGTGTGATTTCTTTAATTGCACTTTCGAAAACTCCGTGAGTTGATGGATAAGTCACCATTAAACAAGAAAGATTGTCTTTGTGTAAAATTGCTTTTTCGCGCAAATCTTCCACGTCAATATTTCCGTTTTCTAATGTTTTTGTAACCACAACCTGCATTCCTGCCATTGCTGCCGAAGCTGGATTTGTTCCGTGTGCCGATGATGGAATTAAAGCAATGTTTCTGTGATGATCCCCACGAGATTGATGATAAGCACGAATAACCATTAACCCTGCATATTCTCCTTGTGCGCCAGAATTAGGCTGTAAAGTCGTTCCTGCAAAACCAGTAATTACGTTTAATTGTTGTTCTAATTTAGATAACATCTCTTGGTAACCTTGTGCTTGGTCTAATGGTGCAAATGGATGAATGTTATTCCATTGTGCCATACTTAATGGTAACATTTCTGAAGCTGCATTCAATTTCATTGTACAAGAACCAAGCGAAATCATAGAATGATTTAAAGACAAATCTTTACGTTCTAACATTTTGATATAACGCATCATTGCTGATTCTGAATGATATTTATTAAAAACATCATGCTGTAAAAACGTTGATGTTCTTTCTAAATTTGACGGAATTTGATTTCCGTTTTGTAATTCGGAAATTGTTGACGCTTGTTTTCCATTTACTTTAGCGAAAATTGAAACTATCTTATTTAAATCGGCAATACTTGTAGTTTCATTTAAAGAAATTGAAACTGTATTTTCATCAACATAATAAAAGTTAGCTTCGTTTAGTTCGGCAATTTCTTTTACTTTTTTAGCATCCGTTTTAATGACAATTGTATCAAAATAAGCCGTGTTTGTTTGATATAAACCTAGTTTTTCTAATTCATTTGCCAAAGTTACAGCCGAAGCGTGTACTTTATTTGCGATATATTGTAATCCTTTTGGACCATGATAAACAGCATACATTCCAGCCATAACTGACAATAAAACTTGTGCAGTACAAATATTAGAAGTTGCTTTATCGCGTTTTATGTGTTGCTCACGAGTTTGTAATGCCATACGAAGCGCACGATTTCCATTAGTATCAATAGTTACACCAATAATTCTTCCTGGCATCGAACGTTTGTATTCGTCTTTTGTAGCAAAATAAGCAGCGTGTGGTCCGCCATAACCTAACGGAATTCCGAAACGCTGTGTTGTTCCAAAAACTACATCGGCACCCATTTCTCCTGGAGGAGTTAGTTTTACTAAACTTAAAATATCTGCTCCAATTGCAACTTTAATTTCGTTAGTTTTTGCTTTAGTAATAAATCCAGCGTAGTCATTTACTTGTCCGAATTTGCCTGGATATTGAAGAATAGCTCCAAAGAATTCTTTCGAAAAATCAAACTCCTCGTGATTTCCTATCACTAATTCTACACCAATTGGAGCAGAACGTGTTTGTAAAACTGATAATGTTTGTGGTAAAATTTCTTCAGAAACGAAGAATTTATTCACGTTATTTTTCTTTTGATCTCTCGATCGAACGTCAAAAAGTAATGCCATTGCTTCTGCAGCAGCTGTTCCTTCGTCAAGAAGTGAAGCATTTGCAATTTCCATTCCAGTTAATTCGATAACCATAGTCTGAAAATTCAAAATTGCTTCTAAACGACCTTGTGCAATTTCTGCCTGATAAGGTGTGTAAGCAGTGTACCAACCTGGATTTTCGAAAACATTTCTTTGAATCACAGCAGGAATAATTGCTTGATTGTAACCCAATCCAATATAAGATTGGAACATTTTATTTTTGTTTCCTAATTTTGTAATATGATCTGCAAATTCATATTCGGTCATTGCAGGTTCTAAATTTAAATCTGATTTTAGGCGAATATCACTTGGAATTGTTTCAAAAATTAGTTGGTCTATTGTTTCTGCACCAATAGTTTTCAACATATGTTGTAGGTCGTTTTCATTTGGACCTATGTGGCGTAATGCAAATGCGTCTGTTTTCATATAATCTAAGAATGTGTTGTGTATTGATTGCAAAAATAAATATTAATCTGCTAATAAATGATGTTTTAAAGTTCAATTTTTATCGATTTTTCAACTAAATTGGAATCTTATTAACAGTTTGATTAAATTTGTTTAATGAAGATTTTAAAGCAATTATTCGATTTTTACATAGACAGTAGTATTCATGTGGCTTTATCATGTTTTGCACTGGTAAAAATGACGCACTATATGTTTCACATTCCAGCTGATACACCAATTACTTATTTTGCTTTTTTTGGAACAATTGTAGGTTATAATTTTGTAAAATATGATGCATTAGCAAGAACAAAAAAATTTCAAATGAGAAATGAATTAAAAGCAATTGCTTTTTTGAGTTTTTTATCATTAATAGTTGTTGGTTTTTGTTTTTTTTACTTACAAAAAATCACCCAAATTGTTTCGATGGCTTTTTTGAGTTTGACGTTGTTATATACGCTTCCATTTTTTCCAAATAAGAGGAATGCTAGAAACTGGGCTGGTGTAAAAATTTATATTGTGGCATTGTGCTGGGTTGGTGTTACTCTTGTATTACCTATTTTAAATTCTGGAATTGAGATTACTTCCGATTTTTATCTCAAATGTGTTCAGCGTTTTATTTTAATTTTTGTTTTAATTTTAATTTTCGAAATTATTGATTTGCAATATGATGATCCACATTTGCAAACAGTTCCACAACAAATAGGAGTGAAGCAGACTAAATATTTAGGTTATGTTTTATTGATGATTTTTTGTGGATTAGAGATTTTCAATGTTAAAGGCAATGACAGTCTAAATGTTAAATATTTTTCATTGTCATTACAATCGATTATTTCCTTTATTATTGCTGTTTTCTTGTTTTTTTCTAATGATAAAAGACCTAAATATTATACTTCTTTTTGGGTAGAAAGTATTCCAGTGGTTTTGTGTGTTTTATTGTTGATTTTTGGCTAAATCCCCGAATTGTATTGCTTAAACATAAGGATTAAAAATTCATTTCAGTTTTTTTTTGATGTTCTAAATCTATACTAGTAAAAATACCTGTTTTAAATTCAGGTATTTTTACGCTATCCAGTTGTATTAAATCTTAATAAGTTTGTCTAGTAATATTACAACAAAAATAAGTGGAATTCAGAAACCACTATAAAAAACGGGGCGGAATCTGAAAAGCTTTATGAGTAAGAAAAAACATTAAACTAAAAAATCATGGACCAATTTATCAAAAAATTAAAAACAAGTAAAGAATTACAAGACCAACTACAAAAAGCAGTAGCAGATGTTGCTAAAAAAAACGGTTTTGATATTGACGAAAAAAAGTATGCTAATGCTAATTTAACTTCAATGGTTGGTTGTGTTAGTACCGCTTGGACAGCAGTTTGTACTGTATAATTTTAAATTTATGGAGCCCAATACAACTATTTTGGGCTCCATTTTTTACATTTTAAAAATTTAAAGAAATCAGTTAAAAAAATAAACAATAATATTCTCTGGTATGAATTCTATATTATTCCAAGATCAAATCGAAAAAATTTTAAGATCTAGTAATTCTCATACCTTTTTTGATTTAGATAAAACTAATAGGCAACAAATTCTAGGTAATATAGCCTATATTAGTAAATTTGCTTTCGATAAAGAATACAATGGTTTTAAGTCGATTGCAAAATCATTCCAATATTTATTCCAGATTTCAAATACTATTGAAAAGGATTCTGTTTTTAATACTTATTTAAATGATTTCGAGTCTCAAGATTTCATTGATAAATTTCCCCTCTTGCCTTCACTTTTTAAGCAAAAAATAGGTTTTACTTCTAACTATATAAACACCATTCATGATCATTTTTCTATAGATCGAAAAAAAATAGCAGTATTGTTTAATGAATCTGAAGATGTTGGTGAAATTATTAATATTAAAATAGATTTAGGTGATGTTCATCAAGATGGTAAAACTACTGCAATTGTCTACTTCAAAAACGATTTAAAGCTGGTTTATAAAGCTAGATCGTCTGGTATGGATATTACATTTAATAATTTAATCAATAATATTAATCATAACTGTAATTGTATTGATTTAAAAACAATTTGTTCTCTAGATAAGGAATCCTATTCATGGACAGAATTTATAGAAAACAAATCATGTGATTCTATAGAAGAAATTTGTGATTATTATAGAAGATGTGGGGTTTTGACTGCATTAATCTATTTGTTAAAAGGAACTGATATGCATTTTGAAAATATAATTGCAGCTGGTTCTTATCCTTTTTTGATTGATTTAGAATGTTTGTTTAATACAAATTGCATAGATTTTAATGTATTGCATATTGGTTTATTACCTGTTTTAACATATTCAGATAATTCTTCTGTACCAATAGATTTAAGCGGTTTTGGAGCTTCTGGTGTCCAAGAAAGTAGTGTATATGTTTGGAAATGGAAAGATATTGGCTCTGATGATTTGAATTTAATTAAGGACAAAGGAAAATTTGAAGCAAAAAGTAATCAGCCAAACATAAAAGGAGTACCTGTATCTCCTGAAAAATTTGTTGAAGAATTTAGTATTGAATTCAAAAAAGTTTGTGATTATTTTATAAGTATTCAGTCTACTTTTGATGATGAAGTTCACCTTTTTTCCGAATTTAAGGATAAGCAAATTAGAGTCATTCCTAGGCCAACACAGGTGTATAAGGATATACTAGAAAACTCCTATATTCCAGAAGCATTAATTTCTAAAGAAAAAAGAGATGCCGTAATTGAACAGTATTTAAATGATTTTCCTTTAATAATTAGTTTTAAACCGAAGGATAAATTTAAAATTATGGCTCATGAATTAAGGGCTATACAACAAATGGATGTTCCTTATTTTACCTCAATTACTACAGAGAAATTTCTCTTAGAAAGTAATAATTTTGTTTTAGAAGAATTTCATGAACAGACTCCTTTTAATTTTATTTTGAAAGAAATAAAAGAATTAGATCAATCAAAAATTGATCGACAATTGCAATTAATTCAATCTGCTTTTTCAGCTAGGTATAATATTCAAAGAAAGATATTTTCGAAGTTGTCTTATGAGAATAGTGAAGAAAAAAGTGACATAGTTTATGAGGAAATAAAGGATATAGCACTTAACCTAAAAAGAAATTCTGAATTGAATCAAGGTTCATATAGTTGGTATAGTTTTGAATCTTTAAATAATCAAAATTTAACTTATGCCAATATTGATAATTCTCTTTATTCAGGTACTTTAGGGATTGTATTGTATTTGTCAGCAGCTTCTAAATTCCTTAAAACAGAAGAATATGAAGCTATAATAGAATCTATTTTGAGTTCTCAAATTGAAACAGTATTGTCAAATAATTTAGGCACCCAATCTTCAAAAGTGAATATTTCATATAGTACTGGAATATCAGGGCTTATTTACTGTTTATTAACCGTGAATCCTATTCGTTATAAACAATCAGCATTAGAATTATCTAGATTAATAACTATGGAAATGGTTATCGAAAATAATAAAATTGATATAATGGCAGGTGCCTCAGGTTGTTTGTTGGTTTTGATAAAACTATTTTCTTTAACACAGCAACAAGAAATTTTAGATAAGTGTATATTAATTGGTAACTATATTGATAATTTAAAATACTTGGATACAAATATAAATCTATTAACATGGAATTCTGATACTTTGCAACGTCCTCTAACTGGTTTCTCACATGGAGTTTCTGGTATTGGATACGCTATGTTAAAATTGTATGAAGTGACTAATATCCAGATATACAAAACGGCATTTTATGATGCAGTAAAGTATGAAAATCATTTTTATAATAAAAAACAAGGAAACTGGGCAGATTTAAGGGAATCTAAAAATAAATTCCAAAATTCATGGTGTTACGGAGCTTCTGGTATTGGACTTAACAGACTTTACGCGTATAAGCTCCTTAATGATAAAAACCTTTTGTTAGATATACAAAATGCTATTGAAGTAACTAAAAAAAGTAAATTATTAGATTCTGAATTTTATTGTTGTGGTAATGTAGGACGATTAGATTTTTTAATTGAAGCTTCTAAAGTTTTGAATGATCAAAAACTAAATTTTTTCGTAAAAGAAAAATTAAATGAAATATTAGAAAAGAAAAATGAAGCTAGATATTACCAAACGTTTGCTAATAAGAATATTAGTATAGAAAATCCATCTCTTTTTAGAGGTGTAAGTGGCATAGGTCTAGTCTTAATTAGAAGTGCAGATCCAAATAATTTTCAATGTTTTGGATTATTAGAATGATGAATTTTTAAACAATAATGTTTATACAAAATTATCTTTTCAGAAACAAACATCTTCATTTGCTTGATAACTCTCCGATATTTTTTTTAAAATATGATTTCTATACAAGATAAAATTATTCAAATGTCTTTTCAGAAATAGAATATCAAATAACTTTCCAAAAAGACCAAAAGGGGTTTCATAGCATAATTTGTCAGTCATAATTGTAATTCCTTTTTCTTCTTCAAAAAAATGTTCGTGTCTAAAGGATTTAAATTTTCCTTCTTCCATTTCATCCACAAAATAATCGTACAAATTCATTGCGGTTATTCTGCTTTTGTGAGTAAGGTAAATTCCAAAATGTTTGCCACGCCAAGTCACGGTTTCATTAAGGCTTATTAATCCAGAAGTTATTCCAGCAATGGCTAATTCATTTGTTTTACTTGCAGATTGTTGGTGAATATCGATATTTCTATTAATATCAAAAACTATTTGAATTGGCGCATTTATTTTAGTGATGAGGTTTATTGTTGTCATTTTAAAATTTATAATGTCCAATTAAATTATGAATAAAAAGTAATGTATTTACAATTGCAAAGAGTACAAAAAGTGTATTCATAAAATAACTTCCTACTTTAAATAATTTTCTTTTTGGAATATCATACATTGGGTAATAAGCAATTTGTGTGGCAACTTTTCCAACCCAATAAGCAGCAATTAATCCTGTTAAGGCAACCGCTAAAGCTGATTGTTCTTTTAATTCATTTGTAAATAAAATCGCTATCAATCCAAATGAAAAGTTTAAGCCTTGAATGTATCTTCCATATGTTTTTGCAATTTCCTGATTCAAAGGTTTTAATTGTTTTACGTCATTATACCAATCAAAAACTTGATGACGAATGTATGGATAAATTAAAGCAGTGAAAATTTGACCAATTCCACTTAAAATAATTAGCCAGTTTGGAATTATTATGTTCATTTTAAATATTTTTTTTGTTGATAAATAATATAAGTAAGGAAGAAAACTAAGAAGATAGGTAATGCAAATAGCCAATCCATGCTATGGTGATCCCAAATCAAAAAAAATGTAATTACTAAACCAAAGTAAATATAAATTAATTTGTTTTTTGGAAATATTAAAATAAATAGGATTGCTGCTAAGACTTGTAAACCTCCAGTAATTGCTAGTCCATAAAATCCTAATAATAGAAAACCTAATGCAATAATGTTTATTATTTCTGCTATTTTAAAAGTTATTTTCATTATTATTTTATTTTTAAACTTTCAGAAAAAAATGAAAGTTTTGGTTAAATTTTTTTCTATTTCATTATTTTTAAAACCAATCTACCCAACCAGTTTTCATTGAACTCCGTTATTTTGTCAAGCATATTATCTGCTTTTAAAACAAAATCATACAATTTTGTGGTTTGATTAATAAAGTGATTTGCTTCATCAGAATTATTGCCATCAATAGAAGAAACCTCTTTTAAAACTTTCAACGCGGGTTTAATTTCACGTTTGCTTCGTTCTCTTGAAATTTTAACAGCCAGTTCGTCTAAATCTTTTTCGGCTGTAAAATATTCTCTTCGTTCGCCAGCTTTGTATTCTTTGTACACAATTCCCCAATCCATTAATGCACGCAAATTCATTGAAGCATTTCCTCTAGAAATTTGTAATTCTTCCATGATTTCTTCCATCGAAATAGCATCGTTAGAAACCATCAATAAGGCGTGAATTTGCGCCATGGTTTTGTTAATTCCCCATTGACTGCCTAATGCACCCCAAGTTTGAACAAACTTATTTTTTGCTTCTTTGAATTCCATAATGCAAATATAGTAAATGTTTTTGAACTTTCAATAAAAAATGAAAGTTTGTTTTAAAAATAAAACCGAAGCTGGAATTTCTTCGGTTTCTAAAATAATTATTTTCTAAATCAATCCAGCACGTTTCAACAAAGCATCTGGTTTCGGTTCTTGACCTCTAAATCGTTTGTATAATTCCATTGGTAATTCGGTTCCGCCTTTAGAAAGTAAATTGTCTTTAAATTTTGTAGCAACTTCTCTGTTAAAAATTCCTTTCTCTTGGAAATACGCAAAAGCATCAGCATCGAGAACTTCAGCCCATTTGTAGCTGTAATATCCAGAAGAATATCCGCCAGCAAAAATGTGTGAAAACGAAACCGACATGCAATTTTCGGCCACATCAGGATATAAAGTTGTGCTTTCAAATACTGCTTTTTCAAACGTTTTTACATTGGTAATTTCGGTTGGATTGTTACTATGAAAAGCCATGTCCAATAAACCGAAACTCAATTGGCGTAAAGTTGCCATTCCTTCTTGAAAACTAGCACTTTCTTTGATTTTCTCTACATATTCTTGTGGAATAATTTCTCCAGTTTCATAATGTTTTGCAAACAAAGCCAGCGCTTCGGCTTCATAACACCAGTTTTCCATAACCTGACTTGGCAATTCTACAAAATCCCAATATACAGAAGTTCCAGATAAACTAGGATAAACTGTATTTGCCAACATTCCGTGCAATCCGTGACCAAATTCGTGGAATAAAGTGGTTACTTCATTGAATGTTAATAATGAAGGTTTTGTTTCGGTTGGTTTCGTAAAATTACAAACGTTGGAAATATGCGGTCTTTCGTTTATTCCATCCTTTATATATTGTGATTTAAAACTGGTCATCCAAGCTCCGTTTCGTTTGCCTTTTCTTGGGAAGAAATCGGCATAGAAAATAGCAACTAGTTCGCCAAATTCATCTTTAACTTCATAAGTTGATACTTCTTTATGGTATTTATCAATATCAAAAATTTCGATAAATGTTAGCCCATATAATTTTCCAGCAATGGTAAAAGCGCCATTTAAAACATTTTCTAATTGAAAATAAGGTTTCAATTTTTCGTCATCTAAATTGAATAATTTCTGTTTCAATTTTTCGGAATAATACGATCCGTCCCATTTTTCTAAATGATCGATTCCGTCCAGTTCTTTGGCGAAAGCGGTTAATTCCGCAAATTCACGTTCGGCTGCAGGTTTTGCTTTAACCAATAAATCATTCAAAAATGATTTTACCTTATCTGGATTTTGCGCCATTCGTTCTTCGAGAACAAAATGGGAATGGGTTTCATATCCTAATAAATTAGCTCTTTCGAATCGTAATTTGGCAATTTTAAGAGTAATTTCCTGATTGTCAAATTCGTTATTTTGGAATGCTTTTTTTCCTGCCGCAATGGAAATTTCTTTTCTTAACTCACGATTTTCAGCATAGGTTACAAATGGCAAATAACTCGGCATATCTAAAGTAAAAATATAGCCTTCTAAATTTTTAGCTTTTGCCAAAGCTTTAGCAGCTTCAATCGTTCCTTCAGGCAATCCTTTTAAATCATATTCGTTAGTGATATGTAATTGATAATTATTGGTTTCCGCCAAAACGTTTTCACTGTAAGTCAGTTTTAATTTTGCAAGTTCCGTGTCAATTTCACGAAGTTTAGCTTTTTTCTCGTCCGATAATAAAGCTCCGTTTCTAGAGAAACTTTTAAATTTCTTATCTAACAAAGTTGCTTGTTCTGGAGATAGTATTAAGCTGTCTTTTTGTTCGTAAACAGTTTTTATTCTTTTAAATAAATCTTCGTTTAATGTAATATCATTGCTGAATTCAGTTAATAACGGAGAAACTTCCTGAGCGATTTTTTGCATTTCGTCGCTGGTTTCTGCCGAATTCAGGTTGAAGAAAATAGAAGATAATCTATCCAAAGCATTTCCTGAAAAATCCAATGCTGCAATTGTGTTGTCGAAAGTTGGAGCTTCAGGATTATTGATGATAGCATCTATCTCTACTTTTGCATTTACTATATTGGTAATAAAAGCAGGCTTGTAATCTTCTATTTTTATTTTGGAAAAAGGCGCGGTATCGTATTTTGTATCGAATTTTTGAGTAAGTATTTTCATTTTTTTATAAATTTAACCTTATCAGGGTTCAAACTCTGATAGGGTTGGTATTATTTTTTTAAATTTTCAGACGATTTATTCACTGCATCCTTCAATCCTTCTTTATAAAGAATAATTTTATCTAAAACCGATTTATCCGAAGATCCAATAATTTGAGCTGCGAGAATTCCAGCATTTTTGGCGCCGTTTAAAGCTACGGTTGCTACGGGAACACCACCTGGCATTTGCAAAATAGATAAAACGGAATCCCAACCATCTATAGAATTACTCGATTTTACTGGAACGCCAATTATTGGTAAAGGCGACATGGAAGCTACCATTCCGGGTAAATGTGCTGCACCACCAGCTCCAGCGATAATCACAGAAATACCACGAGTGTGTGCATTTTTGCTGAAGTCAAACAATTTTTCGGGTGTTCTATGAGCCGAAACAATATCGACTTCTGTTTCGATGTCAAATGATTTTAAAATATCAATGGCTTCCTGCATTACTGGCATGTCTGAAATGCTTCCCATGATTATAGCTACTTTGCTCATTGTTGTTTTCTATTAATTATTTATTGAAATTATTTTTAAACTATCATTTGATTGATTTATCCAAATTAATCCATTTGCAAACATTGCTCCTTGCCAATTTGAAAAAATATCGCAACTGCAACTTTTTTTAATATCGGTTTTAAATTTTTCCGTAAAAATTTTAGAGTAATTGTTTATAAAATCTTTAGATGATTTAATTTTATTTTTTTTCTTGTTTATAGTTACGGAAACAGGATAATTAATATTTTTTGATATCCAATTCTTATCATTATTAATTATTGAAGTCTTTATTTTTTTTATAAAATTTTCTACTTCTTCATTTGATGTTCCAAGGCTGTATCTATTTTCTATTGATTGTCCAGATTGAGAAGAAAGAGTTAGTGTAAAATTTAATTCTTTATTATTTGTAATGTTTTTCCATTTCCCATAAATAGAATTATTAGTTTCATCAATTATACCTTTAAAAATGGCATTAGTTTTATTTTCAATAATTTCTTCTAAATAAATAATAGAATCTTTTTTAGTGCCTTTAAGATTAATTCTCTCTTCATTTTTGTTATAACAATAGTTTCCAGATAAATTATTATTTATATTATTAAAGATTGAAAGTGTAATAGGATAAATGTCTATTTTTCCTGTAAAAGTGCTCCAGCCTTGTGGAAGCGTTTGTGAAAAACTAAAAAAAGAAACTAGAAATAGAATAATTGTAAAATAGATTTTTTTCATTTTAAGAATTTGAACTAATTACTCTAATTGTATTTTTTACTTCTTCCGCAATTTTTCTAGCTTTTTTCATGTCTTCATTTACAATGGTAACATGTCCCATTTTTCTGAAGGGTCTAGTTTGTTTTTTACCATATATATGTGGTGTAACGCCATCTATAGCTAATATTTTTTCGATATTTTCATAAATTACATTGCCAGAAAACCCTTCTTCTCCAACTAGATTTACCATTATTCCAGCCATTTTACTATCGGTATTTCCCAAAGGCAAATCAAGTATTGCTCGAATATGATTTTCGAATTGTGAAGTATAACTAGCTTCAATAGTATGATGTCCAGAATTGTGAGGGCGAGGTGCTACTTCATTGACTAATATTTTGTCGTCTTCAGTTTGAAACATTTCAACAGCTAATAAACCAACGTGATTGAATTTTTTGGAAACATCTAATGCTATTTTTCTAGCTTTTTGAGCTATTTTTTCGTCAATTCTAGCAGGGCAAATAACATATTCTACCTGATTGGCTTCTGGGTGAAACTCCATTTCAACAACAGGATATGTTTTAATTTCGCCCGATATATTTCGGCAAACAATTACTGCTAATTCATTTTTGAACGGAATCATTTCTTCCTTTATACACTCAACATTAGGTAAATCATCTAAATCGGTGCTTTTTCTAATAACTTTTACGCCATTGCCATCGTAGCCAAATTCAGTACATTTCCAGATAAAAGGCAATTGTATTTTGTCATTTTTAACAGCGATTCTTAAAGTTTCTGTGTTTTCAAACCGAATATAATCTGCGGTTGGAATTTTATGTTGTGCGTAAAAATCTTTTTGAATGCCTTTATTCTGAATTTCTTTTAATGTTCTAGAGGAAGGATATACTATAATATCTTCACTTTCCAATTTTTCTAAAGCTTCAATATTGACTAATTCGATTTCGAATGTGAGTACATCTACTTGTTTTCCAAAATCATATACGGTTTGAAAATCCATTAAATCTCCTTGAAAAAACTTATTGCAGGCAATTTTACAAGGCGCTTCTTCGCTTGGATCGAGGACATAAGTTTGTATGTCGAACTTTCGAGTTTCGGCTAATAGCATTTTGCCTAATTGTCCGCCACCAAGAATGCCTAATTTAAAATCGGAAGAAAAATAATTCATTGTTGTTGTGTTTGAGCAAAGATACTTTATAAAGGTTTAATAGAGAAAAATCTATTTCATTTTCTTTAAAATTTCTCTTGCAACAGCTTTGTAAGCAGCAGAATATTTTGTGTAATCATCGGAAAGAATTCGTTTTAATTCTAGATAAACCCATTCCTTCTTTTTGCCCAATTCAAATAATGTTCTAATAGAATACGCTTTGGTTGCTATTTTTACATTTTCAAGAATGAGCCAATCAAAACAAGAATCAATGATTTTTTGTTCTTGATCTTTGGTCAATATCATGTGCTTAGAAAGGAACATACAAATTTTAGAAATGGATCGTAGTGCACTTTCATTAGTATATTTCGAAATTCCATTACAAAATTCATCTAAAAAAGGAGCTAGTAAATGAAGTCTTTCTTCTAATACTAATTCTAAAATCCAGCAAGATTTATAGTGATTTTTATTACTCGTGTTAAAAGCGAATTTTAGTAACTCTGAAAACAGCTCTGGATTATCTAAAATATAGTGCGCATTGTCTTCTCGACTTTTTCTATGAGCGGTGCTATTTTCGATTCTTTGAAGTAATTCTAAATTCATACTCCAAAAATAAATAAAATCTTCTAATTGAATGCTAATTTGTTATCTTTGCGAATTATTCTATAAAAATAACTATGGAAATTAAATTACACGACAAATATTTTGTTCCTTTTATTTCGGCACAAGAAATAGATTTTGCAATTGCAACTATGGCAGCTCAAGTAGAAGCTGATTTTGCAGACGATATCCCCGTTTTTGTAGGGATTCTTAATGGATCATTTATGGTTGTTTCAGATTTTATGAAACATTATAAATCACCTTGCGAAGTAAGTTTTATTAAAATGGCTTCTTATGATGGTATGGAATCTACAAGTGAAGTTAAACAACTTATAGGTATTAATCATGATTTAACGGGAAGAACAGTTGTTATTATTGAGGATATTGTAGATACTGGAAATACAGTTGAAGAATTGAAAGCGTTATTTAAAAAACAAGGAGTAAAACATTTTAAAATTGCAACACTTTTCTTTAAGCCAGAAGCATATAAAAAAGACATTAAACTAGATTATATAGGAATAAGAATACCAGATAGATTCATAGTTGGTTTCGGTTTAGATTATGATGGTTTGGGAAGAAATTTGCCAGAAGTATATCAATTAAAAGATTAAATAAATAACAACATAACTACACAATTTTTTTAAAATGATTAACATTGTTTTGTTCGGTAAGCCAGGGGCTGGAAAAGGTACTCAGGCAGAATTTTTAAAAGAAAAATACAATCTAACACATCTTTCAACAGGAGATATTTTTAGATTTAATATAAAAAATGAAACTGAATTAGGTAAATTAGCTAAAACCTTTATGGATAAAGGTGATTTAGTTCCAGATGAGGTAACTATCAAAATGTTAGAATCTGAGGTAGATAAAAACCAACATTCAAAAGGGTTTTTGTTCGACGGTTTCCCTAGAACTTTAGCTCAAGCCGCAGCTTTGGACGCTTTTTTAGCATCAAAAAAACAAGCTATTACGGCTACAATTGCATTAGAAGCTGATGATGAAATATTAGTACAACGTTTGTTGGAAAGAGGAAAAACATCTGGAAGAGTCGACGATCAAGATGAAGAGAAAATTAGAAATCGTTACCAGGAATACAACGAAAAAACAGCTCCTTTGATGGATTATTATAAAAATAATGGAAAGTTTCATGCTGTAAATGGGATTGGAACAATTCAAGAAATTACCGAACGACTAAGTAAAGTCATTGATAATTTGTAATTTAGTAAAAAGATAAAATTAATAATAAAGCGGTTTCGTTATCCCGAATAAATGAATTAACGAATAACCAAATCAACAAAAAGTGGAAATACTCATAATTTTCTTTTTAATTCTTTTAAACGGAGTGTTCTCAATGTCAGAAATTGCATTGATTTCCGCTCGTAAAAACCGACTAGAATCGGCGGC
The DNA here is from genome assembly GCF_046153165.1 of Flavobacterium sp. GTDB lineage: Bacteria > Bacteroidota > Bacteroidia > Flavobacteriales > Flavobacteriaceae > Flavobacterium. The sequence goes on along the minus strand of NZ_JBJXEN010000013.1, from coordinate 5,947 downwards.
AAAAAAAGGAAATACCAGTGCAAAAACAGCTTTAGATTTAGCTAATTCGCCAAATAAGTTTCTTTCGACAGTACAAATAGGAATTACTTTAATAGGAATTCTTACAGGTATATATTCTGGGGATAAAATAACAACCGATGTCAGATTATTTCTAGAAGGATTTACGGTTTTACAACCCTATTCACATAATTTATCGGTAGGAATTGTAGTTGTTATTCTAACGTTTTTCTCCTTAGTTTTAGGTGAATTATTGCCCAAAAGAATAGGACTTAATCATCCAGAAGCTATTGCAAAAGCAGTGGCTGTTCCTATGAAAATTATTTCGGTAGTAACTGCGCCATTTATTTGGTTGTTAACCACAACCACAGATTTTATTTTAGATATTCTCAAAATAAAACCAACAGCAGATGGTAAAGTAACTGAAGAAGAAATAAAAGCAATTATAAAAGAAGGAACCGAAGGCGGAGAGGTTCAAGAAATAGAACAAGACATCGTAGAACGTGTTTTTCATATTGGAGATAGAAAAGTAAACTCGCTAATGACGCACAGAAACTCATTGGTTTATTTGTCAATCGAAGATGATGATATTAATTCGTTAAAAGCAAAAATGCTCAACGAATTACATTCTGTTTATCCAGTTTGTGAAGACAATCTCGATGAAGTTGTGGGAATTGTGTTTCTAAAAGATTTGTTTGCCAGTTTCGAAAAAGGAAATTTCGATTTGCGAGCCATTACAAAAGAACCAGTCTATTTTATCGAACACACATCAGCATATAAAGCACTAGAAATATTCAAAAAATCTAAAGTACATTATGCCTTAGTGACCGATGAGCACGGAATGATACAAGGAATTATAACCTTAAACGATATTCTAGAAGCACTTGTAGGCGATGCTGCCGATTTTTATGAAGAAGAGTTTCAGCTAAATGCACGTGAAGACGGTACTTGGCTAGTAGATGGGCATTATTCACTACATGATTTCTTGACCTATTTCGATATGGACGATCTCATAAACGATTATGACGTGACAACAGTGAGTGGTCTTATCATGACAGAGTTGTCCTATATTCCAAAAGTAGGAGAAAAACTTATCTGGAATAAAATGCAACTTGAAGTAATCGATATGGATGGCATAAAAATTGATAAAGTTTTAGTCAGTTCAATCGTAGAAAAATAAAAAATTAATAATAATCAAGAACGAATAATTCGGGCATTTTTAGCAAATTATATTCCCGTTTTTCGCTGTAATCTTTGCTTTTCTAAAGAAAAAAAGCAAAGGATTTTCGCTGCAACCGGGGTTAAAAAGCCAATTATTCGCCTACTTGAAAATAGCTTTTAGTCAAAATTTTAGTAATCTAAAATCTAAAGTCTAAAATCTGAAATCTATAATAAAATGACAGAAGGAAATTTCGTAGACTACACAAAAATATACGTTTCATCCGGAAAAGGAGGAAAAGGTTCTACGCACTTACATAGAGAAAAATTTATCGAAAAAGGCGGACCAGATGGAGGAGATGGAGGTCGTGGCGGACACGTATATCTTGTAGGTAACAAAGCACTTTGGACCTTGTTTCACCTCAAATTTGCAAGACACGTAAAAGCGGGTCATGGTGGCGATGGAGGAAGTTCAAGAAGTACAGGAAGCGATGGCGAAGATAAGTATATCGAAGTGCCATTAGGAACCGTAGTTCGTGACAAAGAAACTAACGAAATCCTTTTCGAAATTACAGAAGACGGAGAAAAAAGAATCATCGCCGAAGGCGGAAAAGGAGGTTTAGGAAACTGGCATTTTCGTAGTTCAACGAATCAAACGCCAAGATATTCTCAACCAGGATTACCAGCCCAAGAAGCAGATATTGTATTAGAGTTAAAAGTGCTTGCTGATGTTGGTTTAGTAGGTTTTCCTAATGCAGGAAAATCGACATTATTATCAGTGCTAACTTCTGCAAAACCTAAAATCGCTGATTATCCTTTTACAACATTAAAACCAAATCTTGGAATTGTTGCTTATCGTGATTTTCAATCCTTTGTAATAGCCGATATTCCGGGAATTATAGAAGGAGCTGCTGAAGGAAAAGGATTAGGACATTATTTCTTACGTCACATCGAACGTAACTCAACACTATTGTTTTTAGTGCCTGCCGATGCTGATGATATTAAGAAAGAATATGACATTCTATTAGATGAATTACGTCGTTACAATCCTGAAATGTTAGACAAAGATCGATTAATTGTGGTTTCTAAATGTGATATGCTCGATGCCGAGTTGCAGGTGGAAATGAAAAAACAATTAGACAAAGATTTCAAAGATATTCCGTATTTATTCATATCGTCAGTTGCACAACAAGGATTGGTAGAATTAAAAGATAAATTATGGGCAATGTTAAATACTGAAGCATAATAATACTGCATGAAAAGAATAGCGAGTATAATTATTACTTACATTATATTATTATTCTCTCAGTTAGCTATTGGACAATGCACTCAAAACGTAGAGTTTAACGAGGCGATCCCAAAAAGAGATTTGAGAGGAGTTTTTCTTGCATCCGTATTTAATCTCGATTGGCCAACAAATAGATTGGCAACACCAGCAGTGCAACAAGCAGAATTAATTACTATTTTAGATAATCTAAAAAATAATAATTATAATACTGTTTTTTTACAAGTAAGGCCTGAATGCGATGCTTTATATAACTCAAGTATCGAACCTTGGTCTTACAGATTAACTGGGACACAAGGGCTAGCACCTAGTCCTTTATGGGATCCATTAGCATTTGCTATTACCGAAGCGCATGCTCGCGGTCTCGATTTGCATGCATGGCTAAATCCGTATAGAGTTAGAGCAAATGTAACATCTTATACAGCATCGGCTAACAGTGTTTTAAATACTCATCCCGATTGGATTCTAACTGCTTCAAATGATACAAATTTAAAAATCCTTAATCCTGGAATTCCTGCCGTACAAGATTATATAACTAGTGTTGTTCAAGATATTTCTTCAAGATATGATATTGATGGAATACATTTTGATGATTATTTTTATCCAAATGCTGGAATGACTTCAAATCAAGATAATCAAACTTATATTGATAACAATCCAACAAATATTGCAACCATTGCAGATTGGAGAAGGAATAGTGTAAACGTGATGATTGGTAAGGTTTATGATGCCATTCAAGTTATTAATTCAAGCCAAAATAAAAATATTGTTTTCGGAGTAAGTCCTTTTGGAATTTGGAAATCAGGAATGCCAACTGGAGTTACAGGGAATTCTTCATTTTCAGCACTTTATTGTGATCCAATTGCGTGGTTAAATGCCGATAAATTAGATTATTTAGCACCACAATTGTATTGGCAAATAACAGGCTCGCAAGATTATATAGCGCTTTCTAAGTGGTGGAATGATCAAATTAAAGCAAAAAATAAACAACTATATGTAAGTCAAGCGTATTATAGAATGACTGATGCCAGTAACTGGTCAGTTAGTGAGATTCAGAATCAAATTATTCAAGATAGAGCAACAAATATGGATGCCACTTTTGGGCAAATTGCCTATAGATATTCCTCTATAAAAAACAATGATAAGACGATTAATTCAACTTTAAATTCAGCGCAATATCAATATAAATCATTTGCTCCTCCAATTATAGGAACTGGAAAAGATGTTGTTTGCCCTAATATTCCAACAAATATAAGAATAGAAGGATTGTATATAAAATGGGATACTCCAGCAGTAGCTTCAGATGGGGATTTGCCTGTAAAATATGTAGTTTATGCTTTCGATAATGCACTTCAAGTATTAACAAATCAGGATGACGGCTCTAAAATTTTAGATATTGTTGTTGGAAATCAATTGTTGGTAAATGCAACATTAATAAGTAACAAATATTTTGTTGTGTCCTCACTAGATAAAAATAATAATGAAAAAGGAGATTTTATGCAACCATTTCTTACTATTGGAAGTCAGAGTTTAGCAAATGAAGTTGAGTTAAATATATATCCAAATCCTTTTTCTGAAGAGTTTGTAATTTATAATGATAATAATGAATTATTTGGACAAGTTGTTGTCGGAATATATGATTTATCAGGAAAACAAGTTTTTAGTCAAACCATAGAAAAAGACTTTACAGAATTAAAAATAAATCCTAATAACCTCAAGAAAGGATTTTATCTAGGGAAAATAATTTTGGAAAACGGAAGTAGTAAAACTTTTAAAGTAATAAAAGAATAAACAATAAAAAAGGCACTCAATGAGTGCCTTTTTGTTAATCTATAAATTAGGAATTCTTAAAACCTGACCTGGATAAATCTCATCTGGATCTTGTAACATAGGTTTGTTAGCTTCAAAAATAACATCATATTTTGTAGCGTCTCCATAATATGTTTTAGCAATTTTAGATAACCAATCACCTTCTACAACTGTGTGATATCTAGCTTCTGGAGCAGGAACAGTAACAGTCATTTGATTGTCAACAGTTTCAACACCATCAACATTTCCTAAAGCCAAAACGATTTTTTCTGAATCCGATTGTTGGTCAACTTCACCACTTACAGCTACAGAATCATCTGCCATTACTGTAACTTTTAAAGTTTTAAAAGCCAGACCTAAAGCTTGAACGTGTGCTAATAAAGCACTAGCTTTCAATTGTGCTTTTTCTTCTGCTGGAGCAGCTTCTTCTTTTGCGCCAAATAATTTTTTTCCAGCACCTTTAATAAACGAAAATAATCCCATAATTAATTTTTTTTAATTGTTATAGTCTCAAATTTAGCAAAATAAATGCCAAAGTTTAATAAAGTTATAAAATTTTTAAATTTAATTTTTAATTTCTGATAATTACTTGATTACTAAACTATAAGTTAAAGTTATCTTAACAAAATATTATTAGTACGCCTAATGTTTTTAATATTTTTAAAAATAAATTATATTCGCACCACTTTAAAAAACAAATTATGAAAAAAATTATTTTATCCTTAATCGGATTTTTAAGTTTAAATACTGCGTTGGCGCAAACGTTATTATACCATAAAGTTTTAATGCAGGGTAATGAACAACTTTCAAAACAATTATTACAACTAGGTATTACTATTGATCACAGCGATGTGAAAGACGATGGCATAACTGCCGAAATAAGTGATGAGGAATTACAAATCCTTAAAGTAAATAATGTTAAACATAAAATTTTAATTTACGATCTCGCAAAATTTTATGAGGCCCGTAACAAAGCCGATGTTTTAGAACGTTCTACTGCAATGGCTCCGGGAGTTTGTAACGCGCCAAATATTACCAAGCCAACTTATTTTCATTTAGGAAGTATGGGTGGTTATTTTACCTGGAACCAGATGAAACAGATCCTCGATAGTATGGTTTTGTTGTATCCAAATTTAATTACGGTAAAACAGCCCTTGAGTCCGTTGAGTATAGAAGGACGTGAGATCTATTGGGTAAAGATAAGTGATAACCCAAATGTAGATGAAGCCGAGCCTGAACTGCTTTATAGCTCTTTGCACCATGCCAGAGAAGCAGCAAGTTTATCGCAATTGATATTTTACATGTGGTATTTGTTACAGAATTACGCTACCAATCCTGATATAAAAGCAACTGTAGACAATGCTGAATTATTTTTTGTGCCATGCGTTAATCCAGACGGATATGTTTATAATCAAAGCACAAATCCTAACGGAGGCGGCATGTGGCGTAAGAACCGTCGTAACAACGGTTCTAATTTTGGTGTTGATCTTAACAGAAATTACGGAAACAATTGGGGTTATGACAATATTGGTTCTTCCCCAACAAGCAGCAGTGATACTTATCGCGGAACTGCGGCCTTTAGCGAACCTGAAACACAGGCCATGAGAAATTTTTGTAATGCCCGCCAATTTGTTACTGCTTTAAATGCGCATACCTACAGTAATTTATTAATTTATCCTTGGGGTTATTTGCCAAGTA
>NZ_JBJXEN010000005.1:0-6826 GCF_046153165.1 Flavobacterium sp. | reverse complement strand
GAATTAGGTAATGTTGTGTACAAATTTGCAGCTGATGTCCAATTATTATCTACAAAACTACATTCTTTGTTTAGTAAAGAGGGTTGATCAATTGCTACAGTATTTGCTGGCATAATTTCAACATCTTCGTTTTTACTACATGATGCAAACATTCCTAAAGCTAATGCCGTTAAAAATAAATTGGTTTTTTTGGTTGTTTTCATAATTTTTTGGTTGGTTAATTTTAAATTATTGGTTTGATTAATTCTTCATGGTAAAAATATAAATTTTACATTAAATTCAATAATTTAATATTTTATTCGTAATTTAAAATAACTTTTTTAAACTATTATTAATGTTTTATGATCGGTATGATGGATGTTTTTATCGGTAAAAAACACTTTTTATATGTTTTGAGATTAGTATTTAGCTGTATTAATTAACAAATATTTAACATAAATTTTACTCTAAAAAAGAGTTAATAAATATTTGAATATTTGAAATACCCTTGCTAGTAAGGGTATTTATAAAAGCACTTCCAATAATTGCTCCTTTTGCAAATTTTGTAGCTTGATTGAAAGTTTCTTTATTATTAATACCAAAACCTACAATTTGTGGATTTTTAAGATTCATTTCTGAAATTCTTTTGAAATAATTGGTTTGAATGTTACCGAAGCCGCTAGAACTTCCTGTTACCGAAGCCGAAGAAACCATATATATAAAACCGTTGGAAACTGAATCGATATATCTAATTCGTTCATCAGAAGTTTGTGGAGTAATTAAAAATATATTTATTAAACCGTATTTTTCGAAAGTTTCTTTATAGTTTTCGGCATAAATATCGACGGGTAAATCAGGAATTATAAGTCCATCAATACCTATTTCTTGGCATTTTTTGCAAAAAGCTTCAACTCCATATTGTAAAATCGGGTTGAAATATCCCATAATTACTAACGGAATTTTTACGGTTTGACGAATATTTTTTAATTGTTCGAAAAGTACTTTTGTAGTCATTCCATTTTCTAAAGCTTTAGTCGAACTTTCTTGAATAGTTGGACCATCGGCTAAAGGATCGCTAAATGGCAAACCAATTTCTATCATATCAACTCCAGATTTTTCTAAATCATGAATAATTTGAACGGTATCGTTTAAGTTAGGATATCCTGCCGAAAAATAAATGGAAAGTATCTTCTTGTCTTCTTGTAATTTTTGATTTATTCTGTTCATTTTTATAATTTAAAATAATCGATATAAGTGTTCAAATCTTTATCGCCACGACCAGAAAGATTGATGACTACAATATCTGTTGGTTTGAATTTTTTCTTGTCTAAAACTGCAAAAGCATGTGCACTTTCTATAGCTGGAATAATGCCTTCGGTTTGAGACATTTTGATACCCCAATTCATGGCTTCATCATCTGTAATAGAAATAAATTCGGCTCTTTTTGTCTCGAATAAATGGGCATGCATAGGACCAACTCCTGGATAATCTAATCCTGCGGAAATAGAGTAGGGTTCGGTAATTTGTCCATCAGGACTTTGCATTAACAGTGTTTTACTTCCGTGAATAATCCCAATTTTTCCTAATGCGGAAGTGGCTGCACTTTCACCAGAATCGATGCCTTTTCCAGCAGCTTCAACAGCAATGATATTTACTTCTTTTTCGTCAATAAAATGATAGAAAGTACCAGCAGCATTGCTTCCACCACCTACACAAGCAATGACATAATCGGGGTTTTGTTGACCTTCTTTTTCTAATAATTGCGTCTTTATTTCTGCTGAAATGACACTCTGAAAACGCGCCACCATATCTGGATAAGGATGTGGGCCAACTACGGATCCAATAATATAATAAGTATCTATTGGGTTGTTTATCCAATCTCGAATGGCTTCGTTTGTAGCGTCTTTTAGGGTTTTTGAACCCGATGTTGCGGGACGAACTTCGGCACCTAACATTTTCATTCTCGCTACGTTTGGCGCTTGTCGTTTAATGTCGATTTCTCCCATATAAACGATGCATTCCAAACCCATAAGTGCACAAACGGTAGCAGTGGCTACTCCATGTTGTCCTGCACCAGTTTCAGCAATAATACGGGTTTTTCCTAGTCGTTTTGCTAATAGAATTTGTCCAATCGTATTGTTGACTTTGTGTGCGCCAGTATGACACAAATCTTCTCTTTTTAGATAAATTTTTGTATTGTATTCGGCTGATAATCTCTCGGCAAAATAGAGTGGAGTAGGACGACCTACATAATCTTTTAACAGCTCATGAAATTCTTTTTGAAATTCTGGTTCTGCCGTAATTTTGAGGTAATTTTGTCTTAATTCTTCTACATTTGGATAGAGCATTTCGGGAATATAGGCTCCTCCAAAATTGCCGTAAAATCCTTTTTCGTTAACGTGAAAACTCATTGTATTTAAAGTTTAAATGTTTAAAATTTCAATTTGTTTTTGAAACTTTTCAATAATTCAGTATTTTTTAATCCTGCTTCGATTTCAAATTTGCTATTTACATCGATGGCATAAATGGGTAAATTTAATTTCTTAATATTTTCTATTTCTTCGATTCCGATTCCTCCGCTAAGGAAAAATGGTTTTTGTGATTTGTATTTTTCTAGAATTTGCCAATTGAAAGTTATTCCGTTTCCGCCTGGTAATTTGCCCTTGGTATCAAATAAAAAATAATCGCAAGCATTTTCAAATGGTTCTACTACTGAAAAATTAAAATCATCATTTACAGAAAATGTTTTGATGATTTCAATATCTTTTTGCTTTAGTTTTTTACAAAATTCGGCACTTTCATTTCCGTGTAATTGAATAGCATTCAAATTGTATTTTTTTATTTTTGAAATTATTTCTTCTAAAGTTGCATCTACAAAAACACCTACTTTTTTTATTGATTTATTAATTTTAGGGATTTCGCTATCAAAATAACGACTGGATTTCTTCCAGAAAATAAAACCGATATAATCTGGAAGTAATTGGCTTACTTCGAGAATGTTTTCGGGATATTTCATACCGCAGATTTTAAGTTTCATCTTTTTAGTTTATAGTTGTTTGATAAAATTTGAAGCAGCTTTTCCGGGATTATCTGTTTTCATAAAATTTTCACCAATAAGGAATCCTTTATAACCATAAGGTTTTAATTCATTAATGGCTTCGATAGAGGAAATACCACTTTCGGAAACTTTTACAAATTCATCAGGAATTTCTGAAGCTAGTTCTTTACTGAAATCTAAACTGACTTCGAATGTTTTGAGATTGCGATTGTTTACGCCAATCATGTCTAAAGTGGGCATAATCGATTTTTGTAATTCTTCTAGATTATGAACTTCTAGCAAAACTTCTAAACCTAATGATTGTGCAAATTCAGATAAATTTTTAATTTCCTCACGAGTTAATACTGCTGCGATGAGCAAAATTAAATCGGCTCCATGTGCTTTTGCTTCTAGGATTTGATATTCATCAATAATAAATTCTTTTCGCAAAAGCGGAATACTTACAGAAGCTCTTGCTAGCAATAAATCATCTAAAGAACCACCAAAATATTTTCCATCTGTTAGAATAGAAATTCCGCAAATACCAGCATTTTGGTACCCTTTTACAACTTCTTCTACCGAAAAACTATAATTTATTTCTACTTTAGATGGTGAACGTCTTTTGTGTTCTGCGATAATTCCAGAATTACTATTTCGTAAAATTTTACTCAACGAAATGGTTCTACATCCAAAAAGTACAGAATTTTCTAGTTGTGAAACTGGAATGATTGACTTTTTGAGTGCTACTTCATTTCTTTTGGCGAAGATGATTTTATCTAAAATATTCATTTTTATAAACTTAATTGTTGTAATTTTTTCAGAGCTTCAAGTCCTTTACCAGATAATAAACTCTCTTTGGCTAATTCGAATCCTTGCAATGGCGTTAGATTATTTACTGTTGCAATTGCCATTCCAGCATTGGCACAAACTACATTGTTTTGTGCTTCAGTTCCTTTTCCTGAAATAATAGTAAGAAATAGTTGTGCCGATTCTTCTATGGTTGTTCCACCTTGAATATCAGTTTGAGATAAAAGATTCACTCCAAAATCTTCTGGTTTTAGCATTCCTTCCATTTTATTTGTAATGGTTTTAGTATTTCCAGTTAAAGAAATTTCATCATAACCATCTAAACTGTGTAAAATGGTATAATTGGTTTCTGTATTTTGATACAAATAACTGTACATTCTAGCCAATTCGAGATTGAAAACACCAACCAATTGGTTTTTAGGAAAACTCGGATTTACCATTGGTCCCAACATATTAAAGAAGGTTTTTACAGCTAGCTCTTTTCTTATTGGTGCTACGTTTTTCATGGCTGGATGAAAAAGGGGTGCATGTAAAACACAAATCCCAGCTTGGTCAATACATTTTTCTAAAAAATTAGTATCATTACTAAATTTTACACCTAAATTTTCCATGACGTTGCTTGAGCCAGAAATAGATGAAACTCCATAATTTCCATGTTTTGCTACTTTTATTCCAGCTCCAGCAGTTACAAATGAAGCCAATGTCGAAATATTGAAAGTATCTTTTCCATCGCCACCTGTTCCGCACAAATCGATGGTATTATAAGCAGATAAATTTATTGGAATACACAATTCTAATAATGCTTCTCGGAATCCTGCGAGTTCGTCGATAGTGATGTTTCGCATCATATAAACAGTCAGAAAACTAGCTATTTGGCTTGGATTGTAATTTCCATTGGAGATGTTTACCAAAACATTTTTGGCTTCAGCTTTCGATAAAGTTTCATGCTGTATTAGCCGGTTTAATATTGTCTTCATTTTTTTAAATTAGATATGAGTTGTGCTTAGTTTTAAGTTTTTTTACTTAAAACTGAAATTAATTTTCAATATAGTTTTCTGTTAGTTAGCTATTTAGCCAATTTTTAAGAATTTCCTTTCCGTTGGGCGTGAGAACACTTTCTGGGTGAAATTGTACTCCACGAACATCGTAAGTTTTGTGACGTAAAGACATAATTTGTCCGTTTTCATCAACTGAAGTAATTTCTAATGCATCAGGAAAATCGACAGTATTTACAACCCAAGAATGATAACGACCCACTTCGATTTGTTTTTCTAGACCATCAAAAAGGTTTTCATTATCAACTAGAATATTCACATTGGTAGCTACGCCGTGGTACACTTTTTCAAGATTGATAAGGCTTCCACCAAAAACTTCTCCAATAGCTTGCTGTCCTAAACACACACCCAAAATACTTTTTGTAGCAGCATAAGTTTTGATGACTTCTTTGAGTAAACCAGCTTCATCGGGAATTCCAGGACCTGGAGAAAGTAATATTTTATCAAAGTTTTTTATTTCATCAATATCAAATTCATCATTGCGATATACTGTTACTTCGCAGTTTAAATCTTCGAGATAATGTACTAAATTGTATGTAAAACTATCGTAATTGTCTATGACTAGTATTTTTTTCATTTTCTTAAATTTAAATTTTTTCAGCTATTTCTAATGCTTTATCTAAAGCTGCTAACTTATTATAGACTTCTTGTAATTCGCTTTCTTCATCTGAATTTGCTACAATTCCAGCACCAGCTTGATAATGTAGTTGGTGATTTTTACTTAAAAAAGTTCGAATCATGATGGCATGGTTAAAGTTACCTTCAAAATCCATAAAACCTATTGCACCACCATAAAAATTTCTATTTGTGTTTTCATATTTTTCAATCAGTTGCATGGCTTTGTGTTTGGGTGCGCCAGATAAAGTTCCAGCAGGAAAAGTATAGGCTACGACTTTCATTGTAGATGAGTTTTCGTGTATTTGCCCTGTAACTTTTGAAACTAAATGAATGACATGAGAAAAAAACTGTACTTCACGATATTTTTCTACTTTTACCTGATGACTTTGTCTGCTTAAATCATTTCGAGCCAAATCTACTAACATCACATGTTCGGCATTCTCTTTTGCATCTTCGGATAAACTTTTAGCTAAAATAGCATCTTGTTCGTCGTTTCCAGTTCGTTTGAAAGTTCCTGCAATTGGGTGAATTTCGGCTTTTCTGTCTTTAATTACCAATTGTGCTTCGGGAGAAGACCCCATAATTTTGAAATCGCCATAATCGAAAAAGAATAAATAGGGTGAAGGATTTATACTTCGTAAAGCGCGATATACATTAAATTCATCGCCTTTAAACCCTTGTGTAAATCGTCTTGATAATACCAATTGAAAAACATCGCCACGATAACAATGTTTTTTGGCTAAAGCCACATTATTTTTAAAATCTTCATCGGTTAAATTAGATTTTTTATCATCAGTTTTAGAAAAAGAGTAAGTTGGTAAATTGCGTGTTTGCAATAATTGCTCGATTTCATTTATATTATTTTCATCTGTTAAGGAATGACAGAAAATATAGGCTTCATTTTTGAAATGATTAATTGCAATGATGTTTTGATATATAGCATAATAAATATCTGGAATTTGTAAATCATTTTCTTTTTTTGAAATTTCTATTTTTTCGAAATAACGTACTGCATCATAAGAAATATAACCAAACAATCCATTATTTATGAATTTGAAATCATTGTTTTCCGATTTGAATTGTGATGTGAATCTTTCAATTTCGTTTGGAATATTGGTTTGATTATTTATTTCAATTTTTTCAGAAGTTCCATCAGGAAATGATTTGAAAATAGTTTCATTTTCTATTTTTATGGATGCTATAGGATTGCAACAGATATAAGAAAAACTATTGTCATTTGCATGATAATCACTACTTTCCAACAATAAACTATTAGGGAATTTGTCACGAATTTTCAGATAAATGCTTACTGGCGTGATAGTATCAGCAA
>NZ_JBJXEN010000001.1:0-102076 GCF_046153165.1 Flavobacterium sp. | reverse complement strand
ATATTTTTACACACCAGTTTAAAAAGGCGGAACAAAATATAAATAAATCGATAAAATATTATCAAAAAGAGAAAGATATTGATAATACTTATATGAGTTTGCACAACAAAATTGTTTTGTTTGATGTCAAAAAAGACAAACGATTTTATTCGTTAATAGATTCAGTATATCATTCTTATATAAAAAGTAAATCGTCTAACTCAGTTCTAAAAATTATTATAACAACTTTTTATGTTCAAAAATTAGTCGATGAAGGTGATTTTAAACAAGCAAAACAAAAATTAGAAGAAATAAAACCCATCGCATTAATGCTTAATTCTAAAAGCTCGTTGGAAGATTATAGTGCTGCTTTAGCTTATTATGAAATTAAAAATAATAAAGGGATTTCGGACATTTCGACTTACACAAAGGTAATTCCAATATTTATAGAAAACGAAAATTATCAGAATTTAGAAATTGTTTATTCATTATTGAAAGAGGATGCACTGTCTAAAAATAATTTCAAAAACGCTTTGTTTTATTCGGAAAAAAAGCAAATAGCTAGCGAAAATCTGGCTAATGAAGCGATTAAAACAAAAGTTATTGACATTGACACAAAATATAAAACTAAACAAAAGGAGCAGCAAATAACATTAAAAGAGTTAAGTATTGAAAAAAACAAAAAAATAATAGCAATTTTAGCCACAATACTTTCAACGCTGATTTTGGCCATTATTAGTGTGGTTTTTTGGCAGAGTAAAAAGAAATTAATCAAAGAAAAAACACTTAAAACAATGTTTGCTAAAGAATTACTTCAAAATACGGAAAATGAACGAAAGCGAATAGCAAACGATTTGCATGATGGTATTAGTCATGAATTGTTGAGTTTAAAGTCGGTTACAATAGAAAATTTTTTAGGTTTGAATAATAAGATCGATGTTATAATAAACGAAATACGTCAAATAAGCAGAAACCTTCATCCTGCTATGTTTGATAGAGTAGGGTTAGAGTTTAGCATCAAACAATTGATAGATTATTTAGAATTAAAAAATCAATTTATGATAACTTACGATATTGATTATAATAAAAAGTTATCTCCCGAAAATGAATTGCAATTGTACAGAATTGTTCAAGAATCGCTGTCTAATATTATTAAATATGCAGATGCTCATTCAGCAAGTGTAAGTTTGAAAGAAGTAAATAATTTTTTAATTTTAGAGATAAAAGACAATGGAAAAGGGTTTAATGTAGAAGAAAAACTTAATAATAAAACCTCCTTTGGACTGCATAGCTTAATAGAAAGAGGAAATGTAGTTGGCGGAAAAACAACTATATTTTCTGATTCTTTAGGAACAGTAATTACTTTAAAAATCCCCATGCAATGCAAACAATAATTATTGCCGATGACCATTCGTTTACTATTCAAGGGACAAAGGCGTTTGTTGCATCAATTGGTTTTAAAGTTTTAGAAACATGTAACAACGGTATTACCGCATTTAATTTGATACTGGCTCATAATCCTACGGTTGCAATTTTAGATATTAATATGCCAGGACTTGATGGATTAGAAATTTTGCAAAAAGTATATGAACAAAAATTAAAAACAAAAATTATTTTGCTCACTATGCACAAAGAAAAAAGTGTGTACAATAAAGCAATGGAGTTTGGTGTTTCTGGATATATTTTAAAAGAACAAGCTGAAATAGAATTAGAAAAATGTTTAATAGCAATTTCTAAAAACACGAGTTATAAAAACCCAATTTTAGATAGCGAATTAACGTTTGATTCTAATTTAAAAACTTTTAATTCAAAAGAATTAACTGTTTCCGAAAAGAAAATTTTAGAATTGATTGGACATCAAAAATCATCTCAACAAATTGCTGATTTACTTTTTATATCTATAAAAACAGTTGAAGGTCATCGCAGAAATATTATTGAAAAATTAGGACTTCCTAAAGAAAAGTATTCATTAAATGTTTGGGCAATACAGAATAAGGTCGATTTTTAAAGACAAGCATGACAAAATATCACTAAATTGAGGTTTGGCTAAATATTTGACATTGTGTATTTTTATTTAGTTTAATACACCAATATTATATGAAAGAAACCGATTTCAAATTTTCCGTATCAGTGTTAGCATGGCCATTATATCTGGTGTTGTCACTTTGGTTGGTTTATACTATCGAAATTATTTTTCCAGGTGATTTTTCTCATTTCGGAATCTTGCCAAGAACAGTTTCAGGCCTTAAAGGAATAGTATTTAGTCCGTTTTTGCACGGTAATATAGGGCATCTATTTAACAATTCGATTCCGTTATTTATTTTAGTAGCCGCTTTGCGATTTTTTTATCGGAAGGAGTCGCTAAAAGTTTTGGTTTTGGGTGTTTTGCTCTCTGGATTTGGAACTTGGCTTATAGGAAGAGAAAGTTATCACATTGGAGCCAGCGGATTAATTTATGTATTGGTGAGTTTTATTTTTTTTAAAGGAATAAAATCTAAATATTTTAGATTAGTTGCTTTGTCATTAGCAATAGTAGTTGTTTACGGAGGAATGATCTGGTTTGTGTTTCCTTCGGCGGAGGAAAATATTTCTTGGGAAGGGCATCTTTCAGGATTTATTGCGGGTTATTTGTTGGCTTTTTACACTAAAACTGATGAATATCAGAAACCAATAAGATATGATTGGGAGCGTCCAGATTTCGACCCAAGTCAAGATGAGTTTATGAAGCATTTTGATGAAAATGGAAATTTCGCACCTATTCCTGCAACAATTATAGAAGATGTAATTTCTGATGAAGATTTAAATAGGACTAATACTACTTCAAATAATAGCTCTGTAGTTTATTTCTTTAATGAAATTAATAAGATAACTTAAAATGAATTTTTGTAATTCTTTAAAACATAGTTCAGTCCAGTTTCTACAATATCTCCCATAGTTTTACATTTTTTAAACTTCATATCATGCGTGAATTTTTGAAGTGATTTTTTTAATGATTCTACATGTTCATTAGGAGCCAGATGTTCTTTTTTCATGATAGAAATTAATTCTTCGAATCTAATTTCTTGACCATTAATTCGTTTTACTGTTGCCGAGCGAACTTCTTTCCTATATTGTTCTATCGAGTTTGGTTTAAGCTTGTCGATAACTAGTTTTACCATCTGAAAATTTTCTTTGTAAAACTGCGGAAAGTATATTTTTATATTGCCTTCATAAGATTGTTGGTCGAAATCGATGGGACGAATACGGAATTCGACATGATCAAAATCATGAATCGGGATTATGACATAATTATAGGATCGCATATCTCCTAATAAGCCTATAATACAACGTTCGTTAAACTTAACAAACTCTTTTGCAATTTGTGCTTTTTCGTGTTCGGTACAAGTTGGAAGTATTTTTTTTATAAAAATATCTCCAGGAATCCCAATAATGTGTTCCTCAATAAGTGTGTCCTTATAAACTAAATAATTTATTCGATTAGGAGATAATATTTCTTCAAGTTCTAAGCCATATATACGAGAAGCATCTGCTTTTTTGATATAAAAATTGGTAAAATTATCATTTAGGATATTCCTTACTTTTACTCTAAATGGGTTTGAATTCCCAAAAGTGCAATAATCGATAGAGTCAACATGGAGATACGGAAGTGTCTTCACGTCACCATCAGAATGAAGCAAAGTATATATCTTATTTATATTTGCTTCAAGCTCTTGTTGTTCAAATTCTGAGTAATAAACCCGATGCCATAAAGTGTCATTTCCATCTTTGTCTTCTAGGTTAATAAAGCCAGAAAAACGAAGTAAATCATCGTAAAAAACGCTGGTTTTTGTGATACGACCATATTTTTCTAAATAATGAAATAATTCATCGGAAATAGGATAATTTTCTTTTCTAAACTTTATTTTGACATCTTTTTGAGCCATAAATTAGTTTTATGAACGTTGGCGAACAGTTTCATAAAGGAATGCGCCGCAGGCTACAGAAACATTTAGTGAACCAATAGTTCCGAACATTGGTAATTTGGCTTTTTCGTCTACGATTTTTAAAACAGACGGATTTACACCACGATCTTCGCTTCCCATAATAATGGCAACACCTTCGTTTAGTGAAATGTCATAAATATTGCTTTCTGTTTTTTCGGTAGCAGCAACAGTTTTTATACCTGAAGCTTGTAATAAAAATATAGCATCTTTTATGTGATCTACTTTGCAAATAGGCACATTAAAAACAGCACCAGCAGAAGTTTTTACTGTATCTCCATTTACAGGAGCAGAACCTTGTTTTTGAACAATAATTCCATCGACACCAGTACATTCGGCAGTACGAATAATAGCACCAAAGTTTCTCGCATCAGACAATTGGTCTAGAATAAGAAATAATGGTTTTTTGCCACTTTCTACAACGCTATCTATTAATTTCTCTAGATCTTGAAACATAATAGGAGCAATGGTTGCCACGGCACCTTGATGGTTATTAGGTGTTAATCTGTTTAATTTTTCGACAGGAACATACGAGAAATTGATGCTATTTTTTTTCATCAATTTTTGTAATTCTTGCATCAATTCACTTTGTGCATCACTTTGTATAAAGACTTTATCAATTTCTTTTTTAGCATTTATAGCTTCGATAATTGCACGTATTCCAAATATTTGGTTTTCTTTTTCCATGTGGCAAAGATAGTATAAAAATAGATTTCTAGAAACGAGCTTTAAAACTAATATGAACTATCGAATTAGATAACTTAATAGCCTGCTCTTTTGTACTTCCGTTAGCATATACTAAATTGAAAAGCCCATTTTTTGTGAGTAACCCAAATCCGAAACCTAGTCCAACTAAACTATTTGATGTATTTGAAGATTTGTCTTGATAATATCCGTAATCTATAATCGAATGAATGTAAACATTAGCGTTGGCAACATATCTATATTCAGTCAAAATAGAGGTAAAAGTATTGCCTTGTAAGCTATTTTCATTAAAACCACGGATGGAATTTATGCCTCCAAATCGATGCAATTCATTAATAATATAAGAATCACTATTTAAATAATGATTCAAACTTCTTATATTGACTATGTTTTTCTTGTTCAAATAAAAATTATGACTCAGATTTAATGTAGCAAAAAATTGATTGTTGCTACTGAGTTCTAAATCTCTTTTTCCTGTTCCAAGCTTAAAATAAATTTGGGTTTTATCAGGAAATAAATAATCGTCTGGATTGTAAATTGAAAAATCTAAATGTGTGGTTATAAATGAATTTTTGTAATCACTTATTGTCGAGCTATTTGTGTTTTGAATGTCGCTAGATTCAGCACTTTGATAACCTAAAAAAACTTTGGTATTGTAATTAAAATAATAACCCAAATCGATTGAAGTCTGTGTGTTTTGAAACAAACTGTCTTGTTTAAAGATGTTTAATTGCGCTTTTAAACCCAATGGACTTTTAAAAATATAAGGAATTTCAATAGCGCCATTGAAGGTTTTTTGATTCTTTCCGTCGCTTTTCCAATAAAGAGAAATTTTCTCACCACCATTCAAAATGTTTTGTAATTGTAAATCAAGATACCCATTTATAACTATTTTTTTTTGTTCGTCATTGGTAAATCCTATAAAACCATCAAAGGTATTTGGTTTTGTTTTTTCGAGATATACATACACTTTCGTAGAGTCTTTGGTAAATAAAATTTCAGGATATTTAGGTTGACTTACAAATCTAAATTTTCCAAAATCGGTATATATTTTTTTTAAATTCTCTTGATTAAAAACTTTGTTTCTATATAATCTTTTGATTTGTTTTTTGTGCCCTGCAGGGAATTTTTCATAACCATTAATCACAATATCATCGAGCGTTCTAATTTTTTCTGCGGCTAAACTCAAATCGGCAAAAAGTTCGTTATTTTCTTTTTTAAAATTAATGAGTTGCAACTTCGCTAACGAATATCCTTTCTTTTCTAATAAAAGTAGAGTTGTATTCATGAAATTTTCGGTTTCAGAAAGCGGTATTTTTAATGTGTCATTTTTTAAATTTAATAATTCAAATTTTTCACCTATATATATATGTATAAATTTATTATTTAATCCAATAGTGTAATTAAATAGGAATGTAGAATCATTTATCTTAATTGCTTCGTCATGTTCAGAAGACAAATAGCCGTTTTTTAATAATTTATCAGAAAAAGAATTTACTTCATCAATAAGTGATTTTGTATTGGCGTGTTTCTTAACATAAGTTAGGGAATCGATTGTTTTGTTTTTACTTTCGTTACTTCCTTTTAGTTGTAAATAAAAATTTTGTGCCAAAAAATTTTGACAAATTAATAGCGTAAGAATAGATAAGATAAATTTCAAATTATATTTTTATTTAAAGTAACGAAAAAATCGCAGTGTTTCTTATTAAATCTCAAAAGTATAAAATAACATTGAAAATTAATGAATTATGATTTGTTTCATCAAAAATATTTTATACATTTGCAACCCCGTAAAAAGCGGGAATTTTATAAACAAGTAATTTTTAGTATTTAATTATGCCAACAATTCAACAATTAGTAAGAATAGGAAGAACCAAAATGACTAAGAAGTCTAAATCGGTTGCCCTAGATTCTTGTCCTCAAAGAAGAGGTGTTTGTACGCGTGTTTACACTACGACTCCAAAAAAACCAAACTCTGCAATGCGTAAAGTAGCGCGTGTACGTTTGACAAACGGTAACGAAGTAAATGCTTACATCCCTGGAGAAGGACATAATCTACAAGAGCACTCGATAGTATTAGTTAGAGGAGGAAGGGTAAAAGATTTGCCAGGAGTTAGGTATCACATTGTTCGTGGTGCGCTTGATACATCAGGTGTAGCAGGAAGAACACAAAGAAGATCTAAGTACGGAGCAAAACGCCCAAAAGAGGCTAAAAAGTAATTTTTAAAAACTTTTAAGAAAAAGAAATGAGAAAAAGAGCGGCAAAGAAAAGACCACTTTTACCAGATCCAAGGTTTAATGACCAACTGGTAACGCGTTTTGTGAACAACTTAATGTGGGATGGTAAGAAATCAACAGCTTTCAAAGTGTTTTATGATGCAATGGATATCGTAGAAGCTAAGAAACAAGATGCAGAAAAATCGTCAGTAGAAATCTGGAAAGATGCACTTACAAATGTTATGCCTCACGTAGAAGTACGTAGTCGTAGAGTAGGTGGGGCAACATTCCAAATTCCTATGCAAATTCGTCCAGATAGAAAAATTTCTATGGCGATGAAATGGATGATTCTTTATTCAAGAAGAAGAAATGAAAAATCTATGGCTCAAAAGTTAGCTTCAGAAGTTTTAGCTGCGGCTAAAGAAGAAGGGGCTGCGGTAAAAAAGAGAATGGATACTCACAAAATGGCAGAAGCTAACAAAGCTTTCTCTCACTTTAGATTTTAATTCTTAAGAAATGGCTAGAGATCTAAAATACACAAGAAATATAGGAATTGCTGCTCATATTGATGCTGGTAAAACAACAACAACAGAGCGTATCTTATTTTATACTGGGAAATCACACAAAATTGGTGAAGTGCACGATGGTGCAGCAACAATGGACTGGATGGCACAAGAGCAAGAAAGAGGTATTACAATTACTTCTGCAGCTACAACTTGTGAATGGAATTTTCCAACTGAGCAAGGTAAAATTTTACCTGAATCATTACCATATCACTTTAATATTATTGATACCCCAGGACACGTTGACTTTACAGTTGAAGTAAACCGTTCTTTGCGTGTACTTGATGGTTTGGTGTTCTTATTTAGTGCTGTTGATGGTGTTGAACCACAATCAGAAACTAACTGGAGATTAGCTGACCAATACAGAGTGCCACGTATGGGATTTGTTAATAAAATGGACAGACAAGGATCTAACTTTTTGATGGTATGTCAACAAGTTCGTGATATGTTAAAATCTAATGCTGTTGCAATCACTTTGCCAATTGGTGAAGAGAATGATTTTAGAGGAGTTGTTGATTTAGTAAAAAACCAAGCGATTGTTTGGCATGATGCTACTCAAGGAGCTACTTTTGATATTATTCCTATTCCAGAGGATATGCTTGCAGAAGTAAAAGAATATAGATCAATTCTTATTGAGGCGGTTGCTGATTATGATGAGAATTTGCTTGAAAAATTCATGGAAGATGAAAACTCAATTACTGAGGAAGAAATCAATAATGCATTAAGAGCTGCTACTATGGATATGGCTATCATTCCTATGATTGCTGGATCTTCTTTCAAAAACAAAGGAGTTCAATTCATGTTAGATGCAGTTTGTAAATATTTACCTTCTCCTATGGATAAAGAAGGTATCGTGGGGATTCATCCTGATGATGCTGAATTATTAGAAGAAGATCAAACTCCAATTTTGCGTAAGCCAGATGTTAAAGAGCCATTTGCTGCTTTAGCATTTAAAATCGCTACTGACCCATTCGTAGGTCGTTTAGCTTTCTTCCGTGCTTATTCTGGAAGACTTGATGCTGGTTCTTATGTTTTGAATACACGTTCTGGTAACAAAGAAAGAATTTCTCGTATCTACCAAATGCACGCTAACAAACAAAATCCAATCGAGTACATCGAAGCTGGAGATATTGGAGCGGCAGTTGGATTTAAAGATATTAAAACTGGAGATACATTGTGTGATGAAAAACACCCAATTATTCTTGAGTCTATGAAATTCCCTGCGCCAGTAATTGGTATCGCTATTGAGCCAAAAACTAAAGCTGATGTAGATAAAATGGGTATGGCTTTGGCTAAATTAGCTGAAGAAGATCCAACATTTACAGTGAGAACTGATGAGGCTTCGGGACAAACTATTATATCAGGAATGGGTGAGCTTCACTTGGATATCTTGGTTGATAGAATGAAACGTGAATTTAAAGTTGAAGTAAACCAAGGTGAGCCTCAAGTTGAATATAAAGAAGCGTTTACAAGATCTGCAACACACAGAGAAACTTACAAAAAACAATCTGGAGGTCGTGGTAAATTCGGTGATATCGTATTTACATTAGAGCCTGCTGATTTAGTTGACGGTAAAGCTCCTGTTGGATTACAGTTTATTAATGCAGTAAAAGGTGGTAACGTTCCTAAAGAATATATTCCATCTGTAGAAAAAGGTTTCCGTGAAGCTATGAAAACTGGTCCTTTAGCAGGATACCAAGTGGATAGTTTGAAAGTAACTTTAACTGACGGATCTTTTCACCCAGTCGATTCAGATGCGCTTTCTTTCGAACTTGCAGCTAGAATGGGTTATAGAGAAGTAGCTAAAGCTGCTGGAGCAATTGTTCTTGAGCCAATCATGAAAATGGAAGTTATTACACCAGAAGAAAACATGGGAGATATCGTAGGTGATATTAACCGTCGTAGAGGTCAGGTAAATGACATGGGCGACAGAAATGGTGCTAAAACAATCAAGGCTGATGTGCCTTTGTCAGAGATGTTTGGATATGTAACAACATTAAGAACATTGTCATCTGGTAGAGCAACTTCAACTATGGAGTTTTCACACTATGCAGAAACGCCTGCTAATATTTCAGAAGCGGTAATTAAAAAAGCAAAAGGTAACGCTTAATTCTTAAGAAAAATGAGTCAAAAAATCAGAATAAAATTGAAATCTTACGATCATATGTTGGTAGATAAGTCTGCTGAAAAGATTGTAAAAACTGTAAAAAGTACAGGTGCTGTTGTAACTGGTCCAATTCCGTTACCAACTCACAAAAAACTTTTCACTGTATTACGTTCTCCACACGTTAACAAAAAAGCGAGAGAACAATTTGAAGTGATGTCATATAAGAGATTAATTGATATTTATTCTTCTTCATCAAAAACTATTGATGCTTTAATGAAATTAGAGTTGCCAAGTGGAGTTGAAGTGGAAATAAAAGTCTAATTAGTTAGATAAAAAAGTATTTAGGGATTAAGTTTTGATAATCAAAACTTAATCCCTACTTTTGCACACTCAAAAAATAAGTAGTAATTATAATTAATTAAATATGTCTGGGTTAATCGGAAGAAAAATTGGCATGACAAGTATCTTTGACGAGAACGGGAAAAACATTCCTTGTACTGTTATTGAGGCTGGACCATGCGTAGTTACCCAAGTCAGAACCAAAGGTGTTGACGGGTATGAAGCTCTACAACTTGGTTTCGATGACAAAAACGAGAAACACTCCACTAAAGCTGACTTAGGTCACGCTAAAAAAGCTGGAACTGTTGCTAAGAAAAAAGTCGTTGAATTCCAAGGATTCGAAAATGAGCACAAATTAGGAGATGTAATCTCTGTAGATCTATTCTCTGAAGGAGAGTTCGTGGATGTTCAGGGTGTATCAAAAGGTAAAGGTTTTCAAGGGGTTGTAAAACGTCACGGTTTTGGTGGTGTTGGACAAGCAACTCATGGTCAGCATAACCGTTTGAGAGCGCCAGGTTCTGTAGGAGCTTCTTCTTATCCATCTAGAGTATTCAAAGGAATGCGTATGGCTGGAAGAATGGGTGGAGATAATGTAAAAGTACAAAATCTAAGAGTTTTAAAAGTGGTGGCTGAAAAGAACCTACTTGTTATCAAAGGATGTATTCCTGGATGTAAAGACTCTTACGTAATCATTCAGAAGTAATGGAAGTAAAAGTTTTAAATATCAACGGAAAAGAAACTGGCAGAAAAGTTCAACTTTCTGATTCAGTTTTCGCAATCGAGCCTAATAAGCACGCGGTATATCTTGATGTTAAGCAATACTTAGCAAATCAAAGACAAGGAACTCATAAAGCTAAAGAAAGAGCTGAAGTTGCTGGAAGTACTCGTAAGATAAAAAAACAAAAAGGAACTGGTACTGCTCGTGCGGGTAGTGCAAAGAATCCATTGTTTAAAGGTGGAGGTAGAGTTTTTGGTCCACGTCCAAGAAGTTATTCATTCAAATTGAATAAAACTGTAAAACGTTTGGCCAGAAGATCAGCTTTCTCGATCAAAGCACAAGAAGCAAATATTATAGTAGTAGAAGACTTTACATTTGAAGCTCCAAACACTAAAAATTTTATTAATGTTTTGAAAGCGTTAGGGTTAGAAGATAAAAAATCTTTATTCGTGTTGGGTGATTCAAATAAAAATGTATATTTGTCGTCACGTAATTTAAAAGCGTCTAATGTGTTAACTAACTCAGAATTAAGTACTTATGCGATATTAAACGCAAATAATTTAGTTCTTTTAGAAGGATCTTTAGAAGGAATTGAAGAAAATTTAAGCAAATAATAGGCCATGAGTATCATAATTAAACCTATCGTAACAGAAAAAATGACCAAAGCAGGTGAAGTATTCAACCGTTTTGGCTTCGTTGTAGACAAAAAAGCAAATAAAGTACAAATTAAGAAAGCTGTTGAGGCTGCTTATGGTGTTAAAGTTGTTACTATAAATACAATGAATGTGCGTCCAGATAGATCTACTAAATACACAAAAAGTGGATTGATTACTGGTAAAACAAATGCTTATAAAAAAGCTATTGTTCAAGTACAAGAAGGAGAAACAATCGATTTTTACAACAATATCTAATAAAATAAGATGTCAGTAAGAAAATTAAAACCTATTACCCCGGGTCAGCGTTTTAGAGTTGTTAATGGTTTTGACGCCATTACGACTGATAAGCCGGAGCGTTCATTGATCGCACCGATAAAAAACTCAGGCGGTAGAAATAGTCAAGGAAAGATGACCATGCGTTATACGGGTGGTGGTCACAAGCAGCGTTATCGTATTATCGATTTCAAAAGAACTAAAGATGGAATTCCAGCTTCAGTAAAATCTATCGAGTACGATCCAAACAGAACTGCATTTATCGCTTTATTAGCTTACGCTGATGGAGAGAAAACATATATTATTGCTCAAAATGGATTGCAAGTTGGTCAAAAAGTAGTTTCAGGAGAAGGTTCAGCGCCAGAAATTGGAAATACATTACCATTAAGCAAAATTCCATTAGGAACTGTAATATCTTGTATCGAGTTACGTCCGGGTCAAGGAGCAGTTATTGCTCGTTCAGCTGGAACATTTGCTCAGTTAATGGCAAGAGATGGGAAATACGCAACAATTAAAATGCCTTCAGGTGAAACAAGATTAATCTTGCTTACTTGTTCAGCAACTATTGGAGCTGTATCTAACTCTGATCATCAATTAATTGTATCTGGTAAAGCAGGTAGAACAAGATGGTTAGGTAGAAGACCAAGAACAAGACCAGTTGCAATGAACCCTGTCGATCACCCAATGGGTGGTGGTGAAGGACGTTCTTCAGGAGGTCACCCACGTTCTAGAAATGGTATCCCAGCTAAAGGTTATAGAACTCGTTCTAAGAAAAACCCAAGTAACAAGTATATTGTAGAACGTAGAAAGAAATAATAAGATATGGCACGTTCATTAAAAAAAGGACCTTTCGTACACTATAAATTAGACAAGAAAGTTCAAGAAAATATTGCAGGTGGAAACAAAGGTGTTGTAAAGACTTGGTCTCGCGCATCTATGATTACTCCAGATTTCGTAGGTCAAACTATTGCAGTTCACAACGGTCGTCAATTCGTACCTGTTTATGTTACTGAAAATATGGTAGGTCACAAATTAGGAGAATTTTCACCAACAAGATCGTTTAGAGGTCACGCTGGAGCAAAAAATAAAGGTAAAAAATAAGAAGCAATGGGAGTTCGTAAAAGAGAAACAGCAGACGCAAGAAAAGAGGCTAATAAGTCTTTAGCCTTCGCAAAGTTAAATAACTGCCCTACTTCACCTAGAAAAATGCGCTTAGTTGCGGACTTGGTAAGAGGTCAGAAAGTGGATAGAGCACTTAATATATTAAGATTTAGCTCTAAAGAAGCTTCAAGAAAATTAGAAAAATTGGTTTTATCTGTTATTGCTAACTGGCAAGCAAAAAACCCTGATGCTAATATGGAAGAAGCAGGCTTATTTGTAAAAACTATCACTGTTGATGGTGGAATGATGTTGAAAAGACTTCGTCCAGCTCCACAAGGTAGAGCACACAGAATTAGAAAACGTTCTAACCACGTAACAATCGTGTTAGGATCTATTAATAACACACAAGCAAATTAATAAAGATGGGACAAAAGACAAATCCAATTGGAAATAGACTTGGTATCATCAGAGGATGGGACTCTAACTGGTATGGTGGTAATGACTACGGTGATAAAATCGCTGAAGACTACAAAATCAGAAAGTATATCCACGCTCGTTTATCAAAAGCTAGTGTATCAAAAGTAATCATCGAGAGAACTTTGAAACTTGTAACCGTTACTATCACTACTGCTAGACCTGGTATTATTATTGGAAAAGGCGGACAAGAGGTAGACAAGTTGAAAGAAGAACTTAAGAAAGTTACTGACAAAGAGGTTCAAATTAACATCTTTGAAATCAAAAGACCTGAACTAGATGCATTTTTAGTTGCTACTAGCATTTGTCGTCAAATTGAAAGCCGTATCTCATACAGAAGAGCAATCAAAATGGCAATCGCAGCCTCTATGCGTATGAATGCAGAAGGAATTAAAGTTTTAATTTCTGGTCGTTTGAATGGTGCTGAAATGGCACGTTCAGAGGGTTTCAAAGAAGGAAGAGTTCCTTTATCAACTTTCAGAGCCGATATTGATTATGCTTTGGCTGAAGCACATACTACTTATGGTAGAATGGGTATCAAAGTATGGATCATGAAAGGTGAAGTTTATGGGAAAAGAGATCTTTCTCCGCTTGCAGGTATGGATAAAAAACAATCTGGTACTGGTGGTGGAAAAGGTGGAGATTCTCCAAGAGGAGATAGAAAACCTTTTAATAAAGGTGGAAAACCAGACGCTCGTAAAAGAAAGTAATTTTTAAAATTAAAGAAAAATGTTACAGCCTAAAAGAACAAAATACCGTAAGGTACAGAAAGGTAAAATGAAAGGAAATTCTCAAAGAGGACATGAACTTTCAAATGGAATGTTTGGAATTAAATCTGTTCATGAAGATGGAATGTTTTTAACATCACGTCAAATCGAAGCTGCACGTATCGCTGCAACTCGTTTTATGAAAAGAGAAGGTCAATTATGGATCAAAATATTCCCAGACAAACCAATAACAAAGAAGCCTCTTGAAGTACGTATGGGTAAAGGTAAAGGTGCAGTTGAATACTGGGCTGCTGTTGTTAAACCAGGAAGAATTATGTTTGAAGTTGGAGGAGTACCTTTGTCAGTTGCAAAAGAGGCGTTACGTCTTGCAGCGCAAAAACTTCCATGTAAAACTAAATTCGTCGTTGCTAGAGATTTCGAAGCATAATAAATATAATTATGAAACAATCAGAAATTAAAGATCTATCTGCTGCTGAGTTACAAGCTAAATTAGTTCAGTTAAAGAAAACGTATAACGATATAAAAATCGCTCATGCAATTTCGCCAATCGAGAACCCACTTCAAATAAGAAGTTTAAGACGTTCAGTAGCAAGAATTGCGACTGAAATTAGCAAAAGAGAGCTACTATAAATTGTATTCTGCTGAAAGATGGAAGATAAAAGAAATTTAAGAAAAGAAAGAATTGGTGTTGTTACTTCAGACAAAATGGATAAATCTATTGTTGTTGCACAAGTAACCAAAGTAAAACACCCATTATACGGTAAGTTCGTGTTAAAAACAAAGAAATTTGTAGCGCACGACGAAACAAACGACTGTAACGTTGGAGATACAGTAAAGATCATGGAAACAAGACCTTTATCTAAATCTAAATGTTGGAGACTAGTTGAAATCATTGAAAGAGCTAAATAATTATGGTACAACAAGAATCAAGACTAAGAGTCGCAGATAACACAGGAGCAAAAGAAGTTTTGACTATCCGTGTATTAGGTGGTACCAAAAGAAGGTATGCATCTGTTGGAGATAAAATTGTAGTTTC
Organism: Flavobacterium sp.; assembly: GCF_046153165.1. Classification (GTDB taxonomy): domain Bacteria; phylum Bacteroidota; class Bacteroidia; order Flavobacteriales; family Flavobacteriaceae; genus Flavobacterium. The sequence goes on along the minus strand of NZ_JBJXEN010000001.1, from coordinate 87,200 downwards.
AATCAAAGATACAACCCCTAACGGAAGCGTTAAAAAAGGGTCTGTTTCAACTGCAGTTGTTGTACGTACCAAAAAAGAAGTGAGAAGAGCCGACGGTTCTTACATCAGATTTGACGATAACGCTTGTGTATTGTTAAATGCTGCTGGAGAAATGAGAGGAACTCGTGTTTTTGGTCCTGTAGCAAGAGAGCTTCGTGAAAAACAATTCATGAAAATTGTATCATTAGCGCCAGAGGTGCTTTAATTATTTATTAAGATGATAAAGTTAAAAATAAAAACAGGAGATATCGTTAGAGTTATTGCTGGAGACCACAAAGGTGCTGAAGGTAAAGTTGTAAAGGTAGATCGTGAGAAAAATAAAGCGATAGTTGAAGGTGTAAACATGGTTTCGAAACATACTAAACCAAGTGCGAAAAGCCCTCAAGGTGGTATCGTTAAGAAAGAAGCTCCTATCCAAATATCTAACATTTCTCTTATAGATCCTAAAACTAAGGAAACTACAAGAGTAGGAATTAGAGTTGAAGGAGATAAGAAAGTAAGATTTTCAAAAAAATCTAATCAAGTACTATAGTAATGGCTTATATACCTAGACTAAAAGAAGAATATAAGAGTAGAGTTATCTCTGCTCTTACGGAAGAATTCGGTTACAAAAACGTAATGCAAGTTCCAAAACTTGAAAAAATCGTGATTAGTAAAGGAGTTGGTGCAGCAGTATCTGACAAGAAATTGATCGATTATGCTGTAGAAGAGTTAACGAAAATTACTGGGCAAAAAGCGGTAGCTACTATCTCTAAGAAAGACGTTGCGTCTTTCAAATTGAGAAAAGGAATGCCAATTGGAGCTAAAGTAACACTTCGTGGAGAAAGAATGTATGAATTCTTAGATAGATTAGTTACTTCATCTTTACCACGTGTAAGAGATTTTAGTGGAATTAAAGCTACAGGTTTCGACGGAAGAGGAAATTATAACTTAGGAGTTCTTGAGCAAATTATCTTTCCAGAAATTGATATTGATAAAGTGAATAAAATCTCAGGTATGGATATTACTTTCGTAACATCTGCTGCTACAGACAAAGAAGCAAAGTCATTATTAACTGAATTAGGTTTACCTTTTAAAAAGAATTAAGACATGGCTAAAGAATCAATGAAAGCCCGCGAGGTTAAAAGAGAAAAAACGGTAGCTAAATACGCTGAGAAAAGAAAAGCTTTGTTAGAAGCTGGAGATTTCGTAGGTTTGCAAAAATTACCGAAGAATGCTTCACCAGTTCGTTTGCATAATCGTTGCAAATTAACAGGAAGACCAAGAGGGTATATGCGTCAATTCGGTATTTCACGTGTTACATTTCGTGAAATGGCAAACAATGGATTGATACCTGGAGTTAAAAAAGCTTCTTGGTAAAATTCAATTATGAGTTTCAAATTACAAATTTATTTAAATTTGTAATTTGAGATTTTTAATTAAACAAGTATAAACTGGTTAAAGGTTCGTTTGATGAGTGTCAAGTGAAAACCATAACCGCAAATTGATACATAATGTATACAGATCCAATTGCAGATTATCTTACGAGAGTTAGAAATGCAACGAAAGCAAACCACAAAGTGGTTGAGATTCCAGCATCTAACATGAAAAAAGAAATCACAAAGATTTTATTCGATCAAGGATATATCTTAAGTTACAAATTTGAAGACAACGCCGTTCAGGGTTCAATCAAAATTGCTCTAAAGTACGATAAAGTTACTAAAGAGTCAGTAATTAGAGATATCCAAAGAATTAGTAAACCAGGTTTACGTAAGTATTCAGGTTCTTCTACAATACCAAGAATCCTTAACGGATTAGGAATTGCTATAGTTTCAACTTCAAAAGGTCTTATGACTGGGAAACAAGCTAAGCAACTCAATGTTGGTGGAGAAGTAATTTGTTACGTATACTAATAATAGACTACTAGAAATGTCAAGAATAGGTAAAAATCCAATTGCAATTCCAGCAGGAGTAACAGTAGAAGTTAATAACTCTATCGTTACTGTAAAAGGAAAATTAGGGCAACTTACACAAAACTATACCAACAATGTAACTGTAAAAGTTGAAGAAGGTCAAGTTATTGTTGAAAGAGCTGCTGATAGCAAACAAGAAAGAGCTCAACACGGATTGTATAGAGCTTTAATCAATAACATGGTTGCTGGTGTATCTACTGGTTTTACAAAAGAGTTGGAACTTGTTGGAGTAGGTTATAGAGCATCTAATCAAGGTCAAAAACTTGATTTAGCTTTAGGATATTCTCACAATATCGTTTTAGAAATTGCTTCTGAAGTTACTTTAGAAACAATATCTGAAAAAGGTAAAAACCCAATTGTAAAATTAACTTCATTCGATAAACAACTTTTAGGTCAAGTGGCTGCGAAAATCAGAGGTTTCCGCAAACCAGAACCATACAAAGGAAAAGGTGTTAAATTCGTAGGTGAAGTATTAAGAAGAAAAGCAGGTAAATCAGCTTAAAAATTAAGATTATGTCATTAACAAAATCTGATAGAAGACAGAGAATACAGTACAGAATTAGAAAAATTGTTAGCGGAACCGCTGCAAGACCTCGTTTATCTGTATTCAGAAGTAACAAAGAAATTTACGCTCAACTTATTGACGATGTAAACGGTGTAACACTGGCTACAGCATCATCACGTGAAAAAGGTGTAAATACAGGTACTAAAATTGAAGTTGCAATTGCGGTTGGGAAACTAATTGGAGAAACAGCTTTAAAAGCAGGTATTGATACAGTTACTTTCGATAGAGGTGGTTATTTATACCACGGTCGTGTGAAATCATTAGCAGAAGGTGCGAGAGCAGCCGGATTAAAATTCTAAGAAATTATGTATCATAAATACAAAAACGTAGAGTTAGTAAAACCAAGTGGTCTTGAATTAAAAGATCGTTTGGTAAGTGTAAATCGTGTTACTAAAGTTACAAAAGGTGGTAGAGCTTTCGGTTTTTCTGCAATTGTAGTCGTAGGAGACGAAAATGGAGTGGTAGGACACGGATTGGGAAAATCTAAAGATGTTTCTGAAGCAATTGCGAAAGCAGTAGAAGATGCTAAGAAAAATCTAGTGAAAATTCCTTTAAGTGGACAATCAGTTCCTCACGAACAAAAAGGTAAATTTGGTGGAGCACGTGTGTTTTTAATGCCGGCTTCTCATGGTACTGGAGTAATTGCAGGTGGTGCCGTTCGTTCGGTACTTGAATCTGTAGGAATTCACGATGTATTATCAAAATCTCAAGGATCTTCTAATCCACACAACGTTGTAAAAGCAACTTTCGATGCATTATTGCAAATGAGAAGCGCTTATACAGTGTCTAGACAAAGAGGAATTTCATTAGAGAAAGTATTTAAAGGTTAATTCAAGGAAATTATGGCTAAATTATTAGTAAAACAAGTTAGAAGCAAAATCAACTGTCCTCTTACTCAAAAAAGAGGTTTGGAAGCTTTGGGTCTACGTAAAATGGGTCAAGTTGTAGAGCATGATTCAAATCCAACTATCCTTGGGATGATAAACAAAGTTAAACACTTAGTTTCTGTAGAAGAAGCTAAATAACCAAACACTGTTATGAATTTAAGTAATTTACAACCAGCTGAAGGTTCAACACATAATCAAAATAAAAGATTAGGTAGAGGAGAAGGTTCTGGAAAAGGTGGTACTTCTGCAAGAGGTCACAAAGGAGCAAAATCTCGTTCTGGGTATTCTAAAAAGATTGGTTTTGAAGGAGGGCAAATGCCACTTCAAAGACGTGTTCCTAAGTTTGGTTTCACAAATATTAACAGAATTGAATATCAAGGTGTGAATCTTGATAATCTTCAATTACTTGTTGATAATGGTATTGTCACTGATACTGTTGATATGACAGTATTTATTACAAACCGTTTAGCTACTAAAACTGAAGTTGTTAAAATTTTAGGTAGAGGTGAGCTCAAAGCAAAATTAAAAGTTAGTGCACATAAATTTACTGCTACTGCAAAAGCTGCTATTGAAGCTGCTGGAGGAGAAGCTATAGAATTGTAATTTTCTAAACGATGAAAAAATTTATTGAATCGTTTCAAAGCATTTGGAAAATTGAGGAACTAAAAAACAGAATCCTAATTACATTAGGATTTCTGTTAGTTTATCGTTTTGGTGCACAAATTCCATTACCTGGAATTGACGTAGCTAAATTAGCTAATTTAACATCACAAACTGATAAAGGTATTGGTTGGTTAATTGATGTTTTCACAGGAGGTTCTTTTTCTAAAGCATCAATTTTTGCTTTGGGAATTATGCCTTATATTTCAGCTTCTATTGTAGTTCAGTTAATGGGAATTGCTATTCCTTATTTGCAAAAACTTCAAAAAGAAGGAGAGAGTGGAAGAAAAAAAATGAATCAAATTACAAGATGGTTAACTATTGGAATTACATTAGTTCAAGGACCAGGTTATATTTATAACTTGTACAGAACTTTGCCAGCAGATGCTTTCTTATTAGGATTTAATTCTTTTTCATTTTTATTCTCTTCAGTTGTAATATTAACTACAGGTACAATATTTGCCATGTGGTTAGGTGAAAAAATAACTGATAAAGGAATAGGTAACGGTATATCATTACTGATTATGGCCGGAATTCTTGCTAGAATGCCTCAAGCATTTATTCAAGAGTTTTCATCTGTAACAACAAATAATACTGGAGGAATAATGTTAATTGTTCTTGAAATTATTCTTTGGTTACTGGTAATTATTGGTTGTATTCTTATAGTTATGGCGGTTCGTAAAATTCCAGTTCAATACGCTCGTCGTTCTGTAACAGGAGATTTAGAACAAGATTTACTAGGTGGGGACAGACAATTTATTCCATTAAAGCTAAATGCTTCGGGAGTTATGCCAATCATTTTTGCGCAAGCAATTATGTTTATACCAGCTGCAGTTGCAGGATTGTCAAAATCTGAAACTGCGCAATCATTAGCTTCAAGATTTCAAAATGTATTTGGTTGGGAGTATAATTTATTATTTGCTTTGTTAATCGTTATTTTTACGTACTTTTACACCGCAATTACAGTTCCTACTAATAAAATGGCAGATGATTTAAAAAGAAGTGGTGGATTCATACCGGGTGTTAAGCCAGGTGTTGAAACTGCAGATTTTTTAGATCATATTATGTCTTTGATAACATTTCCAGGTTCATTATGCCTTGCTTTACTTGCTGTGTTCCCAGCTATTGTGGTAAGTTTAATGGGTGTTCAGTCGCAATGGGCACATTTTTTTGGAGGTACATCATTATTAATTATGGTTGGTGTTGTAATAGACACAGTTCAACAAATTAATTCATATTTGTTAAATAAGCATTATGATGGTTTAATGAAAAGTGGTAAAAACAGAAAAGCAATAGCTTAATATGGCAAAACAATCAGCAATAGAGCAAGACGGAGCTATCATCGAAGCATTATCAAATGCGATGTTCCGTGTTGAATTAGAAAATGGGCATATCGTTATCGCTCACATTTCAGGAAAAATGCGAATGCATTACATCAAATTATTACCTGGTGATAAAGTGAAACTTGAAATGAGTCCTTACGATTTGTCAAAAGCAAGAATTACTTATAGATACTAAAAAATGAAAGTAAGAGCATCAGTAAAAAAGAGAAGCCCCGAGTGCAAGATTGTACGTAGAAAAGGGAGATTGTACGTTATTAACAAAAAGAATCCTAGATTTAAACAAAGACAAGGATAATTATGGCAAGAATAGCAGGGGTAGATATTCCCAAAAATAAGAGAGGTGTCATTGCATTAACTTATATCTTCGGAATAGGTAGAAGCAGAGCTATTGAGATTTTAGAAAAAGCTCAAGTTAGTCAAGACAAAAAAGTACAAGATTGGAATGATGACGAGATCGGTGGTATCCGTGAGGCAGTATCTTTTTTCAAAATTGAAGGAGAATTGCGTTCAGAAGTTTCATTAAACATTAAACGTTTAATGGATATTGGATGTTACAGAGGAATTCGTCATAGATCTGGACTTCCATTAAGAGGTCAAAGAACTAAGAACAATTCTAGAACTAGAAAAGGTAAAAGAAAAACTGTTGCGAACAAGAAAAAAGCAACTAAATAATAAGTAGTATGGCTAAGGCAAGTACAAAAAAACGTAAAGTTATAGTAGAGTCAACAGGCGAAGCTCATATTAGTGCAACTTTTAATAACATCATCATTTCTTTGACAAACAAAAAAGGTGAAGTTGTTTCTTGGTCGTCAGCTGGTAAAATGGGCTTTAGAGGTTCTAAAAAGAACACTCCGTATGCTGCTCAAATGGCTGCTGAAGATTGTTCTAAAGTAGCGATGGAAGCTGGGATGAAAAAAGTGAAAGTATATGTAAAAGGACCAGGAAACGGACGTGAGTCTGCTATCAGATCTTTACACAATGCTGGAATTGAAGTAACAGAGATTATCGATGTTACACCTCTTCCTCACAACGGATGTCGTCCTCCTAAAAGACGTAGAGTATAATTTTATAGTAATAAGTATAACTAGGTAGAATTTTAGATTATCGAAGGATATGACCTGAATTCATAATCTCTACCTTAATTAATTTTTAGAAATGGCAAGATATACTGGTCCAAGTACAAGAATAGCTCGTAAATTTGGCGAAGCTATTTTCGGAGATGATAAATCATTCGAAAAAAGAAATTATCCACCTGGACAACACGGGATGGCTAAAAAAAGAGGAAAAAAATCTGAATTTGCTATCCAGTTAATGGAAAAGCAAAAAGCTAAATATTCTTACGGAATTTTAGAAAAACAATTTAGAGGTTTATTCAAAAAAGCTGCAGCTTCAAAAGGTGTAACTGGTGAAATCCTTTTGCAATTATGTGAAGCGCGTTTAGATAACGTAGTTTTTAGAATGGGTATTGCTCCAACTAGAAGAGCAGCAAGACAAATCGTTTCTCACAGACACGTGACTGTAAATGGTGAACTTGTAAATGTACCTTCATACCATTTAAAACCTGGTGACAAAGTTGCTGTTCGTGAAAAATCTAAATCATTAGAAGCTATCGACCGTTCTTTATCAAATTCAAGTCATGTTTATGAGTGGATTACATGGAATAATGCTCAAATGGAAGGAACTTTTGTTTCTGTTCCTGCAAGATTGCAAATTCCAGAAAATATTAAAGAACAACTAATCGTCGAATTGTACAACAAATAATAATTGACATCAGTCTTATAATTTATGGCATTATTTAATTTTCAGAAGCCCGATAAAGTTATCATGATCGATTCAACCGATTTTGAAGGTAAGTTTGAATTCAGACCTTTAGAACCTGGTTACGGATTGACAGTTGGTAACGCACTTAGAAGAGTTTTACTTTCTGCTTTAGAAGGTTACGCAATCACATCTATTCGTATAGAAGGTGTAGATCACGAATTCTCAACTATTTCTGGAGTTGTTGAAGATGTTACAGAAATTATCCTTAATCTTAAACAAGTACGTTTCAAACGTCAAATTGAAGATATCGATAACGAATCTGTTACACTTGCAATCTCAGGAAAAAATCAAATTACTGCTGGTGATTTCCAAAAATATATTTCTGGTTTTCAAGTATTAAATCCAGAATTGGTAATTTGTAACTTGGACAGTAAAGTGAACCTTAACATGGAAATGACTATCGAAAAAGGTAGAGGATATGTTCCAGCTGAGGAAAACAAAAAACAAAATGCTGCAATTGGTACAATTTTTACCGATTCTATCTTTACACCAGTAAAGAATGTGAAGTATGCAATTGAAAACTTCCGTGTTGAGCAAAAAACAGATTATGAAAAATTAGTTTTTGAAATAAAAACTGACGGATCTATTAATCCTAAAGACGCTCTTACTGAAGCTGCAAAAGTACTAATTCACCATTTCATGTTGTTTTCTGACGAAAGAATTACACTTGAAGCTGATGAAATAGCTCAAACAGAATCTTATGACGAAGAGTCATTGCATATGAGACAATTGCTTAAAACTAAGCTTGTTGATATGGATCTTTCTGTAAGAGCATTAAATTGCTTAAAAGCAGCTGAAGTTGATACATTAGGAGACTTAGTATCATTCAATAAAAATGACTTAATGAAATTCCGTAATTTTGGTAAAAAATCTTTAACAGAACTAGACGAACTAGTAGCTATTAAAAATTTAACTTTCGGAATGGATTTAGCGAAATACAAATTAGATAAAGAATAAATTACTTCATATTTTGCTCTCCAAAGAGGATTGAAGCAAGATGAAGGTTTAAAAAAATAGTCATGAGACACGGAAAGAAATTCAATCACTTAAGCAGACAAACTGGACATAGAAAAGCTATGTTAGCCAATATGGCTTGTTCTCTAATAGAGCACAAACGTATTAACACTACTGTTGCTAAAGCAAAAGCGCTTAAACAATTTGTTGAGCCGCTTATAACAAAATCTAAAGACGATACAACTCACAATCGTCGTATATGTTTCGCTTACTTACGTAGCAAATATGCAGTAACTGACTTGTTCAGAGATGTAGCAGCTAAAGTAGGTGATCGTCCAGGAGGATACACACGTATTATCAAATTAGGTAATCGTTTAGGAGATAATGCTGATATGGCAATGATCGAACTAGTAGACTTCAACGAACTATACAACGGTGGTAAGAAAGAAGAAGTGAAAACTAAAAGCCGTCGTGGTGGAAAAGCTAAAAAAGCTGAGCCTGCTACTGATGCTCCAGTTGCAACTGCTGAAGAAACTACTGATAGTGCAGAATAATATGACATTCAGTTCATAAATATTTAAGGATAAACTTTTACTAGTTTATCCTTTTTTTTTGGATTGAATTCTTTGAGCTTACAAGCAAATCACATTCCTACTGACGTTATAATCTTTATACGTCTCGAAGGTTTTATAAACCTGAAGATATATAAAGGATTTTAACTCCCGATAGCTATCGGGATATCAGAGTTAAAAGAATTTTCGAATGCTTGAATATTATATTTCCTCAATCGATTCCATACAGTTTAAGAAAAAAAACTTTATTTTTGCACCACAACTAAACAATACAATGCAACACACAACAAAACAAACAGCAATTTTATTACTAAGTGATGGAACTATCTTTCACGGAAAATCTATCGGAATAAGCGGTACCACGTTTGGAGAAGTATGCTTTAATACAGGAACAACAGGCTACCAAGAAATATTCACTGATCCGTCTTATTTTGGACAAATAATGGTTGCCACTAATGCACACATAGGAAATTATGGTGTGAATATTGATGAAACAGAATCAGACAAAATCATGATTTCAGGATTGGTTTGCAAAAATTTCTCTGATTTTCATTCTCGACCAAATTCCGAAAGTAACTTATTTGATTATTTCAAAAAGCAAAATTTAGTTTGTATTTCCGATGTCGATACTCGAGCACTTGTAAGTTACATTCGTGACAACGGAGCAATGAATGCTGTAATATCTACCGGCGGAACTTCTGTAGAAGAACTAAAAAAGAAATTAGCGCAAATTCCTGACATGAAAGGATTAGAATTAGCTTCAAAAGTATCTACTACAACTCCTTATTTTTATGGAAATGAAAATGCAAAATATAAAATCTCAGCTTTAGATTTAGGAATTAAAACCAATATTCTCCGTAATCTAGCTAAAAGAGATTGTTACATCAAAATATTTCCATACAATGCAACTTATCAAGATTTAAAGGAATTTAATCCAGATGGTTATTTTTTATCTAATGGACCTGGAGATCCAGATCCTCTTGAAAGTGCAATTTCTGTTGCTAAAGAAATTATTTCAAATAACAACCCGCTTTTCGGAATATGTTTAGGACATCAGGTAATTGCCTTAGCAAATGGTGTTTCAACTTATAAAATGTTCAACGGACATAGAGGTATAAATCATCCAGTTAAAAATCTAGTAACAGGTAAAGGTGAAATAACTTCTCAAAACCACGGATTTGCTGTTAATAAAGAAGAATTAGATAATCATCCTGATTTAGAAATTACACATTTGCATATTAATGATTTAACAGTTGCAGGTATGCGCATGAAAAGCAAAAACTGTTTTTCAGTACAATATCATCCAGAGGCAAGTCCTGGACCACATGATTCTAGTTATTTATTTGATGATTTTATCGAAAATATAAAACTTTCAAAAAACTAAAACGTTATCGTTAATAAGATTAGTTATTTTATTAAAATCAATATAAAAGTTAGAATATATTTGTAATTCAACATTTAAAATAAAAATAATGAGCATAATTATCAAAATTCACGCAAGACAAATTTTCGATTCAAGAGGAAATCCAACTATCGAGGTTGATGTAGTAACTGAAAATGGTGTTTTAGGACGCGCAGCAGTTCCATCTGGAGCATCAACTGGCGAACATGAAGCTATGGAATTGCGTGATGGCGGAAAAGCATATCTTGGAAAAGGAGTTTTGAAAGCAGTTGAAAATGTAAATACAAAAATTGCATTAGAATTGCTTGGGACTTCTGTTTTTGAGCAAAATCTAATTGATAAAATAATGATCGATTTAGACGGAACGCCTAATAAATCTAATCTTGGAGCAAATGCTATTCTAGGAGTTTCGCTTGCTGCTGCAAAAGCTGCTGCAAATGAATTAGGATTGCCTTTATATAGATATATAGGTGGAGTTTCTGCAAATACATTACCTGTTCCTATGATGAATATCATCAATGGGGGTTCGCATTCTGATGCACCAATTGCATTCCAAGAATTTATGATCATACCAGTAAAAGCGACTTCTTTTACACAAGCCATGCAAATGGGAACAGAAATTTTTCATCATTTAAAGAAAGTACTTCATGATCGTGGCTTATCTACAGCAGTAGGTGACGAAGGGGGTTTTGCACCTAATTTAGCTGGTGGAACCGAAGACGCTTTAGATACAATCAAAAAAGCTGTTGAAAGTGCAGGGTATACTTTTGGAAGCGACGTTATGATTGCTTTAGACTGTGCCGCTTCAGAATTTTATGTAGACGGAAAATATGATTATACAAAGTTTGAAGGAGCGACAGGAAAAATCAGAACATCAGAAGAACAAGCAGATTATTTAGCCGAATTGGCTTCAAAATATCCAATTATTTCTATCGAAGACGGAATGTACGAAGATGATTGGAAAGGTTGGAAATACCTAACTGAAAAAATCGGACACAAAATACAACTCGTTGGAGATGATTTATTTGTAACCAATGTAACTCGTTTGTCAAGAGGAATTTCAGAAGGAATTGCAAATTCTATCTTGGTAAAAGTAAATCAAATAGGAACATTAACAGAAACTATTTCGGCAGTAAATATGGCGCACAACGCTGGTTATACTTCAGTAATGTCTCACCGTTCTGGAGAAACTGAAGACAACACAATTGCTGATCTGGCAGTAGCATTAAATTGCGGACAAATAAAAACAGGTTCTGCTTCTCGTTCTGATCGTATGGCAAAATACAATCAATTATTGCGTATCGAAGAGGAGTTAAACGAAGTGGCATTTTTCCCAGGAGAAAGAGCATTCAAAAAATAAAATTATTGCAATTTGAAGCTAATCCCGCTTTTCGCTTCAGGTACTCATTAAAAAAAAAAACTATTTTTCTAAACAACAACAGGAGCTTCCTATGGTCGCTCTGTTGTTGCAAGAAAAACTAGTTTTTTTTCATTTCGTAGCTTTCCGCCTCAATCTGGGCTAGATGAAATGAACTAAAAATGAGCTTTTAGAGTTCTAAATCTTCTAAAATCAGTTTAATTAAGCTGTCGATTTTAAAATAAAATGATTTTTATTAATTATTTAACGAAAACGTTACCGTAAATCTTTTTTATTTAGTAAGGAATTTCATAGCTTTGTTAAATTAAATATTTTAGATAAATTCCCAAATTATATTATGTCAAATACAGCAACAATAGAAATTGATGGCAAAAAGTACGAATTCCCAACAATAACAGGAAGTGAAAACGAAGTAGCTATAGATATTAGCAAACTAAGAGATTTAACAGGAGCCATTACTATGGATCCAGGTTATAAAAACTCGGGTGTTTGTAAATCAGAAATAACTTTCCTAGATGGAGAGGAAGGAATTCTTCGTTACAGAGGATATTCAATCGAAGATTTAGCTGACAAAGCTGATTTTCTTGAAGTTTCTTACCTTGTTATTTTTGGTGAATTACCTACAAAAGCAGAGTTAGAACGTTTTGAAACTAATATTCATAAATATACTTTGGTAAATGAAGAAATGAAAAACATCATAGATGGTTTTCCTAAAACAGCACATCCAATGGGTGTTTTGTCTTCATTAACAAGCGCATTAACAGCATTTAATCCAAAAGTAGTTAATGTAGATAATGAAAAAGAAATGTACGAAGCTGTTTGTAAAACTATGGGTAAATTCTTAGTTCTTGCAACATGGACATTTAGAAAAAGTATGGGTTATCCTTTAAATTATTATGATAATACAATAGGATATGTAGAGAATTTTATGCAATTAATGTTTAGATTGCCTACAGGACCTTATTCTGCAAATCCAGTTGTGGTAGCAGCATTAGATAAATTATTTATACTTCATGCAGATCATGAACAAAATTGTTCTACTTCAACAGTAAGAATGGTAGGTTCTTCACATGCAGGATTATTTGCTTCAATATCAGCAGGTGTTTCGGCACTTTGGGGGCCACTTCATGGTGGAGCAAATCAAGCTGTGCTAGAAATGTTAGAAGATATTCAGAAAGATGGAGGTGATGCAGATAAATATTTAGCAAAAGCAAAAGATAAAGAAGATCCATTCCGTTTGATGGGATTCGGACATAGAGTGTACAAAAATTTTGACCCAAGAGCAAAAATTATCAAAAAAGCAGCCGATGAAGTTTTAAGAACTTTAGGTGTTGATGATCCAATTCTTCAAATTGCGAAAAAATTAGAAGAAGCAGCTCTAGTAGACGAATATTTTGTATCAAGAAAATTATATCCAAATGTCGATTTCTATTCTGGAATTATATACAGAGCTTTAGGAATTCCTACGGATATGTTTACAGTATTATTCGCAATTGGTCGTCTTCCAGGTTGGATAGCGCAATGGAAAGAAATGCGCGAAAACAAAGAGCCTATTGGTCGTCCTCGTCAAGTTTATACAGGTCATCCATTAAGAGATTTTGTTCCTGTAGAAAAACGATAATTTCTTAATAATTTAAATAAAAAGCTTCTCTTAATCGAGAAGCTTTTTTTATATTTGCTCACAAGCCAAAAGCTATTTTATGCTACAATTAAATGTAAAAAACGAATCTTCAAGATTAAGAACAGTTGTATTAGGGTCTGCAATAAATAATGGACCAACACCAACAGCTGATGAAGCTTATGATCCCAAATCGCTAGAGCATATTCTAGCAGGAACATATCCTATTGAAAAAGATATGATTGCCGAAATGGAAGCTTTTAATCAGGTTTTTCAAAAATACGATGTAAAAGTGTATCGCCCTGAAATGATTGAAAACTATAATCAAATCTTTGCCAGAGATATAGGTTTTGTTATAGATGATATTTTTATTAAAGCCAATATTCTTCCTGATAGAGAAAGAGAGTTAGATGCAATTCAGTATATAATTGATCAAATAGATCCTGCAAAAGTGGTTCGTCCACCAGAAGAGGTGCATATTGAAGGTGGTGATGTTATATTGTATAATGATTATATTTTTATAGGGACTTACAAGGGTTCAGATTATAAAGACTACATTACCGCACGTACAAATATGGCTGGAGTAAATTATATTAAAAATTTATTTCCAAATAAAATAGTTAAAGAATTTGACCTCGTAAAATCTAAAATTGAAGCTCGTGATAATGCTTTGCATTTAGATTGTTGTTTTCAGCCAGTAGGAAAAAACAAAGGGATTATTTATAAAAGCGGTTTCCGTGAAGAGGCAGATTATATGTTTTTAGTGAATCTTTTTGGAAAAGAAAACCTATTTCATATCACTCGAGATGAGATGTATAGTATGAATTCGAATGTGTTTTCTATTGCGCTGGATGTTGTTGTTTCCGAGAAAAGCTTCACAAGATTAAATAATTGGCTTCGTGATAACGGATTTACGGTCGAAGAAATTCCGTATGCTGAAATTGCCAAACAAGAAGGATTGTTGCGTTGCTCAACTTTGCCATTAATTAGAGATTAGATTTTGTTTAAAGATTAAGGTTTACAAAATGACCTTAAACTTTAAACTTTTAAATAAAATATAAAAATGAAACAAACTACAAACTCCATACTAATGATTCGCCCAGTTGCGTTTCGTATGAACGAACAAACGGCTGTAAATAATTATTACCAAAAAGTAATAGATGGTTTGTCGTCAGAAACTGTAAATACAAAAGCACAAGAAGAATTTGATACTTTCGTGAATAAATTACGAATGGTTGGTGTCGATGTGACTGTGGTTGATGATACACTAGAACCAAGCACTCCAGATTCAATTTTTCCAAACAATTGGATTTCTTTTCACGAAAATGGAGATGTAGCTTTATATCCAATGTTTGCCGAAAACAGAAGATTAGAACGTCGTGAAGAAATTTTAGATATTCTTGAAGATAAAGGTTTTGTAGTTAATGAAATTATGGATTATTCTTCGGCAGAAGAAGATGGTTTTTTCTTAGAAGGAACAGGTAGTATTGTTTTAGATAGAGAAAATGACAAAGCGTATTGTGCGCTATCACCTCGTGCAGATGAGGAATTATTTATAGAATTTTGTGAAGATTTCGAATATACACCTGTTATTTTCGAAGCTTTTCAAACAGTAGGAAACGAAAGAAAACTCATTTATCATACAAATGTTATGATGTGTGTAGCGGATACTTTTGCAGTTATTTGTGCGGATTGTATAGATGACAAGAAAGAACGAAAAATGGTTCTTGATAGTTTGAAATCTGATGGGAAAGAAATTATTCTAATCACAGAAGATCAAATGAATAATTTTGCAGGTAATATGCTCGAATTACAAGGAGCAGACGAACGTCGTTATCTAATTATGAGCGCATCGGCACATAAAAGTTTAACTAAAAAGCAAATTTCACAATTAGAAGAACATATTACAATTCTTAGCTCAAGTTTAGATACTATTGAAGCTTGTGGCGGAGGAAGTGCACGCTGCATGATGGCTGAAATTTTCTTGCCAAAAGAATAAGTAAATTATGAGTTTCAAATTACGAATTATGATTTTCTCGTAATTCGTAATTTGAAAATTAAACTAAATTCCTCTTACGATACTCAATATAGAACTAATAATGTATTGAACTCCAATAGCAATAGTTAAGAATCCTACAATTCTAGAAATAGCTACAATTCCTGATGCACCTAGTATTTTAGAAAGATAATGTGCGCTTCTTAAAACCAAATAAATACTTAAGGACACTGCTATAATTGATATCGATGAGATAATCATTTCATTACTTGTGTGATGCTCTTGGTAAAAAGCTATTAATAATGATATAGATCCTGGACCAGCAAGCATAGGCATGGCTAGAGGTGTTAGTGCAATATCATTTCTATTTTCAACATCAGATTTAACTTTTTTGCCGATACCTCTTTTTTTGCTAAATTTTCCAGAAAGTAAAGAAAAACCAGAACTCGCAATTATAATTCCACCAGTAATTCGCAGCGCATTTATTGTAATCCCAAAAAAGGAAAGAATATATTGACCTACAAAAAAAGAAATTATCAAAATAATACAAACATTTATCGATGTCCAAAGAGAGATTCTAGAACGTTCTTTTTTCTCGTCATGTTGCGTAAGTCCTACAAAAATGGGTATTGTTCCTATTGGATTTAGTACAGAAAATAAAGCGAAGAAGAGGTAGATAAATAATTCCATTGTTTTTTTGTAAAGGTAAATGTTTAGATTTTTTCGGTTATTACGAAAACATCAATATTGTATAAAGGTATATATTTTTAGGGAAAGCCACAATTTTGAGTACTTTTGTAAAAAAAAAATATAAATGAGTAATAAAAAAACATTGGTACTTGGTGCTTCAACAAAACCAGATAGATACGCTTTTAAGGCAATTACGATGTTGGTCGAAAAAGGGCATTCGGTAATGGCTATAGGTCAGAATGCAGGAGAAGTTGCGGGAATAAATATTAGGACAAAAAATATTCCGTTAGCCAATATTCATACCGTAACACTTTATCTTAATCCAACACGTCAGCGCGATTATTACAATTATATATTAGAAACCAAACCTAAGCGTGTTATTTTTAATCCAGGAACCGAAAATCCTGAGTTTTATCAGTTGCTAAAAGCAAATGGGATCAAAGTAGAGGAAGCTTGCACGTTAGTTTTATTGGCTACAAATCAGTATTAATTTTTTTCAGGAGCTATTCCTGCTATCCGTTGCAATCTTTTCCTTTTTAAAGAAAAAAGGAAAAGTATTTCCACTACTATCAGGGCTAAGTTTATCGATAGTTTTAGGTTTGAATTGATTTCTAAGAAAGTCAGTATATAAAAAATACCTGTCAGGTTTTCAAAACCTGACAGGTATTTTTGTTTAAAATCTCGTCTCCTTCGTAGCCGGTTTACTAATTAATAATAATCCAATAAAAGTGATTAATCCATTTATAATAATAAGTTCATTGTCTATCACGTAATCGCCAAATAATAGGGAGGAATTGGTACTAATAAAAAAACAAATTAAGGGAGAAATGACGCAAATAAAAGGAACTAATTTGTCATGAACCGTTTTTGTTTTCATAAATAATCCAAAAGTATACAGTCCTAAAAGCGGTCCGTAAGTATAACTGGCTACCTTAAATATCATAGTAACTACAGATTTGTCGTTTAAGGAATTGAAAACGATAATCACTAAAAACATCAAAAAAGAAAATCCAATATGAACCAAATGGCGTGTTCTTACAATATTAGGTTTGTTTAAGTTTTCGGTTTTATCCATTCCTAAAAAATCGACACAAAACGAAGTTGTTAAAGCAGTTAGAGCAGAATCGGTAGTGGCAAATGTTGCGGCTGTGAGTCCAAGTAAAAAAACAACTGCGGGAACAATACTTAAATGATGAAAGGCAATTTCGGGAAATAACAAATCGGTTCTTGGTTTTCCCGTGATTAAATCATTAGGAACGGCAATTCCGTTTTTCTCGGCATACAAATAAAGTAAGGCACCAACACTTAGAAAGAAAATATTTATGATGACAAAAATGCCTGTAAAAGTAAACATGTTTTTTTGTGCTTCACCAATGTTTTTGCAACTTAAATTCTTTTGCATTAAATCCTGATCTAGTCCAACCATGGCAATAGTTACAAAAATTCCGCCAAGAATTTGTTTCCAGAAATAGTTGCCTTTATTGTAATCGTCAAAGAAAAATATTTTAGAATAATTACTGTTTTTTACTTCTTCAAAAGCAGTAAAAACATTAAAATCTAAACTTCTACAAATAAAAAATATTGTTAGAAATACTGATGAAACCAAGAAAAAAGTTTGTAAAGTGTCGGTAATAATAATGGTTTTTAGTCCACCACGATAGGTGTACGCAAAAATTAATAATAACGACACCATAACAGTAAAAGCGAATGGAATTTTATAATAATCAAACACATAACGTTGTAAAACAATAACAACGAGATACAATCTAAAAGAAGAACCAATCGTGCGACTGATTAAGAAAATAGTTGCGGCAGTTTTATAACTCACAATACCCAATCGTTGTTCTATATATCCGTAAATAGAAGTCAGATTCATTCGGTAATATAATGGGAGCAATACTTTTGCAATGATGATAAACCCAATGGCATTTCCTAATACAAACTGAAAATATTTGAATTGCAAATCAGGATTTCCAACTTCTCCCGGAACCGATATAAAAGTTACGCCAGATAATGCTGTTCCTATCATTCCGAAAGCAACGAGATGCCATTTTGAGTTTTTATTGGCTTTAAAAAAAGCATCATTCCCGCTGTCTTTTTTACTCACTACATGAGAGATAAAAAATAAGATTCCGAAGTAAACTATAATAAGTGATAGAATGGCAAATGGCGTCATTGTGGTAGTTTTATTTGTTGCAAAATACAAAAAAATGTTTATTTGTAGATTTGTTATTTGTTTATTTGAAAACAACAATAAGATTATTGTCTTTTTAAAAGATAACGGAATTACCAAATAAACAAAAAACACTACTTTTGTGGTATGGAATTTTCATCTAAATTATTAGAAAAAGCAGTAAACGAAATGGCCCAATTACCAGGTATTGGTAAGAGAACTGCCTTGCGATTGGTTTTACATTTGCTAAAACAACCCAAAGAAAGAACAGATTTTTTAGCACAATCGTTGCTTACTATGCGTGAGGAAATTAGGTTTTGTAAAAACTGTCATAATATTTCCGATTTAGAAGTTTGTGAGATATGCTCCAATCATAATAGAAACCATCAAATTGTTTGTGTGGTAGAAGATGTTCGTGATGTCATGGCAATAGAAAATACAGGGCAATTTCGAGGAATTTATCATGTTTTAGGAGGGAAAATTTCTCCTATTGATGGTGTTGGTCCAAGTCAGTTAAATATCACATCATTGGTAGAAAAGGTAAAATCAGGAAGTGTTCGTGAGATTATTTTTGCATTAAGCTCCACAATGGAAGGTGATACAACCAATTTTTACATTTATAAACAAATAAAAGATTGTGAGATAATTACCTCGTCTATTGCCAGGGGGATTTCGGTAGGAGATGAGCTAGAATACGCCGATGAAGTGACGCTTGGTAGGAGTATTCTGAACAGAATTCCTTTCGAAAATTCTTTTAAAAATAATTAATTGAATTAAAAAGTATATAGGGTTTTATTTTATCAAATGAAAAACTATATTTGTTTCAAAAATTATGTTTAAAAATGAATAAAATATATAGATTTTGTGCTTTTGCAGTTCTTTTTTTGTTTGCTTCTTGCATACCAAATAAAGATTTGCTTTACCTTCAAAATAAAAATAACTCAGATCAAGAGTCAGCGATAACACCAGTAGTTTTGAAACCTTATCGAGCCCAAGTAAATGATGTTCTAAGTATTAGAATAAAAGCATTAGATCAGAAACTTGTAGAGATGTTTAATGCGGCTATTGTTCCTGGAACACAAGTGAATACTACAGATTCGCTTTATTTTGATGGGTTTTCTGTAAATGATCACGGAGATATTCGCGTACCCGTTTTAGGAATTGTAAATGTAATTGGACTAACATTAGACGAAATTAGATTAAAAATAGAAAAGCAGTTGCTAGAAGAATATTTTAATAAATCAGCAGATATTTTTGTAACAGTAAAGTTAGCAGGTATGCGTTATACTGTAAATGGAGAGATTGTTAATCCAGGAACAAAGGTGCTTTTTCAAGATAAAGTTACTATTCTTGAAGCAATTGCAAATTGTGGAGATATTACAATTACAGGAAATAGAAAAGATGTTATGGTAGTTAGACAATATCCTCACGGAACCGAAATGCATACTATAGATTTAACGAGTAGTGAAGCATTAAAATCACCATATTATTACATACAGCCAAATGATTTTATTTATATAAAACCACTTAAACAAAAATCATGGGGAACAGGGACTAATGGTTTACAGTCGTTTACGACAATATTGTCATCTGTTTCATTGCTACTAACGATATTTTTATTGTTAAAAAAATAACTTACAATAATGCTTGATACTAAAGATTTTTCATTTTTTGAGACTCAAAATAATTTCGATTTCAAGGCTTTTTTTACAAAAATACTTGGACATTGGAGCTGGTTTTTAATAAGTTTAATTATAGCTTTTACGATTGCGTATCAGATAAATGTAAGAAAACAAAAAATATACGGAGTCTCTACAACAATCGCTTATAAGGAAGAGAATAATCCTTTTTTTACAGCAAATACAAGTTTAGTTTTTAATTGGGGAGGCACATCAGATCAGGTTCAAACACTCATGACAACTATAAAGTCTCGTTCACATAACGAAATGGTTGTTAGAAATTTAAATTATTATGTTGAGTATTTACGACAAGGAAAATACAATCTCGAAGATGCTTACGGAGAGGTTCCTTTTTATGTTAATATCGATAAAAATCTTCCACAATTAACAGAACAGTTAATTAATATAAAATTTATCACCCCAAACGAATACGAGATTTCAATAAAATTTGAAGAATCTAGTGTTGCATTATTAAATTATACTACAGAAGTCGCTAGTAAAACAAATGTTCCTGTTGGGGAATTTAAAAAAAGATATAAAATAGGAGAACAAGTTTCATTGCCTTTTTTGCATTGGAAGCTTGAATTAACAAATAATCCAGGAATATACGAAGGTTCTAGCCATTTAGTAAGATTTGCTAATTTTAATCAAACGGTTAAAGACTTTATGGGTATTGAAATAGAAACAGATGCCAAAGGAGGTGCGATTTTGATTCTTAATTTGCAAGGTACAAATAAGGCTAGGATGGTCGACTATCTTAATGGAACAATAAAAACTCTGATTAATAGACAATTGAGAGATAAAAATCAATTTGCAACGAATACAATTCGGTTTATTGATAGTACTTTAGTGTCTATGGAAGGTCAACTGAAAAATACTGAAGATGAATTGAAAAATTTCAGTAAGGACAAAAATATTTTTGAAGTTGAAATGGGTGGGGCAAAAATTACTGAAAAAGTAAGTGATCTTGATCTTGAAAAAGATTTAATAGAAAGGAAAATTGCTTATTACAATACTCTAAAAGCATATCTAATAAATAGTGTAGATTATTCTAAACTTCCAGCACCGTCAGTTGCAGGTATTGAAGATCCTAATATTGTATTGAATGTATCTAAATTAACAACTTTGTCCGCAGAGCGCTCAGAGATGTCTTACGCAGTTAAAAATGACAAGAAATTTAAAGATTTTGATAGTCAGATGGACGCTTTGAGAAATGTTTTGTTAGAAAACATTTCTTCTGCAAAAGGAGCAATACAATATGATTTAAATACGGTTAATAAAAAAATTGCTCTTGCTGAAAATTCTATAAGAAAACTACCAGAACAACAACAAGAACTAGTGAAAATTAATAGAAAATACGATTTAAACAAAAACGTTTATAATTCATTTCTCGAAAAAAGAAGTGAAGCAGATATTGTTAGAGCAGCAAATTTATCGGACATACAATTTATAGATCCTGCAAAAGATACAGGAGGAGGTTTATTAGGCCCAAAAACTAATATAAATTATATTTTGGCATTGTTTTTAGGACTTCTAATTCCGCTTATTATGGTTTTTAGTGTCACTATTCTTGATAGCACAATTAAAAATACCGATGATATAACTAAAATGACTAAAATTCCTATTTTAGGAGTTGTAGGAAAGAAAACATCAAAAAATAATTTAGCAGTTTTTGAAAAGCCAAAATCAGCATTAGCAGAAAGTTTTAGAGCAGTTAGATCATCATTACAGTTTTTGTACAAAAAACAACAAGCTGGCGCAAAAACATTAATGCTAACTTCATCTATTAGTGGAGAAGGAAAAACATTTTGTTCTATAAATATAGCTACCATTTTTGCATTAAGCGAAAAGAAAACAGTCATTGTAGGATTAGATTTAAGAAAGCCTAAGATTTTTCAAGATTTTCATGTAGAAAATACTGTTGGAGTAGTAAACTATTTAATTGGACAAAAGACTTTAGAAGAGATTACTTATAAAACGCTTGTCCCTTTTCTGGATTTTATTCCTTCTGGACCTGTTCCTCCTAATCCTGGAGAATTAATACAAGGAGAAAGTATGAAGGAAATGATAGATGAGTTAAAGTTAAAATATGATTATATTATTTTAGATACACCTCCAGTAGGTTTAGTTTCTGATGCAATGGAGCTTACGCCTTATTGTGATGCAACATTGTATGTTGTTAGGCAAAATGTAACAAGAAAAGAAATGTTGAGTTTAGTAAATAACAAACACAAAAGAGGAGAATTAAGTAATATTAGTATTGTTTTTAACGGTTTTGAGAACAAAGCAAAATACGGTTATAACTACGGTTACGGTTATGGTTATGGTTACGGAAATTATTCTAATGGTTATCATGAAGTTGAAAAATCGACTAATTTTATTGCCAGATTATTAAAAAAAATATTTAATAGATAACTAATGCAATCACCAAAGTTTAAAATACTTATTACTGGGGGAGCTGGATTCATTGGTTCTAATTTATCTGAATATTTTTTAGATAAAGGACACGAAGTAATATGTCTTGACAATTTTGCAACGGGTCATCGTTATAATATAGAGCATTTATTAAATAATATTAATTATACATTAATTGAAGGAGATATTCGTGATTTTTCAGATTGTCAAAAAGCTGTAAAAGGAGTGGATTATGTTTTGCATCAAGCAGCATTAGGTTCAGTACCAAGATCTATCATTGACCCAATTACTACAAATGATGTTAATGTTTCGGGTTTTTTAAACGTGTTATCAGCAGCAAAACAAGCTAATGTAAAACGATTTATATTTGCTGCAAGTTCATCGACTTATGGAGATTCTGAATCATTACCTAAAATAGAAGAAATTATAGGAAAACCACTTTCTCCTTATGCAATAACTAAGTACGTAAACGAATTGTATGCTGATATTTTTAGCAAAACATACGGAATAGAAACCATTGGACTAAGATACTTTAACGTCTTTGGAAGAAAACAAGATCCTGAAGGCGCTTATGCAGCAGTAATTCCAAAATTTGTTATGCAGTTCATGAAACATGAAAGTCCAATAATAAATGGAGATGGAAATTACTCTCGGGATTTTACATATATTGACAATGTGATTCAAATGAATGAATTAGCTATGTTAACTCAAGATTCTAGAGCCATAAATACAGTGTTTAATACTGCTTTTGGAGATAGAACAACTTTAAACGATTTGATAAAAAAACTACAATTCGAATTGTCCCAATTTGATCCAAAAATTGCAGAGGTAGAAATTGTTTATGGACCAAATCGTGTTGGAGATATTCCGCATTCTCTCGCAAGTATAGATAAAGCGAAAAAATTCTTAGGTTATGATCCTAAATTCTCTATGCAAGAAGGTTTGAAAGAATCTGTAAAATGGTATTGGGAAAATTTGAAATAATTGGCAGATTAAATAAAATGAAAATAGCAGTAATAGGATTAGGATATGTAGGTTTGCCATTAGCAAGATTATTTGCTACAAAATACAATGTAGTAGGTTTTGATATTAATCAGAAACGAGTAATGGAACTTAATTCAGGTTTAGATGTTA
Organism: Flavobacterium sp.; assembly: GCF_046153165.1. GTDB lineage: Bacteria > Bacteroidota > Bacteroidia > Flavobacteriales > Flavobacteriaceae > Flavobacterium. Next base: position 63,922 of record NZ_JBJXEN010000001.1, on the reverse strand, counting down.
CTTTAGAAATTAGTAAAGATTTACTTCAGTCTGTCTTAAAAACAAATAATACAATCAAAAATGGTTTGTTTTGTTCAACCAATATTGATGATATAAAAGATTGTAATTACTATATAGTTACAGTTCCAACTCCGGTAGATAAGAATAATAAGCCAGACTTAACACCACTTTATAAGTCGAGTGAAACAGTGGCGAAAGTTCTAAAGAAAGGAGATATTGTTATTTACGAATCTACTGTTTATCCAGGCGTTACAGAAGAAGAATGTGTTCCTGTTTTAGAAAAAATAAGTGGATTGAAATTTAATATAGATTTTTTTGCAGGCTACTCACCAGAACGAATTAATCCTGGGGATAAAGAGCATACTGTCGAAAAAATTCTCAAAGTTACTTCAGGATCAACACCAGAAATTGGAATAAAAGTAAACGAGCTATATAAATCTGTAATAACAGCAGGAACACATTTGGCACCCACAATTAGAGTTGCTGAAGCAGCTAAAGTAATAGAAAACTCTCAAAGAGATATTAATATTGCTTTTGTAAATGAATTAGCTAAAATATTTAATGTTCTAGGAATAGATACACAAGATGTCTTAGAAGCTGCAGGTACAAAATGGAATTTCTTACCATTCAAACCAGGATTAGTAGGAGGACATTGTATAGGGGTTGATCCCTATTATTTAGCTCAAAAAGCCCAAGAAATGGGTTATCATCCAGAAATTATTTTGGCAGGAAGACGCCTTAATGATAGTATGGGAGAGTATGTTGCATCGCAAGTGGTAAAATTAATGAGTAAAAAAGGAATTACTATAAATAATGCCGAATTACTAATGTTAGGAATTGCTTTCAAAGAAAATTGCCCTGATGTAAGAAACACAAAAATTGTCGATGTAATTTCATCATTAAAAGAATATGGAATTAATGTAACAATATACGATCCTTGGGTAAATCCAGCTGAGGTTTTGCATGAGTATGAGTTACAAACTACAAGAGAGTTACCATCAATTAAGTTTGATGCAATCGTTTTAGGAGTAGCACACAAAGAGTTTTTAACAGCAAATTTAAAATCTCTACAAAAAGAAACTTCAATATTATATGATGTTAAAGGTGTTTTAGGCAATCATGTCGACGGAAAACTTTAATTTTGTAAACTTTAGAATAATATAGTAAATGAAAATAAAATCAATTTGTTGTATAGGAGCAGGATATGTTGGTGGTCCAACTATGGCTGTTATTGCACAAAAATGCCCAGATATAAAAGTTACAATTGTCGATTTAAACGAATCTAGAATTGCCGCTTGGAACGATAGTAACTTAGAGAATTTACCTATTTATGAACCAGGATTAGCAGATGTTATAACAGATGCACGGGGAAGAAATTTATTTTTTTCGACTGATGTTGATAAAGCAATCGATGAGGCTCAAATGATTTTTATTTCGGTAAATACACCTACTAAAAACTATGGAGTAGGAAAAGGAATGGCGGCCGATTTAAAATATATTGAACTTTGTGCACGTCAAATTGCGCGAGTATCTAAACATGATAAAATCGTTGTCGAAAAATCAACTTTACCAGTTCGCACCGCCGAAGCCATAAAAAATATATTAGATAATACAGGAAATGGAGTACAATTTCAAATTTTGTCTAATCCAGAATTTTTAGCCGAAGGGACAGCTGTCCAAGATTTGCATAATCCTGATAGAGTACTTATAGGTGGAGAAAATGAAGAAGCAATAAGTGCTTTGTTTGATATTTATTCTAATTGGGTTCCAAAAGAAAAAATATTAACTACAAATGTATGGTCATCAGAATTATCAAAACTAACAGCTAATGCTTTTTTAGCACAAAGAGTATCATCAATAAATTCAATTTCTGAATTGTGTGAAAAAACTGGTGCCGATGTTTCGGAAGTGGCAAAAGCAATTGGAATGGATGCCAGAATTGGGTCAAAATTCCTCAAAGCTTCAGTAGGTTTTGGAGGTTCTTGTTTTCAAAAAGATATTCTTAATCTAGTTTATATAGCAAAATCTTACGGTTTACATGAAGTTGCAGATTATTGGGAACAAGTAATCATTATGAATGACCACCAGAAAAATCGCTTTTCTCAGAATATTATAAAGACATTATATAATACCGTTTCAGGAAAAAAAATTGCGCTTTTGGGTTGGGCTTTCAAAAAAGATACTAACGATACAAGAGAATCAGCAGCAATAAATATTGCTCAAAATTTAATTAGTGAACAAGCTAACATTGCCGTTTACGATCCTAAAGTTTCCGAAAAACAAATTAAATTAGATCTATTAGATTTAGATGAGAAACAAATGGACCTAATAAATGTAAGCCAAGATCCATACGAAGCTTGTTCTAATTCTCACGCAATTGCTATCCTCACAGAATGGGACGAATTTAATACTTACGATTGGAAAAAAATATATAATAATATGTTAAAACCTGCGTTTGTCTTCGACGGAAGAAATCTTCTAGATAAAAAACAGATGATAGAAATAGGATTTACTTATATTGCAGTAGGAAGTTCAAATTTATAAAAGAAAATGAAAAATATATTAATTACAGGAGGAGCTGGATTTATAGGTTCACACGTTGTTAGACGCTTTGTACAAAACTATCCAAATTATCATATATATAATTTAGATGCATTAACTTATGCGGGAAATCTAGAGAATATAAAAGATATAGAAAACGAATCAAATTATACTTTTGTAAAAGGAGATATTGTAGATGAAACCTTTATAAATGATTTGTTTGCAAAATATAATTTTGAAGGAGTGTTGCATCTTGCAGCCGAATCTCATGTAGATCGATCTATCGAAGATCCGTTGTCATTTGTAAAAACAAATGTGATTGGTACTATGAATTTGCTAAATGCAGCCAAAAATCTTTGGAAAGGAAAGATGGGAGGTAAGCGTTTTTACCATATTTCAACAGATGAAGTATATGGTTCGCTTGGTGCAGAAGGTTTATTTACCGAAACTACCTCGTATGACCCAAATTCGCCTTATTCAGCATCAAAAGCAAGTTCGGATCATTTTGTACGAGCTTATGGTGAAACGTATGGTTTACCTTATGTTTTAACAAATTGCTCTAATAATTACGGACCCTATCATTTTCCGGAAAAACTGATACCATTATTCATTAATAATATCATTAACAACAAACCATTGCCAGTATATGGTGACGGAAATTATACCCGTGATTGGTTGTTTGTAAAAGATCATGCCATTGCAATAGATTTAGTTTTTCACGAAGGGAAAAACCATGAAACGTATAATATTGGCGGTTTCAACGAATGGAAAAATATCGATTTAGTGAAGTTACTTTGTAAAGTGATGGATGAAAAACTTGGTAGAAATATAGGAGAATCAGCTAATTTGATTACGTACGTAAAAGACCGTCCAGGCCATGATTTACGTTATGCCATCGATGCTTCTAAGATAAACAAAGAACTAGGGTGGAAACCAACTGTAACTTTTGAAGAAGGGTTGGAACAAACCATCGATTGGTATTTAAGTAATACCGATTGGTTGAATAATGTAACATCTGGAGAATACGCAAAGTATTACGAAAAACAATATAATTAGTTTTATGGTTTAAGTTTTATGCAATATGCACTTTTACATTTGTTAAAATCTTAAGCCTTAAAATTCAAACCTTTAAAATTATGAAAGGAATAATATTAGCAGGAGGATCAGGAACTCGTTTGCACCCATTAACTCAAGTGGTATCCAAACAATTGTTGCCAATATATGATAAGCCCATGATTTATTATCCGCTATCAGTATTAATGTTAGCAGGAATAAAAGAAATTTTAATCATTTCTACACCACAAGATTTACCTAATTTCAAACGGTTGTTTGGTGATGGAAGTCAAATTGGATTAAAATTGAGTTATGTAGAGCAGCCATCACCAGATGGATTAGCACAAGCCTTTATTCTAGGAAAAGATTTCATTGGTAATGACGATGTTTGTCTTGTGCTTGGAGATAATATTTTTTATGGAGCTGGTTTGCAAACTTTATTGAACAATGCTGTAAGTATCGTAACAGAGAAAAAAGAAGCTACCGTTTTTGGTTATTATGTAGATGATCCAGAACGTTATGGTGTAGCTGAATTTGACGAAAACGGAAAAGTTTTAAGTATTGAAGAAAAACCTTCAGAACCTAAATCTAATTTTGCAGTAATTGGTTTGTATTTTTACCCAAATTCAGTTGTAAATATTGCTAAAAACGTAAAACCATCTCATCGAGGAGAATTAGAAATCACGACTGTAAATCAGGTGTATTTAGAGGATAAGAAACTGAATCTACAACTCATGGGTAGAGGATTTGCTTGGTTAGATACTGGAACACACGAATCACTTACAGAAGCGACGGAATTCGTTAAAGCTGTCGAAAAAAGAACAGGTCTTAAAATTGCTTGTATAGAAGAAGTAGCATACAGAAAAGGTTTTATAAATAAAGAACAATTTGCAGCAACTGCTACCAATTTAGGAAAAAGTAGTTATGCAGATTATTTGAGAAAAATAGCAAAATAAAAAGAAGGGCAAAATGTTTAAAGATAAAGTGCTTTTAATTACTGGTGGTACAGGTTCATTTGGGAATGCAGTTTTACAACGGTTTCTTAATAGCGAACATTTTAAAGAAATCAGAATTTTTTCTCGCGATGAGAAGAAACAAGATGATATGCGTAATCAATTAAAAAATGATAAACTAAAATTTTATATTGGTGATGTAAGAGATTATAAAAGCATTGAAACTGCTATGCGTGGTGTCGATTATGTATTTCATGCTGCTGCATTAAAACAAGTGCCTTCGTGTGAATTTTTCCCTATTGAGGCTACAAAAACCAATGTTTTTGGTACTCAAAATGTTATTGATGCGGCCATTGCAAGTAAAGTAAAAAAAGTAATTTGTTTGAGTACAGATAAAGCAGCATATCCTATTAATGCTATGGGAATATCTAAAGCATTGATGGAAAAAGTCGCCATTGCTGCTTCTAGAAATGTTGTGGAAACTACAGTTTGTTTGACACGTTATGGAAACGTAATGGCTTCTAGAGGTTCTGTTATACCATTATTTTTAAAACAAATTAAAAATAATGAGGCTATTACAATTACAGACCCCAAAATGACTCGCTTCTTAATGTCATTAGAAGAAGCAGTAGAATTAGTGTTATTCGCTTTTCAAAATGGGAATTCAGGAGATCTATTTGTAAATAAAGCTCCTGCGGGAACTATAGGAGATTTAGCTCAAGCATTAAAAGAAATTTGTAAGTCAGATTGTGAAATAAAAATTATTGGAACCAGACATGGTGAAAAACTCTATGAAACATTATGTACTAGAGAAGAAATGGTGAAAGCTGAAGATATGGGTGACTTTTATCGTATCCCAGCTGATAATAGAGATTTAAATTATGCAAAATATTATTCGGAGGGGGAAGAAGATCTATCAGAAATAGAAGACTATAATTCACATAATACTTCGCAACAAGATATTGAAGGGATGAAACGTTTATTAGTTAACTTACCGCTTATTAGGAAAGAAGTTTTTGATGAAGAGGTAATAGAATATCTAGGATAAGTAATTTTATGACTCCTAAAATAATTAATGGAAGTTCAAGCCTAGACGGTAGAGGAATTTTATCTTATAATAACGACTTTGATGCTACTGTAATAAAAAGGTTGTATTTTATTGAAAATATAGATACAGATTTTATACGAGCATGGCAAGGACATAAGGTTGAGCAGAGATGGTTTTCTGTTGCTAAAGGAAGTTTCCAAATAAAATTAATTAAAATAGATAATTGGGATAATCCATCAAAGGATCTAGATATAATCTCTATTGTTATAAGTGATAAAAAATTTGATTTGCTTCATATTTCAAAAGGGTATGTTACTAGTATTCAGTCTTTAGAGAAAGGTTCTAAATTATTAGTAATGTCGGATTATTTATTTGGTGAGATTAATGATGAATATCGTTTTAATGAAGATTATTTTAAGATTTAAAGAGAGAACAAAGACCACCCTAGAAATTAATATTATGATATTAAGTTTTTTGTAGGAAACAATCTAACATACTTATAAATAATGATATTTAATTTAATAGTTATATTTTTCACACTTATATTAGGTAATATATACTCAAAACTTTACGGTAGTTTTGCAAACAGTGATGTTATTAGGAAAAGATATATTCGGATAATTTGTATAATACTTATTCTTCAATCTGGACTTAGGAATGTCGCTGTGGGAGACGATACATACAGTTATTTTGAAACTTTTAAAGAAATATCAAGAACTCCATGGTATCAAATAAAAGGATTAATAATAGATTATTATCAGTATGGTTTGGGTAAAGATCCAGGTTATTTAATTTTTCAAAAACTAGCTCAGTATATAACAACCGATTATCAAGTTTTCTTATTCCTCATTGCAATATTGTTTTTTGCAGCATTAGGTAATTTTATCTATAAAAACACGACTAGATTAGTCGATGTTATGATTGCTTTCGTAATTTATTCAGTATTATTTTATTCATTTTATTCTATAACTGGAATTAGGCAAACATTAGCAACAGTTTTTACCTTATATAGTTATGAGTTTGTTAAGAAGAAAAAAATAATCCCATTTTTATTACTTGTTTTAATAGCTTCAACACTTCATAAGTCAGCTCTTATATTTATTCCTTTTTATTTTGTTTGCAGAATAAAAAAAGAAAAATATATTTTTACGGCAGTACTTTTGTTATTTCCTGTTTTCTTTGTTTTTAAGGATGCTATGGGGAAATACTTAAGTGTACTTAGTGGATATACAGATTATAATCAATTAGAAGGTGCAGGTACATATACTTTTACGGCATTGTTTGTTTTTATTTCTTTGATGGCTATGATTAGAAGAAAATATATAATTAAAAACAATATTAATGCAAAAAATTATTACAATGGTTTTGCAATTGCCTTAGTTTTTTTGCCTTTATCATACATTAATCCTAATGCATTGAGAATTATTATGTACTTTTCTATTTTTATGATATTATTTATTCCAGAAATTATTTATTCACTCAAGTATATATCAAACAAAATGCGGATTGATGTTTCAGTAATTACAATTATATTGTTGATTTCATTATTTATAAAATCTAATTTTAATAGCGAAATGCCTTATGGCTTTTTCTGGGAAGAAATGAGACTAACCAAGCAGTATTACAACAGAGATTAAAAAATAATAACTTATGAATAATAGTAAAACGAATAATAATTATATCTTATCAATTATTATTCCTACTAGAAATAGAGAAAAATATGCATTTAATTGTGTAATGCAAATTTTAGAATCTACTAATGATGATGTTCAAGTAGTGATACAGGATAATAGTGATGCAGATTCTTTGTATGATAAATTTATTGATAGCCCTTTTTTATCAAGGATAAAATATAATTATTCTAGCGAAGTATTATCTTTTGTAGTCAATTTTAGTAATGCAGTATCACAAGCAGACGGAGAATATGTTTGTATGATAGGTGATGACGATGGGATTAATCCAGAAATTGTAAAATTTGTTTATTGGGCAAAAGAAAATAATATAGAAGCAGTTACTCCAGAGATAAGACTAAACTATATATGGCCAGAAACTGGAATTTCTTATTATAAAAAGGATAATGGTAATTTAATGATAATAGATTTTAATTTAAACAATAAGTATTATGACACTAAACAAGAACTAAATAAACTTCTAAGTTCTGGAGGACAAAATTATTTAAGTTATAGCTTAGTGAAAATTTATCATGGTATTGTAAAGAAAAGTGCTATGGAGAAAGTTAAGAATATAACAGGAAAGTATTTTGGGGGTTTATCGCCTGATATTTATAGTTCTGTTGCGCTTTCTTTAGTTATAGATAAAGTTCTTAAAATAAATTATCCATTAACAATTCCTGGAGTTTGTAGCTTAAGTGGTTCTGGACAAGCTTCTACTGGAAGGCATGTTGGAGATTTAAAAGATGCGCCTCAATTGAAAGGTCATATAAATTATCAATGGTCACAATTAGTTCCAAAATTTTATAGTGTAGAAACAATTTGGGCCGATTCTGCTTTAGCAGCATTAAAAGATATGAAACAAGATGATTTGATTTCTAAATTTAGTGTGTCAGCTCTGACAGCTTATTGTAATTATACTTATAAGGAGTACAAGAAAATAATAGATGCTAATTATATTGAGTATAATAAAAAGAGGAATTTTAATTTTTTAAAACAGAAAAAAAACCTTTATGTAGCCTATCTAAATGGTCCCATTAAAGATCTTTTAAAAAGAATTTATTCCAGATTAATAAGAAAAAAAAATGCAGTTGAAAATCACGATGGAGTGTTGGATATAAAAAATGCTCAAGTTGTTTTTGAAGAATTTTTGCAAAGAAAAAATCAATCTATAAACGATGTTATTTTAAAATTAGATGCTGTCTAATTTAGTTTTTATGATTTGTAAGTAAAATAATTTTGTGATTATATAATGAATATTTTAAATGAGTAATAAAAAAACGGGTGTTGTATTAGGTTATCTTGCCATGCTGGTAAATAATACATTTTCTTTTTTTCTAACACCACTCATGTTACTTGTTTTTGGTACAAGTGAATTTGGAGTTTATAAATTAGTGCTGTCAATTACATCTTATTTTGCTTTAGCAGACCTAGGACTTAGTAATGCGGTGATTCGTTATATCTCTGAATATAGGGCTAATAATGATAAAGAATCCGAATCAAAATTCGTTGGTTTAGTTGGCGTTATCGATTTGATAATTGGAGCTTTTTTGTTGTTTTTAGGGTTTTTATTCTATTGTTTCATTCCCCAAATTTTCAAAAACTCATTTAATGTAGATGAAGTATGCTTACTAAAAAAGCTATTCTTCCTGATAGTTATCACAGGTATTTTCACATTATTTCTAAACCTTGCCACAGCACTACTAAAAGCATATGAAAAATTTCCATTGCTTAATGTAATAAATATCATTAAGACATTTGTAAGAACAGGTTTAATAGCTATACTTTTATTGTCAAATTTCAAATCATTTGAAATTGTATTTGTTGATGCAATTCTAATTTCAATAGTTTTTGCTTATACAAGTTATTATTGTTTAAAAAATCTTAATATAACCATTAGATTTAAAAATTTTGATGTCAATTATTCTAAAAAAATTCTTTCTTACTCATTAATTGTATTTGTCGATGCGGTAGCATTTCACTTTCTAATGGCAGCCGATAGTTTTGTCATTGGTATCTATATATCGAGTAAAGCTATTGCCATATATTCAATAGGAACACTTTTATCTTCATTGTTTTTTTCTTTTTCAATAATAATTTCAGATGTTTTAATGCCTGATGTGGTGGGAAAAGTAACGCAAGGAGCTAGCGATTCAGAACTTACAGATTATGCCATAAAAATTGGAAGGATAAAAAGTATTCTACTAGCATTACCTATTATTGGATTCGTTTTTTTTGGAAAACAGTTCATTCATTTATGGGTTGGAGATGATTTTTCAATTGCTTACTATATAGCATTATTGGTTCTAATTCCTCAAATGATTTCAGCTCTAATGGATGTGCCATTATATATAATGTGGGCAAAAAATAAGCACAAGATTAAGTCATTTGTATCATTGGGAATAAGTATTATTAATATAGGTTTAACAATTTTTTTAGTAAAAAAAATAGGTATAATTGGCGCAGCTATAAGTACTTGTTTTGCCTATGTATCTGTTTATTTAATCTTCAATACAATTTTTTATCACAAAGTTTTAAAACTGGATATGATAAGATTCGTAGAAGAAATTTTCAGTAAGTTATGGATTGGACTATTTTTTGCATGTGTAGGTGCGTATGCTATTTCTTTATTCGGCAGCTGTAATTGGTTTGTTCTAATTTTTCAATTTATTCTTGTCTCCATTATTTACATAATATCTATTTGGTTTTTTGGAATGAATGATTCAGAAAAGCAACTGATTTTACTTCCGTTAAACAAGTTAAGATCTAAATTTAAAAAATAAATACTCTATTGCAATAAGAGTACTTTGAATAGGAATTAATATTTTTGAAGTCATTAGGAAATCGTTACTTTTGGAAAAATATAAAATTATAATTCATTAGTGCACAACCTGAAATAAAATAATAATTATTAGTAGGATTGAATATAATAAGTAATAATTTTAGCTTGTTAAAAAAAATAAAAGTATGTTAAAAGTAATGACAATTGTAGGCACTCGTCCAGAAATAATAAAATTAAGTCGTGTAATGGCGGAGTTGGATAAGTATACAAATCATATAATAGTGCACACTGGTCAAAATTATGATTTTGAGTTAAATGAAATATTTTTTCAAGAACTAAAAATCAGAAAACCAGATTATTTTTTGAATGCATCAGCCATAACAGGTACAGAAACCATTGCTCAGGTTATTACAAAATCTGATGAGGTTATGGCAAAAGAATTACCGGATGCTATATTGCTTTATGGGGACACAAATAGTTGTATGTCAGTAATAGCTGCTAAAAAAAGAAAAATACCTATTTTTCATATGGAAGCAGGAAACCGTTGTTTCGACCAACGAGTTCCTGAAGAAATTAATCGAAAAATTGTAGATCATTTAAGCGATATCAATATGCCTCTTTCTGAGCATGCTAGAAGGTATTTAATTGCCGAGGGAATTCGTCCAGAGACAATTATAAAAACTGGTTCGCCAATGAAAGAAGTTCTTCTTTTTCACAAAGAAGATATTCAAAAATCGAATGTGTTAGAAAAAGAAAATCTTAAAAAAGGAGATTATTTCATTGTTAGTACACATAGAGAAGAAAATGTAGATTCAGAAAAAAATTTCTCAGATCTATTAGAATCATTAGATGCTATTATTAAAAAATATAATAAAAAGATTATCGTTTCTACACATCCTCGAACCAGAAAAAAGCTTGAATCGATGGGATTTGAAAATTTAAATCCATTGATTGAGTTTATGAAACCCTTTGGTTTTTTGGATTATATTAAATTGCAACAAAATGCATTTTGTGTAATTTCTGATAGTGGAACAATAACAGAGGAATCGTCTATCCTTAATTTTCCAGCAATTACTATACGTCAAGCACACGAACGTCCTGAAGGAATGGATGAAGGAACTCTTATAATGACTGGGTTACAGAGTGATTTGATACTAAATTCTATAGATATTGTGACTTCTCAGTTTGAAGGAAATAATGATGTTATACAAATAATACCAGATTACAAAACGGATAATGTTTCAAAAAAAGTGGTGCGTATTATTTTATCTTATACCGATTATATTAACAGAGTAGTTTGGTCAAAATTCATTTAAAAGTATGAAAAAAATATTGCTTTTTGGTGCCACAGGAATGGCGGGTCATGTTGTTTATTCTTATCTGAAAGAAAAAAATCAATATGATATTGTAAATGTAGTTTTTCGTCAGAAATTAAACGAAGAAAGTATTGTTGTAGATGTTACAAATAAAGATTCAGTTACCGCTTTGGTTCTAGAACAAAAACCCGATATAATTATTAATTGTATTGGTGTTTTAATAAGAGGATCTAAATCACACCCTGATAATGCTATTTATATTAATGCTTATTTTCCTCATTTGCTTAAAAGATTGGCCGACGAAGTTAATGCAAAATTAGTTCATGTAAGTACTGATTGTGTTTTTACAGGAAATAAAGGCAATTATACAGAGAACGATTTCAAAGATGCAGATGATGTTTATGGAAGAAGTAAAGCTTTAGGAGAAATTAATAATGATAAAGATTTAACCATTAGAACCTCAATCATTGGACCTGAATTAAAAACTGAAGGAGAAGGTTTGTTTCATTGGTTTATGAATCAAAATGGTAATGTAAACGGATTTACCAATGCAATTTGGGGAGGCGTAACGACTATCGAATTAGCTAAAGCAATTGAGGCAGCAATAAAAGAAAAACTTACTGGATTAGTTCACTTAAGCAATGGACTTCCAATAAGTAAATACGATATGTTGCTTTTGTTCAAACAAACTTATAATAAAGATAATATTTTGGTATTACCTTTCGAAGGAATTCCATGTGACAAATCTATTGCGAAATCTGAATTATTTTCTTATGAAGTTCCTACTTACAACAAGATGCTAACAGAAATGTTAGATTGGATGAGGCTTCATCCAGCATTTTATGAAGAAAAATATTTTTAATGAAAACTCTTCAGATAAATACCGTTTATAAATTTGGAAGTACAGGTAAAATAGTAAGCGAAATTCACCATCAACTACAAAAAGCAAATCAAGAATCATTTGTGATTTATGGTAGAGGTAAAACTTATTCTGAAAAAAATGTTTATAAGACTTCACCAGATTGGGAAGGAAAACTTCAAGCTTTGTACGCTAGGGTTACAGGGGATTTTTATGGAGGGGCCTTTTATTCGACTTATAAATTAATTAAGAGAATAAAGTCAATTTCACCAAATATAGTTCATATTCATCTCATGAATGGAAATTATGTTAATAACTATAAATTATTAGCATTTTTAGCTCAAAATAATTATAAAACTGTTGTTACACTTCATGCTGAAATAAATTATACAGGTGTTTGCGAACATGCTTTTGATTGTGAAAAATGGAAAACAGGATGTGGAAACTGTCCACAAGTTTTTAAAAAATACCAATCTTTATTTTTTGATAAAACAGCAACCGAATGGAAAAGAAAAGAAAAGGCTTATGCCAAGTTTAAATCACTAACTTTAGTAAGCGTTTCGGAGTGGTTACAAAATAGAGCAAAACAATCCCCTATGTTCAGTAATCGTGATTTTTATATTGTAGGAAATGGTATTGATACAAAAATATATCATCCTATTATAACAAATAGTCTGAAAGAAAAGCTTGGGGTAAATAACGAGAAAATAATATTGCATGTAACACCGTCGTTTAATAGTATTGTAAAAGGAGGAAAACATGTAATTGAAATAGCTAAAAGGTTACAAAATGATAATGTTAAAATTATTATTGTTGGATTTGACGGATTTGACGGAGAGATTCCTTCAAATGTAATTACCATAAATCACACTAATTCTCAACAAGAATTGGCACAATATTACTCTTTAGCAAATATCACATTACTAACAAGTAAATTAGAAACTTTTTCGATGGTTTGTGCAGAATCACTTTCATGTGGAACCCCAGTAATAGGTTTTAAAGCAGGTGCTCCGGAACAAATAGCTATTCCTGAATTTAGTGAGTTTGTAGAAAATGGTAATATTGATGCTTTAGAAAAAGTGGTTAGAAAATGGCTCGATTTAGAAATTGACCCGCAAAATGTAGTAGAAAAAGTGAACGGGAAATATTCAACTGAAAAAATGTTTAGAGAATATATGTCTATTTATGAAAAAATGGAATAACCATTGTGATTGAATGTAATAATATGAATAAGAAAAACTTACCTAAATTATTGGTTATAACCGTAAATGCTTGGTCGGATCAGAATTCAACGGGGAATACAATTTCTAATCATTTTGGTAATTGGGATCCAACCAAATTGTCGAATATTTATTTGAGAGATGAAGAAATAGACAATGATTGCTGTACTACTTATTTTAAAATTTGTGAAAAAGATATTGTAAACTCTTTTTTTTCTAAAAAAGGGATGGGTTCAGAGATTAATTATCTAAAACAAAACAAAACTAATTCAAATCCAAAAATTTTAAAAGCGTCGAAAATTAAGTCTTTTCTAATAAGGATTAGACCAACAATTATATTACTTTTAAGAGAAGTGTTTTGGAAAATTGGATTTCGAAGTAAAACTAATTTAAATAATTTTTTAAAAAAAAATGTACCTGAAATAATACACATGCACTGCCCTAATTTAATTTATGGGCATAGAATGCTGTATTATTGTCATAAACAAACCAAAGCAAAAGTGGTTCTTTTTTTTGGGGATGAAATTTATACCTATAAAAATTTTTGGCCATTAAGTGTAATATATCAATCAATTTTAAGGTATTGGATAAGAAAAAACATAAAAATTTCAGAGATAAATTATGCGGCTACTCCAGAATTATCTAGTTATTATTCACAACTTTTTGGAAAAGAATTTAAAGTATTATATAAAGGTGCAATTATACTGCCTCCAAGTCCGAAATTACATTCAAAACCAATTAAGATAGTATATGCGGGGAATTTATTATACGATAGATGGAGGGCTTTATCTTTAATTTCAAAAGCGATTGAAAAAGTATCTACAAGTCAGACCGAGTTTCAATTGTCAATTTATACGGGTACTGCTCTTTCAAATGAAATGAATATTAGCCTTAATACAAAATACTCTTCAATTATAGGAGCGGTTCCATTTAGTGAGATAAAAAAAATTATAGAAAGTGCTGATATTGTACTGCACGTTGAGTCTTTTAAAAAGAAGTATGTTAATATAATAAAGTACTCATTTTCAACAAAAATTGTTGATTGCATCCAAAGCGGAAGTTGTGTTATGGGATTTGGTCCAATTGAATTAGCATCTATAAATTTTCTTAAACAATCTAAAGCCGCAATAGTTGTAAATACATATGATGATATATATACTCGATTACAAGAAATTATTCAAGACAATAATATAATTGATGACTATTCTACTAAAATGTATAATTTTTCTAAAAATACATTTAATCTAGATATAATTAGAAAAAATATTTATGAAGATATACTAGAGTTAGTATCTTTGAATGAACAAAATAAATAAATTTATAATACACTTATTATAATAATAGACTATTTTTATGAATATGTCATATTATAAAAAAAGCGTAGTCTATATATGAAAAAAAAAATATGTTTCATAGTCTCAACTCCATATACTGCAAAAGCATTTTTAGAGAGTCATTTTGAAAGTTTATCAAAGCAATATGAGTTGTATTTAGTAGCAAACTTAAATGATTTAGAATTACCTAATTATTCAAATCAATATTTGCAGGAAATAAAACATATTCCAATATGTAGAAAAATAAATCTTCTAGAAGATCTAAAAGCTTTATTTTTGTTAACCAAATATTTGAGAGAAAATAAATTTGATGTTATAGCCACTTTTACTCCTAAAGCGGGACTTATAGGTATTATAAGTGGAAAAATAGCTAAAACAAAACACAGAATACATTTTTTTACAGGTCAAGTATGGCACACAAAAAAGGGTTTTTTAAAAAATTTTTTAATTTTACTAGACAAACTTGTCGTATCACTAAGTACAAATATCTTAGTAGACGGACTACCACAACAGGAATTTTTAATTCAAAATAATATAATTGCAAAAAATAATTCGTTAGTTTTAGGTAAAGGAACCATAAGCGGAATCGATCTGGTTAAATTTTCCCCAAATGACCAAGTTAGAGAAGAACTAAGAAAATCATTAAATTATGAAGAAAATGATATTGTTTTTATGTTTTTGGGAAGATTAAATAGAGATAAAGGAATTTTCGATTTGGTAAAAGCATTTGATAAGCTCACTGAAGTTTATTCTAATGTAAAGTTATTAATTGTTGGTCCTGACGAAGAAAATGTTACAGAACAATTAAGTCAAAAATCAAAAGACAAATATCATATTTATGGTTCAACTGACTGTCCTGAAAAGACAGTGCAAGTATGTGATGTGTTTTGTCTTCCAAGTCATAGAGAAGCTTTTGGATTGAGTATTATTGAAGCTTCTGCTTGCCAGAAACCAATTATTTGTAGTGATACTTATGGACTGCAAGATACAATTGTCGATAATGTGACTGGATTGAGACATATTACACAAGATGTAAATTCACTTTACGAGAAAATGAAATATTTAGTTGACAATCCTTACGAAAGAATTAATATGGGTATTAAAGGGAGAGAGTATACTGAAGATTATTTTTCAAAAGAAATTATGGCTAAATTATGGTTAACTTATTTTAGTAACCTATTTTTCAAAAATAAAGAATTAAAACAATTTTAAATTATAAATTTGTTTTAATTTAGAACATAATAATTTCGCATGTACAAAAACCATTTAAAAATCATATTAGATTTTATTTTTGCATTATTGGGACTCATATTATTATTGCCTCTTTTTTTAATTGTTATGATTGGGTTGGCACTAGCAAACCGGGGGAATCCTTTCTTTTTTCAAAATAGACCAGGCAAAAATGGGAAAATTTTCAAAATTGTAAAATTCAAAACCATGACCAATGAGAAAGATAGCGATGGGAAATTACTTTCAGATGAAGAAAGACTTACATCTATTGGGTCTTTTATTCGTAAAACATCACTCGACGAGATCCCGCAACTTATCAATATTATAAAAGGAGATATGAGTCTTATTGGACCAAGGCCATTGCTAACACAATATTTACATTTGTATAATGATTTTCAGAATAGGAGACATGAAGTAAAACCAGGAATAACAGGTTGGGCACAAGTTAATGGTCGTAATGCCATATCTTGGGACAAAAAATTTGAATATGATGTTTGGTACGTAGATAATTGTTCATTTCTAATAGATGTAAAAATTTTATTCAAAACACTATTAAAAGTAATAAAAAAGGAAGGTATAAATGCAGCAAATGCAGCAACAATAGAACCATTCGATGGAGAATAATATAATATTATATGGCGCAAGCGGACATTGTAAAGTCGTTATTGATATTTTGCAATCAAATGAACAAAGTATAAAGACTATTATTGATGATGCGCCAAAATTAAAGACCATTCTTGGATTTAGTATTTTAAACTCAATTAAATTTGATTTTTCAAGGGCTCAAAATATGATTTTGTCTATTGGAAATAATAGAGTTAGGAGAGAATTAGCTAGTAAATTAAATACTAATTTTGTAATTGCTATTCATCCAAAATCTATAATTTCAAAGAGTGTATTTATTGGTGATGGAAGTGTAGTTATGGCAGGAGTGATTATTAATCCAGATGCAAAAATAGGTAAACATTGTATAGTAAATACAGGGGCTCTTGTAGAACATGATTGTGTTATTAGTGATTTCGTACACATTTCACCAAAAGCATATTTAGCTGGTGGAGTTATGGTTGGAGAAGGTTCTCAAATAGGTATAGGTGCAACCGTGATACAAGGAATAAAAATCGGAAAATGGGTTACTGTTGGAGCTGGTTCGGTTGTTATAAGAGATGTGCCTGATTATTCAGTAGTTGTAGGTAATCCAGGCAGAATAATTAAAGTAAATGAAAATGAATAGTCAAAAAATATGGCTTTCTTCCCCACACATGGGTGGAAACGAACAAAGTTTTGTTAATGAGGCATTTGAAACAAATTGGGTTGCGCCACTTGGACCAAACGTAACTGGTTTCGAACAAGATTTAGCAAAATATATAGATCAAGATTCTCATGTTGCTGCATTAAGTTCTGGCACAGGAGCTTTACACCTAGGATTAATTTTATTAGGAGTTAAAGCTGGAGATGAAGTTATTTGTCAGAGTATGACATTTTCAGCATCTGCAAATCCTATTATGTATCTAGGTGCAACACCAGTTTTTATAGATAGCGAACAGGATACTTGGAATATGTGTCCAATTACTCTCGAAGAGGCTATTTTAGATAGGATTTCGAAAGGTAAAAAACCAAAAGCAATTATAGCAGTACATCTTTATGGAATGCCCTATAAAATCGAAGAAATTCAAGCAATATCAAGTAAATATCAAATTCCAATTCTTGAAGACAGTGCCGAAGCATTAGGAAGTTCATACAAAGGACAGAAATGTGGAACATTTGGAGAAATAAGTGTTTTGTCATTCAATGGAAATAAAATCATAACTACTTCTGGTGGTGGAGCGTTAGTTACAAAAAATGAAAAAATAAAAGAAAAAGCAGTTTTTTTAGCCACACAAGCTCGTGACAATGCACCGCATTATCAGCATAGTGAAGTAGGTTATAATTACCGAATGAGTAATATTTGTGCAGGAATTGGTCGAGGGCAAATGCAAGTTTTAGATAAGCATGTTGGACTGCGAAGAGATATGCATCAATTATACGTCGATACTTTTGCAAATATTGATGGAGTTACGGTTCTTACCGAACCTGATTTGAATTATTTTTCTAACCATTGGTTAAGTGCTATCATTATAAATCCAGAAAAAACAAATGGAAAAGCAAGTGAAGGCTTTCGATTGGCTCTAGAAAAAGCTAATATTGAAAGCCGTCCGTTGTGGAAACCAATGCATTTACAGCCTGTTTTTGAATCTTACCCATACTATGGAAATAATATTTCTGACGGGTTATTTGAAAAAGGATTATGCTTACCATCAGGTTCAAATCTAACAGAAGAAGAAAAAAACAGAATAATTGCTGAAATTCAACTATTTTTTTAGTATTTTGCAACACTTTTTGAAAGATAAATGCCTAGAATGAAAGGGATTTAAAATATTGATTTTATCCTGAATAAAAGTATAATGTAATATGTTTTAAAGTAAAATTACTTTGGAAATAGAAGAAAAAGCAAAAATAAAGTCTGTCTTAAAACAGATTCTCATGTATAGTTCAAGGTCAAGTTTTAGTATTAAAAATCTAGGTTATTTACCTAGATGGGTGATATTATCTATTGATGTTATAACTATTTTTATATCAGGTTTCTTAACGTATTATTTGTTTAAAGGTATAGGTTTGCAATATTATAAATCTCATAACGAGGGTTATAAAATTGCTTTGTTTTTTATAACTAATATTTTCTTCTTTTGGTGGTTTAAAACCTATTCAGGAATTATTAGACACTCTTCTTTTATAGATGCAATAAAGATTGTTTTCTCACAAGTTTCTACATTTATAGTTTTAGTTATTTTTAATTTTGTTTTCTCTATCTATTTTAAAGATAGTCTGTTTATTACAACAGCACTTGTTATAAATATGATTGTTTCTTTTTGTCTATTGTTCTTATATAGAGTACTAGTGAAGCAATTTTTTGAAGTTTATTTAAAAGGAATTCAAAGTGAAAAGCTAGTCAGAGCAATTGTTTACGGTTCCGACGCAAATGCGATTTCGGTTTCTAATGCATTAATCTCCGAAATTCCAATGAGATTTAAGTTGCTAGGATTTATAGACAAGCACAATTCAAATTCTTCAAAAAGGATTCTTGATTTACCTATTTTAAATCAGAAAAAGAAAATTTCTGTACTCATGCGTTCTATGAATGCAGACGCATTAATAATTGCAGACAAGGGTCTTACAAAAGACGAGCAAATTGCTATTGTAGATGAGTGTTTAGAATTTAATCTAAAAGTATATACTGTTCCTTTAATATCGGATTGGGAGAATCAAAAAGAAATATCAAAAAAAATAAAGAGTTTCCAAATAGAAGATTTATTAGAAAGAAAACCAATCGTTTTAGATAACAAATTAATATCTTCTCAAATAAAAGGAAAAACAATTTTAATTACTGGAGCTGCTGGTTCTATAGGAAGTGAGATTGTAAGACAAATTATCGATTTTAATCCTGAAATTTTAGTCATTTTAGATCAAGCAGAAACACCTTTGCATGATTTAACGTTAGAGATTCAAAAATTAAATTCAAAAACCAAATTAGTTTCCCTTGTTGCAGATATAAGAGATTTAATGGGACTAGAACGAATATTTCGACAATATAAGCCAAGTTTAGTATATCACACTGCTGCCTACAAGCATGTGCCACTTATGGAAGAAAATCCTTCACAAGCAATATTTGTAAATGTGATGGGAACAAAAAATTTAGCCGATTTAGCTTTAAAGTATGAGACAGAAAAATTTGTAATGGTCTCTACAGATAAGGCTGTAAATCCTAGTAATGTAATGGGAGCAAGTAAACGAATTGCCGAGAAATATGTTCAGTCATTGTATTTTGATAAAAAAAATAATGGTTCTTACACAACAAAATTTATAACTACACGTTTTGGAAATGTATTAGGATCTAATGGGTCTGTAGTACCACTATTTTCTAAACAAATTGCAGAAGGAGGACCAATAACGATAACTCATGAAGAGATTATTCGTTATTTTATGACTATTCCAGAAGCTTGTCAATTGGTTCTGGAAGCAGGAGCTATGGGAAAAGGAGGGGAGATATATATATTTGATATGGGTAAGCCAGTAAAAATATATGATTTAGCTACAAAAATGATTCGTTTAGCTGGTTTTGTGCCAGATAAGGACATAAAAATTAAAATTGTAGGATTGCGCCCAGGCGAGAAATTATATGAAGAGTTGTTAAACGATAATTCGAAAACATTGCCTACGCACCACGAAAAAATTATGATTGCACAAGAGATAATAGATATTCATAGTGAAGTAGAAATTGCAATTTTAGAAATCGTTAAAGCTTCAAATGATTATGATAATAATTTGATAGTGACGAAAATGAAAATGCTAATACCAGAATTTAAAAGCATGAATTCTACTTTCGAAATTTTAGATAACTAAACAGACCAGAATTCAAACTATTTTTAATAAAAAAAGTATCTTTGAACTCAAAAATATAACAATGAAAAAAAGAAATTTATTAATATACTTTTTATTAGGACTAAATTTATTACTAATAACATCGTGTGGTAACAAAAAACAAATCGCTTATTATCAAAATATAAATCAAGTTGCTAGTCAGGAAATAACAAATAATTTTGAATCAAAAATTCAACCAGATGATTTGTTAATGATTGTAGTTTCAACACCAGATCCTGAAGCTGCAGCACCATTTAACCTTGAAACAATTTCAGTGCCTACAGCAATCGGACAAACAACTCAAGGGCAAAGACAACAACAATTATACTTAGTAGATGCTAACGGGCTTATCCAGTTTCCAGTTTTAGGAGAAATAAAAACTGGAGGGCAAACAAAAGCAGAAATTATTTCCCTACTTAAAAGTAAACTAAAAAAATATATTAATGACGCTATAATAAATATACGTATTATAAATTTTAAAGTTACCGTGCAAGGAGAAGTAGTGAGACCTGGGAGTTTTACTATTGCTAGTGAGCGTATTACATTGCCAGAAGCATTAAGTTTAGCAGGTGATTTAACTATTTACGGGAAAAGAGATAATATAATTTTAGTAAGAGAGGTAAATAATAAAAAAACATTTAATAGAATAGATATTACAAAAGCTGATTTTATAAACTCTCCATATTACTATTTATCCCAAAATGATTTACTTTATGTAGAACCAAACAAAGCAAAATCAAATACTTCAACAGGATTTAATCAAAATGTTCCCATTTGGATTTCGGTAGCCTCATTAATTTCATCTGCGGTTTTATCAATATTGTTAATAAATAAAAATTAAGTTTTATAATGTTAAATAATACTATAACTGATTTAGCGGAGGATAATGCTATAAATTTTCGAGAACAATTATTTAAATATTTAGTGCATTGGAAATGGTTTTTGCTAAGTGCTTTTTTCTTTTTCTTTTTAGCTAAATTATACTTGAGATATTCAATTCCTGAATACAAATCACAAACAACATTACTGATAAAAAGAGAAGATTCAGGAGGGATGTCCTCTGAACTTGCTGCATTTCAGGATTTATCAATGTTTTCTGGTGCAAAAAGAGATCTTGATGATGAAATAGAAGTTTTAAAATCTAGATCATTGGTTGAGAAAACAATTAAAGAAGGTAAGTTTAATATATCATATGCTATAGAGGGTCGTATTAAGTCTTCAGAATCTTATGGGGAAAATCCTGTAGCTATTGATTTTAAAGGAAATATTAAAAATTTTTTCGAAAAGGATACTATATTAAGTGTTAAAATTTTATCGACAAAAAAGTTCGAATTATTCAATGCCAATAATAGTCATGTAGGTAATTTTAATTTTGGACAGGTAATATCTTCAAAAGAATTGGGAGATTATGTTGTAAATATAAATGAAGAGAATGCTGAAGATGTAAATTATAACATTACTATAAGATTAGAATCTATAAAAAAGGCTACAAATAAATTTAAAAGTAAATTAGACGTATTAAATATAACAAAATTCACAAATGTTTTAGAGATTTCTTTCACAGATCCCGTTAAAGAAAAAGCTGAGGATTTTTTGGATAAATTAGTCGTAATTTATAATAATGATGCTATAGTTGACAAAAATTTAATTTCTGAAAAAACTGCTCGATTCATAAATGAAAGATTAGGAATTATTACAGGGGAATTAGATGGTGTAGAAAAAGATGTAGAAAAATATAAAAGTAAGAATAGTATTACAGATCTTCCTACTGAGGCAGAATTGTATATTAAGAACTCTAGTGACTCTAAAAAAGATGAGGTCATAATAGGCACGCAACTTAAAGTTGTGGGTATAATGATTGATTTTCTGAAAAGTAATAACAATAATGATATAATACCTGCAAATATTGTTCCTGATGATAATAATTCATCTTCTCTAATTGCGGAATATAATAATTTAGTAATAGAAAGAAATAGAGTCCTTAAAAGTTCTACGACAGAAAATCCAATTGTCATTAGAGTTAATGATAAAATTAATTCTTTAAAATCAAGTATTTCTGAAAGCTTAAATAAGCTAAGGTCTTCATTAGTAATAAAAAACAATGCTATTGCTAATCAGGGAAACATTGTTAATGGAAGAATTTCTCAAATCCCAAGACAAGAAAGAGAATTCAGAGGAATTTTTAGACAACAACAAATTAAAGAGGAATTATATTTGTATTTGTTTAAAAAGAGAGAAGAAACAGCAATAACTCTAGCAGCAACAGCGCCAATATCTAAAGTTGTAGATTACGCCTATTCTTCGGATACGCCTATATCACCTAAAAGAAGTCTAATTTATTTAGTTTCGTTGATACTAGGATTATTAATCCCTTTTTCAATTATTTATATATTAGACTTACTTGATACTAAAGTTAAAAATAAACAAGATATTGACAGCAATTTATCAATACCTTTTATAGGCGATGTTCCACATTCTGATTCTCATAATGAGATTATTCAATCTAATAGTCGTACAAGTTCTGCCGAAGCTATTCGAATTATTAGAACCAATTTAGAGTTTATATTAAATGATGTAGAAAAAGAAAAAGCCAAAACTATATTCTTAACATCCACATTGCCTAAAGAAGGGAAAACATTTATCGCAATTAACCTTGCTGCAACAATTGCAATATCAGGCAAAAAAGTATTACTTATTGGTATGGATATTAGAAATCCTAAGTTAGATGAATATGTTAAATTACCTTCTAGAGGATTGACAAATTTCTTGTCAACTAAGGATGCTAGTATTAGCGATTTTATAGTTAAACAAAAAGGCTATGAGAAATTTGATATTCTTCCAGCTGGTATAATTCCACCTAATCCAGCCGAATTGCTAATGAGTAAAAAAGTTGAATCTATGTTCGAACAGCTAAAATCAGAATATGATTATATAGTTGTAGATACTGCTCCTGTAAGTTTAGTAACAGATACCTTATTAATCTCCAAAAATGCCGATACTTTTGTATATGTTGTTCGTGCAAATTATCTAGACAAAGCATTTTTGAGAACACCAGAGTCACTATATAAAGAAGGTAAACTTCCTAATATGTGTGTTTTGTTAAATGATACAGATACAAAAAATGGCTATGGTTATGGCTACGGGCAAGAAGAAGTTAAAAAACCTTGGTATAAGAAAATTTTTAGTTTTTCAATACTTGGATAAATAAAAAAGAGAGGCATTTGCCTCTCTTTTTTTATAAGAAAAATTGATTATTTGCGATTGCTTCTTTAAGAGGTTGTAAATCTTTTAATACCAATTTTTTATCAAAAGATTCAATATGTTTTTTATGATGCACATCAGATCCTACAAAATCGATTAACCCTTTAGAAAGTAATTTTTTTGCAGCTTCAGCAACTTCTTCACCATAATAACTAACAGCTGAGAGTAAATTTAATTGGAATAAGCAACCAGCATTTTTTAATTTTAAATATTCATTAAAATTGTTATGATAAAATAAATAACGCTCCGGATGAGCAAGTACAGGCTTGTATCCAGCAACTTGCAAATCAAAAATAATATCATACAATTGTATTGGAGGGTTTAAATAAGACATTTCTACTAATACATAATTATCCCTTAATGTCAAAATTTCTCCTTTTTTGAATAATGAAACAAAATGATCATCCATCAAATATTCAGCAGCAGCAGATATGGGTAAATTTATGTTATTTGATGCCAGATTAGAAATTGTTTCGGTTTTAAGAGTTTCAATTTTTTCTTTTGTATTATCCCAAAACCCACTAAAAATATGTGGAGTTGTGATGAATTTAGAAACGCCCATATTTTTTAATTCATTAATTAAAAAAATAGAATCATTAATAGTCTGTGCGCCATCATCGATACCAGGCAATAAATGCGAATGTATATCGATATGATTATCAGGGATTAAGTCTTTGAGTATGGCTTTGTGTTTATTAAAAAAAATCAATGTAGGTGAGTTTATATTTGGACTACAAAAGTAGTTATAATTGCTAAAATTAATATTAAATTAAGCTTAAAATATTTACATTTGTAAATTAGGGTTTGTTATAAAAGAAATTGATTTAGATGATTAAAGAAGAAGGAAACTCAGAGGATTGGGATTTAATTATAAAAGGCTCAACTTCACTTTTTGATATAAATTTTCAAGATATTTGGCGTTATCGTGATTTGTTATTTATGTTTGTAAAAAGAGATTTTGTTAGTTTTTATAAACAAACTATTTTAGGACCACTGTGGTTTTTTATACAACCTATTTTTACAACCATTGTTTTTACATTTGTTTTTGGAAATTTAGCAGGAATAAGTACAGATGGTTTGCCACAACAACTTTTTTACCTAACAGGAATCACTTCTTGGAATTACTTTTCAGATTGTTTAACAAAGACAAGCACTGTATTTAAAGATAATGCCAATATATTTGGTAAAGTATATTTTCCTAGATTAATCATGCCGTTAAGTATAGTAGTTAGTAATTTAGTTAGATTTGGTGTGCAGTTATTGTTATTAATTATAATGATGATCTATTTCGCAATGTTTCCTGCTAGCGGGACTAGTTTTCATGTAACTTATGCCATTGCTTTTTTCCCGCTTTTGGTTTTACTAATGGCATTATTAGGATTAGGATTAGGATTAATTATTACAGCAGTAACCACTAAATATAAAGATTTAACGTTTCTAATTACTTTTGGAGTTTCATTACTAATGTATGGAACAACGGTTATTTATCCGCTAAGTGCTGCGCCAGAAAAATATAAATCTATAATTGAGCTAAATCCAATGACGGGAATAATAGAAGCTTTTCGTTTTGCATTTCTTGGAAAAGGAGAATTTTCATTTTTCAGTCTAGGATATTCCGCAACAATTACTGTTATTGTATTGTTTTTAGGAATTTTGATTTTTAACAAAACTGAAAAAAACTTTGTAGATACGATTTAATGAGTAAACCAGTTATAAAAGTAGAAAATTTATCTAAAGCCTATCAAATAGGACAAATAGGAACAGGAACTATTTCGAGAGATTTAGAACGTTTTGTTACAACTAAAATTCTAGGAAAAGAAGACCCTTTTCTCAAAATTGGAGAGACTAATGATCGAGGTACAAAAGGAAGTAGTGATATAGTTTGGTCTCTAAAAGACCTTAATTTCGAAATAAATCAAGGAGATGCAGTAGGGATAATTGGAAAGAATGGAGCGGGAAAAAGTACGTTACTCAAATTATTATCTAGAGTAACCAGTCCTACAACCGGAAATATTAAGGTCAAAGGAAGAATAGCTAGTTTGCTAGAAGTAGGAACAGGATTTCACCCAGAATTATCTGGAAGAGAAAATATTTATCTCAACGGAGCCATTCTAGGAATGAGAAAAAAAGAGATTACTAGAAAACTCGATGAGATTATCGATTTTTCTGGGGTCGAAAGATATGTTGATACTCCTGTAAAAAGGTATTCTTCAGGAATGTATGTTCGTTTGGCGTTTGCTGTGGCAGCACATTTAGAGAGTGAAATTCTTATTGTAGATGAGGTTCTTGCCGTGGGAGATGCTGAATTTCAGAAAAAATGCCTTGGCAAAATGGGAGACATAAGCAAAGGAGAAGGACGAACAGTTTTGTTTGTAAGTCATAATATGGCAAGCGTTAAATTATTATGTAATAATTCTATATTATTGAGTAATGGAATCATGCAAAATATGTCAGCTACAGATATTATAATAAATGAATATAAAAAACTCTATAATCAGAATAATACTTCAAAAATTTTTGATTTTAAAAATGAATATTTTACACTAAATGAAATTTCATATAAAAATAATGAAGGCACAAGTTTTATTGCTATAAATGATGATATTCATTTAAATTTAATTTTCGATTTTAAAAATGATATTTCAGGAATTGCAATTGAATTGTTTGTAAAGAACGATGAAGAAGCATTAGTATTTAATAGTTTTACAAAAACATTTAATGTAAAAAAAGGAATCCTAGAAGTAACTTGTATTGTACCAAAAAATTTACTTAATAATGCTTTATATAAATTAACAATAGGAGTTTCTAAAGATTATATTTCTTTTCTAGCTAAATATGAAGATATTTTAGAAATTGAAGTAGAAAACCATATAGAAGAACTAGGATGGCAAGGAAAAGTAGAAGGAATTATAAGGCCTAAATTATCATGGATAGTAAATAAGATTGCTATCTAAAAAAGTATATTATGAAAATTAAATTAATACACTTTGTTCCACCTATATTTATTTTAATCTATAGAAAAATAGTTCCAAAAAAAGAAAAAGTAGGAATTTGGGCTGGTGATTTTGCATCTTGGGAAGAAGCACAGTTAAACTGCTCGGGTTATGATTCGGATATTATTTTAGAAAAATGTAAAAACGCATTGTTAAAAGTAAAAAATAAAGAAGCAGTTTACGAAAGAGATAGTGTGTTATTTGACAAAATTCAGTACAGTTGGGGTTTGCTAGCAGGATTACAAAAAGCAACAATAGAAAACAATAACGAACTTTGTGTATTAGATTTTGGAGGAAGTTTAGGAAGTACATATTATCAAAACAAAGTTTTTTTGTCGGGTTTAAAAAAATTAGAGTGGAATATTGTAGAACAAGTTCATTTTGTGGATTGTGGCAAACAAAATTTTGAAAATGAACAACTAAAGTTTTATCACACAATCGAGGAATGTACACAAAATAGTAAACCTAATGTTTTGCTATTGAGTAGCGTATTGCAATATTTGGAAAATCCAAATCAATGGATTGAAAAATTTAATAACTTACAAATTGAATATATTATTATAGATAGGACGGCATTTATAGATTCAGATGAAGATATTTTGACCATTCAGAATGTTCCAGAAAGTATCTATAAAGCAAGTTATCCAGCTTGGTTTTTTAATAAAGAAAAATTAATAAAAAAATTTAAAAATTATATTTTTATTGCAGAAATAAATAATAGTTTTACTCAGGATGCTATAATAAACAATAAAAAAGCAGAATGGACTGGAATGATATTAAAGATAAATAAATGAAATACTTAAATTTAGGTTGCGGAGATTATTTTTCAAAAGAAAGAGAATGGGTAAATTTAGATTTCGTTTCATCTTACGAAGGAGTTATTGCACATAATTTATTGCAGGGAATACCTTTTGAAGATAATAGTTTTGATCTTGTTTATCATTCTCACGTGTTGGAACATTTTTCTAAAGAAGATGGAGAAAACCTAATATCTGAATGTTTTAGAGTTCTTAAACCAAATGGAGTTTTAAGAATTGCTATTCCTGATTTAGAAATAATTGCTAAAAAATATTTAGATTTTTTAGAACAAGGAATCTCAAATCCTAACGATGAGTTAATACGCGCCAATTACGAATGGATGAAGATCGAAATGTATGATCAAACGGTAAGGAATACTAGTGGCGGTAATATGAAAAAATATGTCCGTCAGGACAATATGATAAATGAAGATTTTGTTATTCAAAGAATAGGAGACCAAGGTAGAGTAATGAGAAATAATTTCCTTAATGCCAAGAATAGTAACAAACAAGTGCAATCTTCAGAAAAGAAAAACACACCAAGTATTATTACTAGAATTATAAATAAATTAAAAAAAGTAACTAAAAATAAAATAATTAAATTTTTAGATATAAATCTTGATCATATTGCTATTGGTTCATTTAGATTAGGTGGAGAAATTCACCAGTGGATGTACGACAGATATTCATTAACTAGTTTACTTACTCATAAAGGAGGTTTTAAGATTGAAGTTAGAGACGCTTTTTCGAGCTATATAAACAATTGGGCAGAGTATAAAATTGACGGAAAAGACAATGTTGTAAGAAAACCCGATTCATTATTTATAGAATGTATTAAAAAATAATGCTACATTTCACTACATTTTTTGATAAAAACTACCTTTCTCGCGGATTGGTTTTAATAGAATCTTTGCAAAAATATACTTCTAAATTCGAATTGTATATTTTGTGCTTAGACGATTTTACAATTGAGTATTTTAATAAAAATAAAATCCAATATCCCGAAATAACAGTATTGACATTAAATGATGTCGAAAAAGAAGACCAAGAGCTTTTTGCTTGTAAGGAAAACAGAAGCACTATCGAATATTATTTTACACTGAGTCCTTGTTTGCCTTTATTTTTGCTGAAAAAATATGCAATACCTCATATATGTTCATTAGATGCCGATATCAAATTTTATGCTTCCCCAAATACATTATTCGATTTAAATAAATATTCAATAATAATTACACCACACAAATTTTCTCAAGAAATAAAATACAAAGAGAAAAGTGGTAAAAACAATGTGAGTTTCCAGATATTTAAAAATGACCAAGTTGGAATTTCTTGCTTAGAATTATGGAGAAAACAATGTATCGATTGGTGCAAAGATGAAATAGATATTGAAAATGATAGATTTGCAGATCAAAAATATTTAGACAATTGGGAACAAAAATATACTCCAAATATTAAAGTCTTAAATGATAATGTTAGTGGTTTGGCCTCTTGGAATTTGAATAATTATGCAATCACAAAAAAAGACAATCTTTTTTATTCTAACGGAGAAAGAATTATTTTTTATCATTTCCATCACAATAAGTTTCTTAAAAAACGATGGGCAACAAATGGATTTAAAGCAAATCAGGTTAGAAATCAAGAAGGAATAAATGAAATTTATAACGATTACTGGAATAATATTATTAAGTTTAATCAGTTATTAGAAATTAAAAAAGAAGTTTATATACGAACAAAATCATTGTCTAAAAAATTGCTTTTAGTTTTACTAGAAGAACAAACTGTTTTTTTTAGAATATCAAAAAATAAGATTATTTCTTTAGATTTCAGTAAAATCCCTTTTAAAGTAAGAAACCTAATTCGTAAAATTTATGCCTAAACGACAATTACAATAATGCTTTTTAATTCAATAAATTTCGCCATATTTTTACCAATAGTTTTTATTCTTTACTGGTTTGTAACTAACAAAAGTTTAAAATGGCAAAACGCGTTACTATTAGTTTCAAGCTATTTTTTTTATGCTTGTTGGGATTGGAGATTTTTATTTTTACTTATTTTCTCAACTTTTTTAGATTATTATACTGGAATAAAAATGTCAGATGCTAATAATCAAAAATCAAAAAAGTTTTGGTTTTGGTTAAGTATCTCTATAAATCTTGGATTTCTGGCAATTTTTAAATATTATAATTTTTTTGCTACTTCTTTTGCAGAAGCAATTTCTAATTTTGGGTTGCAAATAAATCCTTGGACATTAAAAGTTATTTTGCCTGTTGGTATTTCTTTCTACACATTCCACGGATTATCTTATGTAATAGATATTTATAATAATAAGATAAAAGCAGAAAAAAAATTTATAGACTATTCAGTTTTTGTTAGTTTTTTTCCATTGCTAGTTGCTGGACCAATCGAGCGTGCAACACATCTTTTACCACAAATTCAAAAAAAGAGAATATTTAATTATACAGTTGCTGTCGATGGATTACGACAAATTTTATGGGGATTATTTAAAAAAATTGTAATCGCTGACCAATGTGCAAAGTATGCAAACTTAATATTTAACAATTCAGGAGAATATTCTGGAAGTACACTTGTTTTAGGTGCAATATTTTTTACGTTTCAAATTTACGGCGATTTTTCAGGTTATTCAGACATCGCTATTGGTACAGCAAAGCTTTTTGGAATAGATTTGTTACGAAATTTTGCTTTTCCTTATTTTTCTAGAGATATAGCAGAATTTTGGAGACGTTGGCACATTTCACTTTCAACTTGGTTCAGAGATTATTTATATATTCCACTTGGAGGCAGTAAGGGTGGTACCTGGATAAAAGTTAGAAACACATTTATAATATTTATTGTAAGTGGTTTTTGGCATGGTGCAAACTGGACTTTTATTATTTGGGGTTTTCTAAATGCATTATATATAATGCCTTCTATTATTTTTAAAACCAATAGGACAAATCTTGATATTGTTGCACAAGGAAAATATTTACCATCGGTTAAAGATTTAATTTCGATAAGTATCACGTTTAGTTTAACTGTATTTGCTTGGATTTTCTTTAGAGCCGAAGATTTGTCTCATGCAATTAATTATATTTCTGGAATATTTTCTCAATCATTATTTTCAAAACCAACATTGTTTCCAAAAATGCTATTTTTATTATTGTTTGTTTTTATGACTATTGAATGGTTAGGTAGAGAAAAGCAGTTTGCAATTGCAAATTTGGGTTTAAAATGGGTTACCCCTTTAAGATGGCTATTCTATTTTATCATAGTTGCTTCCATTTTTTATTTTTATAGAAAAGAACAACAGTTTATTTATTTTCAATTTTAAAATTATGAATAAATTTATATATAAATCACTTTGTTTTTTTGGAATTATTTTTATTGCCATTCTAGGGATTAATTTATCTGAAAAGAAGAATGAAAAATTGTCGAATTATACAGCTGCTATTATTGATAAACATAGCAGAATTGAAAAAATAAAATCTCCGAAACTAATATTAACTGGGGGTTCTAATCTAGCATTTGGAATTGATAGTGGAAAACTAGAAAAAGAGTTTTCTATCCCTGTAGTTAATTTAGGTCTTCATGCTAGTTTAGGATTATCCTTCATGTTGGAAGAACTTAAACATTCTATAAAGGAAGGAGATGTTGTATTACTATCCCCAGAATATTTTTTAGAAAAAAATGGAGATTATAGATTAAAGAAAAAAACAAGTAATTTTTACAAGCAAGCTGAACTATATTATTCTAGTAACTTATTTGATGATTTTAATATTTATTTAGAAAACACAAATGTAAAATATAAAGGTTTGTTTAAAAGTGTAGAGATAGAAAATAAAAACACTGAGATAAAAGTCTATTCTAGAGAAGCTTTTAATAAATATGGTGATGTAATTGCTCATTTGGATAGAACAAATGCCAAAGAATTAAGTGGGAAAGAATATTTTGAGTACAAATATTGGGAAGGAATTGATCAAATTAATGAGTTTGATAACTATGCAAAAAAAAAGAATGTAAGAGTATATTATTTATTTCCTGATTTTCTAAAATCTGAATATGTAAATAATAGAAAAGCAATAACTCAACTAGAATCTGATTTGAAAAATAATCTTACTATTCCAATTTTAAATAAGCCCACGGATTTTTTGTTTACAGATGGTTTTTTCTATGATACAGTATATCACTTAAACAAAAAAGGTAGAAATGAAAGAACAAATAAATTGGTTATGATTTTAAAAAACAAGAAGATTATGTTTTAAAATAATTTTTTTTATTCTCATTTCAAAAAAATATAAATAAAGTGAGACAAAAGTAAAAATAAGTCAATATTTGTATTAGAACAAATGCTATATCTAAAAAGTTAGTATTAGTTTTGTTAGTATATAATTCGATTTTTAAAATTTATGCCTAAACTCATTACTATAGAAACATTTTCGGATAATCGTGGAAATCTTTCGGTGCTAGAAAAAAATATTCCGTTCGATATAAAAAGAGTTTTTTATATTTATGGAGTAGATGATTCTGTTAGAGGAAATCATCGTCACCACAAAACGATTCAGGCAGTTATATGTATTGCGGGTTCGTGTACAATATCCAACGATGATAATATGTCGAAACAAGATTTTGTTTTAGATCAACCCAACAAATGTTTGTTCCTCTATCCTGAAGACTATCATTCGATGCATCATTTTTCTAAAGATGCTATTCTATTAGTACTAGCATCAGAATATTTTGACCCAAAAGATTATATCTATGAAGCATATAAATAAGATAATTCCTTATGAGAATCTAAATCTTTTAAACAAAAAATTTGAGCAAGAGTTTAAAGATAAGTTTAATAATTTTCTCAAAAAAGGTTGGTATATTTTAGGTGATGAAGTAAAGCAATTTGAAGAAAATTTTGCTAATTTTTGCAATTCACCTTATTGTGTTGCCGTAGCAAATGGTTTAGATGCTTTAGAAATGGGATTACAGGTGTTTAATTTTCCTACTAAATCAGAAATTATCGTACCTTCAAATACTTATATTGCAACTATTTTAGCAATTATTAATGCTGGTCATATTCCTGTTTTAGTAGAGCCTAATCTGGGAACTTACAATATCGATGAAAATAAAATAGAAGAGAAAATTACTTCAAAAACAAAGGCAATAATGGTAGTTCATTTATATGGGCAATTAGCACATATGGATGCGATTACTAAAATAGCAACTAAACACAATTTAGAAATCATTGAAGATTGCGCACAAGCACATGGAGCAAAATTTAATGATAAAATAGCAGGAACATTCGGGAAAATAGGAGCTTATAGTTTTTACCCAACAAAAAACCTAGGAGCGTTAGGGGATGCTGGCGCAATAATTACCTATGATGCAGTTATTTACGAAAAACTAATCGCATTAAGAAATTATGGTTCCCACAAAAAGTATTATAACAAATATATTGGTAGAAATTCTAGATTAGATGAATTGCAAGCCGCTTTTTTGAATATCAAATTGCCTTTTTTGGATGAAATTAATAACCATAAAAGAAAATTAGCAAACTTATATGATTTACATCTAACTAATGATGTTATAAAACCAAATCCTTTGCAAGAAGGTTATCATGTATATCATATTTATAATATAAGAACCCAAAAAAGAGACGAGTTGAAACAGTTTTTATTAGAAAACGGAATTCATACAGAAATACATTATCCATTGCCTCCAAATCAGCAGGAAGGATACCAAGAATATTTCTCGAAATTAAGTTTTCCTATAAGTGAAGAAATACATAAAACAACACTAAGTTTACCTATTTCTTTTGCTAATACAATACAAGATATTGAAACTGTTATCGGAAAAATAAACTCGTTTTTTAGTTCTAATGAGAAAAATTAAAATCTTAAATTAAGTTTCTTAATTTTACATTACTAATTAATCTATATTTCTCCAAATTTAAAGGACATATAATTATAAGCATGAAGGTAGCATTAATAACAGGAGTGACGGGACAAGATGGAGCTTATTTAGCAGAACTATTGCTTTCTAAAGGATATAAAGTGCATGGTATAAAACGAAGAAGTTCTTTGTTTAATACCCAACGAATTGATCATATATATGAAGATCCACACATAGACAACCAACATTTTATCTTGCATTACGGAGATTTGAGTGATTCTACTAATTTAATAAGAATTATTCAGGAAACGCAACCAGACGAAATATACAATTTGGGAGCGATGAGTCACGTGAAAGTGAGTTTTGATATTCCTGAATATACCGCTAATACAGATGGAATAGGGACACTTCGTATTCTAGATGCTGTACGTTTATTAGGATTAACAAAAAAAACTAAAATATACCAAGCCTCGACATCAGAATTGTTTGGACTAGTACAAGAAGTTCCTCAAAAAGAGACAACACCATTTTATCCGCGTTCACCTTATGCAGTAGCAAAAATGTATGCTTATTGGATAACGGTCAATTATAGAGAAGCATACGGGATGTTTTCCTGCAACGGAATTTTGTTCAACCACGAAAGTCCTTTGCGTGGAGAAACATTTGTTACTAGAAAAATTACAAGAGGAATATCTCAGATGGCTTTAGGTATGCAAGACACACTCTATATGGGAAATATAGATTCTCAAAGAGATTGGGGCCACGCAAAAGATTATGTAGAAGCGATGTGGTTGGTTTTGCAACAAGATGAACCTGAAGATTTTGTTATATCAACAGGAATCACAACAAAAGTTAGAGAATTTATTAGAATGGCTTTTGAGGAAGTTGGAGTTCAATTAGAATTTATAGGAGTTGGAGTAGAAGAAGTTGGTGTTGTGAAGACAACTTCAAATCATGATTATGCTTTTCAGATAGGACAAAAAGTAATACAAATAGATCCAACTTATTTTAGACCTACTGAAGTAGATTTACTTATTGGAGATAATACTAAGGCAAAAACAAAATTGGGTTGGAAACCTAAATATACTTTGCCAATGCTAGTTAAAGAAATGATGCAATCTGACTTAGAATTGTTTAAAAAGGAAAAATACCTTAAAAACTACAAATAGAAACGGTAAAATATGGATTTTAACTCAAAAATTTATGTAGCAGGTCATCGAGGAATGGTAGGAAGCGCTATAGTAAAAAATCTTCAAGATAAAGGGTTTGTGAATATTGTTACCCGAACTTCGACAGAATTAAATTTAATTAATCAAAAACAAGTTACAGCTTTTTTTGAATTAGAAAAGCCAGAGTACGTTTTTTTAGCTGCTGCAAAAGTAGGAGGAATAGTGGCTAATAATACCTATAGAGCCGATTTTATTTATGAGAATATGATGATTCAAAATAATGTAATTCATGAATCATATAAGAGTAATGTTAAGAAATTACTTTTTTTAGGCTCCTCTTGTATTTATCCAAAATTTGCACCACAACCACTTAGAGAAGAATATTTATTAACGGGACTGTTAGAAGGAACAAATGAACCGTATGCCATTGCGAAAATTGCAGGAATAAAAATGTGTGATGCATATAGGGAACAATATGATTGTAATTTTATATCAGTTATGCCAACAAATTTGTATGGTAATAACGATAATTATGATTTGCAAAATTCACATGTTTTGCCAGCATTATTAAGAAAAGTACATGAAGCTAAAATTAATAATGATAAATTTGTGACTGTTTGGGGAACAGGAAGCCCTTTGCGAGAATTTTTGCATTCAAATGATATGGCAGATGCTTGCGTATATTTGATGCAGAACTATAATGATAAAGGATTTGTAAATATTGGCTCGGGAGAAGAAATTGCTATAAAAGATTTAGCTTACTTAATAAAAGATATAGTAGGATTTGAGGGTGAAATACTTTTTGATACTACAAAGCCAGATGGAACGCCAAGAAAATTAACTGATACAACTAGATTAAATAATCTAGGTTGGAAATATAAAATACATTTAAAAGCTGGAATACAAGAAGTGTATCGTAATAGATTTCTTTAGTTCAAATAACAATTAATAATACAATGTATAATAACGATTCAAAAAATATTCTAGATACAAAATCTTGGCCTTGGAATTTTACCTCAGATGATGTAAATCAGGATGAAAATAAGCAATTACCTAAAATAACTATTGTAACACCTTCTTATAATCAAGCCGATTTTCTTGAAGAAACTATTTTATCCATCATCAATCAAAAATACCCTAATTTAGAGTATATTATTATCGATGGAGGAAGCACCGACAATAGCGTGGAGATCATTAAAAAATATGAAAAACACATCGATTATTGGGTTTCTGAAAAAGATTATGGGCAAAGTCATGCACTAAATAAAGGCTTTTCAAGAGCTACTGGGGACATCTTAAACTGGATAAATTCCGACGATGTTTTGTGTGAAAATGCTTTAAAGACTATTGCAGATGCTTATTTGAAAAGAACAAGTGATAATATCGTTATTGTTGGTAATGGATATGATATGAACGGGGATAGTAAAATTATTGGAAATAGAATGGTTTATAACTGTGATAATAAAGCAGAAAATAATTTTATAAAGTTTATAGGCAATCCAACACAACAATCAATTTTTTTCTCTAAAAAAATATACCAAGAAGCGGGTGGTATTAATCCAATGATTCGTTATCCAATGGATATTGATTTATATTATAAATTTGGGTATTTCAAGCCAGAAGTAATAATTATTAAGGAGTTTTTATCGGCATTTAGAAAACATGACCAATCTAAAACAATATCACAAGATTATAAAATGTTGATTGAAAAATTAAATTTAATGAAATATTTAAGTTTTTATGACAATAATAAAATGCATTATAAAAATAATATAAGTTCTTATATAACATCGTTTTCATTTAGAGGAATTTCATTCTACGAAAAAATTAAATTACTAGTTATTTTTGTTCTTAATACTAATTTTAATATGAAGACAAAATATAAATATAGAATTGTTTTTGAAAAAATATTTTTAAATAAAATATAATAATATTTTTTAGATGAATTCTCTAATAAAATCATATAAAAAGTTAATAGCTTCAATCCTTATAAAAAAAAATAAAGGAATTTCTATTCTAACCTATCACGGATTAGTAAATGAAATAACAAATACAAGACTACAAAGGAATTTTCATACAGTTTCCCAATTTCAAGAACATATTTTATTTCTTAAAAAGAAGAAATTTAGGTTTCTAAATGCTACTGAACTGGCTTATTTTATAGATAATCCAAAAGAAATTAAATCTCAAAAAATGGTCTGTATAACTTTTGATGATGGTTACCAAAACAATTTAAAAGCCATAGAGATTTTAAGAAATAATAATGTGTCTGGAACCTTTTTTATCACTTCAAATGCTATTAACAGTAAAACGTCTATTTGGACTGTAAATTTGTCATTATTGCTATTAGAAGGAAGCATAAATAAAATTATTTTCAATAATAAAGAATATCAAGTTTTAACTTACGAAGATAGACTTCATGTGTTTAATGTAATTAGAAATCAATTAAAAAAACTTGATTCTAAATTAAGAAACTCACTTTTTGAAGAGATCTTAAAACAATTTCCAGAAAATGAATTAGAGCAATTATTAGAAAAAAATAATTATTTTAAAATGTTAACTTGGGATGAGATAAAAGAAGTTCAAAATGAGAATATTCAGTTTCATAGTCATGGTCATTTTCATGAAATTCATAATGAAAATCAAGATATTGAAACTTTAAAAAATGAAATTTTAATGTCAAAAAAAATAATAGAAGATAATTTAAAAAACAATGTCTTTTTATTTGCTTACCCAAATGGGAATTATAATTCCAATTCAGCTATTATTCTAAATGAAGTAGGTTATAAAGGAGCATTAATTTTACAAGAAGAGAAGTATATTGGAGAATCTA
Source organism: Flavobacterium sp. (assembly GCF_046153165.1). Taxonomy (GTDB): domain Bacteria; phylum Bacteroidota; class Bacteroidia; order Flavobacteriales; family Flavobacteriaceae; genus Flavobacterium. Next base: position 26,531 of record NZ_JBJXEN010000001.1, on the reverse strand, counting down.
ATAAATATCGTATTTCAAGAATAACACCTAATGGGAAGATTAATAAATTTATAAATCAAATATTTAATTAAATATGGTAATTAATACTACAAAAGGTATTTTATTTTTTGTTATTTGGTTTAAACAAATAAAAGAATAATATGTGTGGTTTAGTCGGGGAAATATCGACACAATTAATTGACGAATCAATTTTTCAAAAACTTCTTGATTTAAGTCTTAATCGAGGGCCAGATCAGCAAGGAATTTGGCAAGATAATTATTGTAAATTAGGTCTTAATAGACTTTCAATTATTGATTTAGAAGAAAATGCTAAGCAACCTATTTTAAGTCCATCAGGAAAATTCGCAATAGTTTTTAATGGGGAAGTATATAATTATAAAGAAATTCAAAATAAATATAACATTAGGGATAATGACTTACGATCTTTATCTGATTCCGAAATTCTAGCCCATTTAATAGATGAAGTTTCAATTGATGTTTTTTCAAAAGAGCTTAACGGAATGTTTGCTATTGTAATTTATGATATCGAAAATAAAATTGTACACTTAGTTCGCGATTTTGCAGGGATTAAACCTTTGTTTTACGGTATCCACAATCAAGGAGTCATATTTGCATCTCAGTTTGATCAAATTTTTCAACATCCAATTTTTATAGAAAAAAAATTACGACCAGAAATAATGAAAGAATATTTTGGGTTTGGATATATGCAATCTCCAAACACAGTTTTTGAAAATATATTTCAGGTAGAACCTGGGCAAATTGTAAGTTGGAGTTTTAATGAGCTTTCTATTGTTTCTAAAACTTTTTATTATGAATGGAAAGTAAAAAATGTAATAAAAGAAACTAATTTAGAAATTACTCAAAAATTAAAAAACCTATTATCTAAAGTAATAAAAACTCAATTAAATGCAGATGTTCCTATCGCATCCTTCTTAAGTGGAGGAATTGATAGTTCATTAGTTTCAGCTTTTATAAAACAATCTAAACCAGATATTGTCGCTTATACATTTGGAATTGATGATGCAGATTATGACGAAAGTCATGTAGCAAGTAAAATTGCAAATCAAATAAATGTTAAACATTATCTTGAAATAATTGATCAACGAGAATTGTTAAATACAATAGAAACTCATTTTAAAAAATTTTCTGAGCCATTTGGAGATGAAAGTAGTGTGCCAACTTATTTAATAACCAAGAAAGCAAAAGAGGTTTTTACCGTTATGATTTCAGGGGATGGGGGGGATGAATTGTTTTGGGGATATCCTCGTTTTTTAAGATCAATTGAACATTTAAATTGGTTTAAAATGCCTTTATTTTTAAGAAAAATATTAGCTCCTTTTTATAGAAAAATTTATCAAGAAACGTCAAGCTCAATAGATATTTTTTTAAAGTTTGATCAATGGATTTTAGACAAACAAATACATTTTAAAAACCTTAATGAATTTATTCCAAACACTGATTTTTCTCAAGAATTATATGACGTTTATTCATTCAAGACAACTCTAAATAAAAAAAATGCGTTGCGCTATTTGAAAAAAAACGAATTTTATGGGCATTTGCAAAAAGTATTACGTAAAGTTGATTTGATGAGTATGGCAAATAATATTGAAGTTAGAGTTCCGCTTTTGGATAAAGAAATAATCGAGTTTAGTAATACAATAATTCCTGAGTACGGAATTAATCATAGAACTTCTAAATTAGTTTTAAGAAATTTGTTAAATCAGTTTGTAGATAAAGAAATCACAAATTTACCTAAAAAAGGATTTTCAATTCCAATGAAAAAATGGTTAAAAAACGAACTGAAGGATGATTTTATTAAAACAGTAATAGAGAAACCTTTTTTTGGTAAAGAATATATCGACGAATCAATTTTATTAAAAAATATTGATGACTTTTACAACCAAGGAAATGTGAATGCAAATACTATTTGGCATTTATATGCTTGGCAAAAATGGGCACAAAATTATGAATTGGAATAACACAAGTTTAAAAACATTTATAAATCAAACATTTGCCTAGTATATGCTATTTAATTCTTTAGAATACTTATTGTTTTTACCAATAGTTTTTTTAATCTATTGGTTTTTAAACAAGCAAAAATTACAATATCAAAACCTTTTTTTGTTGTTAGTAAGTTACTATTTCTATTCCTGCTGGGATTGGAGATTCTTGTTTTTATTAATTTTTTCGACTGCATTAGATTATTTTACAGGAATAAAAATGCATCAAGCCACAAATAAAAAAAACAAAAGTATTTGGTTTTGGCTAAGTATTACGGTTAATCTAGGGTTTTTAGGAGTTTTTAAATATTATAATTTTTTTGCCATTTCATTTGCTGAGGCTTTATCTAGTATTGGTTTTCACGCTAACTTTTGGACACTTCAAGTTATTTTGCCAATTGGAATCTCGTTTTATACTTTTCATGGATTATCTTATGTAATTGACATTTATAAAAACCGGATTGAGCCAGAAAAAAATATTGTAAGCTATTCACTATTTGTAAGTTATTTTCCACTTCTTGTAGCTGGACCTATCGAGAGAGCCACACATTTATTACCACAAATTAAAAAGAAGAGAGTTTTTAATTACAACCAAGCAGTCGATGGCTTAAGACAAATACTTTGGGGTTTATTTAAAAAAATGGTTATTGCCGATAATTGTGCCGAATATGCAAACCTAATATTTGATAATCCAAATCATTATAATGGAAGTTCCTTACTGTTTGGAGCTATATTTTTTGCCTTTCAAATCTATGGAGATTTTAGTGGTTATTCAGATATTGCTTTAGGAACATCAAAATTATTTGGAATCGATTTACTAAAAAACTTTAATTATCCTTATTTTTCAAGAGATATTGCAGAATTCTGGAGAAGATGGCATATTTCGTTGTCCTCTTGGTTTCGTGATTATTTGTATGTTCCTCTTGGTGGAAGTAAAGGAAGTATGTGGATAAAAATTAAAAATACTTTTATAATTTTTATAGTTAGCGGATTTTGGCATGGAGCCAATTGGACATTTATCTTTTGGGGATTACTAAATGCAATTTTTATTTTGCCTTCCATAATTTTAAAAACCAATAGAAATAATTTAGAGATTGTTGCAAAAGGCAAAATATTCCCCACTGTAAAAGAGGGATCTCAAATACTAATAACGTTCCTGTTAACAGTATTAGCATGGATTTTCTTTAGGGCAGATAATTTACATGACGCATTTCATTATATTGCTAAATTATTTTCAACTTCTATTTTTCAACTTCCATCAAAGAGACCTAGTTTCGGAATTTTAATATTTCTTATGCTATTTTTTTTTACAGAATGGATAGGAAGAGAAAACGATTTTGCTCTTCAAAAAATTGGATTCAAATGGAATAGAATGTTTAGATGGATTTTATATGTTTTAATTATTTTAATAATATTAGTATTTACAGGAAAAGAGCAAGAATTTATCTATTTTCAATTTTAAATAATGAAAAAATTATTAATAAAAGCTACCATTTTTGTAAGCATTGTTTTTACTATTCTAATTTTTGGGATACTATCACTTTATAAAATAATCGATCAAGGAAATTATTATAAACTTGATAAAAAATATGATAATTTAATTTTTGGACATTCCCATAGTGAATGCGCTTTTAATGATAAAAAAATAGCAAATACGCTGAATATTTCAAATAGTGGAGAAAGTTATTTTTATACTTATTTTAAGGTAAAAAAAATCATCGAAAATAATAAAATTAAAAATGTATTTATTTCTTTTACAAATAATTATATCGAATACACGATTGATACCACCGAAATTTGGAAAGAAAAATACCTTAATAAATGGTATTCAAAATATGGGGCTTACATGACATCAGAAGATTTATTACTTTTATTGAAGAAAAATCTCAAAGGGATTTTAAATGCTCAATCACTAGCATCAAAAAAGTATTTAACATTTTTAATAAAAAGAAAAAAAAGTATCATAGAAGATCTTAGTTGGGGTAAATACAAATATTTAAATCGGAATAAATTAGATTCTTTGTTAAGACATAAGGATACTACAAACGAAAAAATCATTAATTTCAAATATTCAAAATATAATTTACAGTACTTAGATAAAATTCTAAAAATTTGCAAAGAAAATAAAATAAATGTATACCTTGTTCGAAGTCCTGTGCATCATGCTTGGGGAGCTTTGAGTAATGAATATTATTTCAAAAAATTGGTAAATGAACGTTATAAAAAATATGAATTCTTAGATTTTAAGGATTTCCCACTAGAGAATAATTCTTATGGAGATTTAAGTCATTTAAATCATTTTGGAGCTTCAAAATTCTCTTTATTCTTTAATAATCTTTTAGAAGATAAATTATTAGAAAAACAGGATAAGCAAGAATTTATTAATGTAGAAATGGCAAAACTAAAAACTGATAATAATTAAATGAAAGTATCTGTAATTTTACCTATTTATAACGGTGGAAAAACATTAGCCAGAACTCTTGATAGTTTGCTTCATCAAACTTTTCAGGATTTTGAACTTGTCACCTGTATAGATGGATCAAAAGATAATTCATTAGATATAATAAATGGTTATAAAAATAAATTTAAAAAAATAATAATTTTAGAAAACAAAACAAATCTGGGATTAGGACCAACTATGAATAGACTGGTTGCTTATTCAAATGGAGAGTATTTAGCTGTAGCTGAACAAGATGATGTATATGTAGAATCAAGATTAGAAATACAAGTAGATGCTTTAGATACAAACCCCGAATTTGGGATGTGTAGTGGTATAGCCGAACATTTTAATTATAACGACAATATATCTACATTTAAGTTTCCAGGCTTGTTAGTAAATAATGAAAATTATCCTAAAAATAAAGAAGATTTTTTTCTTTTGAACTATATAAATGGAGTAAAAGTAGTTAATTCGTGTATGATGTTTAGAAAATCAGTACATATAGATAATGGCTTATATTTTTCAAAACATTTGGGTAGTGTATCTGTAGATTGGCTCTATGTATTGCGTTTTTTAAAAGTTTCAAATATAAAAGGAATTAATAAAACTTTAGTTATTCTAGACAGAACTCCATCAAGAACAAATGTGACAAGTAACAAAACAAATACAATATATAATTCCTTTGAACTTTTAAGAATGGTTAGATTTGAAGAACCTTTGCTAATAACAAAGAAGATCTATAAAAAAGCACATACTTTTCAAAACAGATTAGAATTTGGACATTTAAATAATTTTAATAAAGTAATTAGGTTGTTTATATTTCCTTTAGATGTTAAATTTAAGTTGGAATATTTAGTTAAAATGGTTTTTAGAAAATTTAAAAAATAAATAATGGTTAATTTAAAAAAGAAAGCTGGAATTTTTTTAAACAAATTAAGAATTGGTAAAAGAATTTTGCAAGATGATTGCTTTATAAAAACAAACATATTAAATCAATTAGAAATTGCTAAAAGACCCAGAAGAACTGAAATTATTAATTATTTATTAGAACTTACTAATGCAGATAATTACCTAGAAATAGGAGTTAGAGATCCTAAAAAAAACTTTGTTAAAATTAATTGTAAAAACAAATATTCTGTTGATCCAGGTGTAGAGTTCGAAGAAAACCCTGTTGATTTTAAAATGACTTCGGATGTTTTTTTTAAACAATTAAATAATGGGCAATTAAAAGGAATTGATAAAAGCATAAAATTTGATGTAATCTTTATAGATGGTTTGCATATATCAAGTCAAGTAGAAAAGGATATACAAAATAGTTTAAAATTTATAAAAGATAATGGATTTATAATATTACATGATTGTAATCCTCCTTCAGAATACCATCAAAGAGAAAATTACGATTTTAAAAATTCACCAGCTGGACCATTCTGGAACGGAACAACATGGAAAGCTTTTTATAAATTTAGACATCAATTAGATTTATTTTCAATTTGTTTTGATTCAGATTGGGGAGTTGGAGTAATTAGTAAAACTAAAACAATATCATTTAATAACATTGAAGGTGAAATAGAAAATGAATATTATGAATTCAGTTTATTAGAAAAAAATAGAAATCAATATTTAAACCTTCAACAATTTGAAGAATGGAAGAAAGTAGCAAAAAAATAAAAATTCTTTACACCATTCCTAATTTCGACACTGCTGGTAGTGGAAAGGTTTTGTATGATTTGGCCAAAGGACTAGATAAATCTCTATTTGAAGTTCACATTGCTTGCAAAAATAATAAAGGAAATTTTTTTGCAGAAGTCGAAAAATTAGGGCTTCCTATCCATTTTATGGACACAACAACACCTGTTAGACCTTATTTTAGTTTGTGGTCAAGGTTAAAACCGTTTCAGAATTTTATAAAAAAAAATCAATTTGACATTGTTCATTCTTGGCATTGGAGTAGTGATTGGACAGAAGTTTTAACAGCAAAATTAGCAGGATCAAAATTTGTTTACACTAAAAAAGCAATGACTTGGGGAAATATTCATTGGAAAATTAGAAGTTTTCTATCGAGTTTTATAGTTACTATAAATGAAGAAATGAGCCATTATTTTCCATACAAACAAAATCAGAAACTAATTCCTTTAGGATTAGATACTAATTATTATAGCCCAGATTTATTTGTAAAAAAAAATACGGATACTTTTTTTAAAATAATAACTGTTGCCAATCTAGTGCCAGTAAAGGGAATAGAAGTTTTAATTAAAGCAATTCATTTATTAGATAACACTAAAATTAGATTAGAAATCTTAGGAGACACAAGAGATAATTATGCTAATAACTTAAAAAAGTTAGTAATAGATTTAAAATTAACCAACCAGATTTTCTTTTTAGGTAAACATATAGATGTTCGACCTTTTTTAGCAAACTCAGATTTATATGTAATACCAACACTGAACGAAGGAAGAAAAGAAGGAATGCCAATGGCCTTAGTAGAAGCAATGTCTATGGGAATTCCAGTTTTAGGATCCAATATTTCAGGAATAAATTATGTTTTAAAAGATTTTCCTGAACTATTATTTGAAGCAAGCAATGAAAAAGCTTTAGCTCAAAAAATTAACTTATATGTTGAAAAAACTAGGGATGAGTTAGAAAGAGATGGGAATGAACTCAGAGCTTATTGTTTGCAGTATTTTATTGAAGAAAAATTCATCAAAGAACATGAAGAATTGTATATAAAAATTTCTAAAAAATGAGTGTTGAAATAAATAATAGGAGACCATCATTGGATGGTCTGAGAGCCATTTCAATATTTATGGTTATATATGATCATGCTTTTAGACCTGAATTAATACATTTTGGAACCCTTGGTGTAACCGTTTTTTATATTATTTCTTCATATTTAATCGTTGGAATGCTTCTTCGGGATGTTGAAAAAAATAGATTTAGCATAAATACATTTTATTTTAAAAGAATTTTAAGAATTTTTCCAGCTTATTATTTTTATTTATTAGTGTTAGCTATTATACTTTTATCATTAGAGATATTTAAATGGAGTCAATTTTGGAGAGCACCACTTTTTTTGGTTAATTATCAACCTCGATCTAGTTGGACATTTCCACAGTGGTTTGTGGGACATACATGGTCTCTGGCAGTTGAGGAGCAATTTTATATACTTATTGCTATTTTATTCTTTTTCGTAAACAAACAGGTGTTAAACAAACAAAAACTTTTGTATATATTAATTTTTATAGTTTGTATAACCCCATTTATTCGTGTAAGTTATCTTTATTTTAATGGAATCCCAGATATTTTAAAAGGATCTTTGCACCGTTCTTTCGAAACTGTTGCCGATTCTTTAGCAATTGGAGGAATAATTGCCATTATAGAAAATTTTATAATTAATAAAAAAATATTTCATTTTTTTAAAAACAAAACAATCATATTTATTACATTTATTTTAGTATTAATGATTCTTGATAGTTCATTGGTCGTTGGTAAATTGGGATTGAAACCTCGTTATTTATATAATTTAGTAGGACTGACGATTATAAATATTTGCATAGGATTAGTAATGATGCTTTATGTACATTTTCCTAAAGACAATAACATTGCTAAATTATTAAATCATAAGATAATGGTTACCATCGGACTTTGGAGTTATTCAATATATCTTTGGCAACAACTTTGGTTGTATAGTTGGAATTTTTCTATTTATTATAAATTTATAGGTATTTTAATTTGTTCTGTTTTATCCTACTATTTTATAGAATTACCTTTTTTAAAAATAAGAGATAACTATCTGAGAAAAAATATTCATAATGATTTTTAAAAACCCAATAATCCCCAATAGTTCAACTTTTGTTGGCGAAAAAAAAACGCTCGACTACGAAGCTATTTGTGTTTTTGTAGCTACAGGTTTTTTTTTAGATAATGATACATATTATAAAGAACAAAAAGCTTTAAAGCCTGCTTTCGAATACCAACTGGACGAGAAAGGAAAAACTATTATTTCTGAAAAATCTTATTTTAAATGGTATTACAAACCAGTTGAACGACCATTAAACGAAATAGTTAAAGAGTTTGCCACACTTTTCGAAACCATAATCAAAGAACAGGTAGGAGATAAAAGAGTTATATTGCCACTTTCTGGCGGATTAGATAGTCGCACACAAGCTGCGGCATTATTTCATTTAGGAAACAAAGTGAATGCTTATAGTTATGCTTTTGATGGTGGTCATGACGAAACTTATTACGCCAAAAAAATTGCCAAAGTCTGTAATTTTCCTTTTCAAGATTGGAAAATTCCAAATGGATATTTGTGGAATAAAATTGAGAAATTAGCCAAAATAAACCAATGCTATTCGGAATTTACACATCCTCGGCAAATGGCTTTTGTCGATGAATATGACAAATTAGGCGATATATTTAATTTAGGACATTGGGGAGATGTATTGTTTGACGATATGGGCGTTCCAGATGATATGCCTTTAGAAAAACAAACCGAAATTATTGCCAAAAAAGTCATCAAAAAAGGTGGTTTAGAATTAGCAAATACACTTTGGGAATCATGGAAACTCGAAGGTGATTTTGAAGAATACCTTTCTGAGAGGATTAAGACTTTACTTGAAAATATCAATATTCCACAAAGTGCTAATGCCCAAATTCGAGCTTTCAAAAGTTTGTATTGGGCGCCACGTTGGACAAATACCAACCTCTCGGTTTTTGAATCGGTAAGACCTATAACTGTTCCGTATTTTGATAATCGAATGTGCGAATTTATTTGTTCTGTTCCCGAAAAATATCTCGCTGGAAGGCAAATTCAAATTGAATACTTAAAAATGCGAATGCCAGATTTAGCTAAAATAACATGGCAAGACCATCGTCCGTTCAATTTATATCAATACCATTGGAATAAAATGCCGTTTAATTTACCTTATAAGATATATAACAAAATAAAATATAAGTTGTTCACTAAGAAAATTATTCAACGCAATTGGGAACTGCAATTTGTTGGAAAAGAAAATAAAAAAGAATTACAGAAATGGTTGTTCGAAAATACTTCTTTCCAAGAATTAATATCAAATGATTTGATAACCTCATTTTATGATAAATTCACAAATAAAGATTCCGTTTATTATTCGCATCTTTTGAGCATGTTACTTACTTTATCCTTATTTTCAAAACAAAAAGATAATGCAATCTAAAAAAATAGCCATTTATTCGGGAGAAATTCCTAGTACCACTTTTATCGAAAGATTGATCGAAGGGGTGTCAAATGATGGTTTTAAAATTTTCCTTTTTGGATTGCAAAAAGGGAGCGTTTCGTATGCTAAAAATGTTTCCTTTTTTTCGTATTCTAATAAATGGAATAAATTGTATATTTTGTTGAAATATAGCTTTTTACTCTCTGTTTTTAAATCAAAAGAAAAGAAGAAACTAGATGAAATAATTTATAATAAAAAAAGAAATATTAAATTATGTAAAGTAAAATACTATCCTGTTTTATATCATAAACCTGATGTTTTTCACTTGCAATGGGCAAAAAGTCTTGAAGATTGGATTTGGGTTCATGATTTTGGTATCAAATTAATTCTAAGCTTACGAGGCACACACATTACCATTAGTCCAATAGCCGACGAAAAGTTAGCAGAACAATATCGAGAACTTTTTCCTAAAGTAGATGGCTTTCATGCCGTATCTAAATCGATACAGAAACAAGCTGAAGAATATGGAGCTGAAACAACTAAAATAAAAGTCGTTTACAGCGGATTAAATCTAAAAGAATTACCTTTTGTAGAAAATAAAATTAAAAACAGAACACTAAAAATACTCTCCATAGGTCGCTCACATTGGGTAAAAGGATATACTGATGCATTAGATGCTTGTGTTTTATTAAAAAAAGAAAATTTTGATTTTCAATATTCAATAATAGGAGTTGGAAGCGACGAAGAATTAATTTTTCAAAAGGCACAATTATTATTAGAAAATGAGGTTATATTTAAAAAAAGTATGCCTTTTAAAGAAATCATAACAGAAATTCAACAAGCCGATATACTACTTCTATCCAGTCTAGAAGAAGGAATTGCTAATGTAGTTCTCGAAGCGATGGCGCTAGGTACTATGGTGCTTTCTACAAATTGCGGTGGGATAGAAGAAGTAATTACCGATGGTGAAAATGGGTTTATTGTACCTGTAAGAAATCCAAAAGCCATAGCCGAAAAAATAAAAAAAATTACTTTGCTGTCTGAAAACGAAAGAAATGAAATTTATAAAAAAGCTCGAAAAACTATCGAAAAACAACACGATTTCAGCAGAAATTGTAATGCCATGCAAGCTTTATATCAATCTGTTTTAACAACTAATTAATATGAAGATAGGATTAGTCTTGCCGTCAGTTCCGGGTTATTCCGAAACTTTTTTTAGAAATAAAATTAAAGGTTTAATTGATAGTGGTTTTGAAGTTACTTTGTTTGTCGTTGATGATAGAAGCAAGGAAAAAATACCTTGCAAAATAGTTGCATTCCCAAATTATTATATTCACAACAAAACTGGTGTTTTTTTTAATTCTTTGTTAAAAATAATTTTCAATTCAAACAAAGCAATTAGATTATATAATTCGGGCAAAAAAGACGGTTTAAGTGCTAAAAAATCTGTGAGAATGGTTTTTCTGAACAGTCATTTTTTAGATCAAAAATTAGATTGGCTTCATTTTGGTTTTGGAACGCTTGCTATTGGTAGAGAAAATGTTGCCGAAGCAATAGAAGCAAAAATGGCAGTGAGTTTTAGAGGATTTGACCATTATGTTTATCCACAAAAAAATAAAAATTGCTATAAATTACTATTCTCTAAGAAAATAAAATATCACGTGCTTTCTGAAGGAATGAAAAAGGATTTGATTGCAAACGGAATAAATCAAAATAGTATATCAAAAATAACTCCAGCAATAGATACTAACTTGTTTTCTAATACTATTAATAATAATAGTGATCTAAATATAATTACCATTGCCAGATTGCATTGGATAAAGGGATTAACTGCCACACTAGAAGCTTTAGCTTTAGTCAAAAAAAGAGGAATAAATTTTCATTATACTATAATTGGTGGAGGCCCAGAAAAGGAGAAATTGCAATTTGCAGTGCATCAATTAGATCTTACAGATAATGTCACTTTTACAGGAAAATTAGACTCTGAAGAGGTAAAATGTGAACTGCAAAAAGCCAATTTATATTTGCAATACAGTCATCAAGAAGGTTTTTGCAATGCAGCGTTAGAAGCGCAAGCGATGGGGAGAATTTGTATCGTTAGTGATGCCGAAGGATTGTCTGAAAATATTTTAGATAAAATTACTGGTTTTGTCGTTCCCAAAAGAAATCCATTATCTTTGGCTAATAAGATTATTGTCGTAAATGAGTTGTCTAGTAAGGAAAAAGAAATAATTTCAGAAGCAGCTATCAATCGAGTGAAAATAGAATTTAATATAGAAGATCAGCATACAAAATTTATAGAATTCTATGAAAATTATTAGAAAAATTAAAGAGATATACAAAACATTAAAAAAGCATCCTGTTACTAGAGGTAATGAGATTTTGGGTTTATACCATTATATTTCATTTAATTTAAGAAATAGAGTCTCTAATGAAATTGTTTATAATTGGATTGAAGGAATAAAATTTATTGCTCAAAAAGGCGATGCAGGAATTGTCGCAAATATTTATTTTGGATTGTATGAATTTGAAGAGTCTATTTTTTTATTACATTTTGTAGAAAAAGAAGATGTTTTTTTAGATGTTGGAGCTAATGTAGGGCATTATTCATTATTAATGTCAGGGCTAAAAAAGTGTAGGTCGATAGCCATCGAACCAGTTCCTAAAACTTATTGTAAATTGAAAAAGCAAGTTGATTTAAATAATCTAAATGCTTTAATTGAAATTAAAAATATAGGAGTTTCTAATGAAGTAAGTGAATTATTCTTTTCTACAGATAAAGGAACGATGGATAGAATTGTTGACGAAAATTATAAAAATGCTGTGAGCGTACATGTAGAAACTATAGATTCAATTGTTAAAAACAATATTCCAATTGCTATAAAAATCGATGTCGAAGGATATGAGAAATATGTGTTGGATGGTGCTTCCGAAACATTACTAAATGAACATCTGAAAATAGTGATTTTAGAATTAAATCAATCTGGGAAGAAATACGGATTTGATGATCATGAAATATATTTAAAAATAAAAGATTTTGGGTTTGAACCTTATTTATATGATCTAGAGAATCGAAAATTAATAAAACAAGAGAGCTATAATAAAAATCAATTTAATACTATTTTTGTGAGAGATCCTGATTTTGTTACATCAAGACTTGCAAATAGCAGAAAAATTAAGATTAGAAATAAACTGTTTTAAAAAGTATTTTTTTGAATATTTTCATTCCAAATATCAAATTCCCTGTAAAAGACAAAAGAAATCTTTTTATCTTAACCCGACCTTTTTATTCTGAAAAATGTTGGGCAAACGATAATGATGTAAAAAGCAAATGGAATTTTAACAATGATTTTAGCTTTACAGAGATTGTTGAAAAGGCACAAATAATACTCATTCCATTTTCAATAAATAACTATTTTACAGAAAATAAAGGAGATGAACTGGAAAAAATAAATGCACTTTGTATTCAATATAATATAAAAGCTTTGGGATTTATAGAAGGTGATTTTGGGATTGCTTTTCCAGAATTTTCTAATATTGTATATTTTAGGATGGGAGGTTTCAAAAAACAATTATCTGATAAGAATAAAGGGTTTCCCGTTGCACTTTCTGATCATTTTCAGCGATTTTTTTATCAAGAAACTATTACGCCATCTGCAAAAAAAGAATTGCCAATTGTTAGTTTTTGTGGTCATGCCACCACATCATTAATCAAACGACTGAAAGAAATTGCAAAATGTCTGTTAGAAAATAGTAAGCGATTTATTGCAAAACCATTTCGAAAAGATTATGAACCTTTGTTTGCATCGGCTTACGAGCGAGCAAAATTATTGCACCTGTTTGAAAAATCAAGATTTATAAATACTAATTTCATTTATCGAAAAAACTATAGAGGCGGCGCTATTACCAAAGCACAACGAGAAGTAACAACATTAGAATATTATCAGAATATCTATCAGTCGGACTATGTGTTGTGTGTTCGCGGAGCAGGAAATTTCTCCGTACGATTATACGAAACACTCATGTTGGGTAAAATTCCTATTTTTGTGAATACGGATTGCCTGTTGCCGTTTGAAGAAACCATAAATTGGAAGAATCATGTGGTTTGGATAGAATGGGAGGATAGAAAAAATATTGCGCTAATAGTTAGTAATTTTCACAATAAATTATCAGAAGATGATTTTATTAAAATGCAATTGATTAATAGACAACTATGGAAAGAAACACTTTCTGTAAAAGGAATGCTTGAAATGATTTCGAATGATATTTAGTTTTTATAAATACCTGCAACCCATTGCTTATTTTAATTTAAAATCGAATAAATATTTTGGGTATTTCCCAACTATACAACAATTAGATGCAGTTTCATTTACGTATTCTATAGATACTAATTATAAAAGTAATATAGCACAAGAACGCGACGTTGCATGGACTGCTTTTCAGCAAGGATTTATAAATAAAGAATACAAATCAGGATTAGACATCTGGAAAAAAGAATCTATTCCGTTACAAGACGAGTATATTTTTTTATTCAAAAATTTTCATAAAGCTTGGGTTTATTATGTGTTTCTTATTCGAATACTGACACTTCATAACCCGTTTTCTGAAATTATTAGTTTTCTAAAAGCTAAAAAAACAAAACGTTTCGATTTCTCTAAAAATCATTATAAATATCTTGATTATGAGTTGTTTAATAGTAAACTGTTGCAAGAAAATCCAATGGTTTCGGTCATCATTCCAACACTAAATAGATATGTTTATCTAAAAGATGTTTTACGTGATTTAGAAAATCAGACTTATAAAAATTTTGAAGTTATTATTGTTGATCAGACCGATGATTTTCAAGAACAGTTTTATAAAGGCTGGAATCTCGATTTGTATTTCTGGTTTCAGGAGGAAAAAGCACTTTGGCGGGCCAGAAATGAAGCCATACAATCTAGTAAAGGAAAATATATCTTGTTGTATGATGATGATTCGTTAGTAGAACCCAATTGGATTGCAGAACATATAAAAACACTAGATTTTTTTGATGCCGATTTGTCTTCTGGAGTTTCAATAAGTACCATTGGTGACGAAATCCCTAAACATTACAGTTATTTCCGCTGGAGCGATCAATTAGATACTGGAAATGTATTACTCAAAAGAGAAATTTTTGAACATATTGGCTTGTTTGACAGGCAATTCGAAAAACAACGTATGGGTGATGGTGAATTTGGATTAAGATCCTACTTAGCAGGATATAAAAATATTTCTAATTATAGAGCCAAACGCGTTCATCTTAAAGTAGCACAAGGCGGTTTGAGACAAATGGGAAGTTGGGATGGTTGGCGACCTAAAAAATTATTAGGACCACGACCTGTGCCTAGTGTTTTGTATTTTTCGAGAAAATATTTTGGCACTAATCTTAGTAAATATTATATCTTACACGCTATATTACCTTCACTAGTGCCTTACAGGTTTAAAAAGAGCAAGTTGCTAAAAGTACTTAGCTTTGCTTTGGTTCCTGTTTTATTACCGCTTATTTGTTTTCAGGTTATAAAATCTTGGCATTTAGCTAGTGCAAAAATTAAAGAAGGCGAAAAAATTGAAACTTTAAAAATTCAATAAATAATCTAAAAATAGAAGAAAGAATGATTGAAATAAAGGCATACTCTTCCCATTTAGAACAAAAACATATTGATTTTGCTTCAAAATATTGGAAAAAATCAAGGAGAATCACACCAGAATATATTTATTGGAAATTTAGAGGGAAGCAAAATGAAGATCTACCATCATTTATTTTGGCTATTAAAGAGGATAAAGTAATTGGTCAGTTGGGTTTAATTCCATTTAATGTAAATGTTGAAGGCAAAGTTTATGAATCGCAATGGACTTGTGATTTAATGGTTGATAACGATTATAGAGGAAGCGGAGTTGCAAAACTACTATATGATTTTGCACATAAACAAAAACAGATCACTTTTGGAAGTGATCCGAGTCCAGCAGCATCAAAATCAATGAAAAAAGCCGGTTATAAATCTATTAAAGCTTCTTATAAGTTCTTATTTTCATTAAATTTAGGAGGTATTTTAAAATTGAAGGGCTTTGATTTGAAGTTACTAAATAACATTCCTAATTTTTTTGCTTATTTTTTTATATTTTACGGTAAAATCAGAAAGCAAAGATTTGATACAATTGGTAAATTAGAATATACAAAATTGAATAATTCAAACGATAGAGATGGATTTGTTTCTACCATTCATGATGCTGATTTTATAAATTGGAGATATGAAAAATTTAAAAACTATTATAAAGGTATCAATACATACTCAAATAAAAAAGGTGATAGTTTCTCAGGATATTTAGCTGATTCAACTTATTTTCTGACTGATTTTAAGATTAAAAATTGGTTAGCTTTTTTTGATATGATGGCACAAATTATAATTAAATATAAATCTCAAAATCTCAAAATCATTCGTTTTGCAGTTAATGATGAAACTAGATTTAGTGCACTTTGGTTTTTTGGTTTTATAAAATTTAGGACTAGAGGCGAAGTTATTTATTATACAGACAATAATGATTTAAGTGACAAAATTATAAATAAGAAATTTTACTATACTTACTCAGATTCGGATGAAAATATTTAAAGAGAAAAAAATAATATTAATTTGGGATTTTGATGGTCCAATAGGTCAAATAAATTCTTCGTATCCCTATAATTTTTCTTTCGAAAATTTTGAAGAAGAAATAAATAATGTTCATTATATTTTAAAAAAATTAGAAGAATATAATATAAAGTCTTGTTTTGCAATTACGGGTTTTTCTGCCGAAGAAGGAAAATATCCTTACGTGTTTCCAGAATTAATAAATGAAATTTCTCTTGCAGGTCATGAAATAGCATCACACAGTTGGCGTCACGAATGGACTCCAATATTCTTGAAAAAGCAAATTGAAAAAAGTTTAATTCGAAGCAAAAAAAGTTTAGAGAAAGCCATACATAACAAACAAAATGTGATTGGTTTTGTTCCTCCGCATAATAGACCAATGACTTGGCTTCGAAAAGGTGCTTTTAGTATAGGTGATAGAGGGATTTTTCCTTTTTTTAAAATGGGTGATAATAATAATTTGATTAATGTTTTAATAGAAACAAATTATAAATGGGTTCGAATTTCGTATCAAAATATATTTCAAAAATTTAATTTACTTAAAAAAAACTGTACAGGAAAAGTATATAAATATAATAAAATTCTAATTTTAGAAAACCACTATACAGGTTTTGATGATAAAGTAATTAATCATATATTAAATACAAATTTTCCAACTTATACAATTAGCGCACATCCATTAATGATTTCATTCCTTAATAAGACTGAATCGAAAGAGAATTTTGAAAATTTTTTAAAAAAATTGACTCAATCGGATCAAGAAATTCAATTTGTTTTACCGTCTAGTTTAATTTAATTTGAGAAATAAGTTTAACATTCTAATCCTATCTTCCGAATTTCCACCCTTACCAGGCGGTATAGGCAATCATGCTTTGCATCTAGCTTTATCTTTGCAAAATGAAGGAAAGGAAGTTGCTGTAATTACTGATCAGCGCTCGAAAAAAATTGACGATGATATTGTTTTTGATAATCAATTGCCTATTAAAGTGCAAAGAATAAAAAGACACTCGATGGTATTATTTACCTATTTGAGCAGGATTTTCCAAACTATAAAAACAGTAAATACTAACAAAAAAATCACCTTAATTAGTTCAGGAAAATTTTCCTTGTGGCTAGGAGCATTTATGAAATTTTTATTTTCTAGAAGTAAATGTGTAGCGGTACTACATGGTTCCGAGATTTATGCTGGCGGCAAACTAAGCAAGCATATTACAAAATGGAGTCTATCTCAGTTCGACTCTTTAGTAGCTGTTTCTGAGTTCACCAAAAATTTAGCGCTAGAAACCAATCCCAATTTAAAAATTACAGTAATAAATAACGGTTTTGCTTTTCCTGAAATTGAAAACAATAATTCCGATTTTGTAAAGGGAAACCCAAATATAGTGACTGTAGGAAATGTTTCGTATCGAAAAGGACAACAAAATGTAATTAATGCGCTACCGATATTAAAAGAAAAATATCCTGAAATACAATATCATATTATTGGTATTCCTACCGAAAAAGATACGTTTGAGGCTTTGGCGAAATCACTTCATGTTCATGAAAATGTTATATTTCATGGTGCAATGTCAAATCATGATTTGAAGCAAGTAGTTTCTTCATCCAAAGTTTTTTTTATGTTAAGTGATCATTTAAAAAATGGAGATGTAGAAGGCTTTGGTATTGCTGTTTTAGAAGCCAATTTCTTAGGTTTGCCAGCCATTGGTTCAAAAAACAGTGGCATTACTGATGCAATAAAAGAGGGATATTCAGGAAAATTAGTCAATCCACATGATGCGATAGAAATTGCATCGGCTTTTGATGAAATTATGAATAATTACAATCATTATTCTACTGAGTCCAAGCAATGGTCGAAGCATTTTGATTGGGATATTATTATTAAAAAGTATTTGGAAATTATTGATTAAATGAAAAAGAAAAAATTAGTAATTATTTCGCATACCGAACATTATACGAATGAAAATGGTATTATAATGGGTTGGGGATCAACTGTAAATGAAGTCAATTTCCTTGCCGATTATTGGGAGGAAGTGTATCATGTTGCCTGTTTCTATGATACTAAAATGCCTTTAAGTTCATTACCTTATTCCAAAAATAACATCACATTTGTTCCTATTCCGCCTTTTGGAGGGAAGAGTTTGTTAGATAAAGTTCTAATTTTTACAAAAATACCCAAAATTATAAGTCAGGTTGTTAAATCTCTTGATGGTGCTTCGGAGGTGCAATTGCGTTTGCCTACCAGTATGGGATTATTTCTATTGCCTTTATTTTCCTTTTTTATAAATAGAAAATTTATTCTTTGGGTAAAATACGCAGGAAATTGGGGTCAAGAAAAAGGACCACTGTCTTACAGGATTCAAAGAACTTGGCTCAAAAAAAAATGGGCAAACTGTAAAGTCACAATAAATGGTTTTTGGGAAAATCAACCCAAACATTGTTTGTCGTTTGAAAATCCTTGTTTAACAATTAATGATTTAGAAGAAGGAAAAATAATAAGTAAAAACAAAAAATTTGATTCACCATTCATTTTTACCTTTGTTGGAAGATTAGAATCATCCAAAGGTGTCGATAGAATTATTGAAGCCTTGCAAAGCATTCCACTAGATAAAATAGAGAAAGTGAATTTTATTGGAGATGGCGAAAAAATAATTTTTTACAAAGAAAAAACGACTTTTTTAAAAGAAAAAATACAATATCATGGGTTTTTAGATAAAGAAAATGTACATAAAATTTTGTTAGAATCCCATTTCTTATTGCTTCCCTCAGACTCTGAAGGATTTCCAAAAGTGATTGCAGAAGCGGCCTGTTATGGAGTTGTTCCAATCGTTTCTAACGTGGGTAGTATAGGACATTATATTAATGAAACTAATGGTTTTGTATGGAATTTTAACTCGAAAGAAAGTTATGCTATTGTTGTAGACAAAGCTATTTATATCGATAGTTTAGAACTAAAAGAGCAATCGAACAGAATTCAGGAAGTCGCTCAAAAATTTACATTTATAAACTATCTAGAAAAGTTAAATCATTTGGTTTTTATTTCTTAGTATTTTGTGTGTACTTTTGAATTATTAAAAGGCAAATGTCTAAGAATTGCAACAAACCTAAATAATGTTTAAAAAGAATAATTTATATATAAGTCTTGTTTTCCTCCATGTTATTCTTGGAGTATTAGTATTCATAGAAGCTAAGTTAGCAATACCTTATGGATTGGCGATTTTGTCTATTGGTTTCTTGTTGATTTTAAAAACAGAAAATCGTCATAATCAAGTGCTTTATGTTGCTGCCTATAGTATTGGTAGTGAAGTAATATTAAGAATGACAGGTGGTTATGTTTTATATGAGATAGGAAAATATTCAGTTATTATTTATATGATTATGGGAATTTATTTTTCTGGGTTTTCTAGAAATTCATTTCCTTATTGGGTATTTTTGCTTATACTTATTCCAGGAATAATACTTGGATCATCAACACTTAATTTAGATACAAGCGTAAGAAAAGCCATTGCGTTTAATATTTCAGGACCAATATGTTTGGGTATTTCTGCACTGTATTGCTATCAGAGGAATGTCACTTTAAAAGAGCTAGATAATATTTTATTATGTATATTATTACCTATAATCAGCACAATTACTTTTTTGTTTTTATATGCCCCAAGTGTGAAAGAAGTAGTCACTGGAACCGATTCTAATTTTGCTACTTCAGGAGGTTATGGACCAAATCAAGTTTCTACAATTATAGGATTAGGAGTTTTTATCATTTTTACAAGAGTCATATTTTATTCACAAGAAAAGTGGATAAAGATTATTAATATATTCATGTTGTTAGTTTTTGCTTTTAGAGGATTAATGACTTTTTCAAGAGGAGGTATGATTTGTGCTCTAGTCATGGTGATTTTTTTAATTTTAATACTTTTTAATGTAGTAAAGACAAAATCTAAATATAAAATAATTAAAATGGTAGGTTTTTCTATAATTGCGATGTCTATAATTTGGGCATATAGTACTTTAGAAACTGGAGGACTTATAAATAAGCGTTATGCAAATGAAGATGCTGCTGGTAGAGTAAAAGCCAGTAGGCTTTCAGGGAGAGAAGTGATTATAGAAAATGAGTTTAATATGTTTTTAGAAAATCCAGTCATGGGTATTGGAGTAGGTAAAGGAAAAGAAAACCGACAAGAAGAAACAAAAGAAATGGTTGGGGCAACACATAATGAAATATCAAGAATGCTTGCGGAACATGGGTCATTTGGTGTTTTAGGGTTGCTTATTTTAGGTTTAACACCTTTAGCGTTATATATAAATAACAGAAAACATATATATTTATTAGCTCTTTTCACTTTTTGGTTATTAACAATAAATCATGCAGCAATGCGACTTGCAGCCCCAGCATTTGTATATGCACTTTCATTATTGCATATTTATAGTGTCGAAAATCAAAATATTACAATTCAAGAAGAGAAATTAGATAAAGAATAGAAATATTTTTAGATATTTGTAAACAATACACGCCTATAATGACTTCCCAATCTAAAATACACTTCGAAATGTCTGAGAGAAAAATTCTGCTTAGAGTTTTTGATGTAATTTTTGTTTTAGGAATCTTACATTTATTAGGTATAATTTTTGATTTTTATTATTTTAAAATATCAGAAACTAATTTTTATTGGACATTAATTTTATCTGTTTATATTTTATTTTTTGGTTCTGTTTTTGAAATGTATAATTTGCAAGTAGCAAGTAATCAATTTCAAATTACAAAAAGTATCGTTTTAGTAAGTTCAACTACTGTTTTATTTTATTTACTTACACCACTTATAACACCAGCACTTCCAGAAAACAGATTACAGATACTGCTTTTTTATGCTTCCGTATTAATATCATTGTTTTTTTGGAGAATGATCTATGTTAAATTTTTCGCATCAACAAGATTTGGAAAAAAAGTAATTTTAATTTGCGATAAAGAAGAATTAGAAGAGTTAATAAACGGATTACAAAGTGTAGATCCTCATTATAAAATTGAAGGATATATAAATTCAGATATTCAAAATTCAAAAGGATTTGAATATAATTTTGTGAGTCATATTGATTTAAAAAATATTGAAAAATTTATTGATGAAAAAAACATATCGGAAATTGTTATTGCCTCACAAAAAACAGAAGGAATAACTGTACAATTGTATAATAAGCTAATCAGACTTCTTGAAAAAGGTTTAGTTATTAGAGAGTATACGCAAGTTTATGAGAGTATTACACAACGTATACCAGTTCAGTATGTTGCACGAGATTTTTATAAATATTTCCCATTCTCTAGAAGTAATCATAACCAATTGTATCTCATATTAATTAGGTTTTTTGAAATCATTTTTTCAATATTAGGGCTTTCTTGTGGTCTACTTATTTTTCCTTTTGTTCTATTAGGAAATGTAATAGGTAATCAAGGTTCTATATTTTATACTCAAGAAAGGATGGGTAAGAATGGGGAGATTTTTAAGATTTATAAACTTCGATCTATGATTATAAATGCCGAAAAGACTGGTGCTGTTTTTGCAACAGCAAATGATTCTAGAATAACACCTTTTGGTAAGTTCTTAAGAAAATCTAGGCTAGATGAGGTTCCACAATTTATAAATGTGCTAAAAGGTGATATGTCCGTTATTGGACCAAGACCTGAGAGACCAGTGTTTGTAAAAGAAATTGCAGAAATAATGCCCTTTTATGAAACTCGTCATGTTATAAAACCAGGACTTACGGGTTGGGCTCAAGTAAATTATTCTTACGGAGAAACTATTGAAGATAGCCTAATAAAATTACAATATGATTTGTACTATATTAAACATAGAAGTATTTTTCTCGATTTAAATATTATCGTAAAAACAATAAGTACCGTGCTTTTTTATAAGGGACAGTAATTTTAGTTTTGTCTTTTCAAAATCAATCGAGAAAGTATAATAGATGTTGTAATTATAATAGGTAAAACAATTATAAAATGTATTTTCCCTATGACATATAAACAATAAATCCCTAGAGATAATAAACATATTATACTTATTTTTTTAATCCATTTTGTATTGTTTTTAATAATGAAATATACAAGAAACAAAAATAATGGATTAAGTAATAAAATGTTATAATTCCAGAATAACTCTTTGTGAAAAGAGTAAATACTCATAAAAGAAAATAACAATCCTATTAGTCCTAAGAAAGTAAAATAAATAATATTAGTCGCTTTTTTGTTTAGAATTACAAATAATAATAAAACGACTATTAGAGAATAAATACTATCTAAATAAGAAATGGGAGTAGTTCTGTTAGCTTCAAAAATAATATTTGTTTCAGAAACTAAAGGTTCGTTTTTATATGAAATAGCTTTTAAATTATCATATAAATCTAGAGGAAGGAAAATAGTAGTTGCTTGATTATCTACTTTTTGTCCAAAAATTATATTGATGCCCAATTGTTCATAAAAATGATTATTTGCATAAGGGAATAGCACTTCTCTGTACGTTGAACTATTAATATTTTTTTTAACAATTGGTTTGTTTTCCAATACTTCATTTACAATGTCAATCACTTTTGTAGTGCAATTTCTATCAATAAATTTATAGGTATAAAATGTATTTTCAGGTAAAAGAGAAGTGTTTAATTTATCAAATAATTTTTGCTTTTCTAGAGTAGATAAGTTTAAAACTTGCTCATATATAGAACGATTGTCTTCTCTATAACTATACTCAAAATCTGCATAAGGATAAGCTGCCGCATAGTATTGTAAATCACCTTTTGCAAATTTTGCAACAAAATTTTCAGTACTAAAATCGAACATTCCGTAGTTATAAACTAAATCAAAATTTAATTTGTAATCCTGAATTCTCAATGCAGTATGTCCGTATAAAGAATGCACTTCATCAGCAAGACCTACAGTGATAATACTAATTTTTGTACTTTCTGAAATAGGCAATTGTTGGCAATAACTTATTGAAAATTGTATAAAAAATAATAAAGAAAGTATTTTTTTTGTCATTGGAGAGTTTTATCTAAATATACTTAAATCAATTTTTACAGAAAAGACATTCGAGTATAAAGCGGCGCTTTGGTTTCCTAAATCGGTTAATGCATAATCTATAGCAATTCCTTTATATTGAAATCCTACACCTAGATTAGGCTGAAATCCTACTTTATTGCTTCCGTCTATTTGTTGTATTTTTTGAAAATTACCAAAACCAGCTCTAAGGAAAGCTAAATTGTTATAACCATATTCAAATCCTAAAGCGGGATCAATACTTGCAAAACTAGTAGAAATTAAGTCATTTGTTTGTTGAAATTGCATATTCAAATTTGCAGAAGCTAATAAACTTGTTTCATTATGAAATTCATATTTTTTAGCAATACCAAGTTGCATTTTCGGTAAAGTAATTTCGCTACTTTCGGGTAAATCCTGATTTTGTAAAGGATTTAGAGTTTGTGCATCTTTTATTTTCTTAAACTCCTTTTCATTAATATTCCAAATATTATAAGTAGTAGTAACATCGCGTACCATTAGACCAAATTGCCAATCGTTTTTTTCGAACTGTAAACCTACATCAAATCCAAATCCCCATGAACTAGCAAAATCCCCAATAATTCGCCTAATAACTTTTGCATTTACACCATATTGAAATCCTTGTACGGGTAATTTTCTAGCATATGAAAATGTAAAACCATAATCTGCGGTCGAAAATAAGCTAATTCTGTTATAATCTATATTTCCGCTGGCATCTATAAGTTCAGTTGTGTTAAGAATATCATCAACCCCAAAACGTATGATTGATGCGCCCCAAGCACTACGATCATCTATTTTTTTCGCGTAAGCCGCATAATCATATTGCGCAATATTAGCAAAATAATTAGCATGCATCAATGATGCTTCACCATCTTCTATTTTTAGTAAACCTGTCGGATTCCAATAACCTGAATTTACATCTTTAGTATGCGCTACCATGGTATTTGCCATACCAAAAGCACGGGCATCGACACCAATATTCATAAATTCGTTCGAATATTTACGAATTGTTTGCGCTTTTGTAAAGCTAAATGAGATTAAAAATATAAAAAGTATAAGTTTTTTCAAGGAAAATTAATTTCTACAAAGATTAAATAAAAATCTGATATAATAAACGCATCGATGTATAAACTTATTGTGCTAAATTTGCTGAATCGATAATTAAATTATTTCAAAATGAATATCAAAAAACATATTCCCAATATTATTACTTTGTTAAATTTAGCGTGTGGTTGCATAGCAATAATTTTTATTTCAGATTTCAAATTCGATTTAGCATTGTATTTTGTTTGTTTAGGAATTTTCTTTGATTTTTTTGATGGCTTTTTTGCTAGATTATTCAAAGTTTCTAGCCCACTTGGATTACAACTAGATTCTTTGGCAGACATGGTTACAAGCGGAGTTGTTCCTGGTTTTGCTATGGTTTATATGATTTCGGGCGAATATACTCATGTACCAATACAAGGTTATTTGCCTTATTTAGGATTTATAATAACTCTTGGAGCATGTTATCGTTTGGCAAATTTTAATATAGATACACGCCAAACGGATTCATTTATAGGGTTGCCAACACCTGCTAACGCTTTGTTTATATTGAGTTTGCCATTGGTGATGGCAGATAATCAAAATACACAATTTGTTGAAATTTTATTTAATAAATGGACTTTAATAGGAATATCTATTGTTAGTGCTTACATTATGAATGCCGAAATTCCTTTATTTTCATTGAAAGTAAAAGATTTTACCTTCAAGAAAAACGCCTTGCAAATTTTGTTTTTGGCAACTTCAGTATTGTTTTTACTTCTGTTTAGATACTTAGGAATTCCTATGATTATTATTTTTTATGTTTTGCTTTCGGTTGTAAACAATATGATTAATAAAAAATAATGGATTAATGGCTGTACGAAAATCAGTTAAGTCTAAAAAACAAAAATCATTCATTCGAAGCAATACTTTTTACGGGTATATTTTCATTGCATTTGTTTTGATTATTATATATAGTCAGCGAAATATTTTGGCCTATTATTTAGGCTTTAAAACGGATAAAATCATTGTAGAAACCAGAATCGCTCCGCTTGATAAAGTCTTAGATGCACACATAGAAAAATCCTTTGGAATTGATGTTTCTGAATACCAAGACAAAATAGATTGGGATAATATTAAAGAAATTGAAGGTGGTTTTCCTATTGAATTTGTTTTTGTTCGAGCTACTGTCGGTAATGATAGACGAGATTATAAGTTTAAAAAATATTGGAAAAAAGCCAAAGAAAGTAAGCTTATTTGTGGTG
Organism: Flavobacterium sp.; assembly: GCF_046153165.1. Lineage (GTDB taxonomy): Bacteria > Bacteroidota > Bacteroidia > Flavobacteriales > Flavobacteriaceae > Flavobacterium. Next base: position 928 of record NZ_JBJXEN010000001.1, on the reverse strand, counting down.
CTTATCATTATTATCGTCCCAACGAAAACTCAATTGAGCAAGCTAATAATTTTATAAAGAATGTAAGATTGCATAAAGGTGATTTCCCACCGGTTTTAGATATTGAAAAGCTGCCAAAAGAACAATCTATAGAACGGTTAAAAGTTGGTTTGCAACGTTGGCTCGATGTAGTTGAAAAACATTATGGAGTAAAACCAATTATTTATAGTGGTGAGAGTTATTACAACGATTTTCTGCAAGAAGATTTCTCGGATTATCCTTTTTGGATTGCAAATTACACCGCTTTTTATACAGATATTGATTCCGATTGGTCTATGTGGCAAGTAACCGAAAACGGAAAAGTAAACGGAATAAAAGGTTGTGTAGATGTAAATATTTACAACGGAACTTCGGTAGATTTGAAAGAGTTATTGATAAAATAAATCAATAGATTTCGATTTCTTTGTTTTTTAGAATAGTTCTAATCACAGTATATAGAATTGCAGTATTCCAATCATCTTTATAATTATAACATTGATTTATATTTGATGGGTTTTCTTGAGAATATATTGCAAAATAGGTTCTGTAGTCTTTTGTTCGTAAATCTTTCCAAAGAATAATATTTTGTTTCTTTTTTAAGATAGAATTTGTTTCAATTATTATATTTTCATCTGAAAAATGAACATTACCAATTGAGAATTGTTCGTTATTTTTAAATTTTTCAATAAAGTCTGAAGCTATTTTATTGAAATGAAAATTCCATAAAGAGTTTAGAATCCCTGAATAATTTTTAAAGTGTAAATTTTTATTAATTCCATAAAAACTTTTAAAATTAATTTTTATGATTTTATTTTCTTGATTTTTAATAAAAATTTGATATTCTCGACCAATAGTAAATTCAAAACCTCGAATCCATTTTACACCATATCGATAATCTGTAATTTCGGAA